>JAJXUD010000034.1 GCA_021783235.1 Myxococcales bacterium | reverse complement strand
CGCCGCCGTCGGGAGCGATCCCGGCGACCGTCGTGCCGAAGTACGACTTCCGCGGCGAGGTCACGACGCTGGTGGACGCCATCGGGAAGAAGATTCCCGGTGCCCCCACCTTCGTGGTGGCCGGTCAGTCGATCACCAAGCAGGGCCTCGAGGACTTCCTGAACGGGATCCTCGCGCTCTTCGAGGAGGTCGACACCGGCGCCCAGGCGCTGAAGCAGAAGCGGCTGGCCCTCCAGGCGGCGCTGCCTGGGGCTCACCAGTTCGTGGTGAACCTCAAGGCGGTTCTCGTCGGGCTCTTCGGCAAGGGCAACCCTGTCCTCGAGTCCTTCGGGATCGCGCCGAAGCGTCGCCAGCTCACGACCGAGCAGAAGCTCGCTCGGCAGGAGAAGGCGAAGCTGACGCGCGAGCAGCGCGGGACCGGTGGCAAGCGCCAGTTGGCGCTGAAGAAGTTCACCGGTCAGGTCGTGGTCCAGACGGCGGTCGCGCCGTCCGGCGCCACGATCGTGGGCCCCACGGCCCCCGCCGCCGGTGGCGACACCGGCGCTTCGTCCAGCACGCCCTCGCAGAAGTAGGCGAGGCGTGAAAGCCGGCACCCCGGGGCCGTCTCCTCCCGGGGCCGTGCGAGAGCGGCCTCTCTCGCGACGGCGACCGCGGCCGAGGACGGCGGGAGCCCCGGGGATCGAAGAGATCCCCGGGGCTTCTTTGCGGGGCGCCCAGCATAAGCGCTGCCTCAGCTTGGGGGTGGAAGCCCTCTCGTGGAGCGAAGCGAAGCGCAACTGCGAAGGGCGACCGACCGGGGGAAGCGGGGAGCGAAACCACGGGCCGACGCACAGGAACGGGAGGTGAGGCAGAGTCAGGCAGAGGCGGGCAAATGGCCGCGAAGCCGTGCTGGCTCGGGCCCGAGGGGCGCTACTGCGGCTGCACGGCCGAGCCGTCGGGGCTCACGGCGATCGTGGCGCTCGGCTGACTGGAGAGGGCGTTGCTCTCGTAGTCGTAGAGCGAGCACTGGACGGCGCCGTCGCTGCGCTGCCGGCAGACGACGTAGCCGAAGGTGCCCGAGTAGCCCGCGTTGAGCGGCGCGCCGGCGAGGCCGTTCACGACCTCGCGGTTCTTGGGATCGTAGCTGTAGCTGTGGGAGTGGCCGGTGAGCTTCAAGGTGAACGGGTAGGTCTGCAGGAGCGAGTCCGAGGGGGCGACGCCGGGGGCGCCGCCCGAGTCGCTCGACGGCTCGTGGCGGAAGAGGAAGGTGTAGGTCGTGGGCACGGCGAGGATCTGGGTGAGCCAGCTGTTCTGGCTGCCGTCCCACGAGTTCGCCGCCATGTAGATCATCTTCGCGGTCCAGGGCCGGGTGCAGTCGGACGACGAGTAGGTGACGGCGAAGTAGGGGGTGGCGTTCGGCAGCCCGAGGCCGCCCAGGATGTCGTGGAGGAACGACTGGTAGTTCGGGTTCGAGTCGTTGCCGGTGCAGTTGTCGTTGCTCGTGGCCCAGTCGCACTCGTGATTGCCCATGGCCGTGTAGACCTGGCCGACGGTGAACTTCTTCGCGGCGCCGACGAAGAGCTTCGCCTGGGGCGTCTGCTCCAACCCGAGGAGCGGGTCGGCGAACATGTAGTCGCCCGTGGCGGCGACGAAGGCGACGGGCGGCGAGAGCGCGTCGAGGTCCTGGAAGATCGTCGTGATGACCTGGGTCGGGTAGTTCGGGGTGTCGTCATAGATGACGGGCCGCGTGTCGCCGACCACCCCGAAGTCGAGCGAGGCGAGCTGGCCGCCGTCGATGACGTGGGCCGGCAGCCCCGAGAGCGGCGCCTCGGGGGAGCAGCCGCCGTCGACGGCGGGGCCGAGGTGGACGCCGCCGTCGTCTCCGCCACCGCTGGTGGTACCGCCGCTCGTGGTACCGCCGCCCCCCGTGCCCCCGTCGCCGCTTCCGCCCTCGCCGCCGCCGTCGGTCGATCCGGTGGTCACGAGGGTCCCGCCGCAGCCGATCGACAGGCAGAGGAGGGCAAAGGGGAGCGAGCGGCAGGTCTTCATGACTTTTCGGCATACTCCCGGCCCGCGCCCGAAGGCAAGAGAGGGGGGGCCGCCGTTCGCCGGAGGCGCGAGGAGGCTACTGGAGCAGGACGGTCCGGCCGAGATCCTGCGGCACGATGGGCCGCTCGACGTCGAGCCCAAAGTAGCGGAAGAGCCGGATCTGGTGCTGCCTCAGGCCGTGGAAGACCACCTGCGGGCCCCGGTGCAGCCCGGCCAGGATGGCGGCGAGGGCCGCGACCCCCCGGTCGGAGAAGCCGCTGACCCGGCTGAAGTCGAGGTGGACCTCGGAGCCGGGCGCCCGCTCCGAGAGGGAGCAGCCGAGCTGCCGGGCGCTCGTCGCGTCGAACTCGCCCGAGAGGCGCACCAGCTCGGCCTCCTCGATGAGGTCGACGCGGCTCGAGTTGGACAAAGTACGAACGATCTCGCCGTCGATCGGCTCGCGCATGCTCGTGGCTCTCCCAGATCGGCCGCCATCCGACGGCTTCGCCAGGAGGGTAAGCATCCGTCCTCCCCAAAGCGAGCCCATCGGGTTGCAACCCTCGGCACGCTTTGCTAAAAGCCTAGCCCGCTGCGCGTCTTGCAACGGCTCCTCTCCGAGGCTCCGAAGGACGCGGCCGGGACGCGGAAGGCGCCCCGGAGCCCTCTGAGCGAGCAGAACGTTCGACGGGGGACCCACTCACTTGTGAAGCATCGAAAGGAGAACCGGTGAAAAACGCGAACTGGATCGTCGCCCTGATCGTCGGCGCCGCCATCGGGTTCGTCGTGGGCCAGGCGGTCAATCGGCCCGGGGCGAGCACGAACGGCAGCGTGGCCATGGCGGGCGGCGACCGCGGGAAGAGCCCGAACGACCTGCCCTCGGGCTACCTCAAGGAGGCGGACCTCCCCTCCGGCCTTCTCACGGGGCTGAGCGACCAGCAGAAGTACAGCGTCCTCAAGGCCATCAACGAGAAGCCCTGCACCTGCGGCTGCAGCAACGACACCATCGCCAAGTGCCGCAAGAACGACCCCACCTGCACGACCTCGCCCAAGCTGATCGACCAGGCCATCGCCCTGGCTCGCCAGGGCAAGTCGGCGATGGAGATCGAGGCGGCCTTCGGCGGCCCGAGCAAGGGCGGCAACGCTCCCCCGGCCGACGACAGCAACGTCGTCTACCGCGCGAACGTGGGCCACTCCCCGGCGCGCGGCCCGGCCGACGCCAAGGTGACCATCGTCGAGTGGTCCGACTTCCAGTGCCCGTTCTGCGGCCGCGTCGAGCCCACGCTCAAGCAGCTCGTGGACAAGTACGGCGACCAGCTCCGGATCGTCTGGCGGAACCAGCCGCTGCCGTTCCACCCGAACGCCATGCCGGCCGCCAAGGCCGCGATGGCGGCCTACGCGCAGGGCAACGACAAGTTCTGGAAGATGCACGACCTGCTCTTCGAGAACCAGCGCGAGCTGTCGCCCGCGAACTACGAGAAGTGGGCCCAGGCCTCGGGCGTCGACATGGCGAAGTGGAAGGCCGACATGGCCTCGCCCGCCGTCGACGCCGAGATCCAGGCCGACATGCGCGAGGGCAGCGCGCTCGGCGCCTCGGGGACGCCCGCCTTCTTCATCAACGGCAAGAAGCTCGTCGGCGCCCAGCCGCTCGAGGCGTTCGAGAAGGTCGTCGACGCCGAGATCCAGCACGCGACCGACCTGGTCTCGCACGGCGTCAGGCCCGACCAGCTCTACGCCGAGATCATGAAGAACGCCCGCACCTCGCCGCCGCCGGCCCAGCAGGCGAAGAACGACGCCCGGCCGGCCTCGCAGGTCCGCAAGGTCGAGGTGGGCGACGGCTGGGTGAAGGGCGCGAAGGACGCGAAGGTCACCATCGTCGAGTTCTCCGACTTCCAGTGCCCGTTCTGCGGCCGCGTCGAACCGACCCTCAAGCAGATCGAGCAGACCTACGGCAAGGACGTCCGCCTCGTCTGGCGGCACGAGCCGCTCCCCTTCCACCCGAACGCCATGCCGGCCGCGGAGGCCGCGGAGGCCGCCGGGGCGCAGGGCAAGTTCTGGCAGATGCACGACCTGCTCTTCCAGGGCCAGCGCGATCTCTCGCCCGCGAACTACGAGAAGTGGGCCGAGCAGCTCGGGCTGAACATGGGCAAGTTCAAGGCCGACGTCGCCGCGAACCGCTTCAAGGACAAGATCGACGCCGACAACAAGTACGCGCAGAGCGTCGGCGCCTCGGGCACGCCCAACTTCTTCATCGACGGGCGCCAGCTCGTGGGCGCGCAGCCGTTCGAGCAGTTCAAGTCGATCATCGACGAGGAGATCAAGAAGGCGGACGCCCTGCTGAAGAAGGGCGTCCAGCCGGCGAAGCTCTACGAGACCGAGCTCGAGGAGAACCTGAAGGCCCAGCCCCAGGCGCCCGCCGCCGGGGGCCCGCCCTCGCCCGCCGAGCGCAAGACCGTCTCCGTCGGCGACGCGCCCGTCCTGGGCTCGTCCCGCGCGCCGGTCACGATCGTCGAGTGGTCGGACTTCCAGTGCCCGTTCTGCAGCCGCGTCGAGCCGACGATCAAGCAGATCGAGCAGGACTACCCCGGCAAGGTGAAGGTGGTCTGGAAGAACCAGCCGCTCCCGTTCCACCCGAACGCCATGCCGGCCGCCAAGGCCGCGATGGCGGCGAAAGAGCAGGGCAAGTTCTGGGAGATGCACGATCTGCTCTTCCAGAACCAGCGCGATCTCGGTGAGGCGAGCTACGAGAAGTGGGCCCAGCAGCTCGGCCTGAACATGGACAAGTTCAAGGCGGACATGGCCTCGCAGAAGATCGCCGACGAGATCCAGGCCGACATGAAGGAAGGGGCGGCGCTCGGCGCGAACGGCACGCCGAACTTCTTCATCGACGGCCGCCAGCTCGTGGGCGCGCAGCCGGTCGACCAGTTCAAGGCGATCATCGACGACGAGCTCAAGGGCGCGCAGAAGCCCGTGGCCGCGAAGGCGATGCACCGCCGCAACGGCTAGCGCGCAGCGCGAGCCTCCCGTCTCCCGAAAGGGCCTCGACCGAACGGTCGGGGCCCTTTTTTTACGTTGCTTTACGAGCGGGAGATGCGCCGGAAACGCGCGCCACGCATTCTCATGGACGTGACGCGGGCCAGTCTCCCGCCCCGAACAAGGAGCAGCCATGCAGACGAAGTCCACCCTTCACCGAACCGTCCGGATCGCCGCCGTCGGGCTCGCCCTCGCCGGGGCGGTCGTCGGCCTCGCCGGTTTCGGATTCCACGGCCATTGCCACGGCCAGAAGTTCTTCCGGCGCATGGTCGACGCCCGCGTCGAGGAGCTGCTCGACAAGCTCGACGCGAACCCGACCCAGCGGCAGCAGGTCGCCACCGTCGAGGAGCGGCTCCTCGGCGACATGAAGGCGATGCGCGAGAGCCACCGCGGTCTCGTCGATCAGCTCGTCCTGCAGCTCCCGAACGAGCGGCTGGACATGCAGGCGATCGACCAGGCGTCGGAGCCCCAGAAGCAGGCCATGGAGAAGCTCCACCAGGATCTGCGGCAGGCCGTGCAGGACGTGCACGCCATCCTGACGCCGAAGCAGCGCCAGAAGCTCGCCGACCTGATCAAGGAAGAGACGGGGCGCTGCGACCAGAAGTAGGCGGGGCCGACGGGAAGGGTCTGTCTCGGGGGGGGCCCTTCCCGTCTCCCGGGTTAGACTGCTGACATGACTTCGCGGCTCTTGCTCATCGACGACGACCAGAAGCTCGCCCGGCTGCTGACGGAGTACCTGGGCGGACAAGGCTTCGAGGTCACCCACGCGAGCGACGGCCGGCGCGGGCTGACGCTCGCGGAAGGCCCCCTGGGGTTCGATGCGATCCTGCTCGACCTCATGCTGCCTGGCCTCGACGGCCTCTCCGTCTGCAGGAAGCTGCGCGCCGACGGCAGCCGCGTCCCGGTGATCATGCTGACCGCCCGGGGCGAAGAGACCGACCGTGTCGTCGGGCTCGAGCTCGGCGCCGACGACTACCTTCCGAAGCCCTTCAGCCCGCGCGAGCTCCTCGCGCGACTGCGCGCCCTGATGAGGCGCAGCCAGCCGTCCCAGGAGCCCGGAGAGCCCGTGCGGCGGGGCGAGCTCGTCCTCGATCCCCGGACGCGAGAGGTGACGCTCCGCGGCGAGCCAGTCCGGGTGACGACCTACGAGTTCGAGCTCCTGCGGCTGCTGATGCTCGAGGCGGGCCGGGTGATGTCGCGCGACCGGATCCTCGACCGGCTCAAGGGGGCGGAGTTCGAGAGCTTCGACCGGAGCATCGACGTCCACGTCTCGAGGCTGCGCCAGAAGCTCGAGCGCGACCCGAAGGAGCCGCGGCTCATCAAGACCGTTCGCGGCGTCGGCTACCTGCTCGCCGCCGAGGGGGGCTGACGTGCTCGGGCACGACGGCCGGCGGAGGCCCCCGACGCTCTACCAGCAGCTCTACCTCCACGCCCTCTTCGTCGTGGTCGCGTCGATCTCGCTCTGCTTCGCGCTCGTCTGGACGTTCCGCCCCCACCACTTCGCCGAGCGCTTCGCCCGCGTGGGCGAGAGCCTCGGCGCGATCCTCGCCGATCGGCTCTCCCCAGACCTCGGCGACCCTCGCAAGCTCGCCGGGGATCTCGACGGGCTCGCCCATGGCTTCGACGGTCGGCTCGCGGTCTACGATCCTTCGGGCCAGCTTCTCGCCCAGGCGGGGCCCGCCCTCCCCGCCCCGGGCCCCGAGCAGCTCGGCCGCGCCCGCGAGCGCGGCTTCGCGAGCGGCTTCGCCGGGACGCGCGGCCACTTCGTGCTGGTCCCGATCCGCCGCGGCGGAGCCATCGCCGGCTACCTCGAGGGGGCGCTGTCCCACCGAGACGAGCCGCGCAGCGGCTGGCGGCTGGCCGGGATGTTCGCGCTCGTGCTCTTGCTCGTCGCCGCGCTGATGGTGCCCGCCACCCGCAACGTCACGCGACCGCTCGAGCGGCTCACCGAGTCGGCCCGGCGCTTCGGCCGCGGCGAGTTCGGCCACCGGGCGCCCGTCCGGGGCGAGGACGAGATCGGCAAGCTGGCCGCGGCGATGAACGAGATGGCCGAGCGGCTCTCGGCGATGATCCACACCCAGCGCGAGCTGCTCGCGAACGTGAGCCACGAGCTGCGCAGCCCGCTCGCCCGAATCCAGGTGGCGCTCGAGCTGGCGAGAGAGCGAGGGGCCTCCTCGGGGCCGCTCGACGAGATCGCGCGCGACGCCGCGGAGCTCGCGCACCTCGTCGACGACTGCCTCGCCGCCTCGCGCCTCGAGCTGCGGCCCGATTCGGTGCGGCGCACGACCTTCCCGCCCGAGGAGCTCGTCTTCGGCGCGGCGGATCGGCTGGTCGCGGGAGGGTTCGAGCCCTCGCGGCTCCGCCGGGAGGTCGCCCCCGATCTGCCCGAGGTCGACGCCGACCGCGAGCTGTGCGCCCACGCGCTCCAGAACCTGCTCGACAACGCCCGAAAGCACACGCCGCCGGGAACCAGCGTCGCCGTCGGTGCGCTTCGCGAGGGGAATCGGGTGCGGCTGTTCGTGCGCGACGCGGGGCCCGGGCTGCCGCCGGAGGAGCTGCCGCGGATCTTCGAGCCGTTCTACCGGCCGGACGTCTCCCGCTCGCGCGAGGGCGACGGCGACGGGGGCGCCGGGCTCGGGCTCTCGCTCGTCCGCCGGATCGCCGAGCTCCACGGGGACGAGCCCTCGGTGGAGTCGACCCCCGGCGCCGGCGCCACCTTCTCGTTCACCCTTCCGACCGCGTAGCCAGCCGGCCGCGAAGAGTGCTAAAAGACGACCATGGAGAGTCCGCTCGACGCGCGGTCCGGGACGCCTCTTCGCGGGTCGATCCGCCTCGGACTCGTCCTCTTCTTCGCCCTCGCCGCCGCCTGCAGCCCGCCCTCGGACATCGGGCAGCCTTGCCTCTTGCGCCAGAGGGACGGAGGGGTCTGGCTCTCGGCGCAGTCGCAGAGCGACGACTTTCTCTACCAGGGCTCGCCGCAGTGCCAGAACCTCGTCTGCCTGCGCCCGGCCGCCTCCCCGCTCGACGCGGGCTACGGCCTCTGCAGCAACATCTGCACGCCGTCGAACCCGTCGAGCCCGAACAGCCCCTCCGAGGATTGCGGCGGCGCGAGCTCCGGCTACGTCTGCCGCACGATCACCCTGGACCCGTCGATGATCCAGACGATCGAGCAGCAGGACGGGGGGCAGGCCTTGCTGAACGAGTACCTCGGCGGCCCGAACGCCGAGTACTGCACGACGCCCACAACGCCGTAGGTCGCCCCGAGCGCGCGGCGGGGCGCCCCCCCCCCCGGGCTAGACCAGCACGAGCAGCCGCAGGGCGTGCCCGCGAAGCGACTCGATGCACTCCGCCGGTGGCGGCCCGTTCTTCTTGAGCCCCGCGACGAACCGATCGAGCTCCTCGTCGCGACCGTAGAGCCGCTCGCAGGTCTCGGCCGCCTGGCCGACCCCCTTCGCGGCGGCCTCGACCGAGGCCGGAAGCTGCGCCTCCGCCCGCTCGAGCTGCGCGGTCAGCTCGGCGAGGCAGGCCCGGTCGTGACTCTTGAGCGCCTCCCGCTGGCTGACCGTGGGGGTCAGAAGCTCGATGAAGCGCAGGAAGCCTTCGACGGCGGCCGCCGCGTCCCGCCGCGGGGCGCCGGCGATGAGCAGCTCCGCGAGCGCCTCCCGGAAACGGATGAACTCCCGCTTGTCGGGGGCGCGCAGCTCGAACCAGGCCTGCGTCTTCGTGAGCTTCGTGAACACCTCGCAGAGCCGATCGATCAGGACCGCCACCTCGCCCTCCGGCGCGGCGAGGATCCGCTCGTGGTGGGCCCGGAGCGCCACGAGGAGCTTCGCGAGCGTGCGCCGCAAGAGAAGCGCGTGCTCGATGTCGACGTCGAACTCGGGCACGACGTCGGAGCGCGAGACGTCCGCGAACACGTTCATCGCGTCGACGATCATCTCGCCGATGCCGGCCCGCAGCTTGCCCCGCGCGCCCTGCAGGCTGTCGAGGAGATTCCAGCGGTCCCCGGCCATCTGGGGCGTCCGAAGCTGCGAGCCGAGCCTGAGGACGTCCGCGCGGAGCGCCTGGCTCCGCTCCCGGAGGATCTCGATGGTCCGTCCGGCCTTTTGGGCCTCCCCCGGGGAGCCCGAAGGCGTCCAGCCAGAGGCGAAGCTGCCGTCGATGGCCTCGACCACGCCGTTGATCTGGCCGACCGTCTCCATCAGCACGGGCGCCACCTGCTCGAGGAGCCCCAGGTCCATGCCCGTATCGGCGGTCTCGCTCTCGAAGCGGATGAGATCGAAGCTCCGCAGCTTGCCGATGACCTGCGCGGAGGCGCTGAAGACCCTCTCGAGCCGGTCGCGGAAGCCCTCGTCGCGGATCTCCGCCAAGACCTCCCTGAGGGGGAGGGGCAGCGCCGTCACGAGATCCGCCGCCGAAGCCGCCATCGCGGGGCAGCCTATCAGGAAAGGGCGGTGGCCCGGAAGCCGTGAGCCGTCCCGGTTGACGTGCGAGCCAGACGGGGATACGACGCCGGGGTGCGCGCCGCCTGGCTCGTCTTCGCGCTGCTCGCCTGCGAGCGGACGGCGCTCTCCTCGCCGCCGACCCGACCGGCCGCTGCTCCGAGCGCGCCGAAAGAGGCGGCGCGCTTGCAGGTCGTGATCCAGTCGTCCAGCGGAGCGAGCGTCGTCCAGGCCGAGATCGCCCGCGACGGGGCCGAGCGCGAGCGCGGCCTCATGTTCCGCCGCTCGCTCGGGGCCGACGAGGGCATGCTCTTCGTCTTCCCGGAGAGCTCCGAGCAGCGCTTCTGGATGAAGAACACCCTCGTCCCGCTCGACATGGTCTTCATCGGCGAGGACCACCGGATCGTCGGCATCGTCGAGAACGCCGAGCCGCGGACGCTGACGCCGCGCACCGTGGGCGCTCCGTCCCGTTACGTGCTCGAGGTGGCGGGCGGGACCGCCTTTGCCCGTGGCTGGCGCAGGGGGGACCGCGTCGCCTTCGACGAGGTGCCAGGCGTCCGGTGAGCGATCCCGACGCCTCCCGCCGGGACGGGCCTCGCCTTCGGCTAGCGGCCGAGGATCTTCTTCGAGAGGACCGGCCCGAGGCTCTCGACCATCAGCTGCTCGACCGTCGCCTCGAACGCCCGGCGCCGCGCCTCGTCCTCGAAGACGAAGCGGATGCCCATTCCGGCCTCCGGTCCGTCGCCCCGAACCCAGCTCACCTCGCCGCGAAGCTCGATTGGGCTCTGCAGCTTCGGGATCGTGATGTGAAACTCGAAGACGGTGCCGAGGGGCAGCGGCTTCTGGGTCGCGATGAACGTCCCGCCGCGGCCGATGTTGCGGGTGTAGTCGGCGAAGAAGCTGTTCAGCCGCTTGTAGTCGACCCGAAGCTCGATGGGCGCCCGAGGGGAGGCCCGCTTTTCCTGCCCTTCGTATGTCGACTTCGCGATCATCTGGTCCCCTCGCCGCCCCCCCGGGTTGGACGATGATCGAGGATAGCACCAACTCGATCAGATTCCGAGTTCCGCTCCGATCGAGCCTCGGGCTCGCGTTGGGAGCGATCGGGCTCCTGGCGCTCGCGGCCCCGCTCGTGCCGCTGCTCGGCGTTCCGGGCTACGAGCTGTCCCAGTCGCTCACCCTCGTCCTCGGGCTCTTCGGCGGCGCGGCCGGCCTCGCGGCGACGCGCCGGCCCCCCGGGCGGCAGCGCCCCGCCCGAGCGGCGCTCCGGACGGGAGTCGCGCTCGCGCTCGGGGCTCTGGCCGCGGTGGCGTTCGTCCTCGTGGTGGCCCTCGCGCGGGGCCGCTGCGACCCCTGGCGCGGCCTGCCGTTCGTCCTCCTCCTCCCGCTCCCCACCGCCTTCCTGGCGCCGGCCCTGGGGGCGCTCGCCGGACGCCTCTTCGAGCGGACGTGGCTGGCCGGACTCGCCTACGCCACGCTCGCGCTCGGGACGCTCGTCGCCACGGCCGCCCCCATCTTCCTCGGGCCCCAGGTCTTCGCCTTCAACCCGATCTTCGGCTGGTTCCCCGGGCCGCTCTACGACGAGGCGCTGGCGCTTCCGGACGCGCTCTGGATCTACCGGGGGCTCACGCTCGCGGCGACGGGCGCGACGCTCGCGCTCCTCGCCGCCCTCTCGACGAGGCGCCCGCTTCGCGAGCTCGCGCTCTCGATCTCGCTCGGCGCCGCGTTCGTGGCCGGCGTCGCGGCCGAGCATCGCTTCGGCGCCACCAGCTCGGTCGAGGACATCGATCGCGCGCTCGGCGGGCGGAAGGAGCTGCCCGGCCTCGTCCTGCACTTCCCCCGGGAGCTGCGAGCCGAGGACGAGGAGAGGCTCGAACGGACGGCCGCGCTCGACCTCGACGAGGTCGAGCGGGCGCTCGGCACCGAAGCGCCGCGGCCCATCGACGTCTTCGTCTACCGGAGCGCCTCGGAGAAGGGCCGGCTGACGGGCGCGTCGCAGACCCACTTCACGAAGCCGTGGCTCGGCCAGATCCACACCCAGCTCGGAGAGCTGGACCGGGTGCTTCGCCATGAGCTCGTCCACGCGGTCGCCGCCGCGTGGGGCCGAGCACCCTTCGACGTCTGCGCCACCCTCGGCGGCCTCGGCGTGCAGCCCGGCATCGTCGAGGGGCTCGCGGTCGCCGTGGACTGGCCGGCGGACGAGCTGACCGTCCACCAGTGGAGCCGCGCCATGCGCGAGGCCGGCCTCGCACCGAACGTCCGCGACCTCGTCGGACCGCTCGGCTTCGCGATGCAGGCGCAGGAGCGCGCCTACACGATCGCCGGCTCCTTCCTCCGCTTTCTCCTCGACCGCCACGGCCGGGAGCGGCTCGCCCGCCTCTACCGATCGGGCGACTTCCAGGGCGCGTACGGGAGGTCGCTCGACGCCCTCGCCGCCGACTGGGAGCGCTTTCTCGACACGGTGCCGCTCGAGGCGCGGGCGCGCGGCGCGGCGCGCGACCGCTTCCGCCGCCCGGCCCTCTTCGGCCGCCCGTGCGCCCGCGAGCTCGCCGCGCTCCGGGGCGAGGCCCGGTCCGCCGAGGCCGCCCAAAACGAGCCCCTCGCCGCGTCGCTGCTCGGCCGCTGCCGCGAGATCGACCCCGGCGACCCGACGATCCTCGCGGCGCTCTGGCGGACCGAGCGGCGCGCCGGCCATCGAGAGGCGGCCGCCGCCGACGAGCGGCGCCTCCGCGCGCTGCCGGAGCTCGATCCGGTCGTCGCCGTCGAGCTCGACGTCGCCGCGGGCGACGACGCCTGGGAGGCCGGCGAGGCCGCCTCGGCCACGGCGCGTTTTCAGCGGGCCCTCGGGCGGGCGACCGATCCCGTCGCCGTCCGCTCCATCGAGCTGCGGCTCGCCGCGGTCGGCCACCCTGCCTCGGAGGCGGCCCTGCGCGCCTACTTCGACGCCCCCGACTCCGACCTCTCGCTCCTCGGCCTGCTCGAGGCGCAGCAGCGGGAGCCGCTGGTCGCGGGCAATTTCTACCTGCTCGGCCTCCGGCGCTGCCAGCGGGGCCGCCGTCCGGACGGGCTCGCCGATCTGGCGCGGGCTCTCGCGCTCGCCCTCCCGCCGGACGTCGCCGCCCAGGCGCTGCGGACGTCGGTCTCCGCGGAGATCGACCTCGGCCGCTGGGAAGACGCCTCGAGGGATCTCGACCGGCTGGCGGCGTCGGGTCGGCCGCCGGTGGAGGAGCTCATGCGAGAGGAGCTGGGCCGGCGGCTCGCCTTCGAGCGGGAGCACTACCGCCGCCCGCTGGTCCGCTAGCCCGCCCCGCCGCCTGCACGTTTCGGCATTCGATCGTTTCGCTGATTGTGACGGGGGACCCTAGCGGATGTGCTAGATCGAGCCGGTCGCGGCCGGGGGGCGAATCCCGGCGGCGAATCGGGCGAAGCGCCCGCCGGAGGAGCAGCCATGAGAGCCGTCGTCATCGAGCGGCACGGCGGTCCGGAGGTCCTCGCGCTGCGGGACCTCCCGCTGGGTCCCCTGCGTCCGTCCCTGGTGAGGGTGCGGGTCCGCGCCGTCGCCCTCAATCACCTCGACCTCTGGGTGCGGGAAGGCTGGCCGGGGCTCACCCTCGAGATGCCGCACGTCCTCGGCAGCGACGTCGCAGGGGTCGTCGAGGAGGTCGGCTCGGACGTCACCGGCGTGAAGGTGGGGGCCGAGGTGGTGGTCAACCCCGGCCTCTCCTGCGGCCGTTGCCAGGCCTGCCTGTCGGGGCGAGATCCGTTCTGCCGCGAGTACGAGATCCTCGGCGAGCAGACGCGCGGCGGCTACGCCGAGCTCCTCGACGTGCCGCCGCAGAACCTCGCCCCAAAGCCCGCGCGGCTCTCGTTCGAGGAGGCGGCCTGCCTCCCGCTCACCTTCCTCACCGCCTGGACCATGCTCGTCGAACGGGCCGCGCTCCGCGCCGGCGAGACGGTGCTCGTCCACGCGGCCGGCAGCGGCGTCGGGGTCGCCGCCGTCCAGATCGCGAAGCTCCTCGGCGCCCGGGTCATCGCGACCGCCGGCAGCGACGAGAAGCTGCGGCGTGCCCGCGAGCTCGGCGCGGACGAGACGGTGAACTACGAGCGGGAGGATTTCGCCAAGGCGGCGAAGCGGCTCACCGGCGGAGCGGGCGTCGACGTCGTCTTCGAGCACGTCGGACAGAAGACCTGGAAGGGAAGCCTCGCCTCGCTCGTGCCGGGCGGTCGGCTCGTCACCTGCGGAGCGACGACGGGTCACGACGCCGCGATCGACCTGCGCTTCCTCTTCTTCCGAAAGCTCTCGGTGCTCGGCTCGACGATGGGGAGCAAGGGCGCGCTCCTCGAGGTCCTCCGGCACGTCGAGGCAGGGCGCCTGCGGCCGGTACTCGACCGGACGCTGCCGCTCGAGAAGGCCATCGAGGCGCAGGCGCTGCTCGACCGACGCGAGCAGTTCGGGAAGGTCGTGCTGGTCCCGTGAAGGAGGGGCGGCCGAGCCAGACCGCCGAGCAGGTGGCGCTCACCCGGGCGCTCGCGACGGCCGAAGCGCCGGCCGACCGGATCTGCGACGACCCCATCGCCCTCGCCTACCTCGGTCCGGCCGCGCGGGCGACGGCGCTCGCGCTCTCGCCGCGAGCCGCCCGGGCGGCCTGGCGGCTCGCCTACCGGCTGCTCGAGTGGGGCGGGCCGGAGCTCTTCGTGCCGGCGCGGACGGCCTTCATCGACGAAGCGCTGCTTCGCGCCGCCTCCCGCGGCCTCGATCAGCTGGTCCTGCTCGGCGCGGGCTACGACAGCCGGGCCGAGCGGCTCGCGGGGACGCTTCGGGGAGTCCGGGTCTTCGAACTCGACTTTCCCGCGACGCAGGCGCGCAAGCTGCGGATGCGGCCGCCGGTCCCCGGCGTCGTCTACCTGCCCATCGATCTGTCGCGCCAGCCGTTCGAGGAGCCGCTGCTCACGGCCGGCTTCGACCCGTCGAGGCGGAGCGCCTTCCTCTGGGAGGGTGTCATCTACTACCTCGATCGGCCGCGGGCGGCGGCGGTCCTGGACGCCATCCGCCGGCTCCTCGCGCCCGGCGGCTCGCTCTGGCTCGACTGCTTCGTCGAGCCGCCCGCGCTCTCGCTTCCCTATCGGCTGGCCTGGCGGGCTGGAATCGCCGCCGCGGCGCTCGTGGGCGAACCCGTCCGGACCACCCTCGCGCCATCGGAGGTCCAGTCCTTCTTCGAGGCGCGCGGCTTCGGGATTGCCGACCGGGCGGACGCGGCCGAGCTCTCTGCCCGCTACCTGCGCGGCCGCTGGGCGGGACTCCGGCTCTTCCCCGCCTGGTGCTGCCTCGATCTCGAGGCGGCCTGAGGCGACGCGCAGGGGGGGCTGGTTCAGCGGCTCTCAGCCGCGGCGCGCGCTCGCGCGCTGCAGCCGCCGCTCGCGCCGCTCCTTGGCGCGCTCGAAGGCGTCCTGCTCCTCGGGGGTCTCGAGCACGAGCGGCGGCACCTCGACGGGGCGACCGTCCGTGCTGAGTGCGACGAAGGTGAGGTAGGCGCTCGTGCAGAGGCGCCGTTCGCCGCTGAGCGGGTTCTCGGCCATCACCCGCACCGAGATCTCCATCGAGCTGCGGAAGACGGCGGTGAGACGCCCCGAGAGCAGCGCGAAGTCGCCGATCTTGATCGGCTCGTGAAAGTGGAGGTCGTCCATCGAGACGGTGACGACGGGCAGCCGGCAGTGGCGCCCGGCGACCATGCCGGCGCAGAGGTCGATCCACTGGACGATCTTGCCGCCGAAGGCGGTGCCGTGGGTGTTCGCGTCCTGGGGGAGGACGGTCTCCGCCATCTCGACGGCGCTCTCGCGCGCGGCCTTGCCCGTCATGCGCTGGCCTTCGCCTCGCGCAGCCCGGGGCCGGCGCGGACGGCGCGATCGCCTCCCGACTGGGCGGTGGCGGCGACGAGCGCCTCGGCCCGCTCGAGGAGCCCCTCGAGGCTCGGGGCATCGTCCGGGAAGGTCACGACCGCGGCCGAGGCGGTGACGCTCGCCACCGGCGCACCGCCCGAGCTCGCGCTGAACCGGTGCTGGCGCAACCCCGCGAGGAAGCGCTCGGCGGCCTGGAACGCCCCCTCCTGCGCGGTGGCCGGCAGGACGACGAGGAAGGAGTCGGGGCCGAAGCGGGTGGCGAGATCGGTCTCCCGGAAGCAGAGCGCGAGCCCGGAGAGCTCCCGCCCCGCGTTCGGGAAACCCACGAGGAGGCGGGCGATCTCGCGCAGCATCCGATCGCCACAGGCGCAGCCGTGCCGCTCGTTGACCTCGTCGAAGCGGTCGAGGTCGAAGAGGACGAGCGAGAGCGGCTCGCGGTACCGTTTCGCGCGGGCGAGCTCGCGGCGGAGCTGGTGCTCGGCGGACAGCCGGTCGGGGAGACTCGTGAGCGCGTCGACGCTGCCCGTGCGCCGGGCCGGCTCCCGGGCCAAGAGCGCGGCGTGGGCCGCCGCCACCGAAGAGCCGAACTGGCGGAGGCAGGCGACGCGCAGCTCCGCCGGCAGCCCGCGGGGCGAGGCGTCCACCACCCAGAGCCCGCGCAACGGGCCGGGCCAGCCGAGCGGTTGAACCAGCGGACGGCGAAGGCCGAGCTCGCCCTGGAGGGCCTGGCAGAGCAGCGGCGGCTCGTCGCCCCGCGCCGCGAGCTCGAAGGCCTCCTTCGAAAAGCTCTCCGTCGGCGCGAAGCGGAAGCGACGGGCGGCCTCGTCGGCGAGCCCCTCCGATTCCTCGACGCAGAGCTCGCCGGTCGCGGGATCGATGCCGAGCAAGAGCGAGGCGCCCCCGCCGAGCAGGCCGCCGGCCGCGCAGGCGAGCCGGGAGAGCTCGGTGGACGAGTCGGCGGAGAGCAGCGAGCGCGCCAGCGAGCAGGACTGGCGCAGGAGCTCGAGGAGCTGGCCCTGGGCGATGTCGGCGGTCTCGGCCATCGTTCCCGCGCATGATACCTGGCGGCCGCACCGGCCGCCAACTGAGCCCGCCGCGGCCCCTTGGAGCCTTCGTCGCGGCGGGGGCGGGAGCGAATCGACGGCTTGCCCGGGCGGCCGAGGGTCGGGTAGAGGGTGCCGATGCCGGAGCCAGCTCCCAGGCCGCCGCGGGCGACCGCGAACCAGCGTCGGATCGTGCGCCTCGGGGGTCACCGCCAGCCGCTGCGGGACTTCTATCACTTCTGGCTCGTCACCCCCTGGCCCGCCCTCGTCGGCCTCGTCCTCGCCCTGTTCGGTGGAGCGAACGCCACCTTCGCGGGGGGCTACCTCGCGCTCGGCGACGCCATCGAGAACGCACGGCCCGGCTCGTTCTCGGACGCCTTCTTCTTCAGCGTCCAGACGATGGCGACCATCGGCTACGGCAAGATGGCGCCGAAGGGCATCGGCGGGAACGTGCTCGTCTCCTTCGAGGCGCTCGTGGGGCTCCTCGGCTTCTCGGTGGTGACGGGTCTCGTCTTCGCGAAGCTCGCCCGGCCGACGGCGCGCGTGCTCTTCAGCCGCATCGCCGTGATCGCGTTGCGGGACCGCGTGCCATCACTGATGTTCCGAATGGCCAACGAGCGGGCGAACCAGATCGTCGACGCGAACATCCGCGTGGTGCTCGCCCGCATGGAGAAGACCGCCGAGGGCGAGCGGGTGCGCCGTTTCCACGAGCTCGACCTCACCCGCTCGTGGGCCGCCTTCTTCAGCCTCACCTGGACGGTGATCCACCCGCTCCACGAGGGGAGCCCGCTCTTCGGCAAGTCGCTCGACGAGCTCGAGCAGGAGGGCGCCGAGATCATCGTCCTCGTGACCGGCGTCGACGAGACCTTCTCCCAGCCGATCCACGCCCGTTACTCGTACGTCCCTTCGGATCTCGTCTGGGGAGGCAACTTCGTCGACGTCCTCGCCCGGCTGCCGGACGGCCGCTGGCAGGTCGACTACACGAAGTTCCACGAGGCCATCGTCGCGGGCGGTCCCGGAGAGGGTTAGCCCGTATGGCTAGTTCTGCACGAAGACCGGCCAGAGGTTCGCGAAGCCGCCCTGCGTCGAGGTGATGAGCAGCACCTCGACGTTCGAGATGCCGTGGAAGGTCCCGGCTTGCTGCACCGTCACCGTCAGGTGGAGCTTGTCGCCGTTGCCGCCGCTCGAGCGATCGAGGCTGAAAGAGAGGTACTGCGCGCGGTTCGGGTCGAGCATGCTCGTCAGGTCGAGGGCCTGCACCTGCCAGTTCTGCGTGGGTCCGTCGCTGAAGAGGTCGAGCTCGACGGTCTGACTGCTCCCCACCGGGATCGAGAGGCCCGGGTTCGAGACCGTCTGACCGTTCGCCTGGATCTGGATCGTCGAGAGCACGGGCACCGAATCGAAGAACGGCGGACTGCCTTCGAGCTCGCCGCAGGGGTCCTGCACGCCGGCCTTGGCCACCTGGTTCGACCAGAGGTGCTGGACCATGAAGGGGAAGCCCGCCGGCCGGTAGAACGGCGTGCTCGTGTTCTCGCAGAGATCCGCGACCTCGGTCTCGGAGAGCGCCATCAGCGAGAGGTCGCTCGTGAGGAACCAGCCCGGGTTCGGGGCCGCGTTGTCGCTGCTGTTCACGTCCTGGGCGAACGGGTCGGTCGCCGCCTCGGCGATCTCGTGGCTCGCGAAGCTCGTCGCCGCGTCGATCCCGGAGATGGAGGTCCCCGACGCCTGGCCAATCGACCCGTTGGGGACGCTCGAACAGCGCAGGATGACCGCATAGGGGAGGTTGCTGCCGTCGGGCAGCACCATGAACGAGTGGTAGCCGCCAGCGTACATCGAGCAGGGGTCGGCGCTCGTGCCGAAGAGCGTGGCATCGGAGTACGTCACGCCGGGTGGCATGAAGACGACCACGACCTTGCCGGCCGACTGGAAGCCCGTCCCCGCCTGCTGGACGTACTGGCTGACGGCGTTGCGAACGTCGGCGTCGCCCATCGTCGTCGTGGTCGGCGCGGGCGCCGGCGACGAGGGGACCTCCGCCGTGGCGGCGCCGACGCCGTACTCCGCGAGCGCGCTCGTCCAGTAGGTGGAGCTCCCGAGAGCCGTGGCGAACTCCTGGAGCTGCGGGGCGAGCGGGTCGCCGGCAAAGACGAGCGGAACCACGACCGGGTTCGCGAGCACCGGACCGCCCTGCTGTAGGAGCTGCGGGAACGGCGGGTGGGGCGCCGGCGTGAAGCCTCCGCTCGTCCCCCCCCCGGACGTGGTGCCCCCGCTGGAGCCGCTGCTTCCGCTGGTGCCGCCGCTTCCGCCCGAGCTGCTGCTTCCGCCGGAGCTGCCGCCGTCGGCCTGGCTCGCCGCCTCGAAGACGCAGAGCTCCGCGACGCAGGAAAAGCCGCTGCAGCAGTCGGAGTTCGCCTTGCAGGCGCCGTGGGACATCTGGCAGCCCGCGCCCCCTCCGGTGGAGCCGGTCTGGCCCTCCGCCTGGAAGCAGCCGGCGGCAGAGATCGAGGCGGCGAAGAGAAGGGCGAAGCGCGCGCGAGCCATGGAGGGCCTCCGGAGGGGAGCCGGGACGCTAGCCCTCCAGGGGAGAGCCGGTCAACCCACGGCTCGGCGGCGCTGGACAGCCCGTCACGAGCGGCCTATACCGCCCGCCAAAGGAGCCCTCCATGACCGACTTCGCCGCCCTCTCCCCGAAGCTGCGCGAGTTCGCCGAGCGCGGGGGGCTCGGACCGGATCCGGTGGCCGCCCTCTACGGGGAGCGGCGCCGCGCGCACGGCCTCTTCGTGAGGCACATGACCGACGCGGACTGCGAGGCCCTGCGCCCCTACCTCTTCCCCCAGAAGCTGCCGCGCCGGGCGGGCGAGACGGCGCCCCGGGTCCACAACTTCGTCGACGGCGAGTGGCGCGCGCCGGCCCGGGGCGAGTACGCGGCGATGCGCTCGCCGGCGGACGACCGGGTCACGATCTTCCACGTCGCCGCCTCGACCAAGGAGGACTGCGACCGAGCCGTCGAGGCCGCCGATCGGGCCTGGGGCTCGCTTCGCTGGGCCGAGGAGGGGCTCGCTTACCGAAAGTGGGTGGTGAAGAACCTCTCGCGGCTCCTCGAGCACTTCGAGCCCGAGTGCCTGCGCGAGATCCGAGAGCAGATCCCGAAGACTCACCTCGAGGCGCAGAAGGACTTCTGGGAGGCGAAGCGCGCGGCCGATCACCTCGAGGGCTCGGCCGAGGTGGCGCTGCGAGGGGAGATCGTGCCTCCCATCGTCCCCGGGCAGGTCTACTGGCGCGACTCCTGGCTGCCGGCGGGGCCCGCGGTCGTCATCACGCCGATGAACTTCATCTACGGGATCCCCGGCATCCAGATCGTCGGCGCGTACCTGTCGGGCTGCCCGTTCGTCTTCAAGGGCCACCCCTTCGCCGCCGCGACCAACACGACGCTCGCGAAGCTGCTGCTCGCCGCCGGCGCCGACCCGGCCTTCTTCCAGAAGGTCGAGGGATTCGGGCCGGGCGTCTCGACCCTGGCCACCGATCCGCGCATCGCCGTCGTCTCGGTCACCGGCTCGGCGGACACCGCCCGCAAGATTCAGGAAGGGCGCGGCCTGCGCCGCGTCCGTTTCGAGGGCGGCGGCTGCAACTGGGCCTTCGTCGACGACGGCTACTCGGACGAGGAGGTCGGCCGAATCGCGGCCCGGCTCACCTATTCGAAGCTCGGCCTCGGCAGCCACAAGTGCACGGGGCTCCACGGGATCGCCGCGACCCCGGCGACGATGGCGCGGCTGCTGCCGGCGATCTCCGCCGAGATGGACCGCTGGCGAGCGGAGGATCCGCGCGATGCCGGGCCGGGCGACGACAAGGTGATCTCGCCGCTGATGGTCCACAAGGCGCAGACGATGCTCGATCTCGTGGCGGCCGCGCGCCGGGCGGGTTGCCGAATCGTGCGCGAGGGGGCCCGGGTGGACGGCGACTACGGCGCCCACAGCCAGGCGATGAAGCCGGCGATCATCGCCGGCGTCCGCCCCGAGACCGCGGTGCGCGTCGACTGGGACGGCAAGGGCGAGCGCCAGTTCCACCTCGCGACCGAGGAGCTCTTCATGCCCGTCCTCGTGGCCATGGAGCTGCCGGGCTTCGACGAGTTCGTCCGCTTCTCGCTCCTCACGAACCCCCACGACCTCGCGACCTCGATCTACTCGCGAGACGACCACAAGCTGCAGCGGGCGCGGCGCGTCCTCGGCGGAATGATCAAGGAGAACGACGGCACGGACAGCGCCCTCGAGTGGGAGGAGTTCGGCGCGTCGACGATCGGCGAGTCGGGCAACATGGGGGTCGGCGAGGCGCAGGCCACGCTCTCGATCTTCTGCCGCCGGCAAAAGGGCCGGCACTTCGAGTTCTAGGCGAGGCCGTTCGGCCCCCGATGGGCACAGCCCCTCCGAAGACGCCGCCGATCACCTTCGACTTCGACGGTCGACCGATCGCGGCCGAGCGCGGCGAGCCCGTCGGCGTCGCCCTCTTGCGAGCAGGGATCTGGACGCTCGCCCGCAGCGTCAAGTACCACCGGCCCCGCGGCCTCTTCTGCCTCGCGGGCCACTGCGGCAACTGCCTCGTGCGGGCCAATGGCGAGCCCGACCGGCTCGCCTGTCGGATCCCGGCCGAGGAGGGGCTCGAGATCTCGACCCAGAACGCGCTCCCGAGCGCCGAGCGCGACCTGCTCCGGGCGATCGACTGGGCCTTTCCGCACGGGATGAACCCGCACGAGATGCTGACGGGAATCCCGATCGCGCAGGACGTCATGGCGGCGGTGGCGCGGCGGCTCGCCGGCCTCGGCGAGCTCCCCGGCGCGGCGCGGGAGCTCGAGCCGACCGTGCCCGAGATCCGAACGCCCGTCGCGCTGGTCGGCCAGGGGCGGGCCGGCCGGCGGGTGGCGAGCGCGCTCGCGGACCGCGCGGTCCCGTTTCTCGCGTTCGAGGGCGACCCGTTCGCCGAGCCGGGGGGCGCGGAAGGCTGGCCGGGCTCGCTGGCCCTGGGGCTCTACCTCGACGGGGGACGGCCGCTGCTCGCGGTTCGGCGGGGCGAGCAGATCGTCCGGGTGCGGCCCGATCGGATCGTCCTCTGCACCGGGAGTCGCGACCAGCCGCCGTCGTTCGAGGGGAACGACCTGCCCGGCGTCGTGGGCGGCCGCGCGGCGAGGCGACTGGTCGAGCGCCACGGGCTTCTCCCCGCGCGGTCGGCGCTCGTCGTCGGCGAGGGTCCCGAGTCCGGGCCCGCCGCGAAGGCGCTCGCGGCCGCCGGCGCCCAGGTCACGCGGGTCGGCGATGGCTCCAGCGGCCGCTCGATCGTTCGCGCCATCGGCGGGCGGCGAGTGCGCGGCGCGATCCTGGAAGACGCGCAGCCGTCCGGCGCGCCAGTCGACGCCACCCCGGCCTTGGAGCCGGGCGCGCGTCCTGGCCAGCTCCGCTGGAAGGGAGAGCTCATCGTCGCCGCGGGCCCCAGGGCGTCGGCCTTCGAGCTCGGCGCGCAGGCGGGCGCGCGCGTCATCGCTCAGGGCGCGCGAGGCTTCCCCATCGAGGTGGACGACCGGGGTCGGACGAACATTCCCTGGCTCTCTGCCGCGGGCTCGTGCACGACCTCGGCGCTGTCGCTGGACGAGCAGGCCGAGCGGATCGCCGCGCCGCTGGGGACAAACGGGGCGGGCTGAGGCGCTTCTCCCCGCCGCCGCTTCGCGGAGAGCCCGCAACCCCCCGTCGCGACGGCCGTCGGCGCTGGCACGCCCGATGCTGAACCCCCTGACAGACGCGCGGCCCCGAAAGAGCCGCCCAACAGACGGAGAACGCCATGTTCAAGAAGATCGCCCTCGCCGCCACGCTCGCCCTCCCCCTCATCGGCCTCACCGGCACCGCCTTCGCGAGCCCGGTGGCCGCGCAGAAGACCGTCCGCGCCGAGAGCCGCCGCGTCCGGCCCCAGAAGACCCAGAAGAGCAGCCGCCCGGCGGTCCGCCACGTCCGGCCGTCGGCTCGGCCGGCCGCGCCCGTCCAGAAGTAGCTCGAATCGCCGCGCAGCCAGGGTCCGGTCGCCTCCCCGGTCCCTGGCTGCCCGCGGCGGGGCTTGAGGAAGGGGGGCGGCGCCGACTATGACAAGCGGCTCCCCATGAGCCTCCTCGTCGCCCGCGATCTCTCGCTCTCGTTCGGCCCCCGCGTCCTCTTCGAGCGGGCGAATCTCGCCATCTCCCCTGGCGAGCGGATCGGCCTCATCGGCCCCAACGGCACCGGAAAGTCGACCCTGCTTCGAATCCTCGCGGGGGAGGCAACGGCCGACTCGGGGGCGGTCCAGGTCGCGCGCGGCGCCCGAATCGGCCACCTCTCGCAGGATCTCGTCCAGCTCCCAACCGGGCCACTCGTCCAGACGGTCCTGGCCTCGGTGCCCGGCCGCGGCCGGCTCGAGGAGCGGCTGCGCGCGGTCGAGGACGAGCTCGGCCGCGAGGACGCCTCGGAGGCCGACCAGCTCGCCCTCGCCCAGGAGCTCGCCGATCTGCACGCCGAGCTCGAGCAGTTCGACGAACGCTTCGGGCGCCATCGAGCCGAGCGGATCCTCATCGGGCTGGGCTTCGACCGCGCCGACCTCGACCGACCGACCGACCGGCTCTCCGGCGGCTGGCGGATGCGCGCCGCGCTCGCTGGGCTGCTCCTCCAGGATCCCGAGCTCTTGCTGCTCGACGAACCGACGAACCACCTGGACGTCCCGACCGTCGAATGGTTCGACGCCTTCCTGCGGGAGAGCCGGAAGGCGCTCGTCCTCGTCTGCCACGACCGAGAGTTCCTCGATCGGCAGATCGATCGCATCGCCTCCCTCGAGATCGAGGGGCTGCGAAGCTACCCGGGCAAGTACCGCGACTACCTCGCGGCCCGCGCCGAGGAGGAGGAGCGGCTCATCGCCGAGGCCACGAGGCAGGAGAAGCGCCGCGAGGAGCTCCAGTCGTTCATCGACCGCTTCGGCGCCAAGGCGACCAAGGCCAGCCAGGCGCAGAGCCGCCGCAAGATGCTCGAGCGGATGGACGCGATCGAGGTGCGCGAGCACCGCAAGACCCTCTCCTTCCGCTTCGGCGAGGTCCCGCGGTCGGGGAAGGAGGTCGTCTCGCTGGGCGGGGTGCGCAAGGCCTTCGGGGAGAAGGTCGTCTACCGCGAGGCGACCGGCCAGATCCTCCGCGGCCAGCGGGTCGCGGTGGTGGGCGCCAACGGGGCGGGCAAGAGCACGCTGCTGCGCCTCGTCGCGGGAGAGCTGCCGGCCGACGCGGGCGAGATCAGGATCGGCCCGGGAGTCCTCGCGGCCTACTTCGCTCAGCACCACTTCGCGCAGGGGGAGCTCCCCACCGCGCCCCGAGGCAACGCGCGGACGGGCACGCTCGACCCCGCGAAGACGATCCTCGAGACGCTCTGGGAGGTCTCGCCCGATCGCTCCGAGAGCCACATCCGAAGCCTCGCGGGCCTCTTCCTCTTCAGCGGCGACGACGTCGAGAAGCCGGTCCGGGTGCTCTCGGGCGGCGAGCGGGCCCGAGTCGCGCTCGCGAAGCTCCTGCTCCTCCCGACCAATTTCCTCCTCCTCGACGAGCCGACGAACCACCTCGACATCACCTCGTCCGAAGCCCTCATCGAGGCGCTCCGCGGCTATGACGGGACGCTTCTCTTCGTCTCGCACAACAAGAGCTTCGCGAACCAGCTCGCGACGCACGTCTGGGAGGTGGGCACCGGGGGCCTCGACGCCTGGCCCGGGAACCTGGACGAGTACCTCGAGCTCGCGCGGCGCCGGAGCGCGCCCGAGGTCGCCCCGGCCCCTCCGGCGGCGAAGCGGGCCGAGCGCGAGCGACGGCGGGACGAGGCGGAGGCGAGGCAGGCGCGCAGCGCGCGCGAACGACCGCTGCGGACCGAGATCGCGAGGCTGGAGGCGCGGATCACCGAGCTCGAAGCGGAGAAGAAGGCGGCCGAGCAACAGCTCGCCGACCCCGCGGTCTACGCCGATTTCGCCCGGGCGCGGCCGCTGCTCGACGCCCACCGGGCCGCGCAGCTGGAGCTCGATGGGCTCGTCGCCCGCTGGACGGAGGCGAGCGAGCAGCTCGCCGCGCTCGGCTAACGCGCGAGCCGGCGACGCCGGATCGACCAGAGGCCGAGGAGCAAGAGCGCCGAGAAGGCTCCACCCGGCTCCGAGCTGCAGCCGCAACCAGCCGCCGACCGGATGGCCGTCGGCCCGGGCGCCCCGCCGGTCGTGCCCGCGCCCGACACTCCGGGCGACGTGCCGCCGGTCGTCCCAGTCCCGCTGGTCCCTCCGCCGGCGTTCGAGCCCGTCGAACCTCCAGAGGTGGCGCCGCCAGAGCTGCTGCCGCCGCCGGTCGTCGAGCCGCCGCCGCTGGATCCGCCGCTCGAGCCGCCGACGCTGTGGATGACGGCGGCGCACGGATCGACGCCCGTCGAGAGGGTCGACCAGTTTCCCCAGGTCGTTCCGGTCCGCAGCGCCGCCACGAGCGCTCCGGAGGCATCGATGGCGAAGACCTCGGCGTTCCCGTCGCCCCGAATCCAGCCGAAGGGATCGGACTGCGACGTCTGGCTGCCGATTCGCGAGAAGGAGCCCCAGCCGCCGCTGCCGTACGAGAGCTGGACGACGTAGCCCTGCGCGTCGCGGGCGAACAGCTCGGCGCCGTTCGGGCCCATGATGGCCGACGGCTCGCCGATGATGGTGAAGCCGGGGCTCAGCGGCTGAAAGCTGGTCGGCCAGCCGCTGCTGAAGCTGAAGGCCTCGTGGTAGAGCTGGCCGTCGCCCCCCGTCGCGAAGACCTCGACGTGGCCGTCCGGCCAGCGGACCGGAACCGGCCGGGAGGTCATGGTCCCCGTGCCGAGCTGCTGCCAGGCCGACCAGCCGTTCGTGTAGCCCGCGCCGGTGCCGGACCAGACGTGATGGACGGTGCCGTCCGGCGCCGTGCCGAAGATCTCGCCGGTGCCCTTGGTCCAGACGATCGGTCCCACCCCGGTCATCAGCGAGCCGCCCAGGCTCTGCCAGCCGGACCAGGCGCCCGTCGCGACGTCCCAGTCTTGGTACTGGACGGCGCCAGCCGGATCGAGCCCGAAGACCTCGGTGTGGCCGTCGAGCCAGACCAGCGTGGACAGGTGGGAGAGACCCGGGCCGCCGAACGGCTGGTAGCCGTTCCAGGAGCTGCTGCTGCTCGTCCACCAGAGGGACCCCGTGGATCCGCTCGCGAGGGGGCTGAACAGCTCGGGGTAGCTCCAGGGGGAGCCCCAGAACGCCGCGGCCGAGCCGCACGTCGCGCCCGAGTCGAGCTTGTCGGGCCCCATCCAGGAGTCTCCGGTTCCGCTGGTCCAGAGGTGCTCCTCGTCCCCCGCGGGCGTCTGGACGAAGGCCTCGACGTGCTGGTCGGGCCAGTTGACCAGGGTGATCGCATCGTTTCCATCCAGCTGGGCGAGCGGCCCGGCCTGGGGCGGGGGCGTCCCACCATCACCGCCGCCCTGCCCGGACGGGGGCGTCCCACCGTCACCGCCGAGCTGCCCGAGCTGGCTCTCCGTCCCGTTGAACTGATCGAGATCGCAGCTGCCGCTCGTGATCCCGGGGACGGCCCCGGTCCAGCTGTACTGCCAGAAGCTCCAGCTCGACCAGGGCGAAGGGACGTCCGGGCAGCCGACCCCGATGTTCGCGATCCAGAGGATGGCGTTGCCAAAGCCGCTCGGCGCGCCGATGCCGTTCCAGAAGCCCGGGTCCGTGTAGATGATGGTGGGCAGGCCGGTCTTCGCCTTGATCTCCGCGATGAAGTCCTGCGCCACCTGGATGTCCTGCGCCGTCGAGGCGGCGGCGGCGTTGCCGCAGCTCGTGTCGTTGCACTCCCAGTCGATCGTGGGCGGCAGATCCCCCGCGGCCCCCAGCTGGCCCACGTAGGCGAGGTAGTAGTCGGCCTGGGCCGCGCCGCCGTTGGAGCCGTCGAGCCAGTGGTAGGCGCCGCGGTACATCCCCGCGGCCTTCATCCCCGACCAGTTGGCGGGGAAGGTCGTCGTCGCCTGGAAGTAAGTCCCCTGGGTCGCCTTCGCGAAGCCGAACTTCCGGCCCGAGGAGGCGACCGAGGCCCAATCGATCGTGCCCTGGTAGTCGGAGACGTCGACCCCCTCGACCGTCGATCCCGACGCGCAGACCGTCGCCGCCTGCCCCTCGCTCTCGAACTGCCCGATCCCCGGGTGCGCCGGGTTCTCGGGGCCGCAGGAGAGAACGGCCCCGAGCGCGGCGAGGGCGACGATTCGACGAGTCACGCGGCAGACGTTCACCCGAGCGCCCGGCCGCTGTCAATCGAGCGGCCCACCACGGTCGTGGACGACGTCCATGGCTCCGTCCGCGCGCGGCTGGAGATGGGCGCCGCCCGAGGCGCGGCACGAGCTGGGCGAGGCTCAGAAGGCCATCCGGAGCGCGAGGCCGGTGTCGAAGACGGGCGCGCCGACCTGGATGGCGGGGATCGAGACGCCCCCGAACGACGAGGCCGGCAGGTTCAGGCTCAGGTGAAACTCTCCGTCGCCACCGTAGTGAACCTGGGCGAACGCCTCGACCCGCAGGTGCGTGAGCACCATCTGGAAGAAGTCGATCCGGCTGATCCAGCTGTGGTCCGAGAGGTTGCCGATGGTCGAGAGGTTGATCGTCGAATTGTACCAGGAGCCCGGCTTGTCGGCGAGGAGGTAGAGCCCGAGGTACTGCTGGCCGAGGTAGAAGAACGTCGCGTCGCCCGTGAGGAAGAGCAGCGGGTAGATGGACGGATCGGTGTAGCCGAAGCCGTTGTAGAAATACTCCGCGCCGAAGGTGAGCACTCGGTTGTTCCCGTAGCGGAGCGAGTAGTTCGCGCCCGTCGCGACCTGCGGCCGGTAGCCGGGCGAGGCGACCTCCTCGGGGATTCCGGGCAGCGGGGAGAGCCCCGGCGGAAAGCCCGGCGGCAACGGCTGGAGCTTCCAGAGCGGGACGTCGATGCCGTCGGTGAAGGCCCACTCGGCATAGAGGTCGACGTCCAGGATGCCGAAGGAGAGGTCGCCGCCGTAGCGGTTGTGCATCCCCTCGCTCCCGACCATGTCGACCCCGACCTCCGCCGCACCGAGGACGTACTCGACCCGCGCCGCGCCGCCGAGGGCGCCGAGCTGATCGGCGGGCTGGTAGCCCTCGAAGAGCCCCATGCCGTAGACGTTCAGGTGCTCGTCGGAGAGCGGCAGGTTCGCCTTGATCATCGTGACGCCGGTCCGCTGGTCGAAGACGGCGAGCGGCTGGAGGCGCACGGGGTTCAGGAGGTCGTTCGGAAACCAGAAGTGGGCGGCGCCCCACTTGACGTGCTGGCGGCCCGCGGTGACGAAGACCTCGTGGGCCACGTCGAACTTGATCCACATCTGGTCGAGGAGGAAGTCGGGGTTCGCGACCGACGGCGGCACGAGGCCCGCCGGAGTCGGCTGATTCGGGTTGAAGGTGGGATCGAAGAGGGTGCGGACGAGGACGAAGCCGCGCACCCGGTCGTTCGGCCGCGCGTCGAGGTAGGTGTCCATCAGCGACGGCGCCGAGAGGTAGTACTGGCTCGGAGGCTGCCCCTGGGAAGCCGAGAGCTGCGTGCGGAGGTAGAGCAGTCCGCCGACCGTGAGCGGGTTCGAGGGCGCCAGATCCTCGGCCTCGTAGGGGAGCTTGTCCACGAGGATCGCCTGATCGCGGGCCTTCTCGCTCGACTCCACCCCCGCGTCCGCCGCCGGGCCCGCCACGGGCACGCCGAAGATCTCCTGTTCGCCGGGTCGCGGCTCGAGGCCGCCGTCGCCTGGCAGCGGCTCCGGCGACTGGTCGGGCGGCCCCGACGTCCCGAAGAGATCCTCTTCGCTGGGACGGTCGGGCGTACCGGCGTCGGCGCCCGGCGCCGGAGGCGACAGGGCGACGGCCAAGGCGAACAGCGGTCCGATCACGACCCCTCCTCCGCCGCCTCAGCGGCTCTTCTCTTCGAGCCAGGCCTTGGTGAAGACGTTCGGGGGCAGCGGCTTCAGATCGACCGACTGGATGGCGATGTAGGTGGAGTTCTCCTTCTCGATCTCGTCGTAAAAGCGGATCTCCTGCGCGAACCAGACCTCGGCGTGCTTGCTCTCCGACCACGCCTTCGCCCACTTGGGGTAGTAGCTCGTCCGCATCAGCCGGCCCGACAGGGCGAACTCCTGCCGCTTGAGCACGTTCTCGTTGTCGCGGTCGATCCAGATCTTGACCACCGGGAAGGCGAGGTCGATGCCCTCCTTGCCGTGGAGCTCCAGGACGATCGCGTCGTACTTCCCGAGCTTCGCCTCGCCGACCCACTTCGGATCGTACTCCTGGGCGAGACGCGACTCGTCGAAGTCGGACCGGCGGGAGTTGGTGCCGCCGATCCGCTCGCGCTCCGTCCGCCGCTCCCAGCGGCCGACGGACGGGTCGTAGAACCAGAGGTTCGAATCCACCCGAAGGTAACCTTGCCCCTCGGAGGTCTTCGGCTGGAGAAAGAGGAGGACGAACTTCTGGTCCTGGCTCCGGCGCAGGATCTCGAGCTGGTAGGCGACGTCGACCTTGTCCTTCTCCTTCTGCACCATGTAGGCGATCGATCGGTAATCGCCCTGGCTGTTCTGCCGCTCGTCCACGCGGCGGAGCAGATCGACCATCTGCGCCTGCGTGAGCGGCCCTTCGGCGAGGGCGGAGGCGCCCGGGCCGAAGAGCGAGACCGCGAGAAGCGCTGTTGGGAGGATTCGCACGGGGGGCTCCTAGCCGAAGTGCTGCATGGCGCTGACGGGGCGCAGCTTCGCCGCTCGCAGCGAGGGGTAGAGGGCCGCGAGGCCGGTCACGAGCGTGATCGCCGCCACCGCCGAGGCGAGCGTCCCGGCGTGGACCGCGAAGAACAGGTGGTTCGAGAGCAGGAAGATCTGCGCCCCGATGGGCACGGGGATCCGCGCGGCGTTCAGCCCCGCCGCCGCGACGGCGCCGAGGACGACGCCGGCGACCGTGGCGACGAGGCCGAGCATCAGCGCCTCGAGGAGGAACTGCCGGACCACCTGCTCGCGCTGCATGCCGATGGCGCGCAGGGTGCCGATCTCCCGCGTCCGCTCGCGGATCGCGATCCACATCGTGTTCATGATGCCGATGACGACGATCGCGAGGAGGATGGCGAGCAGGGTCGCGGAGAGGCCGTCCAGCGCCTTGAGCGTCCAGGAGAAGAACGAGAGCTCGTCCTCCCAGCTCGTGACGTCGAGCTTCTGGCCCGTCCAGTCCTCGCGGTTCACCTTGTCGAACTTCACGAAGAACGGCTCGGGGTCGGGGTCGAGCAGCCGGTAACCGCGCGCCTCCAGCGCCTTTCGCAGCCGCGCCATGATCGCGGGGGTGTTCGGGAGCGCGTCGTCGCGCAGGAGGAGCTGGATGGCCCCGGTGCTGCCCGGGTTCAGCCGGTAGAGCTCCCGTAGCGACTCCGCGGGCATGTAGCAGTTCCAGGTCGAGAGCAGCCCGAGGTCGTGGGCGATGCCGATCAGGCGGACGTCGAGCGTGTTGTTGATGCCCCGCGTGGTGGGCGCCGAGAGGGTCAGCATGTCGCCGACCTTGACGTCGAGCTTCTTCGCCTGGCTCTCGAAGAGCAGGAGGGTGTTCGGCTTCGCGAGGTCGCCGAGGTTCCCCGAGGCGAGCTGGACCACCTCGGCGAAGGCGGGCTCGGCGCGGACGTCGATGCCGTTGATGCCGAGCTGCATCGAGCCCGAGTCGGAGACGACCTTCGCATAGCCGCGGCCGCGCGCCACGGCGTAGCGCATCTCCGGGACCGCCTCGTGGACGACCGCGAGCACCTTCTCGTAGTCGGCGACGACCGGGGCGGACATCCCCTCGGTGACCTTGTAGAAGCCGGCCACGTTGATGTGGCCGGTCATCAGGGTCGTGGCGGTCCGCAGCATCGTCTCCCGAACTCCGGCCGAGAGCCCCGACAGGAGCACGAGGAAGGCGGTCACCGCCGCGATGGCGCCGCCGAGGAAGGCCGAGCGGCGGCGGTGCTGAACGAGGTTGCGGAACGCCACGAGGAGGTCGACCCGCGAGGTTCCGCCGAAGACGCGCCAGAGCCAGGCGAAGAGCCCCAGCGCGAGCGCGCCAGCGGCCGAGAGCAGGACCCATTTCATCTAGACGCTCCTCATTCGTCCGAGGCCATCGCCTCACGGGGTGAGACGCGCATGGCCAACCAGGCCGGGTAGAAGGACGAGAGGGTCGCCACCACGAGCACGATGGCGATCGCCAAGGCGACCGTCGCGGGCGCCAGGGAGGGGTAGAGCCTCGGCCCCGAGAAGAAGAAGTTCATGACGTCGGAGGTGGCGGGGATGCCTTGGGCCCCGAGCAGCGCGACGACGAGCGCCCCAACGCCCGCGCCGAGACCCCCGAAGACTCCGCCGAGCGTCGCGGCCTCGACCACCAGCATGCCGAGCACGAAGGTCTTCTGCGCGCCCACCGCCCGCAAGGTGCCGATCTCGCGCACCCGCTCGAGCGTCGCCATCACGAGCGCGTTGTTGATGATGACGAGGGCCACGAGGAAGATGACGAGGAAGGCGAGGTAGAGGACGAGCCGAAAGGTCATCACGAGCTTGCCGATGATGCCGGCGGCGTCCTGCCAGCTCACCGCCTTGACGTCGAGTCCCGCCCGCTTCGTCGCGGCCCCGATGTCTCGGATCGCCTGGTCGACCTTGGAGTGGTCGCGCAGCACCACCGCGGCGTCGAGGACGACCCCCTTCTCGAGCTCCGCGGGATCGTAATCCCGCGCGGCGCGGTCGTCGCGGTGGAGCTTCTCGAGGGGCGCGGAGACGGCCGGCATCGCCTCCTTTGGCATCGGGGGCGGAGCCGGAGGCGCCTGGGCCGCGTCCGCCTTCGAGTCCCCGCCGAAGAGCTCGTCGTCGGCGTGGGCGCGGTCGATCGCCCTCTCTCCCGCCGCCTGCTCGATGCGCGCCACCTCCTTCTGGTTGTCGGGCGTGAGGAAGCCGTAGAGATCCCGGAAGGAGACGAGGTCCATCAGGTTCACGGAGCCCGCGAGCGGCGACTTCTCGAGCCCCTGAAACTCGAACGTGCCGTAAACCTTCAGATTGATCGACCGGGAGTAGCCGGTCTTCGTGAAGGCCTTGATGGTGAGGGTGTCGCCCACCCGGATCCGATAGAGTTCGAGCATCGGCGCGAGCCGGTCGTAGAAGAAGTGGTAGCGCCGCTCGAAGCTCGCGTCGTCCATCGCGAAGAACGAAGCGAGCAGCCTGCCGAGATCCGTCTCCTTCGAACCGAGCTCGTCCCGGAGCAGCTTCGTCATGTTCCGGGTGGAGGTCGGATCGAGCTGCAGCAGGATCTCGCGCGTCTGCCGCTCGTTCTCGTGGACCATCCGCTGCAGGTCGGGATCCGAGGCGATGGTCTGCCCCTTCACCGACAGGGCCTCGCGAATCTTGTCCAGCCGCCGGGCCGTCCGAAGCTTGATCCGGTCCTCGTAGAAGTACTTCGCGAAGAGAAACCCTCGCTTGCCGGGAGGCACGGGCTTGCCGTCCACGATGCGGAACCGGTCGAACGAGCGGCCGAAGGCCGACAGGTCCGTCCCGACGTAGCGCAGCATCAGCATGTCCGCGTCCGTGGACTGCGGCGCGATCTTGTTCTCGAGGAACTCGAGGGCGTTCAGCGGGTCGCGGTCGAAGTCGGCCCAGAACTGGGGGCTCGCCGCCCGAGCGAGCGCCATGGCGTTGTCTCGATCCTCTTGCGTCAGCTTGGTCGCGTCGACGAGCGCCACGAGGTTCTTCTGCTCGCCCTCGAGCACCTGGACCATCTGCCGGACGTGCTCCTTCTGGGCCTCGATCTCGGCGAGCAGCGCGGGCGAGCGATCGCCCTGGGTCTCCTTGCGCACCGCGTTGCGCAGCTTCTCGAGCACGAGGTCGATGGTGTTCCCGCTCGTGACGAGCGCTCCCGAGATCCCCATCGGGACCACCCGGGCGACGTTCGGGACCTTCTCGACGACGGCCTTCAGCGTCTCGAACGAGTCGATCTGGGCGAGGTTCTGGTCGCCGAAGCCGCCGAAGATCGCGAGATCGTCCTTGGAGCTCGCGCCATAGACCTGCACGTCGCCGGCGAGGGTGCCCGTAATCGATCGCGCCATGCCGCCCGTCACGCTGCCGAGCAAGGAGCCGCCGACCGTGACGAGGAGCGCGCCGAAGAAGACGATCCCGCCGACGATCGCCGTCTTCAGCCGTGACGCGAAGAGGTTACGAAAGGCGATCTGGACGAGCACCCGCAGGGTCGAGAACATGGCCGCTCAGTGCCCCTCGGCCTGCGCCGCCGCAGGGGCCTCGCGACCGAGGACGCGGCCGTCCGCGATCCGGACGACGGCGCTCGCGTGCGCCATCACCTTGGCGTCGTGGGTCGAGAAGATGAAGGTCGTCCGCTCGGTCCGATTGAGCTCCCGCATCAGCGCGAGGATGTTCTCGCCGGTCACCGAGTCGAGGTTCGCCGTCGGCTCGTCGGCGAGGACTATCTGCGGCCGCGTGACGAGCGCCCGGGCGATCGCGACGCGCTGTCGCTGGCCGCCGGAGAGCTCGCTCGGGCGGTGCTTCGCGTGATCCGCGAGCCCCACGCGGCCGAGCAGGTCAAGGACGCGGTCGTGCCGCTCCTTGCCCGAGAAGCGGCGCTGCAAGAGGAGCGGCAGCTCGACGTTCTGCAACACCGAGAGGACCGAGACCAGGTTGAAGCTCTGAAAGATGAAGCCGATCGTGTTCAGCCGCAGCTCGGTGAGCTGCCGCTCCGAGAGGCTCGCGGTGTCCTTGCCGGCGACCTGGACGACCCCCGAGGTCGCCGTGTCGACGCAGCCGATGAGGTTCAGGAGCGTCGTCTTGCCGCTCCCCGATGGGCCCGCGATCGAGAGGAACTCGCCCTCTCCGACCTCCAGGTCCACCCCGCGCAGCGCCTGCACCTTGACGGCCCCGAGGGCGTACTCCTTCACCGCGCCCCGCACCGAGACGATCGCGCTCATCGCTTGCCCTGACCTGCCTTCCTGGAAGGCGCGCCGACGGGCGCCGCCTCCGTGCCGATCCGAAGCTCGTCCACCGCGAGCCGCAGCGCCTCTCCGAGCTTGCGTCCAACCGTCTCCCCGAGCTGCCCCAGCACCTCGGCGAGCTCGCGCTGGCGCTCCTGCTCGATCCGCCGAATGAGCGTCCTCCCCCTCTCCGCGAGCGAGACCAGCTTGGAGCGCCGATCCGTCGGGTCCTCGGTGCGCGAGACGAGCCCGCCGCGGACCAGATGATCGATCATCTGGCTCGCGGCCGCGGGCGAGAGCTTCACCTTCTGGGCGATCGCTCCGACGGCCTGGGGGCCCTGCGCGTCGAGGATGAAGAGGGAGACCATCTGGGCCATGGTGAGGCCGACGTCGTTCATGAGCGCGAGCGCCCGGCCGGCCGATCGCCGGTTGAGCAGCGTGTTCAACTCCGTGAAGAGCGCCGTCAGCGAGGCGGCCGCCGTCATATCAGATCTCCAAATTGTTTCGTTCGCCAATATGTTCGGACATCGAGATGGTGTCAAGCACGAATGCGTCTCGGCGGGGTCCGAGGGCCTCGACGGCATCCGGAAGGCGGGGTAAGACGCGGCGCCGATGGGCAAACGAATCGTCTGCGCCTGCGAGGACGTCTCCGAGCAAGACCTCGCGGAGGCCGTCCGCCACGGCTTTCGCGACGTGGAGTCGGCCAAGCGCTACACGGGCTTCGGCACCGGCTTCTGCCAGGGCAAGAGCTGCCTCGCCGGGATCGCTCACTGGCTCGAGCGGGAGGGCGGGCAGCCGCGTGAGGGGCTCGCCCCCTTCACGCCTCGGCCGCCCGTCGCGCCGACCGCCTTCGCCTCCTTCGCGGCGCTCGATCCGGAGGCGCTCGGGCCGCCGGGACCGGGCGTCCCGCCGAGGGAGGAGCTGCCAGCCGCGCCCGTTCGCCCGGACGGCCCGTTTCCGGAGCGCTGCCGGGTCGCCATCGTCGGCGGCGGCATCATGGGGCTCGCCCTCGCCTACGAGCTCGCGAAGCGCGGCCAGCGCGACGTCGTGGTGCTCGAAGCGGGCTACCTCTGCGCGGGCGCCTCCGGCCGCAACGGCGGGGGCGTCCGGATGCAGTGGGGCACCCCCACGAACATCCGGCTCGCGCGGCGCAGCCTCGAGATCTGCCGCGGGTTCGCCGCCGAGCTCGGGATCAACGTCTGGCTGCGGCAGGGAGGCTACCTCTTCCTCGCCGCGAGCCCGGAGGTGGCGCGAAGGCTCGAGCGAAGCGCCGAGCTGCAGCGGCGCCACGACGTGCCGACGCGGCTGCTCACCCCGGACGGCGCGAGGGAGATCGTCCCAGAGCTGGACGCGGCCCCCTTTCTCCTCGCCGCCTTCAACCCGAAGGACGCCGTCGTCTTTCCCTGGCCGTTCCTCTGGGGCTACGCGAAGGGCGCCGCGGAACGGGGGGTCCGCGTCGAGACGTTCACGCGCGCGGTCGGCATCGAGGTGGAGCGCGGCCGCGTCCGCGCGGTCGTGACCGACCGCGGGCGGCTCGCCTGCGACGTGCTGGTGAACGCCGCCGGCGCCTGGAGCCCGAAGGTCGCCTCGCTCGCCGGCGTTCGTCTGCCGAACGAGCCCCACCGCCACGAGATCCTCGTCAGCGAGCCGCTCAAGCCGTTCCTCGGCCCACTCGTCTCCGTCCTCGACGACGGCCTCTACTTCTCGCAGTCGATGCGCGGAGAGATCGTCGGCGGGATGGGCGACCCGAAGGATCCCGCCGGGCTGGAATCGGGCGCGACGCTTCGCTTCCTCGCCCGGTTCTCTCGGGCCTTCTTGCGGACCCTGCCGGGCCTCGGCGCCTTGCAGGTCATCCGGCAGTGGGCCGGCTGCTACGACGTGACGCCCGACAACTCTCCGATCCTCGGGGAGACGCCGGGGGTCGCAGGCTTCCTCCAGATGAGCGGCTTCGTGGGCCACGGCTTCATGATGGCGCCCGCTGTCGCCGAGCTGATGGCCAGCTGGATGGCGGGCGGCGAGCGGGACGAGATCTTCGACCGCTTCACGCTCTCGCGCTTCGCCGAGGGTCGGCTCGAGCGCGAGGACTTCATCATCGGCTGAACGGCCGCGGGCCGCCCCTCCCCGTCGCCCGGGGATCGGCCGGCGCGCCTCGAGCCGCGCCCGAGTTGACAGGCGCGCGCGCGCCACCGACATTCCGCGCATGGCCACCGGCACGAAGCTCGGCATCATCGGCTGCGGCAACATGGGTGAGGCGCTCCTCAAGGGGTGGCTCGAGGCGGGCGTCACCACGCCCGACGACCTCTGGGCGAGCGGGCCCCACCGGGGGCGTCTCGACGAGCTGCACGGGCGCTACGGCATCCACGTCGATCGCGACAACCGGGCGGTCGCCCAGGCGGCCGACGTGATCCTCCTCGCCGTCAAGCCGCAGATCCTCGAGGGCGTCCTCGAGGAGGTCGGCCCGCAGATCGAGGCCGGCAAGCTCGCCATCTCGATCGCCGCCGGCGTCCCGCTCCGGCTGCTCGAGCGCCGGCTGCGCCCCCCGGCGCGGGTCGTCCGCGCCATGCCGAACGTCGCGGCGCTCGTGGGCGCCGGGGCCACCGGCATCGCCGCCGGAGGCCACGCCACCCCGGCGGATCTCGATCTCGCCGTCCAGCTCTTCCGCGCCGTCGGCACGACCGCGGTGGTCGAGGAGTCGCTGCTCGACGCGGTCACCGGCCTGTCGGGGAGCGGCCCCGCCTACATCTTCCTCATCATCGAGGCGCTCTCCGACGCGGGCGTGAAGGTCGGCCTCTCGCGCCACATCGCCCAGGATCTCGCCGCCCAGACCGTCCTCGGCTCGGCGAAGCTCCTGCTCGAGACCAAGATGCACCCCGGACAGCTCAAGGACATGGTGACCTCCCCCGGCGGAACGGCCATCGCCGGCCTCCACACCCTCGAGGCGGGCGGCCTGCGGACCACCCTCATCGACGCGGTCGAGGCGGCGACCCGCCGGGCGAAGGAGCTCGGCGGCGAGAGGCTCCGCGAGCCGCCCGCGGGTTGATCGCCCGCGGCCCTCAGGCCTCGGGGTCGGGAGACATCCCGACGAGCTCCCAGAACTTCGAGGAGGCGGCGTCCGGGGTCGCGCGGGCGGCGAGGTCGACGATCTGCACGTGCTCGGCGGGCAGCGGCGCCAGAAAGCGCGAGGGCGTGCGCGGAATTCGCTGGCCGCGCTTCTGCCGCGCGGCGGCGCGCGTCAGGTAGAGCCGGTCGCGGGCCCGGGTGATCCCCACGTAACAGAGCCGCCGTTCCTCGTCGAGATCGCGCGGCTGCCCCTGCATGCCGCCGTGGGGGAGCAGATCCTCCTCCATGCCCACGAGGAAGACGACCGGGAACTCGAGCCCCTTCGCCGCGTGGAGCGTCATGAGGATCGCGCGGCCGCCCTCGCCGGGAGCGGCCTCCTCGCCGCGGCCGTCGAGGGCGAGGCGGGCGAGCCACTCGGAGAGCGAGGGAGCGCGGGCCGCGCGGGCGTAGTTGTCGAGGCTCTGGCAGACGGCCTCGAGGGCGTCGGCCCGGGGGCCCGCCCCCTCCCCCGCCTTCGCCAGGGCCGGTCCCTCCTCCGCGGGCGCGCGGAGGCCGACGCGGTCGACGAGCGCACGGGCGGCGGCGCCGAGCCCGTGGCTCCCGAAGAGGCCCCGCAGCTCCTCGAGCAGCGCGAGGAAGCCCTCGACCCGGGCGGCGGCGGGGCCGAGCCCCTCGACCTCGCGGGCCCGGCGGAAGGCCTCGCCCACCGGAAGCCCCCGCTCGAGCGCGAAGGCCGAGAGCTTCTCCACGGAGGCCTCGCCGATGCCGCGGGCGGGCACGTTGACGATCCGAAGGAGCGAGACCTCGTCCTCCGGGTTCGCGACGAGCTTCAGGAAGGCGACGAGGTCGCGCACGTCCTTGCGGTCGAAGAAGGCGGGGCCGCCGACGACGTCGTAGGGGATGGCCCGCTCGCGCAGCGCCTCCTCGAGGGGGCGGCTCTGCGCGTTCGTGCGGAAGAGGATCGCGAGGTCGTCGAGGGCCCGCCCCTGGCCGCGCAGCTCGTCGATCCGCTCGGCGACGAAGCGCGCCTCCTCCTCCTCGCCCGGCAAGGTCACGAGCTGCACGGGCTCGCCCGCGCCGCGGTCGGTCCAGAGCTCCTTCGGCCGGCGCGCCTGGTTCTCGCGGATGACGGCGTTGGCGCAGGCGAGGATCGCGCCCGTCGAGCGGTAGTTCTGCGTGAGCCGGATCGCCACCGCGCCGGGGAAGTGGCGCTCGAACTCGAGGATGTTCGAGATCTCGGCCCCTCGCCAGCCGTAGATCGACTGGTCGTCGTCGCCCACCGCGCAGACGTTCCCCGAATCGGGGGAGACGAGCCGCAGCAGCCGAAGCTGCGCGGCGCTCGTGTCCTGGAACTCGTCGACGAGGACGTGGCGGAAGCGGCGCTTCGTCGCGGCGAGCAGCCCCGGATCCTCCCCGAGCAGCTTCACCGGCAGCCCGATGAGGTCGTCGAAGTCCACCATTCCCATGGCGCGCAGCGCCCGCTCGTAGCGCTCGAAGACGAGGCTCGCGATGAGGTCGTAGTCGTCCCCGAGCCCCTCCGGCTTCGGCTGCGGCGCGCGCCCCTCGCCCTTCGCGCGCGAGATCACCGAGAGGACGCGCCAGAGGTCGAACTTGCGGTCGTCGATCCGGACGTCGCGCAGCGCCCGCCGCACGATCTGCGACTGGTCCGAGCCATCGGCGATGGCGACCCGGCCCGGGAAGCCGAGCCGGCGCGACTGCTCTCGCACGAGCGTGAGGCCGAAGGCGTGGAAGGTCCCGATGCGCGGCAGCCCCTTCGAGCGCGGTCCGACGAGCCCCGCCACCCGCTCGCGCATCTCGCCGGCGGCCTTGTTCGTGAAGGTCATCGCGAGGATCGCGTCCGGGGGGACGCCGGCCCCGAGCAGCCGGGCGATCCGGTACGAGATCACGCGCGTCTTGCCGCTGCCCGCCCCGGCGAGGACCAGGACCGGCCCCTCGCCGTGCAGCACCGCCTCGCGCTGCGGTGGATTCAGCTTGCCGAGGTCGAGGCGCGCCATCTCCCGAGACGGGTACCACGCCGCCGCGAAGAGAGACCAGCTTGCGCTTTCAGAAAGAGCCCCCGGGGCCCCCGTCGCCCCTACCCCTCCTCGCACCTCCCCCAGAGCGAGAGGCCGGTGGGCTCGTCGGGCAGCCGGTGGAGCCGCAGATCGTCGTAGCAGTCGAGCGTGATCTCCGCCGCGAAGACGACCGCCCGGTTCAGGTGCCCGCCCAGCACCTCGACGCGCCGCGCCTGATCCTCGCGCTCGCGCGAGACCGCGGCGTGCAGGTGGATGAACGGCTGCCCGTCCTTCTCGCTCACGTTCCCCTGCAGCGACAAGAGCTCCATCGCCGCGCGAAAGCTCTGCGCCGGCTTGTAGACCTTCTTCGCCTGGTCGTACTCGACGAGCTCGGCCTCCTCGAAGGCGCCGAGGCCGGTCACCCGGGCGCAGCGGACGCCGCGCTCGCGGCAGACGGCGAGGATCCGGTCGTGGAGGAGGTCTTTGCGGTCGAGCCGCAAGAGCAGCGTGCGTCCCCGGTGGCTCTCCGCGACGAGCATCGACCTCTCCTCCCGGCGTCAGCCGGCCAATCGAAACCCCAGGTTGCCGCAGCGCGCGCCCGGCGGCCAGCCGTTTTTGGTCGGCTCGGCGCGGCGGGGCGGCGTCGCGCCCCAGCCGCCGCCCCGGAGAGCCGTCAGAGGCCCAGCTCGCGGCGAAGCCGCGCGACGATCTCGAAGTACTCCTGCCGGCTGTAGGGCTGGTTCAGGATGTGGAAGTCCTTGCGGACGAGACCGACGCAGCCGAAGCAGTAGGTGCAGTCGGAGCAGCTCTGGCAGAGGACGAGGTAGCTCGACCCCGAGCAGAGCTCGGACTGCTCGCAGTAGGCCGACCCGTGGCACGAGACGCAGTCCCGGCAATGCGAGCAGTGGCTGCACTCGCGGCAGCCGCGGCAGTGGGTGCAGCGGTAGCAGGACTCGCAGCCCTCGCAGAACATGCACGAGGCGCAGCGCTCGCAGCCCTTGCAGCCGTGGCAGCCGTGCGTGCTCTCGCCCTCGGAGTACTCGCGCGTCAGCGCCTCGAGCGCGAGCTGGAACTCGCGCGCCGACCGGGCGCCGCGGCCCGACGCCTCGAGCCGCCGGCCGGCGGAGCCCCGCTCCTCCGAGACCTCTGCCTCTCGCCGCTGGACCGCCATCAGTCCGACTGGGCCGCGAGCCGCGAGATGGCGAGCGTGTCGATGGAGCGGAGGGCCGCGACCGCCTCCTCGGCCCCCTTGGCCGGCTGAACCGTCGCGCTCGCGATGAACCGGCCGCCGATGACCACCTGCGCCTGGGCCGTCCGCTCGCCCTGATCGAAGCGCGCGTAGCCGATGGCGCCCGGGAGCACGAGCCGCTCGGCGGCATCGTCGTCGTCCGGCTCGTCGGCCCCGGCGAGCGATCGGATCGCCTCGGTGGCGCGCGGCTCGTAGCGGGCGTCGGCGAGCTTGATCTCGGCCTCGAGGTCGGCCCCCGGCGCCCGGTAGCTGCGGGTGGCCTCGGCGAGCGAGCGCGACCCGATGCGGGTGACGCTCCCCTGCGGCGCCTCGCCCGGCCGGCCGAGCACCGTGGCGGGCAGGTAGCGCTTGAGCGCGCTGTCGGAGAGGACGTCGCCCTGGGGCGTCGTCCGCGCGGCGCCCGCCCGCACGACGCCGTTCCAGCGCCCCGTGTCCCGGCCGCAGCCCTGGGCGAGGGAGACGAGTGAGACGAAGAAGAGGTGCGCGAGGCGCCGCACGACTCTCCTATACCACGACGTCCGCTTTCGGAGCAGTCGGAGAAAGCGACAATCGATCCTACTCGAGCCCCTCGAGCCGCAGCTCGTCGTCGTCGGCTCCCCGCAGGTGGCCGAGCTCGTGGAGCAGCGTGATGCGGACCTGCTTCTCGAGCTCGTCCTTGCTCTGCACCACCCGGAGGAGGTTCGTGCGGTAGATCACGATGGCCCGCTGCTCCTCGCCGCCGTCGGCGGCCCCCGTCGCCGCGGAGCAGGCCGAGGGGATCGGGTCGCCCCGGAAGAGGCCGAGGATGGTCGGCGAGAGCGGCGGGTCGTCGACGGTGAGGTCCGAGAGCTCCGGCGTCTCCTGGACGGTCACCGGCACCGCCCCGAGATCGCGCCGCAGCTCCGAGGGCAGCGCGGCGATCTCCGCCCGCACCATCCGCTCGAACTCCGCCCGGTCCACCGCCACCGGCGGCGGAAAACCCTTGGGGTCGAGCTGGGTCGCCCGCGCGAGGTGCCCGTGGGCCTCGCGCGCCTCGCCGAGCCGCTCGAGGACGAGGCCGAGCTCGTGCTGGGCGAAGGCGTCGTCGGGGAGCTCGTGGACCACCTTCGAGAGCTCGACCTTCGCCTCCGCGAAGCGGCAGAGCTCGAAGAGCGCCGAGCCGCGCTCGTAGCGGGCGTCCAGATCCTTCGGCTCGCGCTCGAGCGCCGAATCGAGCTTCTCGAGCGCCTCGGCGGAGCGGCCGAGGTCGTTCAGCGCCATCCCCTGGAGCAGCTCGAGCTGCTCGACCAGGTCGGGCCGGCGGCGACGGGCCCGCTTCTCGCCCCGGCGCGCGTACGCGAGGGCGATCTCGTCCGCCTCGTGGCCGCCGCCGTGAGAGAGGAAGAGGTCGGCGGCGCCGACCAGGATCTCGGGGTCGTCGGGGTCGAGGGCGAGCGCGTGGGCGTAGGCGACCCGCGCGTCGTCGAAGCGCGAGAGGGCCACCAGCGCCGCCGCCCGCTCGTGCTCGGCGGCCGCGTTCTCGGGGTCGTCGAGCAGCGCCTCCTCCGCGCAGCCGAGCGCGAGGTCGTACTTCTTCTCGTCGAAGGCCCGCTCCGAGGCCTCGAGCAGATCGCCCTTGGCCTGGCAGGCTGGCGTGCCCGGCTCGACCCGACCCGACGGCGCGGCCTTCGGCGCCGGCTTGGGAGGCGATCCGGCGAGCGAGACCCGCGGGGCGTTCGACGCGCCCGATGGGGCCCGCGCCTCGAGGGCCCCACCGCGAGCGGCGGGGGCCGGCCTCGTGCAGCCGAGCGCGAGGACGGCCAGGCAGCCGGGGGCGAGTGTGCGCAGGAGTCTCACGGCCAGCCGCGAGGATAACAGGCCGCGGGGAAGGTTTCCACGCGGCCTGACCAAAGAGCCGAACGGGGCCCGCGGCGACCGACCTTCTCGCCGGCGGCATCGCCCCCGGGATGACGGCTCGGCGGGGACCGCCCCTTCGCCGGCGCCGGCCGCTTTGCTAGGGTGCGGCCGAATGCGCCTTTACGCCTCGGCCCTGCTCCTCGCCCTGGCCGCCTGTCCGCAGCGGCCGGCGCCCGTGCCCTCCCCCCCGCTGCCCCCCTCGACCGTCGACGATCCGAGCGATCCGCTGCGCGATCCGCGCGAGATCCGGCTCTCCCACGTCCGCCAGCTCTCGACGAGCGGGCGGGCCGACGGCCCCGTCTTCTCGGCCGACGGCAAGCGGCTCGCCTTCTTCGACCTGTCGCTCCCCGGCGCCGCGGTCGAGACCGTCGACCTCCCGGCGGGCAAGGCCGTTCCCGTCCCCGCCGATCTCCCCCCCGGCGAGCGCTGGGCGCGGATCTGGTTCGGCCCCACCGGCCTCTGCGGCACGGCCGTCCAGCTCGACTGTCCCGACGCCTCCCCCTGCCGGCCGGCCGAGACGCGCCCGGTCGGCGCGGGCGTCTGCCGCGCGCCCAGCCCCCTGCGGGTTCCCGCGCCCCCGGGCGCCCGCGAACTCACCCCCTCGCCGGACGGGGCCTGGCTCGCCTGGATCGAGGGGGGCGAGGAGAGCTCCCGCCTCTTCGTCGCCCCGATCTCCGGCGCCACCCCCGCCGCCGTCTCCCCGGAGGAGACGCGGGCCGCGCAGCCGGCCTGGCTCCCGGGCGATCAGCGGCTCCTCTTCGCCTCCACCATGGACGACGCCGCCGGCCGCGACTGGGATCTGTTCGAGGCCGACCGCGACGGCGCGGGCATCGAGCGGCTCACCTTCACCCCCGGCGCCGACCTCGCCCCCGCCCTCTCGCCGGACGGCAGGTCGATCGCCTGGGTCAGCGAGCGGAACGCCGCCGCGCCGGGCGAGCGCGACGTCTTCCTCGCCGAGCTCGCGCCCGATCCGAGGGAGTAGCCTCGCGCTCGAGGGGCTCGGGCCGCACTCCCCCCTTGGGCTCGGGGGCCGTTCGGTTATGATGCGCTCCTCCCTGGAGGCCCCGATGCGCCGTCACCTCGCCCTCTCGCTCTTCCTGCTCTCCACCGCCTGCATCGGCTCGGCCCCGCCGCCGCCGCCGCAGAACGTCATCCAGATCGAGATCGACGACCACGGCCTGCAAGGGCTCTGGGAGGCGAATGCCCCCAACATCAAGTCGCTCATCGCCCACGGCGTCTTCGGCTACTCGCGCGTGCAGGTGCCCACCCACTCGAACCAGGGCAACTACGCGACCCTGACCGCCCAGTTCCCCGAGGGCAGCGGCGTCCCCGGCAACGCCCGCGTCGACCGGCCGAAGCTCACGAGCGCCGTCAGCTTCGGCAGCCTCGGCCTCGGCGACTACGCGCTCTACCCGGACAACCCGCTGCGGACCCGCGGCGACTGCGTCTACCAGGCCGCGCATCGGCTCGGCATCCACCCCTCGTACTTCGGCCAGCTTCCGCCCTTCGAGCTCGGCGCCGACGACGTCCACTTCACCATTGGCGGCGCGACGCTCTACGGCATCCAGGTCAACTGGGACGTCGGCTCGGCGATGCTCATCGGGCTGCTCCAGTACCCCGACGCCCTCGTCAACGGAGGCAGCTACCAGCTCGACGGCCCGGGCAATCCCGGCGAGACCACCACGCACTTCACCATCCGCGACGCGGCGCTCTTCATCCAGGCCCACTCGGTCGACCAGATCCCGCGCTACATGTACTTCTGGGACTTCCCCGCCGTGGACAACAACCCCACGGGCGAGATCGGCGCCGAGGTGGTCAAGGTCATCGAGGACTACGACGACGCCATCGGCGACGTCATCCAGGCGCTCGACTCGAAGGGGCTCCTCGACCGGACCAACTTCGTCTTCACGCTCGATCACGGCAAGACCAACAGCTACGACCAGGCCGTGCTGGGCAGCCACCCGGCGAACGGAGGCGACGCCACGCCCGCCGACGGCCAGATGGGCGCGCTCGTCGCCAAGCTGGGCCCCTCGCTCGGCATCGACGGCAACTCCTACGTGATCCTCCAGGACGACGGCGACACGCCGATCTTCGCCCACACGCCGGGCGCCGGCACCGCGGCGGGCGCCTCCCAGCAACAGCAGGTCACCCACGCGCTCCTCGAGGTCGTCCAGTCGGGCCAGCTGCAAGGCGTCGACCCCACCCGCACCGTCACCTTCGACGGCGCCATGGGCACCCGCCGCTTCCACGACTACCGGATCGACGGCCCCCACCAGGCCGACATCCTCGTCTTCGCCGCCCCGAACTGGACCTTGAACCAGGTGGACGGGAAGAACACGCAGCCCGGCCCCTTCAAGGAGCACGCCGGCAACCCCTACGGCCGGCACGGCGGCCTCTCCGAGGAGGAGCTCTACGTCCCGGTCATCTTCTCGGGCCCCGCCTTCAAGAAGGGCGTCATGCTGCCCCACGCCGTCCAGCAGGCCGACGTCGCCGCCACCGCCATGTGGGCGCTCGGCGCGGGCTACCTGACCACCCAGGAGGGGGCGCCGGTGATGGCGGCCTTCGCCGGGCAGCCGGGCGAGACCATCCCGCAGCCCAGCGACATGACGACGAGCCAGCCGACCGTCCTCGCGAGCTCCGGCTGGGACGGCAGCCCGAACGTCGCGCCCGCGAACTCCGCGGTGATCGTCGACATCGACGGGCTCTACTACGACGAGATCTTCAACGACCGGACCGGCGGGATGCGCGAGGCGGCGCAGCCGTTCCTCGACCTGATGGCGCAGGGGACCGTCTACGACCACTTCTGGAACCGTTACCGCGACGTGCCGGTGAACGAGTACGAGCTGCTGACGGGCGGCTACCCCGTCTCGCTCGACTGGGTCCCCTTCGCCGAGGACGACCCGACCCAGGAGGCCGCCCCCGGCTTCGGCTTCCTCGCCATGCCGCCGCCCCCGGGCTTCGTCTCCGATCAGGCCGGCTACCAGGCGTGGCGCAACGCCGGCTCGTTCGGCGTGCCGTCGATCTTCGACGCCGCCAAGGCCCAGGGCTTCTCGACGGCCTTCATCGGCCAGCCCGACTACCAGCTCCTCCACGTCGACCCGTCGTCCATCGACGTGAACGCCCAGCCGGATCAGAGCGGCATCGCCTCGGCGCTCGGCGCCTTCCTCTCGGGCCACGGCCGCTCGCTCGCCGTGGTCTCCTTCGGCGGGAAGCGGACCGCCAACCGGGACAGCCCCGCGGCGGTGGGCGAGCTCGCCGCCCTCGGCCAGACGCTCCGGCAGGTCGTCGCCGCCGCCGCCGGCAACCTCGTGCTCGTCACGAGCCGCGGCGCCACCGAGATCGACGATCCCGGCGCCGACTTCTACGGCCCCACCAGCTCCCGCCACGTGCCGCTCATCGCCCTCGGCCCGAACGTCCGCCAGAACATCGTGACGAGCGAGCCCGGCGAGATGGCGGACCTGCCCGCCACCGTCCTCGTCGGCCTCGGCTTCCCGAGCCGCACCGACTTCGTCGACGGCACCTGGGCCACGGGCGCCACCGTGGGCGGCATCGTCCAGCCGACCCCCTCGGGCGCCACCGGCGGCCACGCGCTGATGCGGATGTACCTGCCGTAAGGCCCTCGCGGGGCGGGGGGGGCGAGCGCGGCGACCAGCTGGGACCGGCCTTCGCGCCGGCTCGGGTCGACGTGCGCCGAGGCTCTGCGCCGAGCGGGCGGTCGCTTGCCAAGGGCCGGACCACGAAGGTAAGAGAGCCGACGTTTTTTTCTCCGAAAGAGGCCGCCATGCTCGGACGCCGAACCAGCCTTCTCAGCCTGTCACTCTGCCTCTGCGTCGCCTGCGCCGGCGCCACCGGCCCGCAAGGCGCGACCGGGGCCACCGGTCCCGACGGCGCGACGGGCGCCACCGGATCCGCCGGCAGCCGGGGACCGACCGGGGCCACGGGAGCCGCGGGCAGCCAGGGACCGACCGGCGCGACGGGGGCCGCCGGCAGCCAGGGATCGACCGGCGCGACGGGCGCCACTGGCGGCCAGGGACCGACCGGCGCGACCGGGCCAGTCGCGTCGCTGCTCGAGTGGCAGGAGGCCTCGCTGTCGTTCGGGAGCGTGACCACGACCGACGGCTCGCAGACCGCGACCCTCGCGAACGTGGGCGACCAGCCCGCGAACAACCCCACCGTCACCGCGCCGGCCGGCTTCGCCGTCGGGTCGACGACCTGCGGCAGCAGCCTCGCCGGCGGGGCGAGCTGCACGGTCACCTTCACCCTGCCCGCCTCGGGCGATCCGGGGCCGCGCTCGGGAATCGCCTTCGCGACGTCCACGGGCGGCAGCGCCGAGCTGCTCCTCACCGGCACCTTCGCGCCGCCGTGCAGCCCGGGCACCGCGAGCGCCCCCGCCGGCGCCTCCTGCTCGGCGATCCTGGCCGCGTCGCCAGCCTGCGCGGGGCAGGACGGCGTCTTCTGGATCGACCCCACGGGCGCCAGCGCGCCCTTCCAGGCCCACTGCGACATGACCACCGACAGCGGCGGCTGGACCTTCGTGATGGGCGTGGTCCCCACCGACGGTGACATCGTCGACTGGACGAACCTCGCCTTCTGGCTGGGCCCGAACGAGTACGGCACGTTCGAGAATCGCTTCGTCGGCGACTACAAGTCGCCCGCCGCCAGCCTGGTCGTCGGCACGAACGTCCTCATCGAGATCACGGACCCCGTCGACGGCAGCCTCATCGGCTGGCGCGACTGGGTGATGCCGGCCCACCGCCTGAACGACTTCTTCACCGGCTCGAACAACTTCGTCGTGACGAGTTCGCCGAAGAGCCAGAGTATCGCCAACGTCTACGCCTGGGAGCCGCTGCTCCAGCAGGGCACGAACCTCATCGCCAACCGAATCTTCAATCCGAACGGCGACTGCACCCGCCTCGGCGTCACGAATCCGCCCTTCACCGCGGACGACAACGAGCCCGGCCTCGGCACGGGAATGAACCAGGGGAGCATGCCAGACCAGTACCGGCACTCGGACGTCGAGCTGCAGCTGGACACCGGCGCGGACCGCTGGTGCTCGACGCCCACCGGGCCGGGGACCTACATCTTGCTCGGCACCGACTCCTGGTGCGGCAGCTCGTGCGGGACCTGCCAAGCCTCCGCGCAGCCGCCCTACTCGCCGTCCTGGAACTACCGCCTCTTCGTCCGCTGAGCGGCGGCAGCGCCCGCAGACAGCGAGGCCCCGAGATCCGCTCGCGCGGACAGCGCGAAGATCCGCGCGCTCTGCACGCGGAGCTGGAAGAGGCATAGAGCCGTGCTGTTCCTCGACCCCTACGGCATGCAGGTCGAGTGGGAGACCATCCAGGCCGTCGCGAACACGAAAGCCATCGACATGTGGCTGCTGTTCCCGCTCTGGATGGCCGTGACGCGCCTACTCACCAAATCTGGCGACATCCCCTCGCCGTGGCGGGCATGCCTCGACAAGCTCCTCGGTACGACCTCCTGGTATGACGAGTTCTACCGGGTCGAGCGCCGCAAGGACCTCTTCGGCGAGGACGAGGAGTGAGAGTGCGCTCGCTGCGTGATGGAGATCGCGGCGATCCTGAGCACGGTCGGTGATGGGAAAGAGAAATCCCCCTCAGAAAGCTTGATGCAAGCCGCCCGAGGGGGATCGTCTCCTTTGTCCTGC
>JAJXUD010000033.1 GCA_021783235.1 Myxococcales bacterium | reverse complement strand
CCCGCACGTGACGTATCGAGTTGGTCCGCTTGCTCCGCGCGGCCCGCAGCTGTCCCCCTGATGTCTCTCGGGCCGGCGAGCCGCCGGCTGCCTCGCGCTCCAGTCCGACTTTGTCCGGCGCCCTGGGCAAAACCTCAGGGCACCTTGCGTTCCAGGTGACCGCTCTGCTATCAGGGTCGTTCGGACGCCTCCCGCTTCTCCCAGGCGAACCTCTATCGAGAGAGCCCGCGCGATGAACGCCCAGATGGTGATGTACGAGGAGGAGTTCACCCAGATCACCGGCGTGTGCGAGCGCCTCACCCGCGAGGCGGACGCCAAGGTCGTCTTCTTGGTCGACAAGAACGGGCAGCTCATCGCCAGCTGCGGGCAGACCGAGAACCTGGACACGACCTCGCTCGCCTCGCTGACCGCTGGGAACATCGCGGCGACGGGGGGGCTCGCGAAGCTGCTCGGCGAAAAGGAGTTCTCCATCCTCTTTCACGAGGGCGAGCACGACAACCTTCACATCACCATCGTCGGCGGGCGAGTCATCCTGGTGGTCATCTTCGCCGACCGCTCGCGCCTCGGCCTCGTCAGGCTTCGGGTCAAGAGGGCGAGCGAGGAGCTCGGCAAGATCTTCGAGGGCCTACTGAAGAAGGTCGAAGCGCCAGGGGCGAGCTCTCCCTTCGCCGAAATTACCGACGAAGACATCGACAACCTGTTCAGCGAATAGCCGGCGAAGGGCCGGCGGCGGAGCCTTCGAAGATGTCCTTCATCAACTACTCGTCGCGCGAGATCAGCTGCAAGATCGTCTATTACGGACCCGGGCTCTGCGGGAAGACGACGAACCTCCAGTACATCTACGCGAAGACCAACCCCGAGGCGAAAGGGAAGATGATCTCCCTCGCCACCGAGACCGACCGAACGCTCTTCTTCGATTTCTTGCCGCTCTCGCTGGCCGAGATCCGCGGATTCAAGACGCGCTTTCACCTCTACACGGTCCCAGGGCAGGTCTTCTACGACGCCTCGCGCAAGCTCATCCTGAAGGGCGTCGACGGGGTCGTCTTCGTCGCCGACTCGCAGGTCGAGCGCATGGAGGCCAACCTCGAGTCGGTCGACAACCTCAAGATCAACCTCGCCGAGCAGGGCTACGACCTCGCCAAGGTTCCATTCGTCCTCCAGTACAACAAGCGCGATCTGCCGAACGTGGTTCCGGTCGAGGAGCTCCGACGAGCGCTGAACCCGAGCGGCATCCCCGAGTACCAGGCCGTGGCGCCCACGGGGGTCGGGGTCTTCGATACGCTCAAGGCCGTGGCGAAGCTCGTTCTGACCGAGCTGCGCAAGGGCGGCTGAGGCGTTCGAATCCGCTGGGGGATGCTCGGCGCGGTCTGGCCTCGGAAGCCGAATCCCTTCCGACCAACCGAGCGACCGTCTGGAAACCGGTCGAATTTCCGGCGCTTGTCGTTTGACTTGGAGACTCCGCGCGGAATATAACGGGGCCTCGTCCAGCCCATCGGTCGAGCTGGATTCCTCGCCACTCCCCGAGATCTCCATGCGGGGAGCGTGAGGTCACCTCCCTCCGGAGGTCGTCATGCGTTCTGTTGCAGTGTCGCTCGCGGTCGCCGCCATTCAACTGGGCCTACCCATCGGACGGGCTCTCGCGCAGGCGGCGCCCCCCGCGGCCGTCCCCGCCGTCCCGCCAGCCGCGCCCGCCGGCGCGCAGGACGACCAGTTCGACCTCAAGATCAAGGGCCTCGAGGAGCAGGTCAACGACCTCAAGGAGAAGATCTTCCGCACGAAGTCGCGTCTCCTGCTGCTGCAGGAGACCGTGCTCGGCGGAGACATCTCGAGCAGCGCCAAGGCCATCGTCTTCCACCAGAACGACATGGGCTCGTCGTTCGTGCTCGAGAGCGCCGCCTACGCGTTGGACGGCGCCCCGATCTACACGAAGGTCGACAACGGAGGGGACCTCGCGGACAAGCCCTCGTTCGAGATCTTCAACGGGCAGATCGTCCCCGGAAATCATCAGATCAGCGTGCGACTCGTCTACCGCGGCCATGGTTATGGCCTGTTCACCTATCTGGAAGGCTACAAGTTCAAAGTTCAGTCGAGCTACACCTTCAACGCCGAGCCCGGGCGGGTTTCCGTCGTGCGCGTCGTCGGCTTCGAGAAGGGTGGAATCACGACCGAGCTCAAAGATCGCCCGGCCGTCCGCTACGACATCGAGGTCAGCAAGGAGAAGCCTTCGGACGCGGCCGTCCCAAGCTCCGTCACCGGAGGAGCCGGGAACGCCAAGTGATCGGGCGTGGCCCAGCAGCGGCGGGACTTCTCGCCGTCCTCGGGCTCGGCCTCGCCGCGTCCGGCCGCTCCCAGGAGAGCGGCGAGGATCCGCGAGAGCTCGCCGCTCGGGTGGACGCCATCCAGCGAGGCGTCCAAGCGGAGGAAGATCAACTCGCCCTGGTCGAGCAGGGATACGTGCAGCGCCTGAACTCGGGCAACGTCGAGAGCCTGGAACAGCGCTTCGGCAAGGCCGAACTCCACTTCCTGCTCCAGGACTACGTGGCCGCGAGCGTCCTGCTGTACGACCTCGTCTTGAACCCGCAGTTCCGCTCGAGCCGCCACTACGAGGATGGCGTCTACTACCTCGGCGAGTCGCTCTACCGCCAGAAGGACTACCTTGGCGCCAAGCAGTTCTTGCGCCAGGTCATCGATCTCGGCCCGGGGCAGGGTCACTTCGAGGACGCCCTCGGGCGCTACCTGGACATTGCGGCGAAGACGCACGACTTCCGGGACATGGATCGCTACGTCGGGCTCTCGCGGCAGAACGGTCGGCTGAGTCCCGGCGTCGAGTACCTGCTCGCCAAGGTCGCCTTCGACCGCACCGATCTGCCGGCTCCGGAGCGCGCGCGCCGCGCCGCCGAGGCCTTCTCGCGTGTCCCGGACGGACCGCACCACCTTCAGGCCGTCTACTACCTGGGCGTCTGCGACGTCGAGCTCGGCGACCTGCCGCGCGCGCTCGCGCAGTTTCAGGAGGTCGTCCGCGGCCCGGGCACCGGCAGCCCAGCGGAAGGCGAGATTCGAGAGCTGGGGTGGCTCGCCATCGGCCGGATCGAGTACGAGCTCGGCCAGTGGCAGGAGGCCCTCGACGCCTACCAGGCGATCCCGGAGAGCTCGCCCAACTTCTACGATGCCCTCTACGAGATCGCCTGGACGTACGTGAAGAAGGGCTCCTACGAGAACGCCGGCAAGGCGGTCGATCTCATCCTCCTCGGCGCACCGGACACGAAGCTCACCCCGAGCGTGAACCTGCTCAAGGGCCAACTCCTCCTCAAGCTGAAGAAGTACGGCGACGCCGTGGAGGCGTTCAACGGCGTCATCAACAAGTACGGGCCGGTCCGCGACGAGATCGACGCCCTGCTCAAGTCTCACGACGATCCGGCCGCGTATTTCGAGAAGCTGCTCGCCGCGAAGGGCAAGAGCTTCGACGTGGCGACGCTCCTCCCGCCCGCCGCCCAGCGCTGGGCGAGCTCCCGCACCGACGTGGGCGAAGCCCAATCCGTCGTGGCCGACCTGGGCGAGAGCCAGCGGGGAGTCGACGAGGGACGACAGATCCTCCAGCGGCTTCAAGCGCGCATCGCCGCGGCCGGCTCGATGGACGCGTTCCCGGCCCTTCAGGCGGGCTACGCTCGAGCGGGCGCCGTGGACGCGGCGCTGGTGTCGTACGATCGCCAGCTCGTCTCCGTGGAGCAGGCCCTGCTCGGCCGCCTCCTCTCGCCTCAGGATCGGCAAGCCCTCGCGCAGGCTCAGGCCGAACGGCAGGCGATCCAGGCCCGATTCGACACGTTGCCGAAGACCGCCACGCAGCTCGACGCCCGACGCGCCGAGATGGTCGAGCGGTTCGCCGGCCTCGAGAAGCAGCTCTTCCAGCTCTCGCTCGTCATCCAATCGGAGCGAGCGCAGCTCGTGGCGGTCCGGCAGATGCAAGAGCAGACGGCCTCCCAGCGGAAGGTCGACCCCGCCGAGGAGGCGCGGTTCGCGGCGCAGGTGCAGCAGGAGCTCGGCGACCTCGATGACCTCGACGGGGACGTCACGCGTCTGCGGACGACACTCAAGGACGACCAGACCACTGTCGCGGGAGTCGACGCGACAGGCGATGCCCAGGTTCGCGAGGCATATGCCAGCGCCGTTCACCGAGAGGCCGAGCTACTCGCGCGGGCGCGGGGCGCCGCTGGCAACGGCGGCGACGCGGCTCAGCGTGCCGCCGAGTTGCACTCGCGCATCGCCTCTCTCCGCAAGCGAGCGCAGAGCGCCCTCTCGGCCATCCAACAGGCGGCCCTCCAGCAGGCAGCGGTCATCCGAGAGAAGATTGCGATCGAGGCCAAGAACCTCGACGGCTTCGAGAGCGAGGTCGCCTCGACGACGACGAGCGCCAGCGGGCTTGTGGGCCGCATCGCGTTCGCCTCGTTCCGCCAGGTGAGGCGGTCGTTTTACGACCTGGTCCTCAAGGCGGACGTCGGCATCATCGACGTCGCCTGGACGCGCAAGAAGAACGAGACCGACAAGATTCAGAAGCTCGCCACCGACGAGGATCGCGAGCTTCGGCTCCTGGACGACGACTTCAAGGAAGTCCTGGGAGACGTCAAGTGACGGCCCTGGGAACCGGTGCGCTCCTCGCGGCACTCTGGCTCGCCTCCCCGGCGCAGCCCCAGGCGGCAAGTCCCCGCCTCGACCCGCCTCCAGCGAACGGTGGCGCGCCCGCCGATCCGATCTCGCCGGCAGCGGCGCTCGAGCCCCTGCCGACGAGCTGTGGCCCCGAGACCGAGGCCGCGAAGGACGTCGCCCGCATGAGGGCCGCCGCGGCAAAGCCCCAGATCGCTGCCGAAAAGCTCCGCGCGCAGGACCTTCGGTCGGATCCCGAGGTGCGCGACTACCTCGCGGCCGAGGATTCTTACCAGTCGGAGTCGAAGGATTATCAGAACGAGATCCACCTGCTCGTCGAGAAGAAGTTCGACGAGCGTCGGGGGCAGCTCGCGGAATCCTACGAGCACGCGATCCGCGACCTGGAAAACGTCGAGCGCAAGGAGCGCAAGGATGCGATCGCGCTCTTCGAAGAGTTCCTCTCGCGCTACCCGAGCGACCCACAATACAGCGCTGACGCGACCTTCCGACTCGCCGAACTCCAGTACGAGAAGGGCCAGGACGACTACAACCTGGCGATGGATGCCTTTCAGCAGAGGGCGAAGGACTTCCAGGCAGGCAAGACCAAGGAAGAGCCCCAGCAGCCCGCCTACGACTTCTCGGCTTCGATCCAGCTCTACCATCGAATGCTGGCCCAGTGGCCGAACTACCGCTTCATCGACGCGGTCTTTTACCTGCTCGGCTACTGCGACGAGCAGCAGGGCGACCAGAGCGGCGCCGACGCAGCCTTCGCCGAGCTGATCCATCGCTTCCCGCGAAGCAGGTTCGTGCCCGAGGCCTGGCTACGCCAAGGCGAGTACTACTTCGACGCCGTCACGGGCGATCCCCAGGTGGCGCTGCGACGGGCGGCCGAGGCCTACCTGCACGTCCTCCAGTTCCCGGACCAGCCGCTCTACGACAAGGCCATCTACAAGCTCGGCTGGACCTACTACCGGCTCGACGACTACGACAAGGCCGTCGACGCGTTCGTCCGCCTTCTCGACTACTACGCCGCGAAGCACGAGGGGAGGGGTGGCGGTGACATGCAGAACGAAGCGCTGCAGTACACCGCCATCTGCTTCGCCGACGACAAGTGGGGCGGCATCGCGAAGGCCGCCGACTGGTTCCGCCGCATTGGCGGCCGGCCGTACGAGCGGGACGTCTACAAGCGGCTCGGCGACGTCCTCTACGACGAGACGCACAACCAGGACGCGGTGGCGGCCTACAAGTTGGCGATCGCCCGCGCGCCGCTCGCCCCGGACGCTCCGCAGATCCAGGCCAAGATCATCCTGGCTTACGCGCGCGATCGCGCCTTCGACAAGCAGACCGCCGAGCGAGACCGCCTGGTCCGCGACTACGGTCAGGGCTCGGCCTGGTACCGGGCGAACCACGACAATCTCGACGCGCTCGCCTCGGCGCGAGAAATGACCGAGCGCGCGCTGCGCGATGCGGCCGTCTACCACATCGAGCAGGCCATCGCGTACCGCAAGGACGGCAAGGTCGATCTCGCGTTCACCGAGTACAAGACCGCGGCCGACGCCTTCGGCCAGTACCTCGAGCGGTACCCGCACACGAAGGACGTCTACGACCTCACCTATTACTACGCCGACGCCCTCTACAACTCGCTGCAGCTCCCGCTCGCCGCCAAGGAGTACGAGGCGGTGCGCGACATGACGATCGACAACAAGTACCGGCGCGAGGCCGCCCACGACGCCGTGCTCTCCTACGAGAACGAGATCGAGCGCGAGCAGCAGACGGGTCAACTCCAGCCGCGCCCCGTGCTCAAGAGCACCGACCGCAACGGAGTGGTCCCGAAGCCCGAGCCGCTACCGCCGATCTACCAGTCGCTCGTGCGCGCATCGGACGCGTTCATGAACCTCTTCCCCGCGGACGACCTGGCCCCGGCGGTCGCCTACAAGGCCGCCGAGGACTTCTACGTCTTCAACGAGTTCGACGAGGCGCGTTGCCGCTTTCACGATCTCATCGCGCGCTGGCCGCGCAGCGACGTCGCGCAGTACGCGGCAAACCTCACCATCGAGAGCTACCTCGCGACGAATGACTGGGAGCACGTCACCTCCGCCACGACCGCGCTCCTCCAGGCGTCGGGAGGCGTGGTCCAGAAGGGCTCGGAGCTCGAGAAGACCCTCGTGAAGTTCCAGCTCGCCGGCATCTTCAAGCTCGCGCAGCAGTCGATGGACGCCGGCCACTACGAGAAGGCCGCGAAGCTCTTCCTGGAACTCGTTCAGAAGAACCCGCAGCACGAGTTCGCGGACAAAGCGCTCAACAACGCCGCCGTCTGCTACGAGAAGACCCGCCGGTTCGACTCGGCGCTCAAGATTTACGAGAGAATCGTCCAGGAGTACCCGAAGAGCTCGCTCGCCGATCAGGCGCTGTTCCGCGTCGCCTCCGACGCCGAACAGTCGTACGACTTCGACAAGGCAGTGAACCGATACCTGCTGCTCGTCGATCGATACCCGAACTCGAAGAACCGCCCGAGCGCCCTCTATGACGCCGCTCGGCTCCTCGAGGGGCTCCAGCGATACCCCGAGGCCGCCCGCGCCTACCGGCGCTACGCCGAGCTGTTCCCGAACGAGCCCGACGCGCCGCAGAACCTCTTTCGAGCGGCCTTGGTCTTCGAAAAGATGAAGGACTGGGGTGGCGCCATCAAGGCGTTCCAGGAATTCGACAAGAAGTTCGACCACGACCGCACGCAAGCCGAGCTCGTCGTCCAGGCCAGGCTCAAGATGGCGCAGGACTATGGCCAGTTGCACAACGACCGGGGGCGGCTCGCGATGCTGAAGGAGACGGTCGCGACTTACGACCGGCTGCATCTCGGCCCCGACAAGGTCATGGCCGCCGACGCCGCGGCTGAAGCGGCGTTCGACCTCCTCGAGGAGCAATTTGCCGCCTACGACCGGCTGAAGATCCACGGCTCGAGAAAGGTCCTCGCCAACTCCTTCAAGGAGAAGGCAGCCGACGCGAAGCGGTTGCGCGAGGCCTACCTGGGGCTCGTCCGCTTCAAGCGTCCCGAGTGGATCCTCGCCGCCTTCTACCGGAAGGCGAACGTCCTCGAGCACTTCGCGAACTCGATCTACGACGCGCCCGTACCGCCGGAGATCAAGCGGTACGGCGACGAGGCAATCGCGCTCTACCAGGATCAGCTCGCGCAGAAGGCGACGGCGCTCGAGACGCAGGCGGTCGACGACTACGTCAAGACCCTCGACGAGGCGCGCCGGCTTCACATCGTGAACCGCTGGACGAAGAAGACTCTCGAGAGCCTCAACCACTACCGGCCGAAGGAGTACCCCCTCCTCAAGGAGGCGCGCCAGGAGCTGGCGTTCGACGTGCTCTCGCCTGCGCCGCTGGCACTGAGCCTCAACGGCTTCCCACCGCCGGCCCCTCCGGCCGGCGATAGGCTGGGCGGCGAGGAGGGCAAGTGAGCCGCCGCCACCTCCTGATCTCCCTCGCATCACTGGCGCTCGTCGGCTGCGCATCGGCGCAGCCAAAGCCCGATGAGACCCCCTCCGAGGCCGAGCAGGCTGGCTCTCCGGCGGCCGGGCCCGCACAAGCCGGCACTCTCGTCGGTCCGGAGCACGCGCCCGCAGCACGTCGCGCTCCCGCTCCGGCTCCCCCGAGCCCACAGGTTCAAGGCGCCTTCGAGGACGCCCTGCGGCATGCCCGGTCGGGCGATTACCCGACGGCCATCTCGCTGCTCCAGTCCGTGCTCAGCCGGGCGCCGACCCAGGCCTGGGCGGCCTACGACCTGGGAATCTGTTACGAGCGGACCGGCCAGTCGGATCGCGCGGCGGCCGCCTACCGGCAGGCCCTATCGATCCGCTCGGACCTCTTTCAGGCGGCCGAGAACCTGACGCATCTCTATCTTCGGCGCGACCAGGCGGCCTCCGCGGAGAGCGAACTGCGTGGGCTGATCGCCAAAACCCCGGCAGCAATCCAGCTCCACGGCCTTCTCGCCCAAGCACTCGAAGCCGAGGGGCGCTACGACGACGCTGCCGGCGAGGCCAAGCAGGTGCTCAAGGCGGACGAGCGGAACGTCCCCGGCATGCTCGAACTCGCCTCGATCTATTTCCATCAGAAGCGCTTCGAACTCGCCCGAATGGTGACGGAGAACGCGCGCCAGATCGACGGCTCGAACGCTCTCGTCTATAGCACCCTCGCCTTCTTGGACCTCGAGGACAAGAACCAGGCGCTGGCGCTCGAGGACCTCCGCAAGGCGGCCGAACTGCGCGAGGACCTCCCCGAGATCCAGAACAACCTTGGCGCGCTGCTCGTGCGGGCTCAGGATTATCCGAGCGCCATCCAGCACTTGCAGCTCGCCGTCCATGACGCGCCCGATTTCTCCGACGCTCATCTCAACCTCGGCAACGCCTACCGGGGCAACAAGCAGTACGATCTCGCGAAGGCCGAGTACGAGAAGGCCCTCGCGCTCGACCCGAAGCAGATCGACGGCTGGTTCAATCTCGGCGTGCTCTACCTCGACGGCACGATCACCGGCGTGTCGCCGCTCGATCGGATCGACCAATCGATCGCCTACCTCCAGAAGTTCCAGAGCGCCGGTGGCGAGGACTCCAAGGTCGCCCAGTACCTCTCCGACGCGCAGAAGGACATCGGCAAGGAGAAACGGCGCGAGGAGGTCGAGCGACGCGACAAGCTCCGCAAGGCTGCCGAGCAAGCCAAGAAGGCCGCCGCCCAGCAGAAGGCCGCCGAGGAGGCGGCAAAGAAGGGGGCCGAGGAGAGGCGAAAGGCGATGCAGGCGACCGGCGGGGGCAGCCGGCTTCAAGAGGCCGATCCAGGGCCGACGCCGGCGTCGTATCCCTCGCCCTCGCCCCACAAGGCCCCTCCCCCTGCCCCTCAGGCCCCCGAGGGGGATAAGCTCGGAGGAGACTCCAAATGATGCGTTCGATTCTCCTGTCCGCCGTCGCCTCGCTGGGACTCTGGGGCGGCGCCGCTCGCGCCGCCGAGACGACGAAGCCTCGCAAGGTGCTCAAGCTCGACGTCATCACCGTCGAGGGACGCATCCAGAAGCCCCAGGCCTTCTACATCCTGCAGCGCTCCAATCTGAACTTCGGCGAGTTGGAGCGGAGCGAGACCTTCCTCCCGAAGATCGTACAGTCCGTCAACCACGAGCCGTTCTGAGCCCGCGGGCTCGAGGCGATGAAGGAAGCGAAATGAGCGAGCGCGCGGATTCCAAGAGCGGAAAGATTCTCCGCATCGGCGTCATCCAGAGCGGCAAGATCGTCGAAGAGCGCCTCATCAAGCGACGCGAGACGGTCACCATCGGCTCCGAATCGCGAAACACCTTCGCGCTCGCGGACGGCGCCGCCCCAAAGACGTTCCCCCTCTTCGAACTCCGCGGGCAGGGCTACCACCTCCGATTCACGGATCAGATGGAGGGGAAACTTTCCGTCGGCGATGGTCCGCAGATGGACTTCAAGACGCTGGTCTCGCAGGGAGTGGCGAAGCGGCACGCGGACTCAGCCTATGACCTACCCCTCACCGACGCGTCTCGGGGCAAGGTCGTACTCGGCGACCACACGCTCCTCTTCCAGTTCGTCGCGCCGCCCCCAGAGCCGGCTCGCCCGCAGCTCCCGGACGTGGCCCGCGGCGGCTGGTGGAGAACCATCGATCGGGTCTTCCTCGGGATCCTCGTCATCTCGTTCGGCTTCCATTTCGGCCTCATCGCGGCGGTGTCGGGGCGCGAGGTGAGCGACGAGGTTACGCTGGACGAGATCCCGGACCGTTTCGCGAAGCTCATCATCCCAGACAAACCGCTCACCCCGCCGAAACCGAAGGAGACCAAGGCCGCGGCGGGCGATGCCCCGAAGAAGGCGGACAAGTCGAAGGAGGTCGCCAAGAAGGCGGCGCCCAAGCGGTCCGATGCCGAGATGGCGGCCGAGGCTGCTGCCCGACATGCGAGGATCGCCGCGGCCGTCGCGAGCAAAGGCCTCCTCAAGATCCTCGGCTCGGAGGGCGGCTCTGGCGGCGGCGCCATCGAGGACGTGCTCGGCGCCGGTGGAAAGGACAGCGACATCGCTGGCGCACTGGCGGGTGCGGGGGGCATTGGGATCGCGGGGGCGGATTCGGTCGGTGCCGGCGGTCATAAGGGAGGAGGAAGCGGCAAGGCGGCGGACATCGGCTCGCTCGGGACGGCCGGCGGCGGAAAGGTCGGCCTCGGCCGAAAGTCCGAGACGCACATCTCGGCCTCGGTCTCCTCCGGGGAGACCGAGGTCGAGTCCTCGACCATCGACCGGGACGCCGTCAGCCGCTTCGTCAAGGCACGGTTGCGATCGATCCAGAACTGCTACGAGAAGCAGCTCAAGCTCAACCCGACGTTGAAAGGGAAGCTCGCAGTCCGGATCACCATCGCGACGACGGGCCGGGTCGGCGACGTCGAACTCGACGAGGACACCCTCCACAGCGACGAGGTCGTCTCCTGCATCAAGTCGCAGATCCGCTTCTGGCACTTTCCGTTCACACCGGACAGCGACACCGCCGTTCAGTTCTCTTGGAACTTCGTCTCCTCGCAGTAGACTCGAATGCCGATGCGAGCCAAAAGTCTCGGAGAAGCCCGGGAGCTAGTCGCCTCGAGGGAATTCCTCTCGTGGTGGGACGGGCTCGTCCAGGCGCGGGCCGCGGAGGACGAGGCATCCGCGCGTTTCGACGAGTTGCTCACCCAGTCGACGCTCATGGACTTTCGCGCCGAACTCGCTCAGAAGAACGCCATCGACACGCTCTACCGGGCCGGTGAATGCGAGGACCAGGCCGCAAAACTGGTGGCGGAGGCGAGCGAGGTAGAGAACCGCTCCTTCGAGATCGTCGCGAACTACGAGGAGCAGCGCTTCAAGGTCTCTGAGATCTGGTACCGACTCGGCGCCGCCGAGAAGGCGCTCGACGAGATCCGGGAGCGGCTCGGCACACTGCGCGCGAAGGGCGACGGCAACCTCGCCTCGGCCGAATCCGAGCTGAAGCGCGCGGAGCGGGAGCACCGTGAAACCCACGACGCCTACGAGCGTGAGACTCAGCGCAAGCTCCGCCTCTGGGACGAGGTCGAGCGGATGTGGGCCACGAGCGCGGAGCTGAGCCTGCTCGTCGCCGAGAAGCGGCTGCAGGGACGCAAGATTCGCCGGCGCGCCGAGCGACTCTTTCGGGAGGCAGAGGAGCGCAAGGCCCGCAGCAAGGCGCTTCGCCGGGAGGCCGACGAGCAGAGCCAGCTCGAGGGGCAGCACAAGGAGCGGCGGGCGATCCTTCTCTCCGACGCGAAAGACCGATTCGGCTGCGCGGTGGGGGAGGAGTTCCTCTACTGGCGGCAGCGGGAGGACCAGGAGGGGGCCTACTGCGTCCCGCTGATTAACGATTCCGACGAATTCAACATCGAGATCAAGTCGCTTTCGATCTACCGAGTCGGCAAGCAGCGGGGTGTGGAGTTCCTCGAGCCCGGCAGGGAGGGACGCCGGGTCGACGAGGGCGATCAACGGTTCGAATCCTTCTTTCTAGAGGGGCGCAAGGGCAAGGCCGCCGAGCGGACGGACGGATGACCGAACGGGAGCGCGCATGGAGAAACTAGAGGTCCTTCAGAAGTCTCCGCTCTTCGAGATGCTCTCGCAGCCCGAGCTCGAGCTGCTCGCCGAGCTCTCGCGCCCCCGGCGCTACTCCGCCGGCGAGGTGGTGTTCGAGGAGGGAGACCTCGGCGATTCGCTCTACGTCCTCATGAACGGCGAGGTCGAGGTCGTCCACAAAGGAAGCAAAGGAGAGCTGCGAGCCCTGGCGACGCTTCGGCCCCCGGAGTTCTTCGGGGAGATGTCGCTGATCGACAAGGAATTCCGCTCGGCGACCGTCCGGGCGAAGTCCGACTCCACCATGTTGCACCTGACGGCGGAGAATCTCGCTACGTTTCGCAAGAACCACAAGGACGGTTTTGCCTTCTTGGTCATCAACATCGCGCGCGTTCTCAGCACGCGCCTTCGGGAAACCAACGCGAGGCTGGGCGGCCAGCCGTCGTGAGGCTCGATTGACAGCCGGGTTGGCAGGCGATAGCCTCTTGAACTTCGAGGGGATGGCGATGTCTCGAGCATCAGTCAAAGCTCTCCGTGTGCTTGCGTCTGTCGCGCTCCTGGCGGCGGCGCCGGCGCTCGCCCAGGAAGCGGCGGTCGCCCCGCAAGCGCCTGCTTCGACCCCGAGCCAGGGGCTGCGAATCGAGTCGAAAGAGGCCGAGCAGCTCTCAGACAAAGAGAAGCTTTCTCGCGCGTCGGAAGCCGTCTCTGCCATGCAGGAAATCCTCGCCCAGGTCCTCAAGCGCGTCGAGGAGGCCCGCCGCGAGCGCGACCTCGTCAAACTCAACTGCGTCAATGAAAAGCTCACGCAGGTCAAGGCCCTCCTTCGCATCTCGGAGCAGTCCTTCATCGCGCTCCAGGAGGCCGTCGCCAAGGGCGCGGAAGACGACGCGCGCCATGAATACGCGAAGATCGGCATCGCGCACCAGCGGGTGCAGGAACTGCGCGCGGAGGCAGAGCAGTGCATCGGCCAGCTCGCCTACGTCGTGGACGAGAACACGGTCGTGACGGTCGAAACGCCGGAGGGGCTGCCGGACGTGACGACGAACCCACCCATCGCCCCGCCAGTCGTCATCAACCCGCCAGTCTTGAGCCCGCTGCAGTAGCCGCGGGCGGCTCGACGGTTTCGAGCCATTGCCCTGGGAGGGGCCGACACAGTTCATGCCGCCAACCCGCCCCATCTGGAGCCTCCTCGCGCTAGCGGCGCTCGTGAGCGTCGGCCTCTCGGCGACGGGCCGCGCCGACGAGGGTGGCATCGCCGTCGGCGATGGGCGTCTTCACCCCTTCCTCGACCTGCAGAGCCGCTACGACAGCTTCGCGGCGATCAACCTTGGCGGCCCCCCTGGGGGCGACCTCCTCTGGGACGTCCGGCCCGGGCTCAAGCTCGACGTCCCCTCTCCCGTGGTCTCGGTGGACGGCTCGGGCGACGTCGACTTTCTCTTTTATACCCTCAACCCCGGCTACGATCGGGTCCTGGGCGACGGCCAGCTCACCCTCGGGTTCAACCGCGGCGGGACCGTCTCCTTCGACGTCGGCGACACGTTCAACCGGAGCGACAACAGCAACATGGTCGCGCTGCCGTTCGCGATCATCTCCGACTACAACGACGCCGGGGCGAAGCTCACCATTCGGCCGGGCGGGGGAGCGCTCTCCATCGAGCCCTCCTACGACTTCATCCTCGAGTACTTCGAACCCTTCGGAATCCCTGCGGGCTTCTCGGGAGGCTGCGACAACCCCCTCTGCAACCCGTCGCTCGCGAGCGACATGAACTTTTACGAGCACAAGGCCAGCCTGACGTTGAGCTGGCGATTCCTTCCGAAGACGGCCATCCTGCTGGCCGGCGACTTCCTCTATGCTGGCTACGACAATCCCGGGTCGGGTCTGATGGCGAATGCCCCCCTCGATATCGTCGATGGGACGCTCGGCATCGCCGGCCTGCTCACGTCGCGGATCGAGCTCGTCGCGAAAGGCGGCTACGCGCAGACCATCCTCGCTTCCTCGGACCTTTCGACGATCCCGGCGCTCGCGACCGTGGGCGACGCGCATACCTTCATCGGTCAGCTCCAACTCGGCTACATTTTCAGCGAAACCGGAAACATCAAGGTGGGTGTGGTGCGGCTCCTCCAACCGGCACCGACGGTGCTCGCCTACTACACCGACACGCGCCCCTACCTCAGCGCCCACGTGCTCCTGGGCGGAAAGCTGACGCTCCATTTCGATGGCTCCTTTGATTTCTTCAACTATCCGCTCGACAGCCTGGGGAGTGCCGCCGGTCGCCAGGACGGCTACCTGCGACTCGACGTCGGGCCCGAGTACGAGATCGCCCGCTGGCTCCGAATTGCGGCTGGCTACGATTTGACGAGCCTCGGGAGCAACGACCAGGCGGCCTTCAGTACCTTTCCCCCTAACTCGAGCAGCTCGGTCTTTGGCGGCCCGGGATACGCGAACCACGAAGGCTACGTCCGCCTGACGCTCACCTACTGACGATTCGCTGGCCCGGCCGCTCCTTTACAGGGTGAGGCCCCGGGTTCTAAATCTCTTCTTCGTGCCGAACCTCTCGAGACGCCTCCTCCTCGTCGCGGCCCTCTCTCTTGCGGCGGGCTGTCGCCACGCTTCCGCGGCCGCCGACGACGCCGCCTCGCTGCCGGCCGCTGCGATCGCCCCCGTGGCAGCGAACACGCTCGGAACGGGCGACGTCTTCGAGGTTCGCGTCTTCCAGGAGCCCGACCTCTCCGGGATCTTTCGGCTCGCGAGCGACGGGACCATCGATTTTCCTCTCTGCGGCCGCGTTCAACTCTCTGGCCTGAGCAGCACGGACGCCGCCGACCGGCTCGCCGGCTGTCTCGCGCAGGGCTACCTGCGCCACCCGAACGTCTCGGTCTTCGTCCGCGAGTACAACTCGAAGAAGGTGTTCGTCTTCGGCGAGGTACAGAAGCCTGGAACCTTCCAGTACGAGGACGGGATGAACGTGATCCAGGCCATCACCCTGGCCGGCGGCTTCGGCCAGCTCGCCGCCCGCAACTCGACGAGCGTCACCCGCCTCGTCGACGGGAACGAGCGCCGCATCAAGATCGCCGTGGAGGACATCGGTCTCGGCCGCGCCGACAACTTTGCGCTGCGCCCCGGCGACATCATCTACGTTCCGAAGAGCTTCTTCTAAGGAAGACCGCGGGGGCCACGGCCGTCCGGCGCGGCGTCGCGATCCTCTCCGGTCCGCGACCGGGAGTCCGATTTCGCGACCGTCCGGACAAGCCCAACCGGCTCTTTTTCCTCGGCCTCGACGTTGGCGCGAGCCTTGCGTTGGCTCCGAGCATGGCCCTCGCCACCGTCCAGACCGCCACTGTCTTCGGCCTCGAGGCCGTCCCCGTCCAGGTCGAGGTCGACCTCGCCCTCGGGATGCCGTATTTCGATCTGGTCGGCCTCGCCGAGGCGTCCGTCCGCGAGAGCCGCGTCCGCGTCCAGGCAGCCATCCGGAACGCTGGGATCACGCTGCCCCAGAAGCGGATCACGGTCAGTCTCGCGCCGGCGAACCTCCGCAAGGAGGGGGCCGGCTTCGATCTTCCGGTGGCGATCGGCATCCTCAGCGCGGCCGGGCTGCTCGATCCCGAAGCGCTCGAGGGCCGCCTCTTCGCGGGGGAGCTGTCGCTCACGGGCGGACTGCGCCGCGTCACCGGGATCCTGCCCCTCGCGGTGCTGGCGAGGGCGCGAGGCGCCAAGGACGTGGTCGTGCCGCGCGCCAACGCCTGCGAAGCCGCCGTCGTCCGGCCGCTACGGGTCCGGTCGGCCCGTGGGCTGACCGAGATCCTCGACTGGCTCCGTGGCGGCGACGAGTTGCCCGTCCAGCCCTCGCCGGACGACGCCCTCGCGGCCTCCGGCGCCCCTCCTTCGCTCGATTTCAAGGACGTCCTCGGCCAGGCCCACGCGAAACGCGCCATCGAGGTCGCTGCGGCCGGTGGGCACAACGTGCTCATGGTGGGCCCTCCTGGCGCGGGGAAGACCATGCTCGCCCGGCGCCTCCCCGGAATCCTGCCGCCCATGACGTTCGAGGAGGCGCTCGAGACGACCCGCGTCTACAGCGTCATCGGCGAGTTGACGGACCAACGCCCTTGGATCGCGCAGCGCCCTTTCCGCTCGCCCCACCACAGCGCGAGCGACGCGGGGGTCATCGGGGGCGGCAGCCCCCCGCGCCCCGGCGAGATCTCGCTCGCGCACAATGGCGTCCTCTTCCTCGACGAGCTTCCCGAGTTCCACCGCAACGTCCTCGAGTCCCTTCGCCAGCCGCTCGAGGAGCGTCGCGTCACCGTCGCGCGAGCCCAGGCAAATCTCACGTTTCCGGCTGCATTCATGCTGGTCGCAGCGATGAACCCCTGCCCCTGCGGCCGGCGAGGCGACCCCGCCGCCACCTGCCGATGCAGCTGGCCACAGGTCGCCCGCTACCAGGCCCGCATCTCCCAGCCGCTCCTCGACCGGCTCGACCTCCACCTCGAGATCCCGGCGCTGCGACTCGGGGCCCTCATGGGCGCACCGGACGGAGAAAGCTCGCTCGCGATCCGAGCCCGCGTCACGGCCGCCCGGGAGCGGCAGATTCGCCGCTTCGAGCGAAGCGCGGGGCTCTTCTGCAACGCCCAGATCCCCGACCGCGCCACGCGGGAGATCTGCCGTCTCTCCCATCCGGCCGAGGCGATTCTCGCCCGCGCGGTCGAGCGCTTCTCGCTCAGCGCGCGCGTCTACCACCGGGTCCTGCGCGTCGCGCGCACCATCGGCGACATCTCCAACCACGACGAGCTCTTGCCCGAGGACGTCGCCGAAGCGCTCCAGTACCGCTCGCTCGAGCCCCCCACCGAAGTCTCACAGAGAGGAGCAACACCATGACTCAGAAACAGACGGAGAAGCTCAAGGCCCTCGGGGCCGCGGTCGCGGCCATCGAGAAGCAGTTCGGCAAGGGCGCGATCATGCGCCTCGGAGACGACGAGCCGCCCGCCCCGCTCGTCGGCGTGCCCTCCGGGTCGGTCGGTCTCGACCGCGCCCTCGGCATCGGCGGCTACCCGCGTGGGCGCGTCGTCGAGATCTACGGCCAGGAGTCCTCCGGCAAGACCACGCTCGCATTGCACGCCATCGCTGCGGCCCAGGCGGCCGGCGGCGCCGCTGCCTTCATCGATGCCGAGCACGCGCTCGACGTCGGCTACGCGAAGCGGCTCGGCGTCCGCATCGACGAGCTCCTGATCTCGCAGCCCGACACCGGCGAGCAGGCCCTCGACATCACCGAGGGGCTCGTCCGCTCGGGTGGCATCGACCTCGTGGTGGTCGACTCGGTCGCGGCGTTGGTGCCCCGCGCCGAGATCGAGGGTGAGATGGGAGACCAGCACATGGGGCTCCAGGCCCGGCTCATGAGCCAGGCCCTGCGAAAGCTCACCGGAGTCGTCTCGAAGACGGGCAGCACGATCGTCTTCATCAACCAGATCCGGATGAAGATCGGGGTCGTCTTCGGCAACCCCGAGACGACGACCGGCGGGCACGCCCTCAAGTTCTACGCCTCGGTCCGGCTCGACGTCCGGCGCATCGGCCAGGTCAAGGACGGCGAGCAGGTGGTCGGCAGCCGAACCCGCGTCCGCGTCGTCAAGAACAAGGTCGCGCCTCCCTTCCGCGAGGCCGAGTTCGACATCCGCTACGGCATCGGGGTCGATCGGCATGCCGAGATCCTCGACCTCGGCGTCGAGGCTGGGCTCGTGGAGAAGAGCGGCGCGTCGTTCGGCGTCGGGGGTGAGCGGATCGGGCTCGGACGGGAGCGGGCCATCGAGCACCTTCGCGACCACCCGGAGCTCGCTGAACGGCTCGCCCGGGAGCTCGTCCAGGTCCCGGCGCACCCTCAAGCGCCGTCGGAGCCCTCGACGGCTGCCTCCCAGTAGGAGGCTGCCTCGGAAAGCGGCCCCCCGTCAGCGTCGTTTTCGGCGCTGGGCCTTCGCGAGCTTCTGCGCGGTCTTCGCCTCTCGCTGTGCGAGCTTCCGCTGCCCCGAAGCCTGGGCGATCTTGCCGTGCCAGCGATGGGCCTCAGCGCTCTGGGGATCGAGACTCACGGCGCGCGCCGCGTGGCGCATCGCCTCGGGCAGCTGCTTGTCGGCGAGATCCAACCGCGCGACCGCGACCTCGGCGCCTGGGTCGGACGGCGACTCGGCAAGCGCAGCTTCTAGATCGGCCCGCGCGGCATCGACGTGGCCCGAGCGAAGCTCGATCAGCCCGAGGGCGAGGCGCGCCTCCTCGTGGTCGGCGTCGAGAGCGACCGCTCGGGCGAGCTCGCGCTGGCCCTGTGAGGGATGGCCGGCCGCGACGAGGTAGCGACCGAGCGCGCAATGGGCCTCGTAGCTCCGGCCGTCGGCGGCCACGGCCGCCCGCGCCTTGGCCACCGCGCCCCTCATGTCGCCGGCGTCCGCCTCGACCGACGCGAGGCCGAGAAGGGCGGACGCGGCCGGCTGCGGGAGCGCGACGAGCCGCTCGAGCGCCTGGCGGGCCAGATCCGCGTGGCCGTCGCGTGCGTCGCAGAGCGCGAGCACTACCGCGCCACCGACCGGAACGACTCGCTCGGGCCCACGCTCGGTCGCCTCGACCTCGCGTCGCGCGGCGACGCACTCGCCGAGGCCGAGATCGGCCCGGGCCCGCAGGACGTGGAGCGTCCGCGGATCCGGCCCCACTGGGGAGACGCGCAGAAGCAGCTCCCGCAGCTTCCCACGACCGAGCAGGATTCGCGCAAGTCGCTCCTGCCCAGCGGGATCCCGCGGCTTCTTCGAGAGGACGCGGCGCGCCGCCCCCTCGGCCTCGGCGTAGTGGCCCGCCGCCATCTCGACATCCGCGAGGGCCCCCGCGTAGGCCGCGACCTCGTCGCCGTGATCGGCGAGACCGGCCTTCAGCCGCGCGAGCGCCGGATCGATCTTCCCCTCCTCCGCGAGCACGCGGGCCGTCGCGAGGTCCAGTCGCACCTGAAAGGCGGTCGGGATGGCCCCGGGTCCCGGCGCCTCCACCTGCGCGAGCGCCTTCTCGTCCTCGGCCCACGCTCCGGGCCCGCTCGCCGAGAGCGCAATCTGCGACTCGGCGAGCCCCACGGCCGCGCCGACGCTCTGGGGCGAGGCCGTATGGGCGAGGCCGAACAGCTCGGCTGCCCGGGACGGATCGCCGGCACGCAGATAATAGTCGCCGACGGCCAGCAGGGTGGCGACGTGCGCCGGCGCCTTCTTGAGGGCGGCCTCGAAGCGGGCGAGCGCGCCTCGCGCGTCCCCCCGGTCGATCAGGATCTCGCCAGCTGCCCAGTCGGTCCACGGACCGGCCTTCCCCTCTGGAACCGCGAGGATCTCGGAGGCGAGCGCCTTCCGGTCCTCCGCGAGGAGGAACCGCGCCGCCGCCACGGCATCGGGCGCGGCGTTCTGGAGCGACGGGTCGCCGAGGAGATCCTCGGCTCGCTGCCGGGCTGCGGACGCTCCGCCGTAGTCGCGCCAGAGCGTGGCCGCCGCCTGCGCCGCGAGCGCCCGCCCGAGCGCATTCGAGGGATCGGCCGCGAGGACCTCATCGAGCTGATGGGTCGAGCCGGTCACTGAGGAGAAGGTGTCGAGGAGGAGTCCATCCTGGGCCCGGGCGAGGAACTGCTGCCGGTGCGCCTGCGCGTAGTGGCGCCGCACGAGAACCATCGCGGAGACGCCCACGGCCCCAGCCACCGCGCCGGCGGCCGCGAGCGTCAGCGCGAGCCAGTGGCGCCGCGCGAAGGGGACGGGGGCCTCTCGCTTCGCCTCGTATCCATGGCGCAGCTGCGACTCGAAGGCCTGAGCGATCTGCTTCGCCTCGTCGGCCGAGACGCCAGGGATCGACGCGGCCGGAACCGGGGGGGCGTCGGGAAGATCGCCGAGCAGCTCGGCGGCGCTCCTCCGCCCGCTCGGCGAGGCGCGCAGCGGCGGGGGAACGACGATCTTCGGGTTCGTCGTCTGCCGCAACGGCGGAGGCGCGGTGATCCGAGGGTTCGACGTCGGCCCGACGGGCGGTGGCGCTGCGACGCGCGGGTCCGTCGCCTCGGCCGGCGGGCGGGGGCCGGGGGAGGCAACGATGACGGTGGGCTCCCCCGCGCCCTCGGAGGCCGCGGGGACCGGTGGCGCGGCCGGCGGGGCTTCAGTCGGCGCGGCGGGAACGTCTACGGGCGGAGTGGGGACGGGGGACTTCGCCGCGGCGGCAGGCGGGGCCCAGTTCGGTACGAAGGCCCGGGTGGGATCGTTCGGGTAGACCTGGTCGGCGAGCGGAACGAGTCCATCGGCGGCCTCGGCCTCTGCCTGATCGAGCCACTGGCGCACGCGCGCGTCGCTCGGCTGCAGCGCCACCGCCCTACGGAGGATCGGCAGCGCCGAGCGGTAGAGCTTGCGCTGGATCAGGATCTCGCCGATCAGGTTGTAGGCGTACGGGTTGTCCGGTTCGATCGCCGACGCCCGATCGAACTGCTCCATCGCCTCGACGGGCTTGCCGGACAGGAGGAGGGCCCGTCCCCACTGAACGCGCCCCTGAACCGAGTCCGGGTGGTGCTCGACACCCTCCTGGCAGACCTGAAGGGCGCGGCCGAGATCACCGTGGTCGACGAGCAGCTTCGCGAGCTCGACGAAGGCAAGCGAGCCCGGGTCGGCCGCGAGGATCTGCTCGAGCTTCTCGACGGGGGAGCGGGTCATCTCTTGGGATGCGACGCCCGATGCTACCACGCGAGCCGCGCGGTTTGGTACAGTGCGAGCGCGCATGACGAACCACTCTGCCGCGCCGCCCTCTCCCCCGATCGCTCGTCGAGGCCTCCGGAGGACGCCCCTCCTCCCGCTGCTTCTCCTGCTCGCCGGCTGCACCGGCCTCTCCTCCTCGGTCCGCACCGGCGACACCGACGAGCTGAACCACCAGGTCGAGCTCTACGAACGCGCGCTCCACTGGAAGGACGAGGTCGCCGCCGCGGCCTTCTGGGCCCCCGAGAAGCGCGCGGCCTGGCGCCGCGGGACCATCGAGCGGCGCGACGAGCGCGATCTGTCGATCACCTCCTTCGACATCGAGGAGGTCCGGCTCGACAAGGCGGGCGGCCGCGCCTTCGTGAAGGTCTCCTGGGTGCGGCTCCCCTCGCTCACCGAGAAGGAGGATCTCGTCGAGGAGCGCTGGGAGCGGCGCGACGGCGCCTGGCTCATCGTGGACGAGATCGGCGGTCCGGACGGCCGCCCGGTCGACAAGAAGCCCGAGTCGATCGGCGTCGTGCCGTCGAAGGCTACTGCCGCACCATCAGGCCGCTCGCGGTAGCCGCGTAGACGCTCGTGCCGTCGCTCGCGAGCGAGGTCACCGACGGGCCCCCGTAGCCCGGCTGGATGCACTCCATCTGCCAGCCGTTCGCCTTGGTGTAGTGGTAGAGGTCCGGGTAGCCACCGCCCGCGAAGTAGTCCGTCCCGTTGCCCCAGAGCGCGCTGTCCGGTCCCGGCGGGGTCGAGGGATCCTGCGACCAGCTCGAGCCGTCGTAGTGCCAGCGGTGCGTACCGACCGCCCAGACGTCCGAGTCGCCGCTGCCCCACATGGCGTCCGAATACTCGCCCGAGGCGAGCTTCATCGTCTTGCCGCTCGTCGTGTCCTGCGTCGTGCCGTCCCAGTAGGCGATGACGCCGTTGCCGACGTTCCCATTGCCGCTGCTCGTGCAGCCCCACGAGACCCACAGGTCGCTCGCCGAGGTGCCCCAGATCGCGCCGAGCGCCTGGCAGTACCAGTGGAAGTTGTGGGTGGCCGTCCAGGCTCCGCCCGCATTCGAGACGAGCTCGGGGCCGGTGGGGTCCGTGTTGAGCGCGAAGCCGGTGCCGCCGAGGTCCAGGATCGGCGTCAGCGGCAGGTCGACGGTGCTCGCGTTGATCGTTGGGAAACCTTCGTCCGACCCGCTGCTGCCGCCCGTGTAGTGCCAAGCGCCGCCGGCGGCGCAGGTCGCCTGCGCGCCCGAGCCCGTGACGCTCGTGCAGTCCACCGCGCCGTAGAGGTCGCCGTCGGACGAACCCGAGAGGAGGAGCCCACAGCCCGGCCCCTGGCAGAACGGGTTTTGCGCATTCCCCATCTGCGCCGCCTGGCTCCAGGCGCCGCCCGTCGCGTGGTAGATCGTCTGCGGGTTGAAGACCGCCTGGGCGCTCGCCCGGTTGATCACGTCGAGCCAGAGATCTCCCGCCTGCTGGCCGCTCGCCCAGACGCTCGAGACCTCGCCCGTGGGCGCCCCCGGGACCGGCGCCCAGTTGTAGACGCAGCTCGCCTGGCTTCCGTTCTGCACACAGGCGCAGTCGCAGCTGACGGTCGTGTGGTTGTAATTGCACTGGCCGGTCCCCTGGTCACAGCTTCCCGGCGCGACGTCGCCCGTGAGTTCGTTACCGTTGCAGGTTCCGTTGCCCGGCTTCTCGCAGTCGCTCGTCCCCTCGCAGGCGCCGGTCGTCGGGTTGCACGTGCCGTTCGAGAGGCACTGCGACTTGTCCGAGCAGGCGCCCTGGTAGACGCACTTGCCGCTCTCGCACGTCCCCGTGCAGGAGCCGTTCGTCCCGTTGCAGCTGATCCCAAAGCACGGATCCGCCCCCGTCCCCGAGAGGGGCACGCCGAGCGGCGTCCCCGTGTCGTTCTGTACCTCGGCCGTGGCGCTGTCCTGCTCCTGGGCGGGTGGATCGTAGCTGACCGTCATCTTCGCCGTCTCGCCGATGCCGAGGCTCACCGAGGCGAGGGTCGCCTTGAAGGCCGAATGGGCGTCGCCCGAGATGGAGACGCTCTCGAGCGTCACCGGGGCGCTCCCCGCATTCGTGATGACGACGGTGACGGTCTTCGTCGAGCCCATCGCCTGCTTGCCGAAGTCGACGCTCGGCGGCGAGGCCGTGAGCGAGCCGTTCACCCCCCCGAGGGTGTTGTGGCAGCTACACGAGGCGATGAGAGCGAGCGCCCCGAGGGCGAGCAACCGGAGGAGAGGTTTCATGGCCGAGCCTTCTACAATCGCGCGGCGGGCCGTTCAAGGCGGCGCTCCTCCCACCTCGGCCTACACGTCAAGTCTCGAACGCCCGCGGGCGCCCGATTGGGATCGAATCGGCGAGCGCTCCCCGGCGTTACTTCCGGGCCCGCTGGACCCAGCGCTCGACGTCCTTCACCGCGCTCGGGAAGTCCTTCGTGAGCACGCGGCAGCCGCTCTTGGTCACGAGGACGTCGTCCTCGATGCGTACGCCGATGCCGCGGTACTTCGCGGGCACGGTGAGGTCGTCCGGCTGGAAGTAGAGCCCGGGCTCCACGGTGAGCACCATGCCGGGGGCGAGCGCGCCATACTTGTAGGCCTCGGCGCGGGCCATCGCGCAGTCGTGCACGTCGAGGCCGAGCATGTGCGAGACGTTGTGGAGCGAGTAGCGCTTGTAGAGCTGCTTCTCGTCCTGCAGCGCCTCCTCGGGAGGGAGCTTCAGGATGCCGAGATCGAAGAGGCCGTGAGCGAGGACCACCATCGCGGCCCGGTGGGGCGCCATGAAGTCGCGACCCGGACGCACCTCGCGGTAGGCCGCGGCCTGGGCGGCGAGCACGAACTCGTAGATCTCGCGCTGCGGCGGCGTGAACCTCCCCGAGATCGGGATCGTGCGCGTCACGTCGGCGGTGTAGAGCTCGTTCCCCTCGACCCCCGCATCGAGCAGCAGGAGGTCGCCCTTCTCGACCCGGCCGTCGTTGCGGGTCCAGTGGAGAATGGTGGCGTTGGCGCCTGCGGCCGCGATCGTGCCGTAGCCGACGTCGTTCCCCTCGACCCGAGCGCGCAGGTTGAAGATCCCCTCGACCTCGCGCTCGCTGTGGCAGCGCGAGAGGGCGCGCACCACGTCCTCGAAGGCATTTCGAGTGGAATCGATGGCCTTCTGCAGGGCGGCTATCTCGAGCGAATCCTTGATGAGCCGGAGCTCGGAGAGGGCGGTCGCGAGCGCGCGATCCTCCTCGCGGCGGCCGGGAAGCTGGCCGTCCAGCTCGGGGTCCACGCCGCGCACGACCCGGTGGCGGGGCGTTCGGTCCTCGCCGAGGCCGCGCAGGAAGGCCGGCAGCGCTGGCAGTCCCTCGCAGCGATCGACGCCGTAGCGGGCGCGGCTCTCGGGGACGCCGAGCCTCGGCCCGACCCAGAGCTCGCCCTTCGCCCGATCGGTGAAGAAGGTGGGGGAGCCGCGGCCCGGGTTCGGCTCGACGAACAGCAGCGCCTCGTGGCCGGCGCGTGCCCGCGGCACGAGCACGAGGACGCAGTCGGGCTCCTGGTTGCCGGTGAGGTAGTAGAAATCGCTTCCGGGGCGGAAGCGGTAGGTCGTGTCGTTCGCCCGCACCTTCTCGTGGCCGGTGGGGACGACGAGCGCCTCGCCGGGGAAGAGCGCCGAGAGCTTCGCCCGCCGCTCGGAAAAGCGCGCGAGGCCCCGGAGGGGCGCGACCTTCGGGCGCCGCGCCTTCCAGCCCGAGAGCATGAAACGGACGAGCTCGGGCGGATTCAGGGTGTCGTGCGACGCCTGGGCGGCCGGCTGCGGCCTACTGTCGAAGGTCATCTGGGACTCCATGAAGGAAGCCGGCACGGCCGGCTGACGGGAGGCCAAAGGCCGGAGCATCCGGCCGGGACGATCCGGAGCCCCTCCTACCAGCTTCCCGAGAAGGCCGCCACGGCTCCGCCGGGGAGCGGCGCCACGGAGAGGCCGCCGGAGGGCGAGGCAGCCGGCGCCTCGTCCTTCGAGCCGCTCGCGAGCAGGTAGACGCCGGTCGCGATGGCGGCCACGGCGACGACGCCGCCGCCGATCCCGACCGCGGTGAACTCGGAGATCTCAGGGTAGTACTGCGGGCGGACCGCGGCGCTCGCGCTGTTCGCGTTCGTGACGGCGGCGCTGCGCTGGTAGACCCCGTAGCCGCAGACCACGCCGCCGACCACGCCGACGGCCAGCGCCGCGACGCCCCCGATCGTCCGGCCGTCCACCCCCGTCTGCTTCTTCGCCTCGGCGCTCGGCGCCGGAGCCGGCGGCTGGACGGCGGTCTGGGCGCTGGTCTCGCGCGCGGCCGTCGAAACGAACGGCGCGGCGCCTCCGCCCACCGAGATGCGGAAGGGGACATCCGCGCTCCCCGCGCGCGCCGGCCCGTTGCCGTCGTTGTCGTAGGCCTCGAGGTAGTACTCGATGTCGCTGCCGAGCGAGGCGCCAGGGATCGTTGCCGAATAGAGGTCGCCGCCCGAGGGGAGCAGCGGGACCTTGACCCAGGCGGCCTCGCCGACGTGGCGGAAGGAGACGATCGGCTGAAAGACGCCGTTGCCGCTGTGGATGGTGGCCGTCAGCGTGAGCGGCTCGCCCGGGGTGGCGTGGACGACGGGCGTGTGATCGAGCGCGGGGCCGACGGGGGCCTCCTGCGCGGCGGCGGGCAACGCGAGGCAGAGGAGCGAGAGGCCGAGCGTCCACGGGTGGCGAAGCTGCATCGGGTGGTTCTCCTATTGCCCCGAGGGGCGGATCTGCAGGACCGCGGGCGCGTCCATCCCGGGCCGGATGAGCTCGAGCCGAAGGCCGTGGTCGGGAAGTGGAACGGCGGCGAGCGGAGTCTTGCCCCGGGAGACGCCGTCGACCGAGGCGATCGCCCAGGGCTGGCTCGCGATCGAGAGGAGCCGTGCGCCGCCCTGGCGAGACTCCGAGAGCTTGACCGTCAGGCTGCCGATGGTGAGGCGCGCGCTCGTCGGCTGCGGGACGTGCGAATTCACGAGCTGTCCGGACGGGTCGACCGCCCGCGTCTCGCCGAGCGTGCGGATGACGAGCCCTTCGATCGGCGCCTCGGCCATCACCACTGGCGGCGCCGCGGTCGCGTTCGAGGACGCCGCGCGGCGCCGGTGGTGGCGAGGCCTCTCGACCGCGGCGACGGGCTCCGGCTCGGCCACAGCGGGTTCCGGCACGACCTCGGACGGAGCGGGAGATGGAGCAGGCTCGGCCGGCGGCAGCGGCGCCGCGGCGGCGACCTGCTTCGAGGGCTCCGGTGGGGGCGCCGCCGGCGGCTCGGGAGGCTGAGCCGGGTTCGCAGGCGGAATCGCGGCGGCGGCCGGGCTCGGGGGGGCGGGACGGCGCATCTTCACCACGACCGCGATGAGGACGAGGCCCGCGGTGGCGGTCGCCGCGCCGATGAGGAGCCAGGGCGGCGAGCGACGCAGGCCACTCACATGCGAGACGTCGTCCTCGAAATCGTCGTCCGGCGGCAATGCGGGCGGTGCGGCGGGCCGCCTCGCCGGAGGGTGAGACGGCCCCGCGGGAGCTGGTAACGAGCCGTGCGGCCGAAGCACCGTCGCCTGCTCGGTCTTTGGGACAGCCGCCCTCACGGGCTCCGGCTTGAGCATCGTCGCCTGGGCCTCGAGCGGCAGCTCCGCCTCGGGCTCGTCGGGCAACGCCTCGCCGGGATCGTGCGGCCCCTCGAACGGGTTCGGCACCGCCTCGACCTGGGTGCGCGAGCCGTCGCCGCCCGGATCCCCGCCCGCTCCGAGCGGATCGGCGGCGGTGGGAACGCCCTCGAGGACCGACGCCGCCCAGCTTCCGAGGTGGTCGCGCTGGCTCGCCCGGGCCCGCTCGAGCACGCCCAGAAGATCCATCCGTAACTCTCGGCAGTCCGGGTAGCGCAGATCCTTGTCCTTCTGCAGGCAGCGGCGGACGATGGGGTCGAAAGGGCCGAGCGCGGCGTCGACGTACTTGAGCGCCGGCGGGTCGAGCGTCTCGAGGGCGCGCAGAATCGAAAGCGGCGAGTCGAGGTCGAAGGGGTTGCGGTTGGTGAGCGCCTCGTAGAGCACGACGCCGAGCGCGAAGATGTCGGAGCGCAGATCGACGCGCTCGCCCCGGGCCTGCTCGGGCGACATGTACGAGAGCTTGCCCTTGATGGTTCCGGCGACGGTCTCGTTCGTCGACAGGTCGCTGCGCGCCACGCCGAAGTCGATGACCTTCACGTCCCCCTCGCGGGAGATCATGATGTTCTGCGGCGAGAGATCGCGGTGGACGACGCCGAGCGGCTTGCCGTCCTTGTCCGAGAGCGTGTGGGCGTAATGGAGCCCCTCGCAGGAGCGGGCGAGGACCTCGGCGACGCGCGCCGGGTTCAGGCTCTTCTTGGCCCGCTTGGCGGCGAGGATCGCCTGGCGCAAGGTCCAGCCGTCCACGTGCTCCATCACGAGGTAGTAGAGGCCGTTCTCCTCGCCGAGCTCGTAGATCTGCGCGACCGCCGAGTGCGACAGCCGGGCGCCCAGCCGGGCCTCGTTCAGGAAGAGCTGAACGAAGTCCTTGTTCTGCGTGTAGGCCGGCAGGATGGTCTTGATGACCACCTTCTTCTCGAAGGCCATCGGGCCGGCCAGCGAGGCCAGGTAGACCCGCCCCATGCCGCCCCCGCCAAGCTTCTTGAGGAGGAGGTACTTGCCGAGGCGAGGGGCTTCCTTGGGGGCGGTGGACATGTCGGATTCGCGGCTGACTATAGCAGAGTCTCGCTGGGGCAACAGCGGCGAGGAGCGCGACCGAGGCGAGGCCGTACCCGGTCGAAGCGAGGCGACGCGAGGCGGCGCTCGCTTGACAGGAGAGCGAACGGCCGTCTAGCTTCCGGCGCGCTCCCGCGCCGGAGATCTCCCGCATGCCCTCTCGCCGCCTCGCCCTCTGCGCCGCCTTCGCCCTGGCCGCCTGCCCCGGCGCCACCGGCCCCCAGGGCGCCGAGGGCCCCACTGGCCCCTCGGGTCAGAATGGCAGCTCGGGCCCGACGGGTGCCCACGGCGCGACGGGGCCCACGGGCCCCGCGGGCGCGTCGGGGGCCACGGGGGCCACGGGGGCGACCGGGCCGACGGGAGCGGGCGCGTTGGACGGCGGCACCGGCAGCGGCACGGCGACGGGTCCCACTGGTCCCACCGGCTCCACGGGTCCGGCCGGGCCGACCGGGCTCACGGGCTCGATGGGCCCACCCGGCGCCGCGGGCACCTTCACGGGAACCTTCAGCGGCGCGGCGACGATCGACGGCACGCTCTCGATCCAGGGCGGGTCGGACGGCGGGCCGCAGCTCACCATCGGCAACGCGTATCAGGTCTACTACGCCGAGGCCGAGACGCTCCCGATCGACACGACGAACCCGGCGGCGGGCGGGATCATCGGCGACGCGACCGCGAGCGCCGGCAAGGCGATGGAGATCGTCAACGCCGTCCGCTTCGGTCCGTACCTGACGCTCCCCCCGGGCAGCTACGTCTACGTCACCCGGCTGAAGACCAACGGGACCCCGGCGGGGGCCAGCGTGACCCTCGATGTCAACTCGGGGCAGTTCGGGGGGCTCGTCGCCTCGCGCCCGGTCCCGGCCTCCGAGTTCGGAGCCGCGAACGTCTGGATCTCCTTCAGTGTCCCGTTCTCGCTCACCAAGACGGTCACCGACCTCGAGATCCGGACGACGAACCAGACGGACAGCACGAGCTTTCAGATCTCCGAGGACTACGTGATGATCGTGCCGGACACGGTCGGACCCCGGCCCGGCCTCGGCTCACAAGAGTTCACGGTCCCCTATTCCGTGATGAGCAGCGCGGCCGTCAACTGTGGATCGGTCATCTCCGCGAGCACGTGCGGCGCAAACGACGGCTGGGGAATCACGACCTGCGCCAAGCGCTACTGCCAGTCGCTTGGCGTGGGGTTCCTCGGCGGAATCGCGACCGAGTGCGATCCGAGCGCCGTCACGATCGACTGCTTCTAGGAGCCAAACTTGAAATTCTTCATCGACACCGCGGACATCGACGAGATCAGGCGCGCCCATGCGATGGGCATGGTGGACGGCGTCACGACGAACCCCTCGCTCGTCGCGAAGACCGGCCGGCCGTTCCTGGAGGTCCTGCGGGAGATCCTCGCCGTGGTCGAGGGGCCGGTGAACGCCGAGGTCGTCGCGGTCGAGGCCGAGGCGATGATCAAGGAAGGGCGCGAGCTCGCGAAGATCCACGACAACGTCGTCGTGAAGATCCCGATGACGACCGACGGGCTGCGCGCGGTGCGCTCGCTCACGACCGAGGGGATCCGCACGAACGTCACGCTGATCTTCTCGGCGACGCAGGCCCTGCTGGCGGCCAAGGCGGGGGCCTCGTATGTGAGCCCGTTCGTGGGGAGGCTCGACGACGTCTCCGAGGACGGCATGGCGCTCGTCGCGCAGATCCTCGAGATCTACGGCAACTACGACTACGACACCCAGACGCTCGTCGCCTCGGTCCGCAGCCCGACCCACGTGCTCGAGGCGGCGCGGATGGGAGCCGACGTGGCGACCATCCCATTCAACGTGATCGAGCAGCTCGCGCGCCATCCGCTCACCGACGCGGGCCTCAAGAAGTTCCTCTCCGACTGGGAGAAAGTCCCCAAAAAGTAGCGCCTGTTTTCCCCTTGATCGGCGGGGGGCTGCTCTCTAGTATCCGCGACGCATTGCGCCATCCCCTCTCTCGGGAGTGTGAGCCGTGAAGATCCTCGTCACCGTCAAGCGCGTCGAAGACCCCTACCAGGCGATCAAGGTGAAGCCCGACGGCAGCGGCATCGTGACCGACGGGATGAACTACAAGCCGAACCCCTTCGACGAGATCGCGGTCGAGGAGGCGCTGCGGCTCCAGGCGAAGCACCAGGGCGAGGTGGTGGCGATCACCCTCGGCTCGGACAAGGCGACCAGCGAGCTCCGCCAGGCGCTCGCGATGGGGGCCGACCGCGGCATCCTCGTCAAGCACGACGGCCCGCTCGATTCGGACGGAGTCGCGCGGCTGCTGCAGAAGATCGTCGAGCAGGAGAAGCCCGACCTCGTGCTCATGGGCAAGCAGGCCATCGACGACGACCAGAACCAGGCCGGCCAGCTCCTCGCCGAGTACCTCCATTGGGGGCAGGCGACGTTCGCCTCGAAGCACGAGAGCCTCGAGTCCGAGCAGGAGAAGGCCAAGGCCCCCGGCATCCAGATCGAGGGCGCGAAGGCCAAGGTCGTCCGTGAAGTGGACGGCGGCCTCGAGACCCTCGAGCTCGCGCTCCCGGCGGTGGTGACGGTCGACCTGCGGCTGAACCTCCCTCGTTACGCCTCGCTCCCGAACATCATGAAGGCGAAGAAGAAAGAGGTGAAGGAGCTGACGCCCGCGGCACTTGGCGTCGATGTGACCCCGAAGGTCACGACGCTCCGCTTTTCGGCCCCGCCCGCCCGCAAGGGGGGCGTCAAGGTGCCGGACGTCGCAACCCTCGTCGACAAGCTGCACAACGAAGCCAAGGTCATCTGACCCGGAGAGGAGACCCCTTGAACAACGTCCTCGTCGTCGCCGAGCAGCTCGGGGGAACACTCAAGAAGGCCACGCTCTCCGCCGTCAAGGCCGGGCGGCAGCTCGCCCAGCGGAGCGGCGGCAAGCTCCACGTGCTCGTCCTCGGGAAGGGGGCTCAGGGCGCGGCCGCGGAGGTCGCGTCCTACGGGCCCGACCAGGTCCACCTCGCCGAGCACGAGCTGCTCGAGCACCCGCTCGCCGAGCCGTACGCGCAGGTGATCTCCCAGGCCGCAAAGCAGCTCGAGGCGGCTTACGTCGTCGCCGCCGCCACGGCCGTCGGCAAGGACGTGCTTCCGCGCGCCGCCGCCCGGCTCGGCGCCGGCCTCGCGACCGACGTCCTCGCCTTCACGGGAGAGGGGACCGACGTCACGTTCCGGCGACCGATGTGGGCGGGCGCGGTCCTCGCCGAGGTGAAGATCGCGACGCCGGTGAAGGCGCTCACGGTCCGCCCGACCGAGTTCGGAACGGCCGAGAAGGGCGCGGGCGCGGCGCCGGTGCAGCCGTTCGCCGCGCAGATCGACGCCGCCGCGATCAAGACGAAGTTCCTCGCGCTCGAGCAGGTGAAGTCGGCGCGGCCCGAGCTGACCGAGGCGCGGATCGTCGTCTCGGGCGGCCGCGGCACGAAGGGCGACTTCAAGCCGATCGAGAGCCTGGCCGACGCGCTCGGCGCTGCCGTGGGCGCGAGTCGCGCCGCCTGCGACGCCGGCTGGGTCCCGAACGACTACCAGGTCGGCCAGACCGGCAAGACCGTGGCCCCCGAGCTCTACATCGCGGCCGGGATCTCGGGCGCCATCCAGCATCTCGCCGGCATGAAGAACAGCAAGGTGATCGTCGCCATCAACAAGGATCCCGAGGCGCCGATCTTCCAGGTGGCCGACTACGGCCTCGTGGGCGACCTGTTCAAGGCGCTGCCCGAGCTGCAGGCCGCCCTCCAAAAGTAGGGGGGGCGCCAGGGGCGCTCGGGGCGCCTGAACGCCGGGGGCGAGGCCGGCCACAGTATCCATTGACTTCCGCCGGCTCGGACCCCGAGAATGCCCCGCATGGTCGAGCTTTTGCCGCTTTTTCCGGCTCCCAAGGCCGGGGTGGCCTCCCGTCTTCTCGGAGGGGTGGCCGTCGCCATCACCGAGGCCGACCAGACGCTCCACACCTTCGAGAACGACGTCGCGACCGAGATCTGGACGCTCGTGGATGGCCAGCGCTCCGTGGGTCAGATCGTCGAGCGGATCGTCGAAGCGTACGAGGTCGAGCGGCCGACGGCCGAGGCCGACGTGGTGGCGTTCATGGGGCTGTTGCGGGAGAAGGGGCTCATCGAGCTTCGCAGCGAGGCGGCGACGCGCTGAAACGTGCGCCGCCCGGGGATCTGGAGACCAGGATGAACCGGCAAATGAATCGACGACTCTTCCATGGAGCGCTGGGCGTGCTCGCGGCCGCGGGCCTCGGCATCTTTGGCACGGCGTGCAGCTGCAAGCCGACCGGCCCGGCGACGCAGCTCTCGATCGCCTTCGTTGCACCGAGCGACGGGACGACGCTGCATTCGAGCGACAACACGAACCCGAACGCGCCGGCGGGGACCATCCAGATCACGGTCCAGCTCGCCGCGCAGGGCGTCTCCCCGGGCTCGCCCGTCACCCTGACCGTCGACGGCAACCCCGGCGGCACGGGAACCGTGGGCCAGGGAGGCAAGGTCTCCATCGCGAACGTGAGCCTCTCGGGCTCCCCCACGGGGACGGCCCACGCCCTCCAGGCGAGCGTCACCGACTCCGGCGGCGCGGGGCACGCCTCGGCCACCGCCCACGTCAGCGTGCTGCTTCCGGCCGGGAGCTGCACCATCACCGTGACTCCCGCCGACGGGACGATCTTCAACGAGACCGGCGCCACGGTGGGCGGCAAGCCCACGGTGAAGGACGAGGACCCGACGAAGCCCGGCATGCAGGCGAAGATCGTCGCCGACGTCTCGGGCTGCGCCGACGGCCTGCCCGCGACGCTCCTCGCCGGCGCGACCAGCCTCGGAACCGCCACCGTCACCGGCGGCACGGCCGTCTTCGACGGCGTGACCCTGCCGGACACCCCGGTCACCGCGCTCAGCCAACCGACCCAGCGGCTCTCCGTCACGGCCTCCGTCGGCAGCGCCTCGAGCGGCGCGAGCGGCGTCTCGCAGCCGGTCGGCTACATCGTGGATTCGACGGTGCCGACCGCGACGATCGCGCAGCCAGCGAATGGGCAGACCTTCGGCGATGCCCAGGACGTGGACCCGACGACCCCGGGGTTGCAGATCTTCGTCGCGGGCACGACCACGGGCCTCACCGCCCAGATCGCAGCCAACATGCCTGTGGGCTTCCAGATTGTCGATGCCCAAGGGATCGCCTACCCGACGCCCAAGGGGTCACCCCACGTCAACGCGGACGGGACATTCGGCGGCCCAAGCAATCCGGTCGAGATCACGCTCACGAATGGCAGCGACTCGCTCGCCTTCGTAGCGACCACGGCCACGGGGAATCTCGCTCAAAGCACGGCGGTCACGGTGACGGCGAGTTCAGCACCAACGCTTGCAATCATTTCACCGAGCACCGGACAGCTCCTGAATTCGGAGAGCAACTTCCAGCCCTCCGCCCCGCTTCAATTCCAGGTGAAGCTGGCGACGACTGCGCAAACCGGCTCGCAGGTGACCCTCTGCAGCACGATCGCACCTCCCAGCGGCTCGACGGCCTGCCCGTTCGGAACGGGTGCCTTCACCATGGCCACAGTCGGCGCTGCGGGCTCCATCACGCTCTTGATGGCCACGTTTTCGGACGGCGATCAGACGTTGACCGCTCAGGTTACGGACTCGGTCGGAACCGTCACGGCGACCCCAGTGTCGATCTCTGTTCACGCCACTCGCCCCACCGTGCAAGCGGTCGCGTTCTCGAACGATTTCGTCGATGGCGATGGGGGTCTCTGGCTCAATTCCGCCGCGCTGGCAGACGGCGGGAACGGAAATGCAGCGACGACGGCCCTCGTGACGCTCGACCCCGCGGACAGCTTCGTCGCCGATGGCGGCTCGGCCCAGTCGGTCGCGATCTACGACCGGACCGCCTCGGCGACCGTCGGCTCCGCGCCGATCGTCCAGGGCGGCTCAGCGGCGACGGCCTCGGTGCCAATCACTCTCTCGAACGGCACGCACGATCTCGAGGCCCGTGTATCGGACGTCTGGGGCAACTCGAACTACGCCCCGCAGCTCGTCCCACCGCTCACCTCGCCGGCGGCGGATGCGCAGCTCGTGGTCAAGACCAGCCTTCCGTCCTGCGCCTTCACGGCGCCGACCGGCGGCTACTGGAACGTGCAGGAGAACGGCGGCGCGCAGTCCGGAACCATCAGCCTCCCGGTCTCGCTCTCGGTCACCGCGGGCGACGCGCTGGTGGCGGGCGCGACGGTGCCGGGCACGGTGGCGCTGTCGCTGAACGGGACCGCGGCGGGAAGCGAGGCGGTGACGAGCTCGGCAGCCCAGTTCACCGTCTCCGCGGGGCAGGGCTCGCAGAGCCTCACCGCGACCGTCACCGACCCGGCCGGAAACCCGCCCCAGAGCTGCGTGCCCTCGGGCGGGCTGACGATCGACGTCGACACGGTGGCGCCGACGCTCGCCTTCACGAGCCCCTCGAGCTGGACCCCCGCTCCGACCGCGGGATCGAGCCCGCCGACCTTCACGAGCCACGACCTCACGGTGGGGCTTCAGAGCAGCGTGGCCAACGGACAGACCGTGACGGTGAGCGTCGACGGCGTCGCCGCCGCGAGTGGGACGGTCTCGAACGGCGCGGCGCAGGTGGCGTTGGCGGGGGTCTACGACGGCGTCCACACGCTCACGGCTTCGGTCGCGGATCTCGCCGGAAACGTCGGCAGCGCGGCCGGGCTCCAGATCTCGGTGCAGGCGCCGGGCTGCGGCCTCTCATTCTACAAGCCCAGCGGCAACCCGCTCTATTTCAACCAGCAGACCGGCAGCAGCCAGGTCATCCTCGCGACCGACTGCCCGCAGGGGACCTCGGTTCAGCTCACGAACACCCCGCAGGGCGGCAGCGCGGTCAACGCGACGGCCTCGGTGGATGCGAGCGGCCACGCCACCTTCCAGCTTCTGCTGAGCGACGGAGCCCAGGGGACGCTCAGCGGCCAGGTCACCGACGCGCTCGGGGCCATCACGACGCTGGGGCCCGTTCCCTACCTGGTGAAGCTCTCGCTCCCACAGCTTTCGGCCGCGGCTCCCGCGAGCCCAGCCTACGTCGTCGCCCCCAACGGAAACCCGCTGGTCGGGACGACGGTCGCGGGCGTCTCTTACCTCGCGAGCCTGACCGGCTACTCGGCCGCGACCAACCCGTACGCCAACGCCAACTTCCAGGCCACGGCGGCCAATCTGGGACCCGTGTCGGGAAGCGGCAGCCTCGGGAGCGCGGCGCTTCACCTCGCCTTCAGCGGCGTGACGACGACCGACCCGGCGCCGCAGACGCTCACCCAGGATCCCGCGACGGTCGGCTTCGCCTCGGTGAACCTGCCGCCCCACGCCAGCGGCACGGTGACGCTCACGATCACCGACAACGCCGGCAACCAGGCGATCCAGAGCTGGACCGTTCAGACCGACGACATCCCGCCCGCTCCGCCCAGCGTCACCGCCACCGTCACCGACGAGCACAAGGCCACGGTACAGCTCGGCTGGAGCGCGCCGCAGGACGACAACGGCAGCGCCGTCGCCTACGACCTGCGCTGGACCAGCGGCGCCTGGAGCTCGACCATCACGGACAGCCAGTTCTTCGCTGCGACCGGCGTCGTTCAGGACACCGGCGTCTCGTCCGTTGCCGGGACGGCGCCCGGGACCGCCACCACCTACAGCACGAGCGGCCTCACGCCCTTCAACGCCTGGGGCATCGCGCTCCGCTCGGTGGATGCCGCCGGCAACCGCTCGGAGCCGATCTCCGCGCTCACGGTCTACGACAACACGATCGCGGGAAACCCGAATCAGATCTGGAACCAGATTTCGCTGTCGGGTCCCTCTGGCACCTACTTCGGCTACCGGCTCTTTACTGGCTCTTTCACCAACAGCGGGCTCACTGATCTCGCGATCGGGGCGCCGAATTTCTCGGGGATTGGCTCGGTCTACGTGATTCCCGGAGCGTCCAGCCCCAGCGCCTTCTCGATGTCGAACGCCGTGCGGTTGACCAACCAGACCGCAGCGGACTGGTTCGGCTGGGATGCGGTGGCCGGTAACTTCAGCGGGACGGCCGGCCTCGCCGTCGGCTCGCCCGCCTGGAACTCGCATCAGGGACGCGTCGACCTTTTCCTGAGCACGGGAGCCGGACTGGGAACCGTCCCCGCGCTCGAAATCCAGGGGCCGACCACGGATGGCTACTTTGGCTTCTCGGTCAAGTCGATTGGCGACATCGATGGGGATGGGAAGCCGGACCTCTTCATCGGTGCTCCGGGCGCCATCACCACCTACGCTCCCGGCGCTGGCTACATCTTCTACAGCAGCGCCCTCGCCACCGCTGTTGCCGGGAGCACCGTGAGCCCGAACTGCACGGGCAACGCCGCGGCCTCCTGCTTGACCTTCGCCCAGGCGAACGTGACTTTTACGGGCGCCACCGGAGACAACCTGGGGATGCGCTTCGCGGCCTTCGACGTCGGCAACGGATTCTTCGTCATTCCGGCGACCGGAAACGACAACGTGTACGGGTTCAGCGCGACCGCGGTGAAGGCCGCGACCGGGTCGATCTCACCGAGCTCCGATTCATTCACCCTTTCGAACGGGTCGGGTCCGGCGTGCGGAGCCAACGCACCCCCCTGCGGTGTCTCTTTCCACGGCTACGGAATGACGGGGTTCGGGGGAGTCTCCTTAACGGGGAACGCCACCCCGGACCTCGTCGTCACCGGTGCATCAGCGGGTACAATCTATATCTATCAGACGACGGCCAGTTCGGTCACCACCACGCCGGTGGTTCAAGTCTCGAATTCGTCCGGAAATTTCGGCTGGGACGTGAACGCGCCGGACGTCAACCAGGATGGCAAGCCGGACCTCTTCGTCGGAACAAACAACACCAACTCCGGCGCCTACCTTTATATAAACCAAGGAAGCGGCAATGGTTACTTTCCCAACGCACCTTCTGCTTCCATCAACAACGGGCAGTCGTTCTTCGGGCTGGCCGTGCAATCGGGTGTCTTCGTCAGCGGAACGCCCGTTGACCTCGCCATCGGGTCACCGACTTCCGGCGATGTAATCCTGTACTATTAAAAGGGGTCTGGCTTGGAAACAAAGCGTCCATATCAACCGCCGAAGCTGAGTTCGGAGCGTGTCTTTCTTCCCCCGCTCTGCCTTACGACCCTCGGCCCCTACCAGGGCTTCCAGCGGCCGCCTCCGAGCAAATGACCGAAGCAATCGAGCTGAGCTTCTTCCATGAGACTCTCAGCTTCGAGTCGGAAGATGCCAGCCTGATCGCCATGATGGGTCGGCTCGCGACCGGTGCCCTGGAGAGGCGTTCTCCCGGTAAGTCGCCGTTGCTTCGAGTCCGCCTTGAAAGCGGGCCCGCGCTTTCCTGGCGAGCCACTACCGACGAAGCAACCGCCTCGCTGTCGTCAACCTACCCAGAAGCCGGCGCAGTACTGCGTGCGGCGATGGCTCACAGCCTCTTTCCCGATGGTGCGCTGTTTCATGGGGCGGGACTCCTGGTCGAGGGAGCGGGCATCGCCTGTCTCGCTCCCAGCGGTGGGGGCAAGAGCACGCTATCGAGGCTCTGTTCGCCTCGCGCCATCGTGCTGAGCGACGAGACGATTGGGCTCCGCCGGCGCGGCGACGCCTTCGAGATTCATGGCACGTCTTTCTGGAGTGACGCACCTCTTCCAACCAGCGAAGGCGCGTTCCCACTGGGGGCCGTCTGCTTCTTGGACAAAGGGCCGACCAAGCTCGAGCCCGTCTCCCGCGCCAAGGCGGTCCGCGGCCTGCTCGCTCAAGCCCATCTGCCCGCTCGGCCCGGCGCCACCGAGGCCCTGCTCGCGCTGGCCGAGGATCTCACGAAGACGATCCCCTGTCTCAGGCTCTCCTTCTCGCTGACGGAGGATCCGCTTCCTCTTCTACGAGCGCTGGTACCCGGGAAGCCCTCCGACCGGATCGGGAAGCGCCCCTTCACCTGCCAAGTGGCGCATGGCACCTGCATGTGGCCCGCTGTCCGCGAAGGAGATCTTCTCCTCCACCTTCCGCTCGGCAACCAGCGGCTCGCCGAGCGGCTCGAGTCGGTGGCGATCGCCCGCGGCCTCGGCGGCGAGCTCGTCGCTCACCGAATCGTCCGCGTCCTCGGCCCTTCCGGCGCGGAGAGGGTCGTCCTCTCCGGAGACCTCGGCAACGAAGACCCGCCCCGCCCGCGCTCCGAGATCCTCGGTCTCGTCGAGGCCGTCTATCGCCCAGGCCGAGGCTTCGTCGAGCTCGGGCCACCGCTTCGACCCGGGCCTCTCGGCCGCAGTCTCCTTCGTCGAATCGCAGCCCTTGCTTCTGCACGGGATCCTGACGGCGCTCCCTCCGAAGGATAAGATGAGGACATGTCCGCCCCACTTCGCGATCACCTCGTGCGGGGGCTCTTCGCGCCCACGGGCAGCCGGCTGTTCGCCCTGTTCGCCACCCTCGGCGCGCGGCAGGCTCGGGACTCCCACGGCTGCGCGCCGACCTCGGCGGCGCTGCTCGCGCAGGGGCTGACCGCCGGGGCGCTCCTCGCGGCGGCGCTCGAGAAGAAGCTCGCCCGCATCAACCTTCAGATCGGCTGCGACGGCCCCGCCGGCGGCCTCTTCATCGACGCGGGGACCGACGGCTCTTTCCGCGGCTACATCAAGAACCCGCAGGTCTACTTCACGAGCGGCCCGGGAGAGCCTCTCGCTCCCGAGCGCGCCCTCGGCCGGAAGGGCTACGTCAGCGTGCTGCGCGACCTCGGCGGGGGAGAGATCTACCGGGGCATGGTGGAGCTCGAGGCCTGCGAGCTCTCGCGCGACCTCGAGCGCTACTTCCAGAGCTCCGAGCAGGTCGAGACCGCCGTCCAGCTCTCGGTGCTTCCCGAGGAGGGCGAGCCGCTCGGCCAGGTGGCGGGGGTCTTGATCCAGCGACTGCCCGGGGGAGACGAGGCGGCGGTGGCCCGCGCGCGCGAGCTGTTGCGGGGAGGCGCGCTCGAGCGCGGCCTCGCCGCCGGCGAGACGGCCACGGCCCTCTTCGAGCGGCTGGGATTCGAGGGGGACGGGGTCGAGATCCTGGCGGACGTTCCCGTCGAGTTCCGCTGCAGCTGCTCGCGCGACCGGGCCGTGCGGGCGATCCTCGCCATGGGGCTCGAGGAGATGCGCTCGCTCTTCGCCGAGGTCGGCGAGGCGAAGCTCGCCTGCCAGTTCTGCGGCGCGAAGTACCACGTCGCCGGCCCGGAGCTCCTCGAGCTCATCCGCGCCGCCACGGACGACTCGGACCCGGGCGACTGATCCTTGCCGAGCGCCCCACGCTTCCTCCGCCTCGACGACCTGCTGCTGCCCCCTTTCTCTCTCGCGCTCGGCCTTTGTCGCACTCGCCTTGGTGGTCAGTTTCCCCCGGGGCCGATCGAGCGGGGGGCCGGACGCCCGTTTGACAGCGCTCGCGGGCGGTTCCTATATTCCGCCGCCTCCGGGGCCCCTGCCGCTGACGGGCTCTCACGGATCGTCCCGCGACTTCACCTTCGAGGTCTTCGCCATGGAACTGTTCGCCGCGATGTCGGAGCCGGGCCGCCGAGTGGGGGGCTACGAGGGGGTCCACTTCCTTTCGGACCGCGAGAGCGGGCTGCGCGCCGTGGTCGCCATCCACAGCACGCGGCTCGGCCCGGCCCTCGGGGGGACGCGCGCCCTCTCGACCTACCCCACGGAGGAGGCGGCGGTCGTCGACGCCCTCCGATTGGCCCGCGGGATGACCTACAAGGCCGCGCTCGCCGGGGTCCCTCACGGCGGCGGCAAGGCCGTCATCCTGCTCCCGTCGGGCCCCTTCGACCGGGCGCGGCTGTTCCAGGCCTTCGGCCGGGCGGTGGACACGCTGGGCGGCCGGTACATCACGACCGAGGACTCGGGCAGCTCGCCCGACGACATGGAGGAGGTCCGCCGGGGCACCCGCTTCGTGGTGGGCCAGCCGCCCGCGAAGGGCGGCAGCGGCGATCCGTCGCCGGTGACGGCCTTCGGCGTCCTGCGCGGCATCGAGGCGGTCGCCCGCTTCGCGCTCGGCCGCGGCGACCTCGCGGGGCTCCGGGTCGCGCTCCTCGGCGTCGGCCACGTCGGCCACGCCCTCGCGAAGCTTCTCCACGGCGCCGGCGCGAAGCTGACGATCGCGGACGCCGACGCCGCGAAGGCCGAGCGGGTACGGGTCGAGCTCGGCTGCGCCGTCGCGAGCCCCGCGGAGATCCACGCCCTCGAGTGCGACGTCTTCTCGCCGAACGCGCTCGGCGCCATCCTGAACGACGAGACGATTCCGAAGCTCCGTTGCCGCGCCGTCGCCGGAGCCGCGAACAACCAGCTCGCCGAGCTCCGCCACGGCGCCCTGCTCGCCGACCGCGGGATCCTCTACGCGCCGGACTACGCCATCAACGCCGGCGGGCTCATCAACGTCGCCCTGGAGTGGCGGGGCTACGACGAGGCCCGCGCCCGCGCCGAGACCTCGCGCATCCACGACACGCTCCTCGAGATCTTCGCCCGCGCGAAGGCGGAGGGGCGGGATCCCGCGACCGTCGCGGACAGCCTCGCCGAGGACCGCCTCCGCGGCGTTTCGAACGCCGCCGTCGCCTAGAGCCCCCGAAAGGACCTTTCATGGCCGTCCAGCCGCCGCCCAGCGCCCCGCAGCCGCTCCAGCTCCAGATCCAGCTCGACGACGACATCGCCCAGGGCAGCTACGTGAACATGGCGCTCGTCAACCACTCGGAGACCGAGTTCACGCTCGACATGATCTACGTCCAGCCGCAGCAGCCGAAGGCGAAGGTGCGCGCTCGGATCATCACGAGCCCGAAGCACATGAAGCAGCTCCTCCTCGCCATGCAGGAGCAGGTGCGCCGCTTCGAGCAGCGCTTCGGCACCATCGAGGTCCCGACGTTTCCGCCGGGAACGCTCCCCCAGTAGCGCGTTTTCGGACCGGGTGCGCCCGGCCCCGAAGGCCACTTTTCGGCCACTTGGACGTGGCACCCATCTTGCGGTGCCTCCGATCACGCCGGACGACCGGCGACTCGGAGACAAGCCATGGCCATGCGCGATCCCCTGCTGCTCAACCCCCAGGCGCGGGCGCCCACCAAGCGCCTCGTCGTCTACACCATCATCGACAAGCCCGGCACCGACAAGAGCTTCTGGCAGCGGATCGGCAGCGCCTGGGTCAACCGCGATCAGTCGATCAACATCCAGCTCGACGCCCTGCCGGTGAACGGCAAGCTCCACGTCCGCGAGCCCTCCGAGCGCCCGAACGACTCGAAGACGCCCGAGCCGTAGGCGAGCGGCCAGCCAGTCGGGCGCGAAATTTGCGGGCGCGCCGGCCAGCCCCTTAGACTGGCGGCATGGCGCGCAAGCGGATCGGCGAAATACTCCTCGAGCGCCGCGTCATCCAGCCCGAGCAGCTCTCCGCCGCGCTCCAGTACCAGCGGCAGAACGGCGGACGGATCGGCGCGGTGCTCGTCTCGAAGGGCTTCGTCACGGAGAGCGTGCTCAGCCACGCGCTGGGCGAAGCCCTGGGGCTTCGCGTCGTCGACGCCGTCGATCTGCGCGACTGGTCGGCGCTGCGGCTGCTGCGGGCGCCGTTCTGCGAGCGGCACGACCTCTTCCCCGTCGCGCTCGAGGAGACGCGCAGCGGCCGCCGCCTCCTGACGATCGCCATGGCCGATCCGCTCGACTTGCCCGCCATCGAGCAGATCGAGTTCACGACGGGCTGCAAGGTCCAGCCGCTCCTCGCCCCCCGCAGCGAGATCGCCCGGGCCATCGCCCGCCACTTCCACCACCGCGGAGTGGATCCGGCCGCCTCCTCGGACTCGGGCCGGATGACCCTGGTCCGGCCGGGCGGGGGCGAGGAGATCGTCGACACCAAGTCCGGCAACGCGCCGCGCAGGCCCCCTCCCTTGCCCGAGGCGGAGCCGGTCCCGCTCACCGAGGAGGTGACGAGCCGGACCGAGCTCGCCGAGCTGGTGCGGCTGCGCGAGAAGCGCAAGCGGCCTCGGCCGCGGGACGACCGCATGGCGAAGGACCTCGAGTTTCTCTTCGGGGCGGAGGACCCGAGGACCGAGCGGATGGACGAACTCGAGCGCCGCTTCTGGGCGCTGCTCCGGCTGATGGCCCGCAAGGGGCTCCTCACCAAGGAGGAGTTCCTCGCCGAGTTCGACGAGGAGGACTGAAGCGCTCGCCTAGCGGCTGCCGATGACCACCATCTGCCGCTCCGAGAGCTCCTCCATGGCGTAGCGAAGCCCCTCTCGCCCGAGGCCGGAGCCCTTTCGGCCGCCGTAGGGCATGTTGTCCGATCGGAAGGTCGGGGCGTCGTTGACGACGAGCCCCCCCACCTCGAGCCGCTCGATCGCCCGGCCAACACGGCCGAGATCGCGCGTGAAGAGGGCCGCCTGCAGGCCGTACTCGCCCTCGTTCATCGCCGCGAGCGCCTGGTCGAAGTCATCGTAGGGCTCGACGACGACCACCGGACCGAACGCCTCCTCGCAGACGAGCTTCGCGCTCGGGGGCGCGCCGGTCACGACGATGGGATCCACGAGGGTCCCCCCGCGGCGAGCGCCGCCGCAGGCAACGGTCGCGCCGAGGCGCCGCGCCTCGTCCACCCATGAGAGGAGCCGGTCGGCCGAGCGCTCGTCGATCAGCGGGCCGACCACGGTGGCCTCGTCCAGGGGATCCCCGGCCGGCCAACGGCTGGCGCGCTCGACCAGGCCGCGGACGACCTGCGCGAAGATCGATCGGTGCGCGTAGACGCGCTGCGCCGAGATGCAGACCTGCCCGGCGTAGGCGAAGGCGGCCAGGGCCGTCCGGTCGAGCGCCCAGTCGAGATCGGCATCCTCGGCGATCGCCACCGCGGCGTTGCCCCCGAGCTCCAGCAGGACGCGCGTCCGATCGACCTTGCCGCGCAGGCTCCAGCCGACCCGGGCGCTGCCGGTGAACGAGAGCAGCCGCACGCGGGGATCGGTCGCGAGCCGCTCGGCGACCGCGTTTTCACAGGGCAAGACCGAGAGCGCGCCCTCCGGCGCCCCGGCCGCGAGCGCGATCTCGGCGAGCACGATCGCCGCCGACGGCGCCTGCGGCGGCGGCTTGAGCACGATGGGAGCGCCGATGGCGAGCGCGGGCGCGACCTTGTGGGCGGAGAGGTTCAGCGGAAAGTTGAAGGGGGAGATCCCGACGACGGGACCGTTCGGGACCAGCCGGCTGAAACCCCGGTAGCCCCGCGCGGCCTCGTCGAAGTCCACCGGCACGAGCTCCCCGCCGTAGGAGGCGACCTCGCCCGCCGCGAAGGCAAACGTCCCGACGGCCCGCTTCACCTCGGTACGCGCGGCCCCGATCGGCTTGCCGGCCTCGAGCGCGATGATCCGCGCGATCTCCTCGAGCCGGGTCGCGAGGCCATCCGAGATCGCCTGGCAGAGCGCGCGCCTGCGACCCGCGCTCAGGCGCCCGAGCTCGCCCCGCCGCTCGACCGCGAGCGCGAGCGCTCGATCGGCCTGCCGGACGTCCGCCTGGTGGACCCGTGAGACGACGCTCCCGTCGAACGGCGATCTCACCTCCTGCACCGAGCCGCCGGCCTCGAAGCGCCCCCCCAAGAAGACGCGTCTCTCCATGCCCGCCCCCACCGATCACCAGGCCTCGACCTGCGCGCCGACGACGGTCCCGCCGTCCGCGAGGAGATCGGTGGCCACGCAGCCGAACGCCGCCAAGGGGCCGGCGTCCGCGCCGCCGACGCTCCCCGCGAGCACGACGAGACGGTCGGGGCCGCTCGGGAGCCGATCGAGCCCGAACTCGAGGAGCTGCTTCCCGGACGACAGGTGGGCCGGCACCGCGTAGGGCGCCAGGAGCGGGTTGACCGCGCGGTCGTCGGCCGGCGAGAGCGAGCCGGCGTCGACGCCGTTCGCGATCGCCGCGCAGTCCAGCGGACCGCCGTCCGGCCGGACGTCCGCGAGGACGCTCACGGTGAGCAGCGCCGAGGGGCTGCTCGCGAACGCGAGCGGTAGGACCGCGCGCACGAGCGCCGGGGCCGAAGGGCCGCCCGCCCCATCGCAGCTCCAGCCGTCGCAGATCGCCGCGCCGACCCCGCCGTCGCAATCGGCGAGGCGCTGGCAGCAATCCACCGAGCAGCCGTCACTCCCCCCGTCGATCGCGGCGGCGCCCGGCCGCTGGCAAGCGAGCCCGACGAAGGCGAGGGCGCAGGCGACCGGGGCGAGCCTCATCGGTGGGCTCAGAGGGCCTTGAGCTGCTCGAGCACCGCGTCGAAGAGGACGAGCTCGAGCCGCTCCGCGTCCTCCGGCGAGAGCCCCTGGAACGAGAAGGCGACCCGGTAGTTGCCCTGCTTGCGTGCCTGACTCTCGGCGACGCGGCAGCGACCGGCGAGGCTTCCCGCCCCGCCGGGCAGCCGAATCGAGAAGGCGACGACGCTTCCGGCGGCCTGCCCCCGCGCGAGCAAGGTCGAGAAGCCACCGGACGAGAGATCCTGGATCATCGCCCGCTGGGTCCCCGCCTCCAGATCCAGGTCGACCTGGAGCGCCTTGGCGACGCGGAGCGCCTGGCGGGGCGTCTCCCCCGGCTTGAGCGTGAGCCGCTGCGCCGAGACGACCATCCGGGCCAACTCGTTGCGCGCCTTCTCGTACTCGCTCCGCTCCTCGGCCGACAGGCCGCCGGTGCGGGCGCGATCGTGCGCCTTGCGAAAGCTCGCCAGCCAGACGTCTAGGTTCATGGGCTCCGATTGTAACGGAGCCGGCCGCATTCGGGGCGCAGAAACGAAGGCGCCGAGCCTGTGGGGTCCCGGGCCGAGCCTCCCCCGGGGCGATTCCACCCGACCCGAGTGGCGACGGCGGGCCGCTTCGGCTATCTCCCTTCGAGGTGAACATGGGAAAAACCTTCGTGGTGGCGACCGTCTCGGAGCAGCCGTTGACCGGCGGCGACCTCGTCGTCCTTCGCGACGGGCGAGAACAGCCGGTCTCGGAGCTTCACCCGGACGACCCGGCGTACGGCCGCCGCGAGGCGACGCTCGTGGCGCGCGAGCACCCGGACGCCTATTTCCGGCTGCGCGTGCGGCCCGAGGAGCTCTGGCAACCACCGGCGCCGCGGGGCGCCGGGCCGGCGGATTCAGAGGGCGCCCGGCGAAACCTCGAACGGTTTCTCGGCGAGCGGCTCCCGGGGCTCTACCCGCCGGGCCCGGCCGCGCCCGACGGGCAGCGGCTGACGACCTGGGGCTGGGTCGCCGCCATCGGGTCGGCGCTGAACGCGGTCGGTCTGCTCTTCTTCCCGCTGGCCGACGGCAACAGCCTGACCACCCTCCACACCCTCGGCGGACAACCCACCGCCCTCACCCGGCTGGTCGCCGGCGGCTGGTTCTCGCCGCTCCTCGGCGCCCTCACCGCCGCCTGCCTCATCCAGGCCTTCCGCGGGACGGCCCGGCGGAGGCTCTGGATCAGCGTCTCCTACGTCCCGGCCCTGATCGGCTTCGCGGCCACGCTGGCCGGCTTCTACTCGGCCTACGCCGCCCTGCTCGAGAGCATCCGGTAGGCCGCTTCGGAGACGGAGGGGAGGGCAGCGCCCAGAGGAACGGGCTCATTGCAGCGTCACCGGGGCCGTGATCGGGGGCTCCCGTCGAAGGGCGTGCCCGACCGCGACGGTCGAGGCTCCGACCGGGCCCGTCGGGCGTCCGACCGCGACGGTCGGGGCTCCCAAAGGCGGGTCCGTTAGGAGAGACAGCGATGTGGGCGCAGGCCCTGGGCGCGATGATGAGGAGCCTGCCATCGGCGTCTGCAGTCCAAAGAGCCAACCTGAGCGCGCGTCGTTGCGCCTCGCGAGGCGCCGGAGTAGGTAGCGGCCATGCCCTCCGGTCGTGCCCCTGTTGCCGAGCGGCTGCTGCTGCAGCTGAATCGTGGCCGCAGCGCGGAGATCACGTCGCTGGCCGCTTGGCGCGATGCCAAGACCACCGTGTCCGACGCCAAGAGCCGCACACCCACTTCGACCGAGGAGGACCGCAAGCGCTGGCCGGAGTTCGCGCTCTACACCGACACCATCAACTTCGTGCACATGCTCCTGGAACTCCTCCACCAGGAGCTGCACGACCCGGACCTCGATGCCTTCGTGAAGCGCTTCGCCGACGCGGAGGAGGAGTACATGCCGGCAGGACCGCCGATGAGCCCGCTCACGGCGAGCTACTTCAACTATTGGATGCTCAACGACGACCCAATTGGCCCCGAGCGCGAGACCTTCGGAAGCATCGTCGTGGAGCTTGGCCGCAGCCTCGAGGTTGGCCATGACCGCATCGAGGTCCTGACAGCCCTGGCGGATTCGCGCATGGGTCTCTTCGTCCAGGAGGGCCAACGGGGGGACGACGTTCTTCTGCGCGAGCTCGTCACCGAGGCCCGCCACAGCGCCGTCTGCCCCAGCGGCTACGTCGGCAGCGCAGGCAACCTCATCTTCGCGCGGGTTCTGCCCCCGCCGCTGGGCGTGGGACGGTCCGTGGTCGTGACCACGCCGTACATGCTGGCGTCGCCGGGCGTCGCCGCGTGGCTTGCGTACCTGGAGCGCACCCTGCCAAAGACCGGCATTCGCGACCGCTCCGCCGCCTACGAGTACCTGCTGAAGTTCGGCCTCGACCGGCGCTACTGGGCGGAGTTCATCTTCGAGGCCTACGCCACCCACTCGGACGCGATGGTCGTACTCATGGGCTTGCCAGACGTGGCCGCGAGCCGCCCGCACGCGCCGCAGTCGGAGGAGCGCGCCCGCAAAGCGTCCGGCCAGCGAGGGGGCGCTGCACCCGTCCGCGCCCCCAGAGAGCCCGGTCGCAACGAGGCGTGCTGGTGCGGCAGCGGCAAGAAGTACAAGAAGTGCCACGCGCCGCAGTTGCCACCACCCCCGTAGGGTGGCTGACGAACGGCCCCCTCAGGTTTAGACCCAGGCGTATGAAGGGCGACCATGTCCGTCTTCTTTGCGTGCGTGGGAAACCCCGACCAGGTCACCCACTGCCCCTTGCCGCCCGGAGAGGAGTGCGGCCGCTGCCCGCGCTGCAAGATGCAGCTCTGGGCCAAGCCCATCCCCGCGGAATGCCCCCTCGCCCAAAACGAAGGCCGCGACCTCCTCTGAGAACCTCGAGGAAGCCGCGGCCTTCGCCGGTCGGGGAGACAGGATTTGAACCTGCGACCCCTTGGTCCCGAACCAAGTGCTCTACCAGGCTGAGCCACTCCCCGGGGAACGCGGGCGTGTCATAACCCCGCCACGCCGAGACGGTCAACCGACTCGATGCGAGGTGCCGACCCATTTTCGGTCGCCGAGAAGCCACGAGGGGCGCGTCCAGGGCTCGCGCCTGACGAGCAGGCGGGCTTCGAGGCGCACCGGTCGGGCTGGGAGCGCTGCCGGGAGGCGCGGCTCGCGGGGGCCGCGGCGTTCCCGCTGGTCGAGCGGCTCGTCGAGCCGATCCCCTTGGCGCGGGCGGACCAGGGGCAGCACGGGGGCCACGCGCTCGCGCCGAGGCGGCTCGACGAGCAGCCGATGAGGGACAACGGCGTGCCGGTGGGGGTGAAGCGCGAGGGAGGGGCGCTGGAGTTCGAGGTCACTCGCGACGCTCGCGGCCTCCACGCGGCCGTCGGGCCCGAAGCGCTGCACGTCGACGCCGAGTTCGCCCACTCGGGCGAGGAAGAGACGCGTTGCGGCAAGGATTGCGGCCACTTCCGCCCGCGGGTGACGCTCGACC
>JAJXUD010000097.1 GCA_021783235.1 Myxococcales bacterium | reverse complement strand
CGGTTGACCCCGGGATTCCGCGGTGCTACCTACTCGCTTCCCTGCAGCATCCGGGGCGTAGCGCAGCCTGGTAGCGCACTTGCTTGGGGTGCAAGTGGTCGCTGGTTCAAATCCAGTCGCCCCGACAAAAACGCCCCCGGAGTTATTGGAGAAATCCAACGGCTCCGGGGGCTCTTTCGTTCCGGGTTGCCTGTCGGGTCGGAGAATCGACCCCTTTCCTGACTCGGGGATGGCGAAGGTTCATGGCCGCGCCTACTGTTGCGCTTTGAGGTAGTCACCAACTCCCAACCGGGAGGCAGTCACCGTGCCGAGCGGCCCCGCAACGCGGACCTTCAGTCTCACCGTCTACATCACCCGCGCGCGTGACGTGGCCGGGCAGTGGGTGGGGCATTGCCTGGAGGTTGACGTCGTGAGTCAGGGCGACTCGATGAGGCACGCCTACGACATGACCCGGGAAGCGGTCGAGATGGTCATCCTCGACGACCTCAACTCCAATCGCGAGCCGACGCTTCGGTCGGCTCCACGAGAGGAGTGGGAGGCTGCCTACCAGTCGGTGCAGTCCGCCGATCCCAAACTGTACCCGCTGGCAGAGCTCTTCGAGCGCGAGAGCGAGCTGCGCAGGGGCGCGCTCGCGCCCTTGATCATGACCTTCATCGCCGCCGCGGATGTGCATCCGGCGGCGCTCCAGGAAATCAACACACCCCCCACCGTTCGCGCCGCCTAGCTTTCCTGCCGGGGTCTCTTGTCCGCGCGATTCCGCGACATCAAGAGAGTCCTGCTCGGCTTCGGCATCACTGCCGAGTGCCCGGCCAGCGGGTCCCACTGGAAGTTGCGGGATCGAGCAGGCAAGGTTTTCCCCCTCGCGTGCCACAATGGGGAGAGGTCCGAGATCTCCGACGTATACGTCAGAGCGCTCTGCCGTACGTACGGGATCGATCTCGATGAATTCAAGCGAAGGCTGTAGCTCGCTCGGCGACCACCTCGTCGTCCTTCGCCTCGACCCCGTCGACCTTCCTCGCCGTTTCGCCAGAATGCACCTGATGGAACGAGATCCCGTCGCGCGGAAAGGATGGACGCCGAGGAGATCGACGGTGCTCGAGCCCGGGGAGAGCACCTGCCGCTCTCGCGGTTAGGGCGCGTGGAACGAGCCCGCCGTCGTCGGCTGCCGCGTCCGGGCCCGATGGTAGGGTGGCCGCGTGTTCGAACGGCCGATCGACGCCCTCCTGTACCGGGATCTCGAGGTCCGCCAGCTCGGCCCGCAGGTCGAGCGGGCCCTCCAGCAGCTCCGCGCGGGCGATTTCCGCGCCGCCGACGCCCGCAAGCTCAAGGGAACGGCGCTCTACCGCGCCAGGCTCGACGACCGGAACCGGCTCCTCTTCAAGTTCGGCGAGCACGACGGCCGGCGGGTGCTGCTGGTCCTCGAGGTGGTGCACAACCACGACTACGCCCGGTCCCGCTTCCTGGGCGGGGGCGGGGCGAACGACTCGGACTTCGAGCCGATGCCGGTCGATCCGGCGCCGGACGGCCCGACCGCCGGTGGCTGGAGGAGCCTCGAGGCCGAGCAGCTGGCCTACCTCCACCCTTCCTCGCCGGTGCTCCACGTCCTGGACAAGCCGCTCTCCTTCGACGACACCCAGGCCGCGATCTTCGAGACGCCGCTGCCCCTCATCGTCGTCGGCTCGGCCGGCTCGGGCAAGACCGCCCTCACCCTGGAGAAGCTCAAGACGCTGCCTGGCCAGGGGCTCTACCTCACCCGGTCCTCCTTCCTGGTCGAGAGCGCGCGGTCGCTCTACCACGCCCACCGCTACGCCAACGACGGCCAGGAGGTGGACTTCCTCTCGCTGGGGGAGCTCGTCGAGACCATCCAGGTCCCCTCGGGTCGGGAGGCGCGCTGGCGGGACTTCGCGACCTGGTTCGAGCGGCACCAGGGGGCGTTCAGGCTGCGGGAGCCGCACCGGGTCTTCGAGGAGGTGACGGGGGTCCTCACCGGCTCGGCCGAGAAGGGCCCTCACCTCGGCGAGGACGAGTACCTGGCCCTGGGCGTCCGGCAGTCGATCTTCCTCGGCGAGGAGCGCCGGACCCTCTACCGGATCTTCGAGCGGTGGCTCGAGCACCTGCGCCAGCACGGCCTCTTCGACGCCAACGTGGCGGCCTGGGAGCGGCGCGCCCTGGCGACCGAGCGCTACGACTTCCTGGTCGTCGACGAGGTGCAGGACTTCACCCCCGTCGAGCTCCGGCTCGCCCTGGCGACGCTGAAGGACAAGCAGGCCTTCCTGCTCTGCGGCGACTCCAACCAGATCGTGCATCCCAACCTCTTCTCCTGGGCCCGGGTGAAGAGCCTCTTCCACGGCGACGGCGGGCGCCAGGCCGGCCCGTCGCCCCTCGCCGGGATCCACCTCCTGTCGGCCAACTACCGGAACACCCGGGCGGTGACGGCGCTCGCCAACCGGCTGTTGCTCATCAAGCAGCGTCGCTTCGGCTCGGTGGACCGGGAGAGCAACTACCTGGTCGAGTGCGCCAGCGGGGAGGAGGGGCGGGTCGAGCTGCTGGCCGACGGCCCCGGCGTGCGCGCCGAGGTCGACGCGCGGACCCGCCGCTCGGCGCGGACGGCGGTGGTGGTGCTCCGCGACGAGGACAAGCCGGCGGCGCGGGCGGCGTTCTCCACCCCGCTCCTCTTCTCGGTGCAGGAGGCCAAGGGGCTCGAGTACCAGAACGTGGTGCTCTTCAACCTGGTGAGCTGCGCCGCCAGGGAGTTCAGGGAGTGCGCAGCCGGCGTCGAGGCGGCCGAGCTGGAGGGAGGCCTGGAGTACGCCCGGGCGCGCGACAAGACCGACAAGAGCCTCGACGCCTACAAGTTCTACGTGAACGCCCTCTACGTCGCGATGACGCGAGCGGTGAGGTCGCTGGTGGTGGTCGAGGCCGATCTCGGCCACCCGCTCCTCGCGCTCCTGGCGGTCGGCCGTGCCTCCGACCACGTCGAGCTGGCCGCGGAGGAGTCGTCGCGGGAAGAGTGGCAGCGCGAGGCGCGGCGGCTCGAGCTGCAGGGCAAGGCCGAGCAGGCCGAGCAGATCCGACGCGACATCCTGGAGGTCCGGCCGGTGCCCTGGGAGGTGGCCGACGCCTCGGCGCTCGCCGGCCTCCGAGCCCGGGCCCTCGGTCCGGGGCCGACCGAGAAGGCCGCGCAGCAGCTGCTGTTCGAGTTCGCCGTCACCTACGACGTCCCGGCGCTGCTGCCGCGGCTGGTGGCCGCCGGGTTCCGTCACGCCCGGAAGGCCGAGTCGGGGCGGGCCTACATCGAGGACATCCACTACGCGGAGTACCGCCCTCGGCGCTCCCCGCGCCTCCAGGACCAGCTCCGCGCCCACGGCCTCGACTTCCGAAACCCGCTCAACGAGACCCCGCTCATGGTGGCGGCCCGGCTCGGCCGTCACGATCTGGTGACCGAGCTGCTGGCGCTGGGCGCCGACGGCGAGGCCACCGACACGGCCGGCCGCACCGCGCTGCCGGTGGCGCTGGCGGCCTGGCTCGACCAGCGCGGCGCCAAGGCCGCCGCCTTCGAGCAGGTGTGGGAGACGCTGGCCACCACGCCGCTCAAGGTGAAGCTCGGCGACCGGATGGTGAAGCTCGATCCGACGACCATCGAGTGGTTCCTCGTGCAGCTCTGCCTGGTGCAGGTCCGCCGCCTCGCGGACGGGGCGGCGCGCCAGGGGGCGCTGCCCTCGATCGACGCCCCAGGGCTGGTCCGGCTGGTCGCCGGCCTCCCGCCCGGTCCCCTGGCCGACTACCGTCGCCGACGGGAGTACCTGTCGTCGGTCCTCGCCCGGAACGAGCTCGGCTCGACCCATCCCTACAGCCGTCGCCTCTTCCTCCGGGTGCGGCGCGGCGCCTACGCCCTCTGCCCGGGGCTGGAGGTCGAGGTGAAGGGGCAGTGGATGGCGGTCGGCGACCTGATGGGTCTTCCCTCCCTCTTCGACACCATCGGCCCGGACGCGGCCCCGATCGCGAGGTGGATGGCGGAGGTCCAGGCCGCGCCGATACCCTCCGCCACGCCAGGTTCGGAGCCCCCGAGCGCGAGGGGCGGGTGACGGCCGCGGCTCGCCACCAGACCTTCACGAGGGGTGTCGGCGCCGGTGGCGCCTGTGCCAAGGACGCACCGGATTGACCGTCTTCGCCGCACGGCCACCGGCAGGTATCGCCGCCCCCCATCCCCCTCGCGAGCGCACCTCCCGTCCGTCCGCGGCACTACACTGTGCCGCCATGCGCCACCCCCTCCCCGACGGAATCTACGAGGCGCTGGTCACCCGATCCCTGGAGTCGGCCATCGCCGAGGCCCAGGGGGCGGGGCGGTCGGTGCGGCTCGACGACCTCGACGCGGTGGAGGGCGACGCGCTCCTCGTCCGGCACCTGGCGGCCGTGCTGGACCGCAAGCTGCGCGAGGTGAAGGACGGCGAGCGGCTCGAGCTCTGCAACCGGCTCCTCCAGGCCATGGGCGCCGATGGGCCGGAGGCGCAGGTCCCGACCACGGAGGCCCAGCGCGCGCTCCTGGCGGTCTACCGGGAGGGCGCGGAGCCGCCGCGGCCGGTGACGCCCCTGGCGCTCTCCGGCCTGCTCACCAGCGCCAGGGGGGAGCCGCGGCTGGACCGGGAGCTGGAGGCGGAGATCGCCTCCGCGGACCGCATCGACGCCTTGGTGAGCTTCGTCACCTGGGAGGGCTGGCGGCGGATGGCCGGGACCTTCGAGCGGTTCGCGCTCGGCGAGCGGCCGCTCCGGCTCCTGACCACCACCTACACGGGCGCCACCGACGCGGAGGCGGTGGAGGCGCTGGCGCGCCTGCCGGGCGCGCAGGTGCGGGTGTCTTACGACGGCCGCCGCACTCGGCTCCACGCCAAGGCCTGGCTCTTCCACCGGCTGTCGGGGTTCAGCACCGCCTACGTGGGCTCGGCCAACCTCTCCCGCGTCGCGCTCTCGGGCGGGCTGGAGTGGACGGTGAAGGCCAGCCAGGTGGACTTGCCCCACGTCGTCGAGAAGTTCGCCGGCACCTTCGAGACGCTCTGGGCGAGCGCCGAGTTCGAGCCCTTCGATCCGGACTCCGCGGCGGACCGCGAGCGGCTGCGCGCGGCGCTCGACCACGAGAGCGGCCGGAGGCGCCAGCCGGCGGAGGCGGCGATGCTCCTGGTGGGCGTCTCGCCCTACCCCTTCCAGCAGGCGCTCCTCGACAAGCTCGAGGCGGAGCGGACCCTGCACGGCCGCACCCGGAACCTGGTGGTGGCCGCCACGGGCACGGGCAAGACCATGCTGGCGGCCTTCGACTACCAGCGCCTGGCCAGGGCCGCCGGCGTCCGGCCCCGCCTGCTCTTCGTCGCCCACCGCGAGGAGCTGCTGCAGCAGGCCATGCACGCCTACCGGCACGTCCTGCAGGACGGCGCCTTCGGGCGGCTGCTGGCCGGCGGCGCCGATCCGGATCGGTTCGACTGGCTCTTCACCACGGTGCAGAGCTACCGGTCGCGCCGCCTCCTCGACCGCCTGGGCAAGACCCACTGGGACGTGGTGGTGGTCGATGAGTGCCACCGGGCCGCTGCCGACACCTACTCGGACCTGGTCGAGCAGCTCACCCCCCGCGTCCTCCTCGGTCTGACCGCCACGCCCGAGCGCGCCGACGGCCAGAGCATCCTCCCCTACTTCGGCGGCCGCGCCGCCGCGGAGCTGCGCCTGGGCGACGCGCTGGAGCGGGTGCTGCTGGCGCCGTTCGAGTACTACGGCCTCTCCGACGAGACCGACCTGCGCGCCGTGCGGTGGACGCGCGGCGCCTACGACGCGGGGGACCTGGAGCGCGTCTACACCGGGAACGACCGGCGGGCCGCCCTGGTCCTGGCGCAGCTCCAGCGGCTCCGCGGGCGCGTGCACGACGCCCGGGCGCTCGGGTTCTGCGTGAGCGTCGGGCACGCCGAGTACATGGCCCGCAAGTTCCGCGATGCCGGCGTCCCGGCGGTGGCCCTGCACGGCGGGTCGTCGGAAAGTCTCCGGCGCGAGGCTCCGCGCAGCCTGGAGCGCCGGGAGCTGAACGTCATCTTCACGTGCGACCTCTACAACGAGGGCGTCGACCTCCCCTTCGTCGACACGCTCCTCCTCCTGCGGCCGACCTCGAGCGCCACCGTCTTCCTCCAGCAGCTCGGCCGCGGGCTGCGCCTCCACCCCGACAAGACCGCCTGCCTCGTGCTCGACTTCATCGGGCAGGCGCACGAGAAGTTCCGCTTCGACCGCGCCCTGACCGCGCTCACCGGCATCCCGCGCGGCCAGCTCCGCGACGCGGTGAGGAGCGACTTCCCCACCCTGCCCTCCGGCTGCCACCTCGAGCTCGACCGGGTGGCGCGGGAGGTCATCCTCGCCAACCTGGGCGCGGTCCTCTCGGGCGGCGCGGCCAGGCTCGCCGGGGAGCTCCGCGCCGTCGCCGACGGGCGCGGCGGCGACGCCACCCTCGGCCAGTTCCTCGAGGACACCGGGCGACCGCTGGAGGACGTCTACGCCGCCGGCGGGTTCACCGCGCTGCGGCGGCTCGCGCAGCTCCCCACGCTCGCGGCCGGGCCGGAGGAGGAGGACCTCGCCCGTCGCCTGGGGCTGCTCCAGCACATCGACGACCCGGCACGCCTCGAGCTCTACGGCCGGCTCGCCGGCGGCGCGCTGGACCCAGGGCCCCTCGGCGTCGCAGATCGCCGGCGGCTCCTCCTGCTCGCCTACCAGCTCTACCGGGAGCCGAAGCGGCTCTTCTCGGCGGAGGGGGCGGCCAGGCTCTTCGACCCGTACCCGGCCCTCCGCGCCGAGCTCGGGCAGCTCGTCGACGTCCTCGAGGATCGCGTCCTCCTGGCCCCCGCGGGCCGGCTGCCCTCGGACTGGGCGCTCTCGCCGCACCGCACCTACTCCCGGCGCGAGGCGCAGACCGCGGTGGGCGACTGGACCGAGACCGCCAAGCCCAGCTCCCGCGAGGGCGTGCGCCGCGTCGGCGCAGACCTCGAGCTGCTGTTCGTGACGCTGGTGAAGGAGGAGAAGCACTTCTCCCCCACCACCCGCTACCGGGACTTCGCCATCAGCCCGCACCTGTTCCACTGGCAGACCCAGTCGACCGCCGGCCCTGACACCATGGCGGGCCGCCGGTACCTGGAGCAGGCCACCAACGGGAACCGCTTCCTCCTCTTCGTGCGCAAGCACAAGGGCGAGGAGTTCCACTTCCTCGGCCCGGTCCGCTGCGTGTCGCACGAAGGCAGCCGCCCCATGAGCATCACCTGGCGGCTCGAGCACCCCATGCCGCCCGCGCTCTACCAGGAGTTCGCGACGCTGGCGGCGGCGTGAGGACCGAAGAAGACGAAGAGCGCGCCGCATCGGGCCTCCCGGCCGATCCGCTCCCCCACCACCCCGGAAAGCCGGTCGAAGCTCCAGCGCAGATCGATCGGGTCGAGCCCGACGAAGATCTCCACCCCGTGCGGGATCACGCCACCCTCCCGCCGGCGACGAGCGCCGCCGGGACCGCCGCCAGCGTCGCCTCGCCGAACCCGGGCCGCACCGTGATCCGCGCCGCCCCCACCTCGACCACCACCGACGGGTCGGGGACCGCCGCTCGCCGGGGACGACCGACCCGGACGGCCCGCGCCACCCGGACCCGCGTCCCTCCACCCGCCGCCTCTCGCGCCAGCCGCGACGCCCAGGACCGCAGCCCGCTCCCCGTGTACGGCTTCCCCTCGGCAAACGCCGCCGACCTCTCCCCGCTCGCCTTCCACGACCGGGCGAGCCCTCGAATCCCTCATCGGGCGCGGATGGGTTCGCCGGAGGCGCAGCCACGAAGATCGCCGCCAGTACGTCCTCGAACTCACGGCCGCGGGCAACCGCATGCGCGAGCGGGTGGAGGCTGCGCGCAACCGGGTGATCCAGCGCCTGGCGCGCGTGCTCGACGAGGACGACGTGGAGAACCTCGGGAAGATCGCCGCGAAGATCCGGGCGGCGTTCGGGCGAAATGACGGCTAGTGGACCCCGAGGCGCCGGTGGCGCTCGCCGCCGTGGCGAGCGTGCTCCTCGCGTATGCGGCGCCCTCCCGGGGCCCCCCGTGCGGAGTCCTGCCGGCTCCCGAACCTGTTGCGCGATGGACTGCCGCGGCGCGCCGCCTTATCGTGCGTGGCATCGCGCCGCAGGGCGTGCTCGCGGCGGTGGGGGAACCGATGACCCGATCGACCATCGTCACTCCGCTCCTTGCCGTCGCGCTCGTCGCCGCGGGCTGCGGCTCCTCATCGTCGGGGGGAACGAACACCTCGACGCCGAGCGCCTACGTCACCGCCGCGGACACGATCCAATCGACCTTGGCGCAGACCTGTTTCGGCTATCCCCCGGGCTTCTTCGCCGCGAATTTCAACTTTCCCATGGGGCAGCAGTACCAGGTGATCATCGACTCGGGAAAGGCGAGCTTCAACGCAACCGCCGCCGCCGCATGCATCTCCGCGCAGCAGACGGCCGGATGCTGGCAGGCTGCCCTCCCGGGGACGACCTGCACCGGCGTCTTCACCGGCTCCGTCACCGTCGGCGGGACCTGCATGTCGAGCGCCGAGTGCGTGAGCGGCTCCTACTGCACGCAGAACTCCGCCCCTGGCTATTGCGTCAGCGGCACGTGCCAGCCGTTCGCCCTCCCCGGGCAGGCCTGCAACGCGGGCCGTTGCGCTCCGGGGCTGGGATGCTCCTCGGGAGTATGCGCCACGGTTCAGTACGTCGGCCTCGGACAGGCCTGCGACAACGTCGCGACCATCTGCAAGCAGGGTTACCGCTGCGACGCCGGCCTGTGCGTCGCACCGCTCGCCGCCGGCGACAGCTGCTCCGCCGGCGTCTGCGACTACGGCCTCGGCTGCGCACCGAACAACACCTGCCAGTCGTACGTCGGGCTCGGCGGCAGCTGCGACGCCAGCCATCCATGCGGCGATGCCATGACGTGCACGGGAGGGACGTGTGCCCTGGACTACGCCCAGCTCGGCGCGAGCTGCGCCTCGCTCCGTTGCCTCCCCGGCAACGCCTGCGACCCGGCCACGACGACCTGCGTCCCGGTCCTCGGCGCCGGGGCCCCCTGCACCTTCAACACGGCCTGCTGGAGCGGGAGCTGCACCGCGGGCAGCTGCACCTCGCCCATCTGCTCGCCCTGACGCCCTCCCGGCTCGATCGCGCGGCGCGCCAGTGCCCCTCCTCGGCCGCCGAGATCCCCCGCCCAGCGTGAACGCCAGGAGCGAGCCTCCGTGGTGGGCGTCATCGGCCTGCTCGGCCACTCGCCATCGCGCGGCCGCCGCGAGACCCGGGCGTACGCACCGTCGGGCGGGAGCGTCGGCACCGGGATCCACAGCCGGGAGTGTTGACCGCCGGCCCCGCACACCATATGTTGTGGTCCGCGTTGGTGCTCCGGTCCCTGGATCGGAGCGAAAAGGGAACCCGGTGCGACTCCGGGGCTGCCCCGCAGCGGTAAGCGAGAACGAACCCCGCCACCTGCACTGGCGCCCGATCGGGCCGGGAAGCGGCGGGCACTAGGAGCCGGATCCCCGGCGCGCTCGCGAGCCCGAAGACCTGCCAGCGCCCGTGTCCGAGCGGTTCCGGCGCGGCATGACCACACGCCTCGTGGGAGGGCGGGATGGTCCTCGGCGCGACCGCTGCCTGCGGCCGCGAGGCGCCGTGGTCCCTCCTCCTCAGCCCGCGTGACCACCCCGGAGGAGGGCTGCCGTGTTCCAGACCATCGAGAAGCGAGACGGACGGGTCGTCCCGTTCGACGCGCAGCGCATCACCGCCGCCATCGCCAAGGCCGGCCAGGCCACCGGCGAGTACGGGCCCGACGAGGCGCGGAGCCTGTGCACCAAGGTGCTCGCGGTGGCCTCGGCCACCTCGGCGGCGCCCCCGAAGGTGGAGCAGATCCAGGACATCGTCGAGGAGGTGCTCCTCGCCAGCCCGCACCGGCGCGCGGCGCGGGCCTACCTCATCTACCGCGAGCAACACCGGGCGATGCGGCAGGTGGCCGACTCCGCCAGCGTGGCGCTCATCGACGCCTACCTCGACCGCTCGGACTGGAAGGTGGCCGAGAACGCCAACATGGCCTTCAGCCTCCAGGGGCTCAACAACTACGTCGCCAGCCACGTCAGCTCGACCTACTGGCTGGAGCGGCTCTACCCGCCGGAGATCCGCGACGCCCACCGCTCGGGCGACCTCCACCTCCACGATCTCAACCTCCTGGCGGTCTACTGCGTCGGATGGGACCTGGCGGACCTGCTCACCGAGGGGTTCTGCGGCGTGGCCGGCAAGGCGCAGAGCGCGCCGGCCCGCCACTTCCGCACGGCGCTCGGGCAGATCGCCAACTTCTTCTACACGCTGCAGGGCGAGGCGGCGGGCGCCCAGGCGTTCTCCAGCCTCGACACCTACCTGGCGCCGTTCATCCGGGCCGACCAGCTCGACTACCCGGAGGTGCGGCAGGCGCTGCAGGAGTTCGTCTTCAACCTGAACGTGCCCACCCGCGTCGGCTTCCAGACCCCGTTCACCAACGTCACCCTCGATCTCGAGTGCCCGGCGCTCATGCGCGGCGAGCCGGTGATCATCGGCGGCGAGCGGCGGGAGGCGACCTACGGGGAGTTCCAGGCCGAGATGGACCTCTTCAACCGGGCCTTCCTCGAGGTCATGGCGGGCGGCGACGCGAAGGGGCGGGTCTTCTCCTTCCCCATCCCGACCTACAACATCACGCCCGGCTTCGACTACGACGACCCCCGGTTCGACCTGCTCTGGGAGGTCACCGCCCGCTACGGCCTGCCGTACTTCGCCAACTTCGTGAACTCGGACCTCTCGCCCGAGGACGCCCGCAGCATGTGCTGCCGGCTCCGGCTCGACACCCGCACCCTGGAGCGGCGCGGCGGCGGCCTCTTCGGCGCGGCCCCGCTCACCGGCTCGATCGGCGTGGTGACGGTCAACCTCCCGCGGCTCGCCCTGCTGGCCCGGGGCGAGGCCGACCTGTTCGACCGGCTCGACCGGGCCATGGACCTGGCGCGCGACAGCCTGGTGATCAAGCGCAAGGTGCTGGAGCGCTACACGGAGCAGGGGCTCTACCCGTACGTGCGCCACTACCTGCGCTCGATGAAGGAGCGGAGCGGCTGCTACTGGCGCAACCACTTCTCCACCATCGGGCTGGTGGGGCTCGCCGAGGCGGTCGAGAACCTCCTGGACCGACCCCTCGCCGGCGAGGAGGGGCGCGCGCTCGGGCTGCGGATCCTCGACCACATGCGCGCCAGGCTCGAGCGGTACCAGGTGGAGACCGGCACGCCCTTCAACCTGGAGGCCACGCCGGCGGAGGGGACGAGCTACCGGCTGGCCAGGCTCGACCAGGCCCGCTTTCCCGGCGCCCGCTTCGCCAACACCGGCGCGGTGCGGCAGGGGGCCGAGCCCTTCTACACCAACTCCTCGCAGCTCCCGGTGGACGCCAGCGCCGACGCCTTCGAGGTGCTCGACCACCAGGACGCCTTCCAGTCGCGCTACACCGGCGGGACGGTGCAGCACGTCTTCGTGGGCGAGGCGATCGGCGACCGGTCCACCGTGAAGCGGTTCGTGAAGCTGGTCTGCGGCCGCTACCGGCTGCCCTACTTCACGCTCACCCCGACCTTCTCCGTCTGCGGGGAGCACGGCTACCTGTCCGGCGAGCACCCGCGCTGCCCGCGCTGCGGCGCGGCGGCCGAGGTCTACTCGCGGGTCGTCGGCTACCTGCGACCGGTCCAGCAGTGGAACCCGGGCAAGCAGGCCGAGTTCGGGCTGCGCCGCTCCCTCGCCCTGGAGCCATCGGCGCCGTGAGGTTCGCGGCGCTGCAGCCGTTCTCCATGGTGAACTGGCCGGGGCGCCTCGCCGCGGTCGCCTTCACCACCGGCTGCAACCTGCGCTGCCGCTACTGCCACAACCCGGCGCTCGCCACCGGCCGGGCCGAGGCGGGGATCACGGAGGAGGCGGTGATCGCGCACCTCCGGCGGCGGCGCGGCCAGCTCGACGGCCTGGTGGTGACGGGCGGGGAGCCGACCCTCCAGCCGGGCCTCGGCGCCTTCCTGGCCCGGGTGAGGCAGGAGGGGTTCCGGGTGAAGCTCGACACCAACGGGACGCGCCCCGCGCTGGTCGGCGCGCTGCTGGACGCCGGGCTCGTCGACTTCCTGGCCCTGGATCTCAAGGCGGCGCCGGGCGCCGGAGCCTGGCTCACCGGCTGCCCGGGCCAGGCCGAGGCCGCTCGGCGCTGCCTTCGGCTGGCCCTCGCCGCCGGCGTCGACCACGAGCTCCGCACCACGCTGGTCGCGCCGGTCCACGACCCGGCGGCGCTCCGGGCCATGGCCGAGGTGGCGCGAGGCGCCCGCCGATGGGCCTTCCAGCCCTTCAGGCCGGGCGGGCACCTCGACCAGGAGGCGCCGCTCTCGGTGCCCGACCGGAGCTGGGTGGAGGCGGCCGGAGCCGCCGCGCGCCTCGTCGGCGTGGAGCCGGTGCTCCGCTAGAACGCATCTCGTAACCGGTCGAGGCTAAGCCCGCGACCTTCGATCAGAATCAGTCGGCCGTCGGTCGGAAGATCGACGGCCGATCTCGTTTGTGATCTGAGACTGGGGATGGACCTCACCGAC
>JAJXUD010000096.1 GCA_021783235.1 Myxococcales bacterium | reverse complement strand
TGGGCGCCATCCTACGTGAGCGCAGGCCCGCCCTTCGCCTCGCAGGCTGGTTCAGCAAAACCAAGCATCTCCCGCCATCCCCGTCCTCTCGCCAACTTAGCTTTCAAATCTCGGGGTAGCTCCTGGAGAGCGACAGCCCCCCGGAGGCCCAACGTCGAAGGGCACTCGCGCTACCCCCGACCGAGCGCCTCCTCCACCGAAGGCGGCCACGAGAGCCAACGGATCCCCGGCACGGCGCGAAACCAGGTGACCTGCCTCTTCGCGTAGCGGCGCGTCTCTCGCGCGGTCCGCGCCACCGCCTCGTCGAGCGAGATCTCGCCCCGCAGCCGGGCGATGGCGTCGCGGTAGCCGAGCGCGCGCGCCGGCGCCCAGCGCTCGAGCCCGCGAGCGAGGAGCCAGGAGGCCTCGTCGAGCAGCCCCTCCGCGTACAGCCGTCGCGTGCGGGCGAGGATCCGCTCGCGCAGCTCCTCGCGCGGCGGCGAGAGCCCGAGGAACTGCGCCGGCACCGGCCTCGGCGGCTGCCGCTCGAAGTGCTCGCTCAGCGGGCGCCCCGTCAGTTCGTACACCTCGAGCGCCCGCACGACGCGGACGAGGTCGTTCGGCGAGAGCCGCGCGGCCGCGACGGGATCGACCGCCGCGAGCCGCGCGTGCAGCGCCCCCCTCCCTCGCTCCTCGGCCTCGCGCTCGAGCCGCTCGCGCAGCACGGCGTCCCGGGGCGGCCCCTCGAAGAGCCCCTCGAACGCGGCGCGCAGGTAGAGCCCGGTGCCGCCCACGACGAGGACCCGGCGGCCGCGCGCCCGGATCCGCGCCGCCGCGTCCCTCGCGAGCTCGGCCCAGCGAGCGGCGGTCATCTCCTCGGGCGGATCGACGAAGCCGATCAGCTGGTGCGGCACCGCCGAGCGCTCCTCGGCCGACGGCTGCGCGGTGCCGACCGGCAGCCCACGATAGACCTGCTGCGAGTCGGCGCCGATGATCTCGGCATCGAGCCGTCGCGCCAGCGCCACCGCAAGCGCGCTCTTCCCCGAGGCCGTCGGGCCGCAGAGGACGACCGCGTGGGCGAGCGGATCGCCGTCGACCGGACCCGGCGGGTCGGCGGGGACCCTCCCCCCGCCGAAGGAAGTCCGCGTCATCCCTCGGACGCCCGCGGGCACGGCGGCTGCAAGCTCAGGGAAGCGGAACGGGCGAGGCGGGATCGCCGAGGAGGTTGTAGGCCCGCACGTAGTCGGACAGCGCGGGCTGCTGCGCCGCCTGCCCGAGCGCCCGGACGAGCGCGTCGCCGAGCCTCGTCCCGGATCCGGTCGCGGCGGCGAGAGAGGAGGTGACGAGGAGATCGAACGGGTGGGCGAGGCGCGGCGAGAGCACCGTCGACGGAACGAAGGAGGCGAAGACGCCGCCCGACGGGTTCTCGAGCGCCGCCCAGCCGATCGCGACCGTGGTCGGGTTGTCGAACATGCCGTCGAGGCAGTCGTACGAGGTGAGGAGCGGCAGCCGCGCGTTCCGAAGCGCCAGCACGGAAGCGTCCGAGAGGAAGGCGTGGGCGCCCCAGCTCGAGGTGGAGGCGTGGCCGACGTAGTGCCAGAGATCGATGCCCGAAGAGAGCGCGGCCGAGATCTCGGCCGCGGGGGCCGCGTCGTCCTCGGAGACGGGGACGAGCCCCACTCCCGCCTGCGCGAGCCGCGCGCCGGTGTCCGCCGACACGAGCTCGAAGTCGGCGTCGCTCGCCTGGAGCTCGGCGCCGCTCGCGAGCAGGGCCCGCCCGGTGGCCGGCCCCTGCGAGTCGGCGGCGAGGATCTTCTGGACGACCTCGGCGGCCGCGCTGGGGCCGTCCGCGGGGATGCGGCCGACGGCCGCGGTGGGGGTGACGCCGTCCGGACCGGCGACGTACCAGGAGTCGCTCGCGGCGCGCATGCCGTCGGGGCCGGCGACGGTGACGCCGGCGGGTACGAGGTCCGGGACGCCGGTGCCGAGCACGTCGCGGACGTCCGAGTTGGCGCCGCCGACGAGCAGCACGTAGCGCGGCGCGGACCGCCAGCTCGAGCGGGCGTAAGCCAGCAGGGCGCGGATCGGCGCGCGGCCGGCGTTGCCCCAGCCGAAGGCGTCGTCGACCTCCTCGACGGTCGCGACCCGCACCCGGAGCCCCTGCGCGCGTCGCGCGGCGACCAGCGGGGCGACCGCCGCCTCGAGGCTCGGGTGGACGATCACGAGCTCGTCGACGGCGTTCGAGGGATCCCGCAGGCGGGAGGAGGTGGCGGCGCGCACGGTGGCGGCGCGCACCGCCGACCAGTCGAAGAGCTCGTAGCGGTGGACGGAGCCGTCGGCCGGGCTGCAGAGGGCCAGCTCGCCGCTGGGCGAGGGGGCGAGGCTGGGCAGCGGCGCGGCGGCCCCGGGATCCGTGATCTCCCAGCCGCGCGCGCCGGGCCCGAAGCCCCCGATGGCCGCGCACTCCCCGGAGCCGAGCGAGAAGCGCGCCTCGCCGTTCGCGGCGAGCGGCGCCCGGTCGTACGAGACGTCGACCCAGCCGAGCATCACGAACTCGAGCGTCGCCCCGGTGTCGAAGACCGCCTGGACGAGGAGCGAATTGGCCGCGGGCAAGAGGAGCCCCGGCGGCAGCGGCGCCGAAAAGAGCGTCTCGCCGAGCCCGTCCCAGCGGACGTCGCCGAGGACGCTGCCGTTCACGACGATCTGGACGTGGTGCGCCTGCTCGGTGCCGCCGATGAGCTGGACCCGCAGCGTCCCCGAGCCACCCGAGAGGGCGGCCGGAGCGTCGAACGCGACGGGGTCGGGCGCAAAGAGGTTCGAGCTCCAGGCCCAGATGTACGGGTCGTCCCCCGCCGCGTCCCAGTCGTAGGCGAGCGGCTGCTTGAGGTGGAGCTGGCTCCGAACGGACGAGACGAATGGGCCGGAGGGTCCGGGCACGGAGACGGCGCGCGGCGGGACGGCCGCGGCTCCGGGGCCGAGCAGGTAGGCGTCGACGCCGTCGTAGCCGTTCTCGATCTGCCGCGCGTAGAAGAGGACTCCCCCCGGCACCCGCTCGGAGCCCGCCGGGAGGCCGTCGTCCGTGAGCGCGGCACCCGGCCGGACCCCGGCGGCGAGGAGGGCGTCGTCGCTCGCGAGCCACATCCCCTCGTCCGTCACGCCGAGGCGGGCCAGCGGGCTGGGGGGACGAACGGAGACGACGGGGCCGCCCGCGCGCCGGTCGATCCCCGCGGAGGCGTCTGCGCGGCGCACGAGCCCTTCGCCCGCGAGGGTCCGGAAGTCCTCCGTGGCGCGAGCGACGGCAGGGCCGTGGGGCCGCAGGGCGCCCGTGTGCTGGTCGACGTCGAGGATCCAGTAGCGGTCGCCCGCGCGCCCGGCCGGATCGAAGGCTCGGTAGCTGCGCGGCCCGAACGACTGCACCGCGCCGCGCACGAGCTCGCCGACGCGCACCGGCTCCCCGCGGCCCCGCTGCCGGTAGACGAGCCAGCCGAGGTTTCCACGCTCGCTCTCGCTCCGCCAGCGGACCTCGGCCCCCCGCGGCTCGGCGCGCGCGAGGAGCGTGCCGACGGTCGCGGCGGTGGGACCGACGGAGGTCGCCGAGTAGGCCGTCTGGGCGAGTTGGTCCATGCCGATGAGGTTTCCGCTGCCGCTGATCTGCCCCGAGAACGGGGTGATGAGAAAGCTCGCGGGGAGCTGCCCCGCGGCGAAGTTGACGCCGAACTCGACGCTGTTCGTCGCGGGGTTGATCGCGAACGCGAAGCCCGGAAGGCCCCCGACGCTCGCGATGGGCGTCACGCTGGTCGCCGAGTTGCAGCTCTGGTTCAACCCCGTCGCGTAGTAGCCGATCCAGCTGCTCGAGACGCTGCAGTTCGAGCTGCACTCGAAGAAGATGGCCGCGTTGGAGTTGCAGTTGTTCGAGACCGTCCCGCCGGTCGTGTTGAGCCCAAACCCGACCATCAGGTTGTTCTTGTTCGGAATGCTCGAGAAGGTCAGGAGCCCATAGAGGTTCCCGCCCCCCGTCGAGGCGCTGTTGTAGTTGTCGGTGAACTGCGCGGACGTCATGTCGAGCAGCACCTGGCCGTTGTCGGTCGTGCCGTCGTTGTTCGGGATGACGAGCGGCTTCTCGGCAGGCGTCCAGTCGCAGCTCTGGCCGTCGACGACGATGTAGGGCGTGGGCGTGCACTGGGCGCGCGCGACCCGCGGGCGGACGAGCAGCGCGGCGCCGAGCAGCGCGAGCTTCGCGACGTGGCGCGTCATGACCCGTCGATTCTCGCAGGCCCGTCCGGCGAGCGCAAGCCTACCCGGCCGCTCGACGGACGAGCTCGACGAGCCTTCCGTCCGGCCGGGCCGAGAGTCGAAACAGCGGGCTGGTCCGCGCGATCGCCTCCAGCCGACCGAGCCCCGCCTCGAGCCCCGGCGCCCACCAGCGGGTGAGGAAGGCGCAGGCCGAGAGGAAGAGGAGAGCGCGCGCGGGCGAGAGCCGCTCGACGCCTTCGGGGCCCTCGCGGTCCAGGGCGAAGAGCGCTCCGAGCGGCGCCCTCGCGCCGCCGTCCCTCGCGCCGCCGTGGAACGGCGCCCCGGCCGCCCAGCCCTCGCCGACCGCGCAGCGATCCTCGCCGAGCGGGACGTCGCCCGCGCCGACGAGGAGCCGCGCCGCGGTGGACTTCCCCGCGCCGGAGCTCCCGAGAAAGAGCCGCGCGCCCGGCTCGGCTCGAGTCGAGGCGGCGTGGAGGTACGCGGCGCCGAAGAGCGGCCAGAGATGGGCGACGACGAGCTCGAGGCAGCTCTCCTCGCGGAGCGTCCGGTCGGCCTCGTTCTCGGGAGGGGGCGCGACGAGGAGGGCCCGCCGCTCGGCGGGGTCGAGCCGCACCCACGCTCGGGGACCGCGCGCCGGCGCCGACCGATCGAAGACCGCGGCCTCGAGCCGCCCTCCCCGCTCCCGGACGGCCACGCCGTCCCCCGCGAGGAGCTCCCGCCCCTCGGGCCGCGGCGGCGCCCCCTCCTCGGCCTCGACGCAAACGAGCGGCGGACCCTCCGCCGGAGCGCCGACCTCGAGCCAGCCCGGCGGCGCCGCGATCTCGACCGGCAGCCCCGCGAGCCAGCGGGTCACGTGCCCTTGGGCCGCCGCACGCCGTTGACGCTGAAGCTCGGGGGCGGGCAGGGCGGCGACGAGACGACCTGGCTCGTACAGGGCGAGAGCAGCGCCTCATGCGGGTCGAGGGCGATCTCGACGATCTGCGGCGCCCGGTAGGGCCGGCGGCGCCGCGCCGTCTCGGGGCGAGGGGGCGCCTTCACGCGACCTGCCTCGCGAAGAGGCCGCGCGCGGGCGGCTCCCTGCCCAGAATCTTCAGCTTCGTGGCCGTGGCGTCGCAGTGGAAGGCGACCGGCCGCTCGACGGCGCCGCCCTCCATCCACGAGAGGCCTGGGCAGCGCGAGCAACCGCCCCTCACCTCGCAGGCGCCGCAGCTCTCGCCCTCGCCCGGATCCAGCCGCTCGGCCTCGCCGCGCAAGGCCTCCCAGGCGGCCGCCGCGCCGAGCTCGCGCGCGTCCACCGACAGGCCGCGCGAGATGGCGCACGGCTGCAGCTGGCCCGAGGGATCGACGTTGAAGGCGTTGGAGGCCGCGCCGCAGCGGTAGACGGCGTCGCCGAGATCCGGCGGCGCGCCGCCAAAGCAGGCGTCGAGCTGCTCGCCGAAGGCGGGCTGGTCGCGCTGCAGCGCGACGAGCTCCTCCGCCGAGAGCCGGTGGACGAGCGGCGCCCGGTCGCCGTCGAGCCGCGGGAAGAGGTGGCCGTCGGTCCGGAGCTCGAGGCCTCGAACCCGGGCGATCTCGCGCATGGCCGGCAGGTCCCCGAGCAGCGGGCGCATCGCCGGCGCCTTGAGCTCGACCCAGTGGCCCCGGGCGAGGAGCGCGTCCAGCGCGGCGAGCACCGGCGCGAACGCGACGCCTCGCCCGGTGACCTCGGCGTAGCGCAGGTCGCTCGCGCCGTAGAGCGTGACCTCGATCTTCTTCGGCGGCCGCCGATCCCAGAGCGAGAGGATCTCGTCGGTGACGAGGGAGCCGTTCGTGAAGACCGTCGGCAAAAAGCCGAGATCGACGGCGTGGGCGTAGATCTCGGCGAAGTCCGGCCGCAGGAGCGCCTCGCCGCCGGTGAACGTGACGAAGAGGCAGCCGAGCGCCGAGAGCTCCGAGAGCAGCGCCTTCCACTCGGCGGTCGAGAGCTCGCGGTGGCGGTCGCGCAGCCCCTCCTGGTAGCAGTGGACGCAGCGGAAGTTGCAGCGCCAGGTCAGCTCGAGCGCGCCGTAGAGCGGCACGCGCGCGCGCGCCGCCCGCTCGGAGAGCCGGTCCGCCTCGCTCGTGCCGGGGGAGATCAGCGGCACGAGGCCTCCGGCGACGGCTCCGGGACGACCAGCCCGAGCTCGCGCAGGCGACTCAGGAAGGGGCCGAGGTCGCGCTCGGCCGTGGCCACGTCGACCTCGAACTCTCCCGCGACGCGCGCGGCGAGCTCCAGCGGCGTGGCGGGCTCGCGCAGCGCCGCCCAGACGAAGCCCCCGACCTCGTCGAGCGAGAGGACGCTGATCCGCTCGCGGGGGCTCCGCCGCATCGGGACGAGGACGGTCTCGCCCGCGATGGCCCGCTCGGCGACCCCCTCCACGCGGCGCAGCCTGGGTTCGCTGTCGGACATCTCGGCTCCAGCGTACCACAGGCCTCCGTCGAACGGCCCAGCGCTCCGGGCCACGTCCTGACGTCTTTACGACTACCGGGCCGCCGGGGGCTTGGCCGCTGCCGCCAGCGCCGCGAGCGACGCCTCTCGCAAGAAGCTCCGCCCGTCCTGACCATAGCCGCGGTGCATCTCGAGGATCGCGCCGTCGCGCCCGACGAGGAAGACCGACGGCAGGGGGGCCTTCTCGCCCAAGTAGCGGCGGGCGAGGAAGTCGAAGCGGTCGCGCAGGACCGGGAAGCGGATGCCCTCCCGCTTCACGAGCGCCGCGATCTTGGCTGCCGCGCCCTCGTCGCGATCGATGCTGACGAGCAGCACGCGCAGCCCTCTCGGGCGAAGCTCCTGGTCGAGCTCGACGAGGGTCGGGATCTCCCGCTGGCACGGCTCGCAGAAGGTGGCGAAGAACGACAGCAGCACCGCCCGGGCGCCGGGATCCTCCGAATCGACTCCCACGAGCGAGTCGAGCGAGACCACCGCCGCCCCGGCGACGTCGGCGTCGTAGACCGGCAAGGTGAAGGAGGGCGCCGGATCGCCGACGGCGAGCGCGCCGTCCGCGCGGGCGGCGAGCGCCGGCAGGAGCAACGCGGCGGCGGCACAGCCTCGGAGCGTCATTCGGGCGGCCATCCTACCCGAGGGCGGCGCGCACGGAGCTGGAGAGCTCCGAGAGCGCGACCTCCGCCTCGTCGCCGGGCCTTCCCTTCCCCCGCGTCCCCATCTGCTTGAGCTTCACCCGGCCGCTCGCGAGCTCCTGATCGCCGAGCACGACCACGAACGCCGCGCCCGCCCGGTCGGCGCGCCGGAGCTGGCTCTTGACGCTGCCGCCCCGCACGTCGATCTCGGTCGCGAGCCCCGTCCGCCGCGCCGCCTGCGCGATCCCGAGCGCCGCCCGCTTCGCGGGCTCTCCGAGCGGGACGACGAACAGCTCCGGGCCGGGCGCCGCGTCGGCGGGCGGCCCGAGCGCGAGCACGAGCCGCTCGATCCCGGCCGCGAAGCCGACCGCCGGCACGGCGCCGCCGCCGAGCTGCTCGACGAGCTTGTCGTAGCGGCCGCCCGCGGCGACGGTGTTCTGCGAGCCGAGCTCGCCCTTCGCGAGGAACTCGAAGGTGGTCCGCGTGTAGTAGTCGAGCCCGCGCACCAGCCGGTCGTTCGTCTCGAACGGCACGCCGAGCGCCGACAGGTGGCCGCACACGGCCTCGAAGTGGCCCCGGCAGGCCTCGCAGAGGCTCGCCTGCACGCTGGGGGCGCCGGCGAGCACGGCGCGGCAGCCCGGCACCTTGCAGTCGAGCGTGCGCAGCGGGTTCTTCTCGGTCCGCCGGCGGCAGTCCTCGCAGAGCTCCGCGGCGTGCGCCCGCAGGTACTCCTGGAGCGAGCGCGTGTAGACCGGCCGGCAGGCGTCGTCGCCGATGCTGTTCAGCTGAAGGACGACGTCGCGGAGCCCGAGCCGCTGCAGGAGCTCGTGAACCAGGCCGACGAGCTCCGCGTCCGCCTCGGGCGCCGCCGCGCCGAAGAGCTCCGCGCCGAGCTGGTGGAACTGCCGGTAGCGCCCCTTCTGCGGCCGTTCGTGCCGGAACATCGGCCCCGCGTACCACCAGCGGACGAGCGGGTCCTGCCCGCCGACGCCGTGCTCGACGTAGGCCCGCACCGCGCCCGCCGTCCCCTCGGGGCGGAGCGCGAGCGACTTTCCGTGCCGGTCGGGGAAGACGTACATCTCCTTGCCGACGACGTCCGTCTCCTCGCCGATCGAGCGGGAGAAGAGCGCCGCCTCCTCGACGACGGGCGTTCGGACCTCGCCGTAGCCCGCGAGCCCGAAGGCCCGCCGCATCGCGGCTTCGACCGCCTGGAAGCGGCCCGCCTCGGCGGGGAGGAGGTCGTTCATCCCTTTGACGGCTCGGAGCGGTTCCATGGGGCGCGCAGTCTCGCAGAGGCCGCGCGCGGGGGTCAACGAGGGAGACGACCACCGCGTTGCCCGTGGTTCACCGGAAAGTCACCGTGACCGCCCCTTCCCAAGCGTCAGCGGGTCGTGCTACGAGGCCCGCGACTTTTGACGCACCCCGGCGGAATGGCCCGCCGGCAAAGCAACTGGAGTGGGACCATGACGAAGCAGACGAAGCGCGCGAGCCTCTGGGCCTGCGCTGTGGCAGCGCTGGCCTTCGCGGCCTGCGGCGGCGCGAGCACGACGACCGATGGCGGCACCAGCGGCGGCACGACGAGCGGCGGCAGCACCGGCGGCGGCAGCACGAGCGGCGGCAGCAGCGGCGGGAGCACCGGCGCGCCGACGACCTACTGCGACGGATTCAAGGTGAACGCGGCCGACGGCGGGTCGGTCTACGTCCAGAGCTACTCGTTCGGCAAGTCGCTCTCGAACTGCAGCACGAGCACCAACGCCTCGAAGATGAAAGACGGCACGATCCTCACCACGCTCGGAGGCATCCTCGATCGCGACACCAGCGACAACGGTGCGGGCAGCCCCGTCCCCGCGATCTTCCCGGCCGGCTGCGACGACCTCGGCGAGACCGTCACCACGAGCAACGACGGTGGCATGAACTACACGATGCCGAGCGGCAGCATGACCGTCGCCGCCGCGGTCACGGCCGCGACCCAGACCTCGGCGCTCGTCGGCGTCGTCACCGCGGTCTACCCCTGGTCGTGCACCGCGACCGGCTGCACCGGCACCAAGACCGGCTCCGGGACGATCTACGTCCAGGATCCGGTCGCGGCCGGCGCGACGCCCGCGAACGGCAGCGGCATCGAGCTCTACATGCACGAGGGCGGCTCGGGGAGCATCAACGTCAACTACGGCACCGTGCCGGCGCGCGGAGACGTCGTGCAGGTGACGAACCTCAAGTGGGCGCCGTACAAGGGCGTGAACCAGTTCGAGGCCACGAGCACGACGCAGGTCTCGGTGATCGGCAACGCGCCGATCCCGCCGGCCGTTCCGGTGGCCCCCTCGGACGTCAACACGGGCACGAGCTACCACGGCATGCGCGTCACCGTGACGGGCGGCCCCTTCACGGTCGACGGAAGCGGCGGCTCGACGCCGGACACCTGCCCCTCCGCGCTGACCTACACCCCCAGCGGGGGCTGATCCCGCTTCGCTCGGCCGCGACCCCGGTCGAATCCGCCCGGCGCCTCGAGAGGGGCGCCGGGCTTTTTTTGTGGCGACGAGCCCCGTCGGCGTTGCTCGTCGGTCTCGGGCGCGCTCCGTCCGGTCTCGGTGGGATCAGGGCCGCCAAGTGGGATTGCATACAGGCGAGCCTTCCGTTAGCGTGCGCACGTCTTTTCGATCGCCCGAGGTCCACATGAACCGCTCTGCCGCCCTCCTCTCCCTCGCCCTCTTCGCCGCCGCCTGCTCGGCCGCGCCTGCCCAGAACGTGGGCGGCGGATCGACCGGTTCCGCCGGCGGCAGCTCCGGCGGCTCCCAATCGACCACGGGCGGAAGCACGAGCGGCGGCCAGACCGGCAACGGCAGCAGCGGGATCACGAGCGGCGGCGGAAGCAGCGGCGGCGAGAGCCAGCCCCCCGGTCCGGTCGGCGCGAACTGCACGCTCCAGACCCAGTGCACGACCGACAACTGCGTCGCCGGCAAGTGCGCCTGCAACCCGGTCGACCACGGTCCCTGCATCTCGAACGCCGACTGCTGCAGCGGGCTCGTCTGCCAGTACAGCACCTGCCTCGTTGGCACGGGCGGCGGGTCGACGAGCGGCGGCAGCTCGAGCACGGGGACCGGCACGTCCGGCGGCTCGACCTCGGGCGTGAGCGGCACGGGCGGCTCGACCTCCGGCGGCTCGGGCACGAGCGGTGGATCGACCACGAGCGGCTCGGGTACGAGCGGTGGATCGACCACGAGCGGCTCGGGCACGAGCGGCGGCTCGGGTACGAGCGGCGGCTCGGGCACGAGCGGCTCGGGCACGAGCGGCTCGGGCACGAGCGGCTCGGGCACGAGCGGTGGCTCGACGAGCGGTAGCGGCAGCACCACGGGTGGCAGCACCACGGGTGGTTCGTCGAGCGGCGGCAGCTCGGGCGGCGCCTGCGTCGCCGACGCCGGCATCACCGAGTACGACAAGTGCACGACGAGCGCCGATTGTAGCTGCCCCGAGAACTGCGTCGCGTTCCCGACCGCGTTTGGTGGCGGCAGCCGCTGCCTCGCGCCCTGCACGACCTACAGCCAGTGCCAGACCTACGAACTCTGCGACACCACCGACTTCGCGCAGTCTTCCTGCTTCCTCGATCCCTGTCCGAACACCGATGGTGGAATCTACTACGGCGACTGCGTCGCCGGGAATGGTGGTGCAGGCCTCTGCCTCCCCCAGCCCAACGGGGATGGCGGAGTGTTCGGTACGTGCTACGCCGCCGGGACGGCCACCGATCTGTCGAGCTGCAGCGCCTCGGCGGGATGGACTGGTCAAACGGGGAGCGCCAACTGTGCGGCGCCTGATTACTGCGCCACCATCCAGTCGGGGATGATCTGCGCCCAGCTGTGCGATCCGACCAACTCGATCGACGCCGGCCCCTGCGGCTCTTCCTACACGAGCTGTCTCGCCTCGTGCTACCAGAACGACCCGTCCTGCACTCCGGCCACGACGGCCGGGACGCCGGCCTGCGATCCGGCCACCGATTCGAACTGCAATCCGTTCCTCGGATTTTGCAACTAGGAGGCTGGCGGCGGAGCGAGAAGACGAAGACCGCCTTCGGCCGCCCCTGCGCGACGTCACCCAATCGCAGCCTCGAGCAGCCCTGGGTCTGCCCGACCTCGATCCAGTTGCTGGCCCGGTGGCAGGTCCCGCGAAAGCGGGCGATCTCGACGGCAGAGCGACCGCAAGCCTTCCTAGCGGCTGCGACGACCCTCGTGAAAATTACCGAGGCGCCGCCAGGGTTTGCCGAGGCATCCACGAAGGGCCCAGAGCTCGAAGCAGAATCACATTCGGCCGAAGCAGAATCCAATCCGCGCGAAGCAGCATCACTTTCGGGCGAAGCAGAATCCAATCCGCGCGAAGTAGAATCAGATTCGGCCGGAGCAGAATCCAATCCGCGCGAAGCAGAATCACATTCGACCGAAGCAGAATCCAATCCGCGCGAAGCAGAATCACCTTCGGCCGAAGCAGAATCCAATCCGCGCGAAGTAGAATCACCTTCGGCCGAAGCAGAATCCAATCCGCGCGAAGCAGAATCACCTTCGACCGAAACAGAATCCAATCCGCGCGAAGCAGAATCACATTCGACCGAAACAGAATCCAATCCGCGCGAAGCAGAATCACATTCGGCCGAAGCAGAATCCAATCCGCGCGAAGTAGAATCAGATTCGGTCGAAGCAGAATCCAATCCGACCGAAGCAGAATCCAATCCGACCGAAGCAGAATCACATTCGATCGAAGCAGAATCACATTCGGACGAAATAGAATCAGATTCGGCCGAAGCAGAATCCAATCCGCGCGAAGCAGAATCTGCGTCGGCCGAAGCAGAATCAGATTCGGACGAAGCGAAATCCGTTTCGTCCGAAGCAGAATCAGCCTCGGCCTCTGCGGATTCTGCTTCGAACGAGAAGAATCACCGCTCGACTGAAGCAGATTGTGCTTTGGCCGGCGCAGAATCCGTCTCGGCCGGACGAGAATGCGCTTCGGCCAAGACGAAATCCGTCTCGACCTCGACCGGAGCCGCTCCGGTCGAAGCAGCGGTCGCCGCGGTCGCCGCGCGAGCCGATCGGGTCGCAGCAGACTTCACTCCGGTCGTCGCACCGGCCGCCATGGCCTCCGGCGAAACCATCGCGAGGGCGGCGACGCGAGCCGAGACCGCGGCGCTCTTCCCCACGACCCTCCCAGGAGCTGCTTCGCCGGAAGCAGCGACCCGCGCGGCCCACGCGAGGCCGCACGAGTGTAGCCGGCAACGAGGATCCGAGTCGTTTTGACGGTTGGGTCGTCCGGGGCTGAGGCGGGAGAGCATCAGGAGCGCTTGGAGGGCTTGCGGGGCTTGGGTTGGGCTGTGGAGGGGGCAGG
>JAJXUD010000095.1 GCA_021783235.1 Myxococcales bacterium | reverse complement strand
CTCCTCGTAGTCCGAAGGCAGGCAGTCGAGCAGCGTCTCCCAGTCCGCGATACCGTGCGCGTGTTCCATGTCTGAAGATCTCGCACGGCTTCCGGCCCCTGTCCAAAATTCTGCTAACACCTATGGGCGCCACCCCCCCGGGCGTCCACGCATTCGATCGGCCGAACGACGGCTTCGATCTCGCCGACCTCATCCGGGAGTACGCGCTCCTTCGGCAGATCCTCCTCGAGCTGATCGCCGACGGGGAGGACCTCGTCTCGGCCGCGGCGGCGAGGGTGAGCCGGGCCATCGACGAGGCGATCGAGCTCTCGGTCCGCCGCTTTGCCCAGGCGACCGCGGTCCAGCTGCGCGCCGGCCGGCAGCGCGAGGCCGAGAGCCAGCGGGAGGCCGTCCGCCGGGGTGCCGAGCTCCGGGCGGTGATCCAGCGCATCCCGGAGGCGGTCCTCATCGGCGACGAGCGAGGCATCCGCGCAGCGAATCCGCCGGCGATGCGGCGCTACGGCATCCGCGAGGAGGAGCTCCCGGCGCCGATCCGGCGCCTCACCGACCGGCTGGCCGTGCGGGAGCCGACGACGGGCGATCCCCTCACCTCGGGAGAGCTCGCCTTCGAGCGGGCGCTTCGCGGCGAGACCCTCTCCCGCGACCGACTGGTCCGCGACATCAGCACCGGCGAGGAGCGGCTTTGGCGGGCCAGCGCCGCCCCGATCGAGGTCGACGGCGCCGTGCAGGGCGCCGTCGCCGTGGTGAGCGACGTGACCGAGGAGCAACGCGCCGCCGCGCAGCTTCGAGAGACGCTCGCCCTCGCCCAGCGCTTCCAGGCCGTCCTCGCCCACGACCTGCGCAACCCTCTCCAGACGGTCCTCGCGGCGGCCGAGCTGCTCTTCCGGACGCGGCTCGACGATCGGCAGCTCCACCTCGTGCAACGCATCGAGCGGAGCGCCGACCGGATGCAGAAGCTGGTCACGCAGCTCCTCGACCTCGCCCGCGCCCGCGCTGGAAAGCTCGCCTTGCGGCGCGAGCCGATGGACCTCTGTGGGCTCCTCCATGACGCGGCGGACGAGCTGAGCGTCCGGGCGCGCCGGCGGGTCGAGCTCGACTGCTCCGGCGTCTCGTGGGGCGAGTGGGACCGCGATCGGCTCTACCAGGCGGTGTCGAACCTGCTCGGCAACGCCGACGAGCATGGAGAGCCCGGGACGCCGATCGCGCTCTCCCTCGAGGAGGCCGAGCAAGAGGTCCGCATCCGCGTCACGAACCAGGGGACACCGATCCCCGCGGACAGACTCGAGCAGATCTGGGAGCCGTTCTCCTCCGGCACGAACGGGCGCTCCCCGTCGGCGCTCGGACTCGGGCTCGGGCTCTCCATCGTCTGGGAGGTCGCTCGCGCGCACGGCGGACGCGCCGAGGTGAGGTCGGGACCGGAGGGGACGACCTTCGCGCTCGTGCTGCCGAGAGCGTGAAGGCGTGACCTTCAGTAAGCGTTCTTCGAGAGGAAGCCGCCCGCGACGGTCCGCGCCAGGATCTTCACGTCGAGCATCAGGGACCAGTTCTCGATGTAGTAGAGGTCGAACTCGATCCGCTTCTCGATCGACGTCTGCCCGCGCAGGCCGTTCACCTGCGCCCAGCCCGTGATCCCGGCCTTCACTTTGTGGCGGAGCTGGTAGCGCGGGATCTGGCGGCGGAACTCCTCGATGAAGACGGGCCGCTCGGGGCGGGGCCCCACGAGCGACATGTCGCCGCACAGCACGTTCCAGAGCTGCGGCAGCTCGTCGAGCGAGAGCTTTCGCATCCAGGCGCCGGCGCGGGTGACCCGCGGGTCTCCCGGGCTCGCGAAGCGGGCGCCGCCGGCCTCGGCGTCCGTCCGCATGGTGCGAAATTTGAGGATGTCGAAGCGGCGGCCATCCATCCCCATCCGCTCCTGCCGGTAGAGGATCGGCCCCGCGCTCTCGAGCCGGACGAGGAGCGCGCAGGCGAGCATCAGCGGAGAGGCGACGAGGAGCGCGAGCGTGCAGAAGATCGCGTCGAAGAGCCGCTTCGAGACGCCGTTCCAGCCCTGCATGGGGCCGTGCTGCAGCGAGAGGACCGGCAGCCCCCCGAACTCCTCGACGCCCCCCGAGAGCGTGACGTACTGCACGAGGTCGGGCACCACCTTGACGTCGGCGGTCGAGGCGGACAGCACGCCCATGAGCCCGGGCAAGGCGCCCTGCTCCTCGAGCGGAAGCGCGATCACCACCTGGTCGACCCTCCGCTCGGAGAGCAGCCGCTCGAGGTCGTCGAGGGTGCCGATGATGGGCGTCCCCTCGATCTCCTCGCCCACCTTCTCGGCGTGGCGCGAGAGCACCCCCGCGAGGCGGAAGCCGAGCTCGCGGTGATCGTGCAGCACGCGCAGGACGCGCCGTCCGAGCGTCCCCGCGCCGACCACGAGCACGTCCTTCAGGTTGTAACCGCGCCGCCGAATCGCCTGGAGCAGCCGGCGGAAGAGGAGCCGCTCGGCGGCGAGCAGCAGGATCGAGAGGGCGAAGAAGAAGGCGAGCACGAGCCGCGAGTAGCGGACCGGCGCGAAGAAGTAGGTGACGGTGACGAGGGCCATCGACGCGAAGACCCAGGCGCGGAAGAGGCCGAAGAGTTCGTCCAGGTAGCTTCGGATGCGCCCCGCCCGGTAGAGCCCGACCGCCTGGATGGCGAGCGGGTAGACCACGAGGAGGGTCGAGAGGACGCGAACCGTGTTGTTCCACGGCGCCCGCTCGACGTACGGAAGGAAGCGGGGCGACCAGAAGCGAACCGTGTAGGCGAGGCCGAAGGCCGAGGCCAGGGCAAAGAGGTCGAGGAGGACCTTGAGCTGCGTGAAGAAGCGCTCGAAGCGGCGGAACATCGCGCGCGAATCCTAACCGGAAGACGAGGGCTCGGCCAAGGTGGCCACGATCTCGGCGCAGAGCTCCCGGTCGAAGCGCTCGGGCGAGAAGCGCTCGGCCTGCGCCCGGCAGGCCTCCGGGCGGAAGCGGTCCTCGGCGCGCTCGAAGGCGAGCAGCGCCTCGCAGAGCCGATCGACGTCGTCGGGGCCGGGATCCGCGGCGCCCGGGTAGAAGAGCCCCGTGGGCTCGGGCTCGCCGAGCGGTCGGACCGTCTCCGTGGCCCCGCCGCGGCCGAGCGCTATCACCGGCCGGCCGCTCGCCTGCGCCTCGAGCGGCGTGATGCCGAAGTCCTCCTCGCCCGGCATCACGAAGGCGCGGCAGCCCCGGTAGAGCCCCGCGACCTCCTCGTCGCTCGCCGAGCGGATCCACTCGACGCCGGGGCCGAAGAGCGGCCGCAGCCGCTCCGCCTCCTGGCCGTCGCCCACGACGACGAGCCGCCGGCCGAGCCGCCGAAAGGCGCGCAGCGCCACGTCGATGCGCTTGTAGGGGGCGAAGGCCGCGACGACGAGGTAGAAGCCCCGATCTCCGGGCGAGGGCGTCGCGACGAAGCGGTCGAGCTCGACGGGCGGGTGGACGACGACGCTCTCGCGCCCCCAAGCGCGCCGGATCCGATCTCGCACGCAGGCGGAGTTCGCGACGAGCCGGTCGGCGCGGCGGGTCGACCAGGCGTCCCAGCGGCGCAGCGCGGGCGCCCCCAGCGCGGCGAGCGCGCGCACGGGCGAGCTCGCGCGGCCGGGGCCGAAGTAGGCCTCTGCCTGATCCCAGACGTAGCGCATCGGCGTGTGTACGTAGGAGAGGTGGCGAGCCCCCTTCGGCGCGCGCAGCGCCTTGACCGCGCAGTGCGAAGAGGAGAGGACGAGATCGACCCCCTCGGGCCGCAGCGCCTCCACCGCGAGCGGCATGAGCGGAAGCAGCCGCCGCCAGCTCCGATCGGCGCCGGGGAGCCGCTGAAGGGGCGAGGTGACGATGGGATGCGACTCGATGGCGGTCGACGTCGAGCCCGGCCGGTGGACGAGCGTGTAGATGGGCGCGCCCGGAAAGAGAGCGCAGAGCCGCTCGAGGACCCGCTCGCCGCCGCGCCGACCGGTGAGCCAGTCGTGGGCCAGCGCGACCCTAAGCCCCGCGAGCGCCGGTGGCCGCGAGGTCTCCGATCGGCTGGGCGCGAGGGCGGGCGCAGGGTGGGCGCTCACGGGCCCGATCCGGCGGCCCGGTCCTCGAGCTCGGTCCGGTGGACCTCGAGCCGGCCCTGCAGATCGTCGACCTCCTTCGCGAGCTCCTCGACCTCGTCCTCGGCACGGTCGTGAATCCCGAGCCGCCGGCTCGCCTCGAAGGTCGTCTCTCCTCGTGGGCCGACGTTCAGCGTGCTCGCCCGCCGCTTCGCGGCCGCGAGCCGCCGTTCGGTCTCCGCGAGCTGCGCCCGCAGCCGCCGCTCGGCGGCGTCGCCGAGCTCGCAGCGAACGGTCGTCGGCGAGCCGGCCGAAGGCCGCACGGTCCGCTCGCACGGCACGAGCCCCTTGGAGGCGACCCGGATCCGGTGCTCGGCTCCGGCGCGCGTCCGCAGATCGACCGGCGTCACGCCGGCGTCGGCGCCGTCGATCGAGACGCTCGCGCCCACCGGATCCGAGTCGACCGAGATGGTCGCGGCCCGCTCGAGCTCCACGACGTAGCGGCTCGCCGCGCCCGCCGCCGCCAGGATCTCGGTGTGGCCGTCGAGGTAGCCGTCGCGGGAGACCACGATCGACTGCTTCTCGCCCGCCGGCACGCTCAGCCGCAGCGGCGCCTCGCCCACGCTCCGGCCGCCCATCGAGACGGCCGCCCCAGGCGGCACCGAGTCGACGTCGACGAAGGCCTCGATCGGCAGCCGCGCGTCGATTCTCGCCGGGGGAATCCCCTCGATCGTCTCGTGAAACCGCACTCGCCCGGGCAGCGTCACCTCGAGCAGGTGCGGGACCAGCGGATCCCACGTCTCGATCTGGCAGGGACTCTTGCGGCGGACCGGGAGCCCGTCCACCGAGACCAAGGCGCCCGGCGGATCGCTCGCGACGAAGGGACCCGCCACCACCTCTGGCCCGGCAGAGACCGGGGGCGAGCGGTGGCACGCCGCGGCCACGAGCCAGAGGAGGAGGAGCGCGCGCCGGACCATCGTGAAAGCTAGCTACCACGTCTTCCCGAAATCCGCGCGGCCCGGAGGAGGGCTGCCCCTTCGCCCGTCGCGCGCGCTCGGCGCCTCCTGACGTCCACTCGAACTCAGCTCGCGGCCGATCGAAGCCTCTCCTCCCCTGAACGTGCTAAATCGGGGCGATGCCCCACCTTTGGGATCCCACCGCCCTCTCCCCCGAGCAGGGGCTGCGCCGACTCGCCGACGGCAACCGCCGTTTCCGCGAGGCGGGCGCCGCCTCCCTGGCGCGCCCTTGGAGCCCCGCGCTCGCCTCCGAGGCTCAGCGGCCGTTCGCCATCGTCCTCGGCTGCTCCGACTCTCGGATTCCCGTCGAGATCGTCTTCGACGAGGGCTTCGGCGCGCTCTTCGTCGTCCGGATCGCGGGCAACGTCGTGGCCCCCTCCGGGGTCGGCTCCATCGAATTCGCCGCCTCCCAGTTCGGGACCCGGCTCGTCGTCGTCTTGGGCCACACCCGCTGCGGCGCCATCGGCGCCACCGTGAGCGCCCTCCAGACCGGCGACGGCCCCGACTCGAAGAACATCCGATCGCTCACCGATCGGATCGCCCCTCACATCGAGGGGCTCGTCCGCGCCCAAAGCGGCGATCCCGGGACGCTCCAGCGCGAGGCCATGCGCGCGAACGTGCGGGCCGCCGTGGCCGAGCTGCGCCACGCGAGCCGCATCCTCGAAGAGCTCGTCTCGGCCGGCCGCGTCGCCATCGTCGGCGCCGAGTACGAGCTCGAGACCGGCTCCGTCCGCTTTTTCGACGGCGCGTAGCGGCGTCCCACCGGCGTTGACCCGTGTCAACCCCGTCTCGCTCGGCTCGCGACAGCCGCGTCATGCAGCCGCGACAGTCCCATGCAGCCGATCCCAGCAACTTCGACCAGTTGGCGCCGGCACGCCTTCTGCACCATGGCGCCACGGGTGCTCGGGAGCCGGGGCGTGTCCATTCTGCCCGGCCGGAACCCGACTGGAGGAGTCCATGCGCAAGGCGCTACCGATGGCGGCTCTACTGTTCGCGGCGGCCTGTCAGACCGGCTGCTTCTGCTTCTTCCTCGGGGACAACGACGACGACCATCCGATCGGGGATCCCCCGGCGCCGCCGTCCCTCTGCGCCGCCGGTCCCGACTGCGGCGTCGACTCGTGCTGTTACCAAGGCTCTTGTTACCCCTCGACGCCCAGCTCGCCCGGCCCGTGCGCCGCCGCGACCGACTGCCCCGCGGGCCAGAGCTGCGACGCCTGGAGCGGGCTCTGCTCGGGCGCGGACGGCGGAGACTGGAGCGGCGGCTACAGCACGAGCGGCGGGTCGTCGGGAACGTTCGGCGGGGGCACCTCCGGCGGGTCGTCCGGCACGTCTGGCACGTCCGGCGGCAGTACGTCCGGCGGCAGCACGAGCGGCGGCGCGATCGACGCCGGCCTCCCGGCCCTCGACGGCGGCTGCGTCAAGGACCTGAGCGGCGTGCTCGTCGGCAACCCGTGCGCGAGCGACGCCGACTGCGGTCCGGGCGGCGCCTGCGGCCCGGCCCTGAACCTCGCGAGCGGCCTCTCCCCCACCGTCTGGACGGGAGGCTACTGCACCGCCGTGGGGTGCGGCCCGAACGCTCCGTGCCCCAAGGGATCGACCTGCTTCACCCTCCCTGGCTCGAGCACCGAGGCGAGCCTGAGCGTCTGCCTCGCCGACTGCGGGCAGCCCGCCTGCCGCCGTCCGGGCTACGACTGCTCCGCCGTCGGCTCCATCTGGGCCTGCCTGCCCGAGTGCGCGACCGACCAGGACTGCGGGGCCGGCCTCGTCTGCGACGGCGCCGCCTGCGCGCCCCCCTGCGGCACGAGGGCCGACTGCGGGCCGGGCGAGATCTGCTCGGACCGGCACTGCCTCGCCGGCCCGCCCCAGAGCTGCTGCTCCTGCGAGCCGTGCCCGAACGGCCAGAGCTGCGTCGCCGGCTTCTGCGCCACCGCCTGCACCGCCGACGCCGACTGCCCCGCGGGAGAGCGCTGCGGCAGCTCGGGGAGCTGCGGCTAGGCCGCCCCTCGGCCCTCGCGGGCCGCGGCGCGCCGGTCTGAGCTAGACTGCCACCCGTGCCCGCGAGGGAGCCAGAGGCCGCAGCGCGAACCGACGGGGCGCCGGTCGAGCTGCTCGTGATGGCGAAGCCGGGCGGCCCCGTCTGCAACCTCGCCTGCGACTACTGCTACTACCTGGACAAGGAGCGGCTCTTTCCGCCCGGCGCGCCCCGCCGCATGCCGGACGAGCTGCTCGAGTCCTTCATCGCCCAGCGCTTCGCACTCGCCCCCGCTGGGCCCGTCCTCTTCGAGTGGCACGGCGGCGAGCCGACGGCGCTGGGGCTCGACTACTTCCGCCGAATCGCCCTGCTCGAACGGCGCCACGTCCGTCCCGACCAGCAGGTCCAGAACGGCCTCCAGACGAACGGGCTCCTCCTCGACGACGCCTGGGCCGGCTTCTTCGCGGACGAGGGCTTCTCGGTGGGGCTGAGCCTCGACGGCCCCCGCGAGCTGCACGACCTCCACCGCGTCGATCGCGGCGGCCGGCCGACCCACCGCGAGGTCGTCCGCGCCTTCGAACTCCTCCAGCGCCACCGGGTCCATTGCGACGTCCTCTGCGTCCTGCACTCCGCCAACGCCGCCGCGCCGCTCCCCGTCTACCGCTACTTCAAGGAGCTCGGCGTGCGCTGGCTCCAGTTTCTGCCGCTCGTCGAGCGACATCCCTCGGGCCAGGGCGTGAGCGAGCGGACCGCCTCGCCGGAGGCCGTCGGCGACTTCTTCTGCGCCGTCTTCGACGACTGGGCGCGCAACGACGTCGGCCGAATCGCGATCCAGCTCTTTGACGAGGCGATGCGCCCCGCCGCTGGCCTCCCCCACTCGCTCTGTCTCTTCCGCGAAAGCTGCGGCGACGTGCTGGTCCTCGAGCACGAGGGGAGCCTCTTCGCCTGCGACCACTACGTCGACCCCGAGCATCTGGTCGGCAGCCTCCGAGAGCAGCCGCTCGCGGAACTCGCCCGCTCCCCCGCCCTCGCCGCCTTCGGCCGCGCGAAGCGCGAGACCCTTCCCAGCCGCTGCCGCGACTGCGACGTCCTCGCCCACTGCAACGGCGGCTGCCCCAAGGACCGGCTCGGCGACGAGCCCAGCTACCTCTGCCCCGCCTACCGCCGCTTCTTCCGACACAGCCGCCCCACCATGGAGCGGCTCGCCGCCCTCTGGCGCTCCGGCCTCCCGCTCGCCACCATCCACGGCGAGCTGCGCGACGCCGATCGCCGCGCCACCCACGCCGCCGGCCGCAACGACCCCTGCCCCTGCGGCTCCGGCCGCAAGTTCAAGCGGTGCTGCCTTCCAGCCCGCTGAGCGCCTCCCGACCTCGCCTCCCATCGCACGGGAGGGGACGCCGCCCCCCCTTCCCTTCACCGAGGCAGCCCTCCCGGCGAGCGACGCCGCGGCTCGCGGCCTGGAGGCTGCGGGGGAGGCTCACGACTGACCAAGGGTGGAATCGGCCGCTCGATGGGACCGGAGTCGCTCACCGTCACGGCCTCTCCATGATGAAACAGCTGGAGCGCCCCGCTGCCCCTGGTCAGTCGGTAGGTTGCCGCTCGCGCGCTCACCTCCACGCGGAGGCAGAGGCCGCGCCGAAGGATGGAGAACGCCAGCGAGGTGAGGCCGTCCGGTAGCCGAGGCGCGAACGAAAGCACGCCGCCGTGATCGCGCATGCCGCCGAGGCCGTTCACCAGAGCGATCCAGGTCCCCGCCAACGCCGCGATGTGCAGGCCATCGCGCGCATTGTGCTCGAGGTCCTGCAGGTCCATGAGCGCGGCCTCGGCGGCGTAATCGAGCGCGAGGCGAAGGTGCCCCACCTCGGCCGCGATCACCGCCTGAGTGCATGCGGCCAGCGACGAATCGCGCACCGTGATCCGCTCGTAATAGTCGAAGTTGCGCGCCTTCTGCTCGTCGGTGAACGCGTCGCCGCAGAACTGCATGGCGAGGACGAGGTCGGGCTGCTTCACCACCTGCTTGCGGTACAGATCGAAGTAGGGGAAATGCAGCATCAGCGGATACTGGTCCGGCTTCGTCGCGGCGAAGTCCCATATCTCGTGGTCGGTAAATGATTCGGCCTGGGCGTGAACCCCGATCCGCTGGTCGTACGGGATGAAGATGCGATCGGCGGCGGCGCGCCAGTCCGCCATCTCCTCGGACGTCACGCCGAGCTCGCGAGCCCTCTCGTGATGGCGTTCACAGATCGCAGCGGCACCGATGAAGTTCCTCGCCGCCATGAGGTTCGTGTAGACGTTGTTGTCGGCGATGGCGCTGTACTCATCGGGCCCCGTCACGCCGTCGATGCGAAACCGGCCGCGCAGATCATGGTGGCCGAGGGAGCGCCAGAGCCGCGCGGTCTGCACGAGGATGTCGACGCCGATGTCTCGCTCGAAGGCTTCGTCGCCAGTCGCCTTCACATGGCGCGTCACCGCGTCGGCGATGTCGGCGTTGATGTGAAAGGCGGCGGTTCCCGCGGGCCAGTAGCCCGAGCACTCCTCGCCGTGGATGGTGCGCCACGGAAAGGCGGCACCGGCGAGCCCCAGGTCGCGAGCGCGCTTCTGAGCGGCGGGAAGCGTCGAATGGCGCCAGGAGAGCGCATCCGCGGCAGCTCTGGGCACCGTACAGGTCAGGACGGGCAGAATGAACGCCTCGGTGTCCCAGAACGAGTGGCCGTCGTAGCCCGTGCCCGTCAACCCCTTGGCGGGAATGGCGCGACGCTCGGCGCGCGCTCCCGCCTGGAGCAGGTGGAACAGCGCGAAGCGCACCGCCTGCTGCAGCTCCGAATCGCCGGTGAGCTCGACGTCGGCCCGCCCCCAGAAGTCGTCGAGGTATCGCCGCTGGTCGGCGAGCAGACCCTCCCACCCCGTCTCGCGCGCCGCCGCGAGGGCGGCGGCCACCTGGTCGCGCAGCGCCGGCACGGTACGCTCGAGTGACCAGCCGTAGGCGACGAGCTTGACCAGCCGCAGCCGCTGTCCGGGCTCGAGGACGCCGGTGACGACGACCCGGGCCGAGTCGGGCGACGTCTCCGTCGTGATGCGTACCCTGGCATTGCCGCTGACGACGTGATCCATCGCCGCCGCCATGTGCAGCCCGCTGTGCCGGGTGCGATGGATCAGCAGCGCCTCCGTCTCGCGCGAGAGGTGCTCCTCGGACTGGAGCGGCGCCTCGAGCGGGCCGGCGACGCGTGGGTCCCCCGCGCTGGATGGTAGCTGCTCATTGGCCACCAGCTCCGACTGCACGACGATGTTGGCAGGGCCGTCGAGCGGCTCGAGTTCGTAGCTGATGCCGACGATCGACCGGTGCGTGAAGGAGACGACCCTGCGCGACGTCACGCGCACCGTGCGGCCGGCAGGGGAGGTCCATTCGGCAATCCTGGTCAGGGTCCCGGCGCGCAGATCGAGGAGACGATCGTGGAGCTTGAGCGCACCGTAGCGGACGTCGAAGGGCTCATCGTCGACGAGCAGTCGGATCAGCTTGCCATTGGTCACGTTGACGAGCGTCTGGCTGGACTCTGGCGTTCCGAATTGGGACTCCGCGAGCGGCAGAGCTCGAAGCTCGTAGAAGCCGTTCAGGTAGGTGCCAGGCAGGCCGTGCGGCTCGCCCTCGTCGAGGTTGGCTCGGATGCCGATGTGGCCGTTCGATAGCGCGAAGAGCGACTCGCTCTGAGCCAAGACGTCGAGGTTCATCCCGATCTCATGGAGGGCCCACGGCTCGACTCGAAACGCTGGATGCTGAATCACGTCGCCACCAGGAGCTCGGCCAGATCGGTGATCACGACGTCGGCGCCCTGGCGGCGAAGCTCATCGGCCTGGCCTGTTCGGTCGACCCCGACGACGAACCCGAAGCGCCCGGCACGGCCTGCCGCCACGCCAGCGAGCGCGTCCTCGAAGACGGCGGCCTGGGTGGGAAGAACGGCGACTGCCCGCGCCGCCGCGAGATAGGTATCCGGTTTTGGCTTGCCCGCGAGTCGCTGCTCGGCAGCGACGACGCCGTCCACCCGGGCGTCGAACAGCTCCGAGATGCCAGCGGCGACGATCACCTCGTGGCAGTTCTTGCTCGACGAGACCACGGCGGTGCGCAGGCCGGCGCGCCTGACCGCGCGCAAGTAGCGGACCGACCCCGGAAAGGCCTGTATGCCGTCTGCTCGGAGCGAGGCGAGGAGGATCTCGTTCTTCCGCTTTCCGAGCCCTCGAATCGTCTCCGCCGTCGCGGGATCGTCGCTCGCTCCATCGGGGATCTCGATGCGCCTAGAGGCGAGGAAGGAGCGCGTGCCCTCGTCTCGGGGCTTGCCGTCGACGTAGCGGTCATAGTCCTCGACCACGTCGAAGGGGACGAACGGCTGCCCGCTGGAGCGGGATCGAGCCGCGAGAAAGCCGTCGAACATCTCCTGCCACGCTCTGGCGTGAAGCGTCGCGGTCTCCGTGAGCACACCATCGAGATCGAAGAGGCACGCCCGTATTCCGAGAGGTAGACCCAACCGGTCCATCAGATGCCCGCCTCCGGTGGCGCCGAGGAGACTCAGGGCGTCCGAGCGAGGCGGCCCGGTCATCCCTGCGCCGCCGCAATCTAGCCATGGTTCCTTGCGGGGCCAGCCCCCACAGGGGCCCTCCTCCCCACGGCCCCGACGCCAGTCGCGCGATCGCAACCGACGAGCGCCAGCGTCACGAGGCCGGTCGCCCGGGCGACGGACCCTCTCGCTGTAGCGTCTTCGCGTCCCCCGAAGCGGGGCTTGCGAGCGCCGGCCCGATGCATATTCGTATCCGTCCAGCGACTCGCGTCGTGACCTGAGAGGGCGGGCGACTTATCAGTCGGCCCATGACCGAGACGACGACGCGTGAGAAGTGGGCGGAGCGGGTCGCGCGCTGGAAGGCGAGCGGCCAGACGGCGACGCAGTTCCAGGCGAAGACGGGCATCCGGGCAGGGAGCCTGCGGTACTGGCAGTGGCGGCTGCGGAAGGAGCAGCCGCCGCAACGGGCGCGGGCGTTCGTCGAGGTCGCGCCGGCGACGATTCTCCCGGCGGCGGCTCCGGAGAGTCTCGAGGTCGTGCTCTCGCGCGGCCTGCGCCTGCGGGTGCCGCCTCGCTTCGACGCGGACGCCGTCCGCCAGCTCGTCGATGCCCTGGAGGCCCGCTGATGCTGCCGGCCTCGGTCCGCATCCTGGTCTGCACCGAGCCGCAGGACATGCGGCGCTCCTTCGACAAGCTCGCGCTCGTGACGCGGGAGCTGCTCGGCGAGGACCCGCAGGGCGGCGCGCTCTACGTCTTCGTCGGCAAGCGCCCCACGCGCGTGAAGGTCCTCTGGTGGGACCAGAACGGCTACTGCCTGCTCTACAAGCGGCTCCACCGCGCGCTCTTCGTCGTGCCGAAGCGGGGCGAGGGTCAGGGACCGGCGGTGCAGATCGACGGCGCGGCGCTCGCGCAGCTTCTCACGGGCGTCGAGCGCGAAGAAAAGCCACGCCGGCGCTTGAACTGAGCGAATGAATGGTTAAGTAGAGCTTGTCGGGCAACCCAGGGCAGGAGTGGGCGAGAAAGTCAGAGTGAGGTGGTATTGAAGCTCTCGTGAAGCCCTTGCGGGAGAAAGCAAATGCCACGAGCGA
>JAJXUD010000094.1 GCA_021783235.1 Myxococcales bacterium | reverse complement strand
TCTTGGGCATCCGGCAATCATGCCCGGTTTCCTCGCCCACTCAAGAGCGGCCTCCCCCTTCTCCCACACGGGCTACGCCGTCACTCAGACGCTCAGGACACCCACTCGATCACGCGATGAGCCACAATGCTTTCTTTGGCGACCGACGGACGCCTTCACCGACGTCGTAACAGTTTGCGAGACGGGTCAGCCCCAGGTCGTCATCTCGCCCAGCAAGGTACCGGAAGAGCCTGAATGCCTCCTCGTAGCGGCCTGCCTCTGCGAGCGCGCTCGCGCGGTATCCCATCTGATCCAGTCGCCGATCCACTCCCAGAGGTCCGCTCATCGTGCTCTCCGCGATGATTTCGACGAGGTCAGCGAGACCATTGACACCCACTCACGCATGCACGGGCATCCGCTCGACGCTGCGGGTGATGACGCACATGGCGGCAGTCCCACTTCGATGCGCATGAGCCCCGCCTTCGGTTCAGTCATTCGGGCGCGAGTCCCCGTCACCGTTCCGCCCACCTTGACCGCTTCGGGCTTCCGAAGCCACCTCCTCGATGAAGCGCGCCGGATCGGATGGAGTCAAGATCGCCCTCCTCACCAGACCCCTCCGTTTCTCAAGCACAACGTACTCACGCAGCAACGGTCGATTGACCAGCCGCCAGTAAAGAAGATTCCACGCCTCATCCTCTCCCATGCGAATGCTCGACACCTCCTCCAATCGGATGCTCGCCACCCTCACCACACCGAACAGCATTAGCGAGATCCGACCCGATCCAACACGATAGCGTAGACACATCGATGCGACGAAAGGCCCAATGACCAGCGCGATGGCGACTCCCGCAATCATTTCTGTCCGTGCGTCGTCACCGTTGAGGCGGGATGTTGCCTCAGGCCGGATCCACCACCGGCTCCCTGCATCGTAGTTCGAGCTCCGGAGCGACCCCTGACGGTTCGCGGCGGAGTCCGCATTCGCGAGACTTCACCGTCTCCGACACCCACGAATGCCCCAAGGACGGCCTCCAGACCCTCGTCTCCACGTGGGCGCTCTCGAACAGGGGCCGCTCCCCTGCCCACCAAGAAGGCCACCGGCGCCGCCGTTCGTAGGATACGCCTTCAGCCGCCGCCGTTGGAAGGCGTCGTAGTCGTAGTTGAACAGCGGGCTGCTGCTCACGTCCTGCACCGTCACCGTGCTCAGCGATTCGAGCCCCGAGTTGCCGCTGTCGAGGCCGGGGTAGCGCCTCCTCCCCAGTCGAAGACCCCGGGCGGGCGGATCCGCATTGGCTCGGGGCTCCTCACGAAGCCTTGCGAGCGCTTCCATCGCTCGGGCCGCCCCTTGTGCGCCCTGATCATGTAGACCATCGGCTCGATTCAACGTGGCGAGCCGCAACAACATCGCGGCCGCCGCGGCCGTCCTCTCCGGAGTTTTCCTGAAGCTCTGCGATTCGGCCGACTGGGCGCACGTCGGCAGGGCTTGCAGCCCTTGGGGCGTGGCACCCGTCGCTCGCCGGGGTCACTTCGAGCCGCTGGGGCCGGCACCAGCCGCTCGGCGTGGCAGCTTCGAGCCGCTGGGGCCGGCACCAACTGCTCGCCGGGGCGGCTTCGAGCCGTGGGGGCCGGCACCAGTCGCTCGCCGGGGCGGCTTCGAGCCGTGGGGGCCGGCACCAGTCGCTCGCCGGGGCGGCTTCGAGCCGTGGGGGCCGGCCCCATGCGGTAGAACGGGGGCCCTGGAGGGCCCGCGCGATGCCGAGAAGGGCGAGGAGCCGGGCGCAGTCGGCGATCGAGCACGGCTTCGAGAAGAGGGCCCGGGCCCTCGCCGGCGGGCAGCGCCCGCTTCGGCGCGAGCTTCTGCCCGCTCGAGGTCGAGGGAGAGGCCGCCACGGCCAGCGCGCTGCTCTCGCTCCTTCGGGCCGTCGAAGAGAGGCGCGAGGAGCAGCGGGACGCCCTCGTCGCGGCGCGCCGGCGGCTCGTCGCGCTCGAGGCGGCCGTGCTCGCCGAGCTGGTCCAGTTCGGGATCCGCCCCGAGCGGCGCAAGAGGCCCTCCCCCGAGACGCAGCTCGCCGTCAACGCGCTGGGAAGGCACGATGGGCGCGCGGCAGCGGCAGGCGATCCGGTCGACCGGGTAGCTGCCGCTGGTCGTGCTCGGCGCCGAGGGCCAGCCGATCGGCGAGAAGAAGCGCTGAGTCCGTGCGAAGCGCCGGGGCGCGCGGGCCGCCGAACGGCTACGGGCGGCCCTGGGTCGCCTGCGCGCAGGGCTACGGCGCGGAGGCCCAGCTCAGGGCAGCCGCGTCACGGTCACGGGCAGCTCGCCTCGAATGCCGTCGAAGGTCGCGGTGAGGATCGCCTTGCCTGGAGCAACCGCGGTGGCCACCCCTGAAGGCGTGACGGAGACGAATCGTGCGGCGCTGGAGAGCCAATGCGCCGCCACGGGGACCAGCGGCTCCCCCCCGCGCGTGGCAAATGCCGTCAGCGGCCGCTCGTCGCCCACCCGGAGTCGTAGCTGGGTTGCGGGGCCACGCCCGGGGATCGAGACCTTGGAGCCGGTGCTCCTGGCAAAGCGGCGCAGCCCTGCAACCGTCTTCTCGGTCAGGCCCGGAGCCAGGCCGTCGAAGTCGAGCTTGGTCACCGTGATCGGAGTCGACACCGAGAGATCTCCGTTCCGAGCCGTCAGGATTGCGACACCGGGTGCGAGCGGCGTCAGGACGCCGCCGCCGACGCCACCGCGGTCGACCCTCAGGACGGCCGGGGCGCTGGACGCCAGCTCCACGGGCACCCTGTCCACGAACACCGACGCACGCGAAGGTGGGTCGCCGGGCGCCGCGGCCTCGAAGCCCCCCGCCACCTCATTGGTGGTGCCGATGACCTGGACCTCGCTGGCGATTCCCGTCGCGGGCATCGGTGTCGCGGCCGCGATGCGGAGCGTCGCCGGCACGAGAGACGAGACCTTGCAGCTCCCCGCGGCCCCGCCCGCTCGCGCCTCGATCACGACCGTTCCGTAGCGGCGCGCGTGGACCTGCCCGAACGCATCCACGGAGGCCACCGGGTCACCCCGGCAGACCTCGTCGCGGCCACATCCGTCAAGCCAGCTCGACCAGGAGACCGCGAGGTCGTTCATCGGCGAGCCGCGTGCGTCGATCGGAACGGCCTTGATCGTCGCCTCGCCGCCGTGGGTGCGGATGGTGACCGCCGCCGGGGAGATGTCGATGCGGCTGGCGCGGGGGCCACAGGCGACGATGAGCGAAACCAGGGCGGCGAACGCGGCGGGCAGGCGACTCACGTCGGAACCTCCTCACGAGACGGCGTTGCTCCAGCCATTCGGGCCGTGCCTCGTAAGTCATCTCGAGCGCTTGCGCAATGAGGGGATCCCTCGGGCGGCCAAGACACCCGCCCGACGAGCGCCGCGAGCGCGTCGTCCTCGGGCGCGCGCGGATCGGCTCTGGTCCCACGAGAGCCCCCCCGCTCCTCCCCCACGCTTCGCGCGGGGGAGGGGCGGCCCGGCTACGGGCAGATCTGGGTCGACTTCGCGCAGGCGTTTGCCGCGCTGATGTTGCTCACCGACCCATTCGCCGTCCCGTAGTCGAGAGTCGAGTTGGGCGGCGCGTCCGCCCAGGCGTTGTTGTCCGCGTTGATGTTGATCGGCAGACCGACGGTCCCACCCGCCGCCCGCAGGCCGATGCCGAACGTCGAGTAGCAGGTGAACGTGTTGTTGCTGCTGCCGCACGTCCCCTCCGCGAGATCCCAGCACGTCGCGGTCGAGCAGTTCTTGGTCGCGGTCGCCGGCGCCACGGCCGCGACGACCATCTGGTCGCCGCCGTTTCCGTAGAGCAGGTTCCCGGTGAAGCCCGCGAGGTCGATGGAGCCCTTGATGACCACGCCGCCGGACGCCGAGTCGTTGATCTGGTTGTTCTGCGCCACCTCGTTGCCGGTCAGCGTCGCGGTCGTGTTGGTCGCGCCGGCGCCGGTGGACTGGTCGAGCAGGATGCCCGCGTTGTGGTTCAGGCTGACGGTCGTGTTCCTGATGACCGCCACCACGTTCCCCGCGCTGCCCGTGACGTCGATGCCCACCCCGCCGTTGGCCGTCACGGTCGTGCGGCTCCCGGAGAGGTCCTCGACGATGACGGAGGCCTTCGAACTCGCGTCGGTGGGCGACTTCTCGACGAGGATGCCGTCGCCCGCGTTCCCCTCGATGGTGCAGCCGTTGACCTCGATGGGCGAACCGCCCGAGTTGATGTCGATGCCCACCGCATTGGCAGCGGAGGCGGCCGCCCCGCCGACGGTCACGCCCGACAGCGTCGTGGCCTGAAAGTCGCTGTTCGATCCGTACGTGATCCGGACGCCGGCGGCGCCGTTGCCCGAGATCGTCACCGGGGCGCCGGAGGCGCCGCTCATCGTCAGGCTGCCGGAGGCGACCCGCACGCCAGCCATCTTGGTGTTGCCCGTGCCGTTGCCGCCGACGCTGGTCGCGCCGCCGGTGCCGTCGACCGTGACCATCGTCGTGCCGCCGGTGGCCGGCGTCGCGAGCCCCGCCTCGAGGTAGAGGCCGCGGGCCACGTTGCCCGACAGCGTGACGCCGTGGAGCGCCACGGTCGCCGCCACCGGGGTGCCGTTGCCCGGGAGGAGGTTCACGCCGTTGGCGCCGTTCCCCGAGGCGCTCGTGCCGCTCCCGGTGAAGCTCAGCGCCGCGCTCTCGGTGAGGGCGACGCCGTCGGCGGTGTTCCCCGCCCCGCTCGCGCCGTAGACGCCGCCCGTGTCGGTCACGCTGCCGCCCGTGACGTCGAGGCCGTCGTGGCCGTTGGCGTTCGCGGTCACCGTGGCGAGCGCGATCGTGCCGCCCTGCGCGAGGAGGCCGTCGTAGCCGTTGATCGAGGCGGTGGCGCCCGTCAGGCTCGCGCTCGTCGCCGCGGCGCCCACGTAGACGCCGGTCCCCTGGTTCTTCGAGGCCGTGATCGAGCTGGCGGTCAGCGTGCCGCCGTTCAGGGCGATGCCCGAGCTGACGCTGTTCGTCGCGCCGTTCCCGTCGAAGTGAGTGCCCGTCAGCGTCGCCGCGCCCGCGTTGACGACGAGGCCGTCCTTGCCGTTCGGCCCGACCGCGCCGTTCGTGGTCGTGATCGCCGGCGTGCCGGCGTCGGTCGTCTGGTCGAGCGAGACCCCGGCGCTGGTGAAGTTCTCCACCGTGACGCCGCTGGTCGTGAGCGCGCAGCTCCCGGAGACCTCGACGCCGGTCGTCAGGTTCGTGCCGCCCGAGACGCCGTTCAGGCCGTTCACCAGGTCGGTGTCGAGGGTGGCCGCGCCGCTCGCGCAGGCGATCGCGCTGGCGGCGCTGTTGCCGCCGTTGTCCACGACCGAGAAGCCCGAGAGCGTCGCGCCGGCCGAGAGGATGACGGCGTCGGTCGCCGCCGCGTCGTTGAAGACGAGGGCGTAGTTCGTCGTGGTGAGCGGGCTGTCGCTCGTCGTCAGGGTCACGTTCGCGGGCACCGTGATGGGGAAGCTCTCGCCCGGCTCCGTGAACTGGACCTGGGCCGAGGAGTGGCCGGTCGCGATGACCTTCCCGCCCGAGACGACCACGCCGAACGCGTGGGCGAGGGTCTTGAAGCGGCAGGCCGCCGGCGTCACGACGCCCGTCGGGCTCTCGGTGACCGAACCGTTCGTGAAGGTGCCGTCGTTGCCGGCGGTCGGGTCGACGTAGACCGCGCTGTCGCCGTTGTTCACGGGGCAGTTGCAGCCGAGCGAGCCCGCCGCGCCGCCGCAGGTATAGCCGCCCACGCAGGTCGTCCCGATGGACCAGACGAGGCAGCCCGTGCCGCCGCTCGCGACGCCGCAGCTCCAGATGTTGCCGTCGGCGCCGCAGGCCGTCGCGCCCGTGGCGGAGCAGCCGACGTTCGCTCCGGGCGTCGTGCTCGCGGGCGGGCAGGCGCAGCTGTTCGCGGGGGTCGCCGCCGCCTGGCAGATCTCCGGGGCCGCGCAGGCCGTCGGGGTCCCGACGACGAGGCAGCCGTTCGAGTCGGCGCTGCAGGTCGCCGTGTGGCTCGAGTCGGTGCAGACGTCGCCCGGCGCCGGGCACTGGTCGTTGCAGACGCAGGCGAAGGCCGCGCCGGCGTCGAGGCCGCCGTCCACGGAGCCGCAGAGCTGATCCGCGGCGCAGCTCGTCGTCGTCGCCACCGGGCAGCCGCCCGTGACGTCGAGGGCGCAGTCGACGACGCCGCCGTCGGCGCAGGCCGAGCTGCCGGGGGCGCAGGCCGCTGGGGCCGGGCACTCGCAGGCCGTGCCGCCGTCGAGCGGGCAGCGCTGCAGGCTCGAGGGGCAGGCCGTCGCGCCGGTGACGTGGAGGCAGCCGTCGCTGCCGCGCTCGCAGCTCCCCAGGGCCGCGCCGCCGTCGAGGAGGGTGCAGACCGTGCCGCCGTCCAGCGAGCAGTCGTCCGTGCAGGCGGGGCCGGCGTCCTGGCCCGCGTCGAAGCCCGCGTCGAAGCCGGCGTCCTCGCCCGCGTCGCCCTTGGTCAGGATGCCGCCCGTGGAGCCGCCGCCGGTGGTTCCGCCGGTGGTTCCGCCGGAGCTGCTGCCGCCGCTGGTGCCGTTCGGCGTGGTGGCCTTGCTGCCGCCGCAGGCGGCGGCGAAGGCGAAGGCGGACGTGCAGAGGACGAGCGCGAGCGAGCGGCTCCAGTTGGCGTTCATGGCATCCCTCCTAGAAACGTTGACTATCAACAGAATGAGTGGGTCGCGGTGGAGCCATCAACTCAGAAGCCGGCTCGCCGCGCAAGCGAAACCGGAGCGCCCGTTGACGCCGCCGTCGAGCCGCCCGCCCCGCGGCCCTCCGAGGCCCAGCCTCGACTCGCCCGGGCCGGCCCGGTAGAGAGCGCACATGTCTTCGCTCCTCGCGCTCGCCCTCGCGGCCTCCGCCGCCGCCCCCAAAGCCCCGAAGCCGGTCGCCCCGCCGAAGCCCTGGCCGCTCCCCGCGCTGCGCGGCGCGCCGCTCGTCGGCTCGCCGAGCTTCACCCCGGACGGCGCCCAGCTCCTCGTCTCGCGCTTCGCCGCCGCCGGGGGGGCGCGCGCGACGCGCGGCGATCTCTACCTCGTCGACGCGAAGCGACCGCGCCGCGAGCGGGCGCTGCCGGTGGCGGGCGCGAGCGAGGGCGGCCGCTACTCGGCGCGCCTCTCCTGGGACGGCAAGCAGATCGCCTACCTCGCGAGCGGTGAGCTCTGGCTGCGGCCCGTCGCGGAGAGCGGGGCCGACGCGGCGCCCCGGCGGCTCTACCCGCCGGAGAAGGGCGACGCCCCCCTCGGCCCGAAGCTCGACTTCGCGCTCTGGAGCCCCGACGGGAGCTGGCTCCTCCTCCAATCGCCCCTCGGCTGGGGCCGCGTCGCGGTCCAGTCGGGCGAGGTGGCCGCCCTGGGGCTCAAGCCGGTCGACCTGACCGGCGGCAGCCTCGCCATGAGCCCCGACGGCGTCCACGTGGCGTTCGTGCGGCCCGAGCGGGGCCCCGGCTGGGCGAACGGCGTCAAGGTCATCGCGCTCAACCTCGAGACCGGACAGGCGCAGCTCGCCGACTTCGACCACGACTACGTCGAGACGCTCGTCCTGCCGGACGGCCAGCTCCTCGGCGAGGACTCCGGGGGCGAGCTCTGGGTCCTGCGAGGCAGCTCGCGGCTCTCCTACTTCAAGCCGCCCCCCCAGCCCGAGGGGACGACCGTGGGGCAGTACGCCCTGGCCTTCGACCTCTCCCGGATCGCCTTCGTCGCGACGCGCGGCAGCGGCGCCGCCCAGCGCGACGAGCTCTGGATCGGGGTCGCGCCGCTCGCGCCGCCGCGGCCGAAGCTGCCGGGCCCGCGCGACGCGGCGCCCTCGACCCCGGGCGCCCCCGTTCCTCCGAGCGTTCGGTGAGGTATGCTCGCGAGCCGTGCGCGGACATCGAACAGCGGCGGCGTTCGCGCTCGCGGGGCTCCTCGGCTGCGGGCAGAAGGCGAGCCTGAGGTCGGGCCAGGGCGTCCTCGAGGCGCCGAGCGGGCTCGACTTCGGCCAGCTCTTCGTCGGCGCCACGCGGCAGCGAACCGTCGCGCTCGGCAACTCCGGGACCGCCCTGCTCTCGCTCCAGGCGACCCTGTCGGGCGACGCGCAGCTCTCGCTCCAGAGCAGCTCCGTCGTGGTCCCCGAGGGGGGCTCGGCCACGCTCGCCGTGACGCTGAAGGCCTCCCAGCCCGGCACCGTGACGGCGACCCTCTCGCTCCAGGGCGACGCCCGCGCCGTCATCCCGGTGACGGCCGACGTCGTGCCGGACCTCTCCTGTCCGCAGGACGACCCCTGCAACTCGAAGCGCTTCGACCCGAACCAGGGCGCCTGCGTCGGCACGCCGCTCGCCGACGGGACCGGCTGCGACGCCGGCGATCCCTGCCAGCAGGAGACGGTCTGCGCGGGCGGCGCCTGCAAGGGCTCCCCCGTGAGCTGCGACGACCACGACGTCTGCACGACCGACTACTGCCAGCCGGGCGTCGGCTGCCAGCACCTCGATCACTCGGCCGACTGCCAGGGGACGAACCCCTGCGAGATCTACGACTGCGACCCGGCGCAGGGCTGCCAGTCGACCCCCGCGAGCGACGGGACGCCGTGCGCGGCCGAGGTGCAGTGCGTGCAGGCGAACGTCTGCCTCGGGGGCGCCTGCACCGGGGCGCCGATGCCGGACGGGATCCCCTGCGTCGACCCGAAGGACCCCTGCGCCCATGACGCGAGGTGCAGCGGCGGCGGCTGCCACAGCCCCACGGCCGACGCGCTCGTGCCGGGCGACGTGCTCTGGATGGACGTGGCGCTCGCCTTCCGCGACGGCGACGGCGGCGAGCTGCCGCTGCCCGACGCCGGCCCCGACGGCGGCCCGATCTTCGTCCCCGGCTGGCGGGCGGCGGCGGCCACCGACTCCTTGGGCAACCTCTACCTGGACGACGACTCCCCGGACGGCGGCGGCGACCTGGTCTCGCTCGACGTCTGCGGCAAGGAGCGCTGGCGCGTCCCCGTCGCCTCGTCCGCCCAGTGGACGAACGGCCGCCACCTCCTCGCGCAGGGGGTCCTGCTCACGGTGACCGCGGCGCAGACGCTGCTCGCGCAGAGCGAGCAGACCGGACAGACGCTCTGGATCTTCGACCCGCGCCAGGGAGCGACCACGCCCCAGGACTTCACCATCGAGGACGTGGCCCTCTCGAACGCCGGCGTCCTCTACTACACCGCCGACTACACCGAGGCGACCGCGGACGGCGGCAGCGCGCTCGGCCGCGAGGTCGGCGGGCTGCTCCGCAACGGGACGGTGAAGCTCCAGGCGGCGCTGCCCGCGCTGACGCAGGGGCCGAACGGGCCGTGGCGCTTCGGCTACCCGCTGCTCGTCGACGAGAACGAGAGCCTCTACACGGCGATGCACGTCGGCGACGGCCAGGCGGAGATCGACTCCTTCGACCAGACCGGCGCGCCGCGCTGGTCGCTGCCGGTCGCGCGCGACTGGCTCGACTCCTTCTCGGAGAACCAGGGGATCTTCGTCGAGCCGGCCAGCCTGACCGCCTTCGACTCGCGCGGGAGCGTCGTCTGGTCGCACGTCGAGCCCGCCTCGGCGGTGCAGCCGAGCGGCCACAGCCCCGTGGTCGCCCCCGACGGCTCCCTGACGCTGCCCCGCTTCCGGATGGACTCCCAGACGACGGGCCACGGGGTGGTGGAGTCGTACTCCCCGACGGGCAGCGAGCTCTGGAGCTGGCCGATGGCCTCGGGCGAGTTTCCCGAGAGCTCGCACCTCCTCGACGCGCAGGGGCTCGTCTACCTCGTGACGAGCGCCTTCCGGCTCGTCGCGCTCGACGCCGCGAGCGGGGCGGTCGCCTGGCAGATCCGGCTCCCCACCGAGGGGCCCATCTACAACGGCGTCCTCGCCCTGACCCCGGCCGGCTCGCTCGTCGCCTCGGCGCGCCGCGAGCTCTTCGGCGTCTACGCGGGCTCGCCGCTCGCCTCCTCGCCCTGGCCCCGCTTCCGCGGCGGCAACGACAACCGCTCCTGCCCGAGCCCGACCCCGGGGCCGCCTTCGCCATGAGGGAGAACCGGCGGTGCGACCGGCTTCCGGCGAAGCTCTCGGTCGAGGTGCGCAGCGGCGGCCGGCGGGTGCAGTGCTTCTCGCGCGACGTGAGCCGCCACGGCCTCTTCGTCCTCTGCGACGCCCCCCCGCCCGAGCGGCAGCTCCTCGCGCTGCGCGTGACGCTCCCCGGCACGCCGCAGCCGCTCGACGTCGTGGGCTCGGTGGCCCACCGGGTCGGCCCCGAGGACGCGCGGCGACTCGGCATGGCCCCCGGCATGGGGATCGGCTTCTTCGTCCTCTCGGGGGAGGCGAAGCTCCGCTGGGACGGCTACGTCGACCGGCTGGCCGGCGCCGCCCCGCCGCCCCCGGGCGCCCCGCGCGGGATCTCGCGGCCGACGTTCCTCCTGCGGCTGCGCGACCTCGCGCGGCTCGAGGAGTTCGAGCGCAAAGAGCTGGCCCGCGAGCCGCTCTTCATCAAGACGCCCGTCCTGCGCGCCGTCGGGGAGCTGCTGCAGATCGTCGTCATCCACCCGATGACCGACGACGAGTTCCCGCTCCTCGGCACCGTGCAGGCGATCCAGCTCGGCTCCCCCACCGAGCCGAAGGGGATGAGCGTGCAGCTCGCGGAGCTCGAGCCCGAGCGGCTCGAGGCCTTCCGGGCGTTCGTCGCCGGCGAGGAGCCGCTGGCCGAGGTCGCCCCCGCCGAGCCGCCGGCGCCCGCGCCGGCCCGGCCCAGCGCCCGGCCGCCCCCCTTGCCGAAGGCGGCGATGGACGACCTCGACCCGCTCGCCGCGCTCGGCGGCGACGACGAGGCGGACGACCGCTCCGCCGAGCCCACCCGAATCCTGCCGGTCCCCGCGAGCTTCGCCTCGAGGCCGCCGATCGACGTCGCCCCCGCCGCGCCGGAGGCCGCGCCAGAAGCCACGCCGGAGGCCGCGCCAAAAGCCGCACCGGAGGCCGCGCCAGAGGCCGCTCCGGAGCCAGCGCCGGAGCCGCCCCCGGAGCCCCCGGAGCTCGAGCCGCTGCGCGCCGCGGTCGCGCGCGAGCCGCACAGCCTCTCCGCGCGGCTCCGCCTCGCCGAGCGGCTGGCGCGCCGGCGCGAGACGGCCCCCGAGGCGGTCGTGCTCCTGCGCGCCCTGCTGCAGGACGAGCCGCACCACGCGCTCGCCCACGGCACGCTGGCGCTCGCCTTCGCGCAGCTCGGCGAGCGGGCGGAGGCCGAGCGTCACCTGACGCGCGCGCTTCGCCTCGGCCACCTGGACCCCGAGCTCGAGCGGCGCGTGCGGGCGAGCTAGCCTCGCTGGTCGGCCGGAGCCGACCGGCCGGATCAGTTGGGCAGCGCCGCCTTCGCGAAGCGGTTGTCGAGCGGCAGCCGGCCGGTGAAGCCGGACTCGAGCTCGTGCCAGTGGGAGACCTGGCTCTCCCCCTTCCGCCAGCAGAGCAGGACCGACCGGTTCCCGCGCCGCGAGCGGAAGTCGACGAGGCCGTCGAGCCGCTTCACGAGCACGCCGTGCGACTGCAGCTCGCCCACGACGCCCCGGATCTCCTCGGCGAGCTTGCGGGCCTGCAGCGCCCGGCCGCGGACCTGGGCGGGGCCATCCTCGGGCACCTCGGGCGCCTCGAGGTCGAGGCCATGGCCCATCGCCTCGAGCTCGATCGCGATGCGGACGAGCTCGCGCCGGTGCTGCTCGATCCGGCCGAAGGCCTGCTCGAGCGCCGGGACGAACCGGTTCGCCTCTTCGACGGTGAAGAAACGCATGCGCTTCAAGTAACGCAGCGCCCGCCGCTGTCAACCCGCCGTGGCTCTGCTAACCTCGAAAGGGTGAAGCTCGCGCTCCTGCTCACGCTGCTCTCGGCCTCGTCAATGGTCTACTCCTACCGGGACTCCGCCGGCGTGGAGCACTTCGTCCAGAGCGCGGACCAGGTGCCGGCGGGCCAGCGCGCGAAGGCCATCGATCTCTCGGGCGAGCGGCTCAACCGGGACCTCGAGGGGCGCTGGGAGCGGGCGGACCAGGCGAGCGCCAGCCGGCTGATCCGGCGCGCGAAGGCGGAGGCCCCAGCGCCCAAGCCTCCGCCGGCCCATTCGAGCGACCGCGGGATGCTCTTCCTCGTCGGGGGCGGAGTGCTGCTGATGCTCCTGCCCGGCCTCATCCTCGGCTGGGCCCGCGCCCCCGGGCGCAAGCTCCTCCTCTGGGCCGCGCTCGCCGACGGCATCGCCGGCGGCTCGCTCTGCGCCATCGGGGCCCGCTCGCTCCACCACGGCGCGCCCGAGCTCGACCTGAACCCCCTCCATGCCGTCTCGAACGCCGAGCGCGCCCGGCACGACGTCGAAGAGGCCGAGCGACGGCAGGAGCAGGCGGCCGAGCAGCTCCTCGGCGAGAAGCCGCCGGCCGCGCCTACCCGACGCTGAGCGCCCGAGAAGGCGCGCCCTGGAGACCGGCGTCGGCGGGCTCGAGCCAGGCCGGGACGGCCGGCGCCGCTCCCCGCATGGCGAAGAAGGATCCCGCGACCAGCTCTCCCCTCGCCGCGAGCACGGCCGGCAGCCCCGCGAGGGACGGGCTCCAGTCGACGAGGAGGTCGAAGGCCGCCCGGTCGAGCAGGGCGACGCGGCTCTCCTCGAGCGCCCGCAGCCCGGCCGAGCAGGGGCGGCCCCGCAGCGCCGCGACGGTGCCGAGCGCCTCGCCGGGCCCGGC
>JAJXUD010000032.1 GCA_021783235.1 Myxococcales bacterium | reverse complement strand
CCGGCGGGCGCGGGAACGCGCGGCGCTCCGCCGGCGCGTCGCCCTCCGCCGGCCCGGCCGGGGCCCGGCCCAAAGACGATCCGAGCGACAGCGGCGCGGGCGCGGTGGCCCTCCGGTCCGGCCTCACCCCGGCAACGCGCAGCAGCGGCGCCTGGAACCTCGAGGGCGCGAGCGGCGGCGGCCCGGCCGAAGGCGCCGGGGAGAGGCGCCGCGCCCCCTGGGGCGGCACGGCCTCGGCCGCGGGAAGGCTCCGGCGATGGAGCACGAGCGCCCCGGCCACGGCAGCGGCAGCGGCGAGGGCGCCCACGGCGATGGCGAGCCGCCAGCGCGCTGGCGGGGAAGAGCTCTCGGGCAGATCGGACAAGCCGGGGGATTGTAGGCGATCACGGGGCTTCGCGCAGCCGCCCGAAGCCTGGCCGGCCCATGGGCCGCCGAGCGGGGCGCTCCTCCCGAAGAATCCTTTCACTGGCCGAGCGGCTCTAGCTTTTCGAGGAGGCATTCATGGCCACGGTTCACGTCACCGAGAAGAACTTCGAATCGACCATCGAGAAGGGCGTCGTCCTGCTCGACTTCTGGGCGTCCTGGTGCGCCCCTTGCCGCGCGTTCGCGCCGGTCTTCGAGGCCGCCTCCGGGCGCCACGCGGGGGTGACCTTCGGCAAGGTGGACACCGAGGCGGAGGCGGGGCTCGCCGCCGCCTTCCAGATCCGCGCCATCCCCACGCTCGTCGTGATGCGCGACGGGATCGTGCTCGGCGTTCAGCCCGGGATGCTTCCGGCCGAGGCGCTCGATGAGATCGTCGCGACGGTCCAGGAGCTCGACATGGAGGAGGTCCGCCGGAGCGTCGCCACGAAGAACGGCGGGAAGAGCGCCCAGGCGGCGAGCCCGAAGGCCGAGGCGAAGCCCAACTAGCGCGAAGCTCTAGCGGCGGTTGACAGCCGGCGCGCCTGCGCCGAGAGTTCGCCGCCATGAACGAGCGGGCGCTCGAGCTCCAGATCGGCCTCTTCGCCGTCGTCGCCCTGGCGGCGGTCGGGGCCCTCTGGCTCGCGCTGAGGGGCTGGCCCGGCGGCGGCTCCAGCTACCTCGTCGACTTCTCCGCGAGCGCCGGCCTCGCCCCGGGCGCGCCGGTCGAGCTCGCCGGCGTCTCCGTCGGCCGCGTCGAGGCGGTCGATCTCCTACCCGTCCGCCGCGACGACCGGGGCGCGCCGCTGCCCGTCCGCGTGCGGATCCGGGTGGACGAGCGGGCTGTCCCTGCCCTCGTCCAGGACAGCCGCTTCGCCATCTCGATGCCGAACCCGCTCGGCGAGCCGCTGCTCGAGATCGTGCCGGGATCGCCCGGGGCGGCGCCGCTGCCGCCGGGCTCCGAGCGACGCGGCGAGGATCCGCCGCGCTTCGACCGGCTCATGACCGAAGCCGAACGGCTGCTCGGCAAGCTCTCGGACGCCGCCGAGTCGGAGCCGGGGAACTTCCGCTCGCTCCTCCGGCACCTCGACGCCTTCGTCTCGGACGCCGATGGAGCGCTGAGGGCCACTCAGCCGGAGGTCGCCACGGCGCTCGCCGACGTCTCATCCGCGGCCGTGGAGGCGCGGCGGCTCGCCGACGAGGCCCGTCCGCTCCTCGCCGAGCTGCGCGAGAGCGTCCCCCCCGCCGCCCGGCACGCCGCCGCGGTGGCGGCCCGCCTGGACGCCGTGACCCAGTCGCTCGGACCCGAGGACGGGCGGCGAATACAGGCGAGCCTGAGTGGCCTCGAGGCCGAACTCGTGAGCCTGCGCGAGGCGACGGGCCGAGCCGAGGCGATCCTCGGCCGGATCGACCGCGGCGACGGGACGCTCGGCCGGTCGATCAACGACCCGAAGCTGTACGAGGATCTGAGAGCGCTGGTCTCGGACCTGAGGGCGCACCCCTGGAAGCTGCTCTGGAAGTAGCCGAACGGGCTACTGGCAGACGACGCAGGTCCCATCCTGCGCCTCGAGGTACTCCGAGTACGGGTTGCTTCTCGCCCCGGCGCCGCGCGAGAGGATCGAGTTGCCGGACCAGTTGGTCCAGGTGACCGGGGCGCCATCGTCGAGGCAGACGGGGCCGGCGTTGTTCGCTCCCCCGTTCGCGACATTGTAGACGAGCGCGCCGATGTGACCCGTGTAGAGTGCGCTGTCACCGGCGGCGCAGGTCGTCTGCCCCCAGAGCGTGTACGAGAAGCCCTTGCAGACCGCGCAGGTCATGTCGCCGGCCTGCATGTACTCGCTCCGATTGCCGGAGAGGTTCCCGGAAGAGGCGGCGCGGGAGACGAGCGCGCTGCTCCAGCCGACCCAGTTGGGGGGCGAGAGCGCCGAGGAGACGCACATGGGCGAGCCGCTCATCGCGCCCTGGCTGCCGCCGTAGCCGCCCAGGTAACCGGTGAGCACGACCGGATCGCTCCCGCCACAGCTGGTTCGCCCCCAGACTTCGTAGATGCTCTTGACGGTCAGCGGGCTGGCGTTCGAGCCGTTGCCCCCGAGCGGCGGCGTCACCGCGACGGTCGTGAGCCCCGGAGGGCCCGTGGGCCCGACGAGCCCCTGGGAGCCCGTGGGACCGACGGCCCCGCCCGATCCCGTCGGGCCGGTGGCTCCGACCGGACCGGTCCCGCCGGTGGGACCCGTGGGACCGGTCGGACCGAGCGAGCCGCCCGTGGAGGACGATCCGGTCGGACCGACGGCTCCCGTCGGCCCGGTCGGCCCCCTGGGTCCCGGGCCGCTCGACGGACCCGTGGGGCCCGTGGGCCCCGTGCCCCCTTGAGGACCGATCGCTCCAGAGCAGCCGCCTGCCAAGGCGATGGCGATACCGAGGAGCACGCCGTTCGAGACCAGACGCTTCATGGGTTCGACCTCCCGGCACGAACGCTAGCAAAGCGAGCTCGGCCAGTCACCCCCAAAGCGAGCTTTTGGATTGCGGGAGACGACCGGCCGGGTTACTCCGTCCGGCCTGCGAAGGAGGAGTCCATGCACGCTCTGATGCTCGCGCTGCTGTTCAGCGCCAACCCGGCCGCCGCGGGAGACGGTCACACCCACCTGACCTGGTACGGCCACGCGACCTTCGTCGTGACGACCCCGAAGGGGACGGTGCTGGCCTTCGATCCCTGGTTCCACAACCCGAAAAACCCCGACCCCGAGGTGCTCGCGAAGATCCCGAAGATCGACTTCGCGCTCGTGAGCCACGGCCACTTCGATCACACGGGCGACGCCATTCCCGTCGGCCAGAAGGGGGCGAAGCTCGTCGCGCCGTTCGAGCTCGGAACCGACCTCGTCGCGGCGGGCTACCCGAAGGACCAGGCGACCATGATGACGCTCGCGAACGCCGGGGGAACGCTCGACCTCACCGACGAGGTGAAGGTGACCTTCGTGCCGGCGGTCCACAGCTCGGGCTTCTCGAACCCTTCGAACCCGCAGGGCCCCCCGGAGTACGGCGGCAACCCGGTCGGCTACGTCGTGCAGATCGCGGGCGGACCGACGATCTACCACACGGGCGACACCGACGCCTTCTCGGACATGAAGAGCCGTGTCGGCGACCGCTTCAAGGTCGACCTCATGCTCGCCTGCATCGGCGGCCACTTCACGATGGACCCCGAGGGCGCCGCCCTCGCCGCGAGCTGGGTGCATCCGAAGACGATCGTGCCCATGCACTACGGCACCTTCCCGGTCCTCACCGGCACCCCCGACGAGCTCGCGAAGGCGCTCAAGGCAAGGAAGCTCCGAACGAAGCTGCTCGTGCTCGAGCCGGGGAAGGAAAAGAGCTTCTGATCGCAGCCCGGTGGGGAACCGGCTCCGAGGGCTAGCCTCGCTCGCCCTCCGGGACGCTTGGCGAGCCGCCTGGCGAGCCGCTTGCCGGGCCCACTGCCGAACCCACCGGCGGGGCGGGCTTCGGCGCGCGCTGACGGGAGCCCCGGCGACGCGCCCGATCCTTGCGCCGGCGGCTCCGCTCGGCCTCGCCCAGCTCGCGCGCGTGGCCGGTCGAGAGCGCCTCGAACTCGTCGACGAGCCGCCGCAGCGCGAGGTAGCGGTTCAAGGACCAGTGGCGCTCCGTCGTCCACTTGACGACGAGCTGCCGGTCGCCGCGCCGAAGCCGCAAGAGGACGCCGCTCGACGTCTTGTTGACCTTCTGGCCGCCCGGTCCGCCGCTGCGAATCGCCTGCTCCTCCACCGCCCCGAGGTCGAGCCCGAGCGCGGCGATGCGGCGGCGCAGCTCCTCTCGCTTCTCCGGGCGGACCGGCGCGTCGTCGGGAAAGCGCATCCCCGCATTCTCCCGCGCGGGCCGCGCTCCCCGCCAGTGGGGAGGCGCAGAGGCGGCGGCGGGTCGTCCGCCGCCGCCCCGATCGATCCGTCGCCGCTCAGCGCTGGCCGGTGGCGGGGGCGCCCGCTTTCCGCTCGAGCGCCTGCGCGGCCTTCAAGTGATCCTGGAGCTTCGGCAGGATCTTCGCGAGAGTCTTCTTCACTCCCTTGTCCTGCGAACTCGCCTCGGCGCTCTTGACCATGCCGATGGTCTTCTCGTGCCCCTGGACCTCGTGCTGGAGGAACTGCCGGTCGAAGTCGACGCCCTGCAGGGCGCGGAGCTGGGAGACCTCCTGCTGGCCTTCGCCCTGGCCCGCGGCCGCCGTCGTCGAGAGGTCGATCCCGAGCTTCTTCGCCTGCGCCATCACCAGCTTGTCGGCCTGCTGGTGGTCGTGGACGACCCTCTTGCCGAACTTCTTCACCTGGCTCGACTTCGCGTTGCTCTGCGCGAGCTCGCCCTCCTGGATCTCGTTCAGGTTCTCCTGGTGGAGCTTCGAGAGGATCTCGTTCGGGCCCAGGGTCTCGGAGCCCGTCGCCGCCGCGTCGTCCGTCGTCCCCGGATCGGTCGTCGCGACGTCCTGGACGGATCGGCCGTCCTCCGCCTGGGCGGCCATGGCCAAGACCAGCGCGCAGCAGAGGCAGATTCTCTCGATCATCTTCATGTGCGGTGCCCTCCTCGTGAAAAGTCACCGGAAGCTAGTGCGCGCCAGCGCCCCTGCCACCCCCGGGCCCCCCTTCGGCACCTCGCGTCCCAGGCGGGCTCCGGCTCGCTTTACAGCGCGAAGTCCTGCGTTACCTTCGCGTCATGCCGAGCCCGCTCGTCTTCCGCTGCGATCGTTGCGGCGCCTTCAACCGGCTGTCGCTGCTCGTCCCCGGCCGCGCGCCGATCTGCGGCAAGTGCAAGGCCGATCTCGACGTCTCGGGCCACCCGGCGGCGCTGACGGCCGAGAGCTTCGACGCTACGACGAGCGGCTCCCCGGTGCCCGTGCTCGTCGACTTCTGGGCCGGCTGGTGCGGCCCCTGCCGCGCCATGGCGCCGGCCTACGAGGAGCTCGGGCGGACGCACGCCGGCCAGCTGCTCGTCGCGAAGCTCGACGTCGACGCCGCGCCCGAGATCGCCTCGCGCTTCCGTATCCAGGGGATCCCGACGGTCCTCCTCTTTCGCGGCGGCCGCGAGGTCGACCGGGCGGTCGGCGCCCGCTCGCTGCCCGAGCTCGAGCGGTTCATCCGCGCCGCGACGCTCGTGATCTGATCGGCTGCTTTTTGGGCCTCCTCCGCCGCCAAGATGGTATAGCTCTCGGCCGCCTGCGCTGACGCGGGCAGCGCCCGGGCGCCGGGCCGGAGGATGAACCAAATGACTTCGATGCGTCTCTGGGCCGTCGTAGGCCTCTTCGCCATGCTCCCCGTCGCGTCCTGCCAGCAGGCCGCCCCGTCGTCCGGAGGGGCGCAGGCCACCCCCCAGACCGACGATCAGAAGACCTACTACGCGCTCGGCATGATGATGGGCGGCAACCTCAAGCGCTTCAAGCTGACCCCCGAGCAGCTCGAATTCGTGAAGGCGGGCCTCACCGATCAGGCGCTCGGCCACGAGCCCCAGGTCGACCTGAAGACGTACGGCCCCAAGGTGCAGCAGATGATGATGGGGCGCGCGACCGCCATGGCCGCCGCCGAGGCGGGACCCATCAAGGAGAAGGGCAAGGCTTTCCGCGACCAGAAGGCGAAGGAGCCGGGGGCGATCGTCAAGCCCGACGGACTCGTCTTCATCCCGGGGAAGCCCGGAACGGGGCCGCAGCCGACGGCCGACGACAAGGTGAAGGTCAACTACGAGGGCAAGCTGCCCGACGGGACGGTCTTCGACAGCTCCTACAAGCGGGGCCAGCCGGCCGAGTTCCCGCTCAAGGGCGTGATCCCCTGCTGGACCGAGAGCGTGCAGATGATGCACGTCGGCGGGTCGGCCGAGGTCGTCTGCCCCTCGGACCTCGCCTACGGCGACCGCGGCCATCCCCCGACGATCCCCGGCGGCTCGACGCTGGACTTCAAGATCGATCTGCTCGCCATCGAGGGCCAGACGGCCGGAGCGCCCCCCAGCGGCAAGTAGACCCCTCCCCCGTTCGCGAGCCGGCTCGTCCGGCTCGCGAACGCGCGGGACGGCCGCTCCGCCGGAGCGCCTCTGGCGGGCCGGCCTCTGGCGGCCCGATCGAGCAGTCCGCTGATGGGGGAAAGCTAGCGCCGGAGCTCGTCTAGGAACTCGCGCCCGTACCGGGCGAGCTTCTTCGGGCCGATGCCGGGAACGCCGACGAGCTCGCCCTCCTCCCGCGGCCGCCGCTGCACGAGCGCGAGCAGCGTGGCGTCGCTGAAGACGAGGTAGGCCGGGATCCCCTGCGCGTCGGCGAGCCGGCGCCGGAGCGCCCGCAGCCGCTCGAAGAGCTCGGCCTCGGCGCTCTCCGGGGCCGGTCGCTCGGGGCGCGCCGCCGGGAGGCCCGGCTGCTTGCCTGCCGCGGTCGGCTTGCGCAGCTTCGACGGGGCGGCGACGGGAGCCGCGACGCCCCGGCAGACGTCGCAGGAGGAGCCGCACGCGGCGAGCGTCTCGCCGAGGTGGGAAGCGAGCGCCTGGTGGCGGCAGCGCCGCTCGTCCGCGAAGCGGAACATCTCGCGCACCCGCCGGCGGTGCCAGGCCGCCACCTCCGGCGGCCCCTCGACCGCGAAGCGATCGAACGAGACGACGTCCGCCCACGAGTAGAAGAGGATGCAGTCGGAGGGGAGGCCGTCGCGCCCCGCCCGGCCAATCTCCTGAGCGTAGCCCTCGACGGATCGCGGCATGTCGCGGTGGATCACGTAGCGAACGTTCGACTTGTCGATGCCCATGCCGAAGGCGATCGTCGCGACCACGACGTCGAGGTCGTCCTTCTGGAACGCCTCCTGGACGCGGGCCCGCCGCTCGGGCTCGAGACCCGCGTGGTAGGCGTCGGCGCGGACGCCGAAGTCGCGCAGCCGCTCGGCGGTGGCCTCGACCGTGCGGCGCGAGAGACAGTAGACGATGCCGCTCTGCCCCTGCCGCGCGAGCGCCAGCCGCACGATGGCGTCGCCGACCTTCTCGGCGCCGTCGCCCTTCTTGCGGACCTCGATGCGCAGGTTCGGGCGGAACGACGAGCCGCGCACGAAGAGCGGGCGCTCCATGCCGAGCTGCCGCGCGATGTCGTCGGTGACGGCCTCGGTCGCGGTGGCGGTGAGCGCGAGCACCGGAACCCCGTCGTACCGCTCCTTCAGCCCGGCGAGCTGCCGGTAGGCCGGACGGAAGTCGTGCCCCCACTGGCTGATGCAGTGGGCCTCGTCGACCGCGATGAGCGAGAGCGGCATGCCCGCGAGCGCCGCGCCGACCGACGTCTCCAGCCCCTCGGGCGCGGCGTAGACGATCTCGACGTCGCCGCGCCGCACCGCCTGGGTTCGCTCCCGGCGCTCGTCGGGGGTCAGGCTCGAGTTCAGAAACGTCGCGCGGATGCCGACCTCCGAGAGCGCGTCCACCTGGTCCTTCATGAGCGAGATGAGCGGCGAGACGACGAGCGCCAGCCCGCCGAGGACGCGCGCCGGGATCTGGTAGCAGATCGACTTGCCGGCCCCCGTGGGCATGACGCCCACGCAGTCGCGGCCCGCGAGCACCGCGCCCAGGATCTCCTCCTGCCCCGGCCGGAAGGCCTCGTAGCCGAACGCGTCGCGCAGGACCAGCCGCGCCTCCGCGAGCCGCTCCAGCGCGGGCTCGCGGGGCGGGTTCAGCGCCGCGGCCACCTCGCGCAGGTCGGCGATCGCCTGCTCGGTGAACAGGGACGAGCGCTCGCGGAAGATCGCTCGCAGCTCGTCGAGCGCGATCGCGCACGCCTCGCGGCGGGAGGGGTCCCGCGCGTCGTCGCGCAGGGCCGCGATTCGGGCCGAGAGGGACGGGCCTTCGGGGGCCTCCGTCGCGAGGGAGCGCTCTTGCAGGGACGACATGGGGTGGGTGAGACTAGCGAACCCCTCCGACAGCCACGCGGCCGATCCGAGGCCGCTCCCCGGACGGACCGGCGATCAGTAGCCCTGCAGCGGGTCGCAGCCCTGGCCGAAGCAGAGGGCCAGCACCGGGTGGAGCTCGATCCCGTTCGGCGCCACGCCGGTCTGGCCGTGGAGGGTGTCGAAGAAGCCGACGCCGATGACGGTGCCGATCTGGTCCTGGCGGGAGGAGTAGATCGCGTCGGCGGTGGCTCGAGAATGCGTGATGTCGCAGAGAAAGGGGGTCCCGCCGCCCGAGCAGTTCACGGACTTGACGCAGCCGGGGTACGGGACCTCCACGATCATCGTGTTCCCGTTTCCGTCCGAGGCGACCAGGTGGTAGTCGCTGTCGGCCTCGAGCCTCACGAAGTGGAGGTTCACGTTGGTCAGCTCGAAGGTGGTCAGCTCGGTGGGATCGTTTCGCGTGCAGCTGCCGCCAGGGCTTGCGGGCAGGCTGACGAGCTGCTGGATCGTCGTCGGCTGGGGCACGAGGCTGACGTTCGGAGCCTCTGGATCGGTCCCGACCTTGATGTCCCAGCGCTCGGAGCCGCAGCTGCCGCCGTTCTGCTGGTAGCTCGTGCTCGGCGCCGAGCAGGTCACGGGAGCTCCGCCGCTGCCACCGGAGGTCGAGCCGCCCGAGGTCGAGCCGCCCGAGGTGCTCCCGCCGCTCGTGCCGCTGCCGCTGGTCGTGCTCCCACCGCTCGTGCCGCTGCCGCTGGTCGTGCTGCCGCCGCTCGTGCCGCTGCCGCTGGTCGAGCTCCCACCGCTGGTCGTGCCCCCGCTGCTCGTCGTGCTGCCGCCGCCGCTGCTCCCTGCCCCCGTCGTGCCGCCGCTGGTCGAGCCCGTGCCGCCCCCGGTCGACGTCGCGCCCGTCGTGCCGCCGCTGCTGCCGGTCGTCCCGCTGCTGGAAGCGCTCCCCCCGCCGGAGGTGGAGCCCGCGCCGACCACCGGCGCGTAGCACTGGCCGAGGTGGCAGTGGTCGCCGGCCGGGCAGTCCGCGTCGAACTGGCAAGGGCCGCTCGGCGTCGCCGGCGAGCAGGCGGCGAGCGCGCCCAAGGCAAGGGCGACGCCGAGGCCCGCGAGGGCCCCGCGAGGTGGCAAAGACGGCATGTAGACTCCGGTCGTCGGCTCAGGTCGTGGGCTGCCCGTTCAGAAGACCACGCGCCCGCCTCGCTGGCAACCGGGCGGTCGCGCCCCGAGCGCAGCCTGGTTAGCGGGAGCTCGAGGGACGATCCGCCGGCGGGCGCCGCCAGACCGAGGTCGCACCCCGCCGCCACCAGGGCTCAAAGCCCGCCTGCTCGAGCAGCTCCCGGGGAACGGGAAGGCCGTCGAGCAAGAGGAGGTGCGAGTAGCGCGCGTCGTGGAGCCCCGCGGCGACTCCGCTCCCGTCGAGGTAGCGGACCGGCACGTCGCGCTGGAGGTAGAAGCGCCCCCCGGTCGCCCACGGGCCGTCGTCGACGAGCAGGCCGCCGAGCGAGGGGTCGCGCCCGGCCGCCACCTCGCCGTCGACGACGTCGCGGTTGAGCGCGAAGGGCAGAAGCAGGCTCGCCGCCCCGAGCGAATAGGCCAAGTAGCCGCCCGCGAGCCAGCGGCCCGCCGCTGGGATCCGCGCGCGGAGCCGCTCGAGCTCACGGAAGGCCTCGGGCGCGGCGGCCACGGCGAGGAGGGGCAAGAGCGGGAGGAGGAAGCGCGGCTCCTTGTGCGGGTGGAGCTCGAGGGCCGCGAGGTAGGCGGCGAAGGCGGCGTGGGCGAGGCCGGGCCGGCGCAGGCTCTTCGCGAACGGCCAGAAGAGCGGCAGTGGCGCCATGCCGGCGAAGATCGGGCCGTACCACCACCAGGGCCTCGCGCCGAAGGTCGCCGCCGCGGCCCCGGCCGGCCCGTTGAAGGCGAGGTAGTGGCGCAAGGAGAAGAAGGCCTGCCCCCAGGTCGCCCGGTCGAGCAGGCCGAGGCCGGCGAGCGCGAGGCCGAGCCCCGCGGCCCCGCCCAGGATCGCGCGGGGCCGGCGCGAGCGGAGGAGCGTCCCGCCGACGGGCAGCGCGAAGACGAGCGACGGGTAGCGGAGCACGACGGCGAGCCCGAGGGAGAGGCCGGCGAGGATCCCGGCGCGACCGTCCCCGCGGCGCGCCGCGCGCGCGGTGAAGCAGAGGGCCGCGAGGAGCGGCGGGATCGCGAGGGCGTCGCCGATGGGGCGGGCCGCGTAGATCGCGAGGCCGCCCCAGCTCGCCTGGAGGATCCCCGCGAGCCGCGCCGGGCCGGCGCCGTCCCGCTCCTCGACGAGCCGGTAGAGGTAGATCGTGCCGAGCGCCTGCCAGCCGGAGCAGAGGGCGAAGACGAGGAGGGCCATCGGCCTCGGGTCCCGAACGCCGAGTCGGCAAAGGAGCCAGAGCGGCCCCGCGAGCAGCCCCGGCAGCGCCCAGTTGCGCAGCCCCGCGCTCCACTCCCAGGCGAGATCGCCGCTCCCGAAGACGAGCCGGTGCGCCGGCTCGAGCGCCTGGAAGATCTCGTCGGGGTGGACGCGGCCGCGGGCGACGAGCGCGACCCCCATCGCGACGAGCCAGGTCGACAGAGCGAGCCGTCCCGGCCCGCGCCTCGCCTCGGGGACGCCCGCCGACATGGACGCTTCATAGCACGGCGGCCGCCTGGGACACGCTCGCCCGGTGAATGGCTCGGCGCGCGCCGCCGTCCATAGGGCGGAGGCTGCCATGAGACCCTCGAGCCTGAAGATCCTCTGCGGTTGCGTCGCCTTCGCCTTCGTCGTCGCCCACGGCGCCCCGGCCCTCGCCGACGACGGGTTCGGCATGGGCGGGGCCGGCATGGCCCCGGCTGCCGGGGTCCCGAACGCAGCCCTCGGCATGGGGCTCGGGCTCGACCCGGCCATGAACCCGGCCATGAACCCCGCGATGAATCCGAGCTTCGACGGCCCCGGGCTCACGGTCTCGTCGGACTCCTCCCTCCCCGCCATCCTCGCCACCGTCGCCTTGGCCGTGGTCGGGGTCGTCGCCTTCGCCGTGATCTCGAACCAGCAGCAGGCGGCCTACCGCGCGTCGGTCGCAGAGCAGCAGTCCTGGTACGACTCCCAGGTCGCCCAGCAGCAGTCCTGGTACAGCTCCCAGGTCGCGCAGCAGCAGTCCGCCTTCCACGGAGGCGGACTGGGCGTCAGCTTCTGAGCGGAGCTCGCCCGGCGGCCGCGCCGGGATCAGCCCCGCGGGGCGGGCGTGGCGCGCACGACGAGCTTTCCCTCGGCCACCTCGACCCGGGCCTCGCCGCCGTCCTTCAGGGCGCCGAAGAGCAGCTCCTGCGCGAGCGGCCGCTTGACCTCGTCCTGGACGAGCCGCGCCATCGGCCGCGCGCCGTAGAGCTTGTCGTAGCCGTGCTCGGCGAGCCAGTCGCGCGCCTCGTCCGAGAGCGACAGCGCCACCTTCTTCTCGGCGAGCTGCGCGGCGAGCTCGCGGACGAGCTTGTCGACGACGCGCCGGATGACCTCGGGCGAGAGCTGCTCGAAGGCGATCCAGGCGTCGAGCCGGTTGCGCAGCTCCGGGCTGAAGAGCTTCTCGACGGCCGCCTTGGCGTCGCCCGCCACGGTGCCGCGGCCGAAGCCGACGGCCGCCGAGGTCATCTCGCGCGCCCCGGCGTTGGTGGTGAGCACGAGCACGACGTGCCGGAAGTCCGCCTTGCGGCCGAAGCTGTCGGTCAGGGTGGCGTGGTCCATCACCTGCAGCAGGATGCCCCAGACGTCGGGGTGGGCCTTCTCGATCTCGTCGAGCACCACGACCGCGTGCGGCGAGCGGCGCACCGCGTCGGTGAGGAGCCCGCCCTGGTCGAAGCCGACGTAGCCCGGCGGCGCGCCGATGAGCCTCGAGACGGTGTGCTTCTCCATGTACTCGGTCATGTCGAAGCGGACGAGCTCGACGCCCATGGCCTTCGCGAGCTGGCGGGCGAGCTCGGTCTTCCCGACGCCGGTGGGGCCCGAGAAGAGGAACGAGCCGATGGGCCGCTCCGCGGGGCCGAGGCCGGCGCGGGAGAGCTGGATCGCGGAGACGAGCGCGTGGATGGCGCGGTCCTGCCCGAAGATGACGGCCCGGAGCTCGTCCTCGAGCCGGCCGAGCGCGGCGGTGTCGTCGGCCGTGACCGAGCGGGCCGGGATCTTCGCCATCTTGGCGACGACCGCCTCCACCTCACGGCTGCCCACCGCCTCGTGGCGCGCCGCCGCGGGGAGGAGCCGCTCCGCCGCGCCGGCCTCGTCGAGGACGTCGATGGCCTTGTCGGGGAGCTGCCGCTCGAGGACGTACCGGCCAGACAGCTCGGCGGCGGCGCGCAGCGCCTCGGGCGTGTAGCGGACGCCGTGGTGCTGCTCGTAGCGCGAGCGGAGCCCCTCGAGGATCTGGACGCTCTCGTCGACCGACGGCTCCTCGATCTCGATCCGCTGGAAGCGGCGATCGAGGGCCCGGTCGCGCTCGAAGGAGGACTTGTACTCCTTGTGGGTCGTCGAGCCGATGCAGCGGACCACCCCCTGCGCGAGCGCGGGCTTGAGCAGGTTCGAGGCGTCCATCGATCCGCCGCTCGTCGCGCCGGCGCCGACCAGCATGTGGATCTCGTCGATGAAGAGGATCGCCTTCTCCCCCTTCTCTTTCAGCGCCTCCACCACCGCGCCGAGCCGCTCCTCGAACTGGCCGCGGAACTTGGTGCCGGCGAGCAGCGCGCCGAGGTCGAGCGCGTAGATCCGCGCGCCGCGCAGCGGCTCGGGCACGTTGCCCTCGTGGATCGCGAGCGCGAGCCCCTCGGCGATGGCGGTCTTGCCGACGCCCGGCTCGCCGACGAGGAGCGGGTTGTTGCGGCGCCGCCGGCAGAGCACCTGGACGGTCCGCTCGATCTCCCGCGCGCGGCCGATGAGGGGATCGATCTGACCGGCCGCCGCCCGCTCGACGAGGTCCGAGGCATAGGCCTTCAGCGGATCTTCGGCGCCCTCGCCCTCGTCGTCACCCTCCTCCTCGTGCGCCGGCAGCGCCCTCGGGCGCCCCTTCTCGAGGCCGTGGGAGATGTAGGAGAGGACGTCGAGCCGGGTCACGCCCTCCTCGGAGAGCAGGTAGGCGGCCTGCGAGTCGGGCTCGCGGGTGACGGCGGCGAGGACGTCGCCGAGGTCGATCCGCTGCCGGCCGGACGACTGGACGTGGGCGGCGGCGCGCCCCATGACGCGGCGGAAGGCCTGGGTCTGCTCCGGCTCGGGCCGCGCTCCGACCTCGCCCTGCTCGGCGAGCTCCTCGGGCAGCGCCTCGAGCTCCGTGGTCAGGTACTCGTCGAGCCGGCCGGCGAGCCTCGGGACGTCGGCGCCGCAGGCCGACAGCAGCTTCTTGCCGCCGGAGCTGCGCGCCATCGCGAGCAGCAGGTGCTCGAGCGTGACGAGCTCATGGCGCCGCTCGCGCGCCTCCTGGAAGGCGGCGAGCAGCGTGCTTTCGAGATCCTTCGCGATGGCCACCGGCACCGACGTCACTCCTCCTTAGGGTTGGGGCTAGGGTTGGGGCTCGCCGTCGTCTTCCGGCTCGATCGTACACAACAGCGGGAACTGCGCTTTCCTGGCCAGCTCGATCGTCTTCGCGGCCTTCGCCTCGGCGATCTCGAAGGCGTAGACGCCGGCCACCGCCACCCCCTGGGTGTGGGCGTGGAGCATGATGGCGGTCGATTCGCTCTCGGAGCGGCGGAAGACCTCGCGCAGGACGGCCACGACGAACTCCATCGGCGTGAAGTCGTCGTCGTGGAGGAGGACCCGATAGCGGGGCGGCCGGGCCAGCCGCTGCCGGCTCTTCTTCTCGACGGCGACCGCCGTGCCGCCCTCTTCCCTCTTCGGATCCCGAGACATCGCTCCGCTACCTGTTAGCCCGGCGAGGGCCGCTCGGCAACGGATCCTGCCCCCCTCTCAGGAGCCCTCCCTTCCCGCGGCAGGGGCGGCGCCTCAGGCGAGCCGCTTGAAGACGGGCGACTCCTCCGCGAAGCGGGCGAGCGCCGCGAGCCGCTCGGGCGTCTCTCGGGCGAGGTGGCCTTCGAGCGCGCCTGCGAGCCGCTGGTCGTAGAACTCGTGGGCCGACCAGGTGGCGGCGGGGAGGAAGCCGCGCGAGAGCTTGTGCTCGCCGCCGGCGCCGCCCTCGAACGCCGTGAGGCCGCGGCGGATGCAGTCGTCGATGGAGTGGTAGTAACAGACGTTGAAGTGGAGGAACGGCAGCTCCTCGAAGGCGCCCCAGTAACGGCCGTAGAGCCGCTGCTCGGACGAGACGTTGAAGGCGCCGGCGACGAGGCGCCCTCCCCGCTCGGCGAGGACGAGCTCGAGCCGCTCCGGCATCGCCTCGAAGACCCGCTCGTAGAAGCGCTCGTTCAGCCAGCGCCGGCCCCAGAGGAGCTTGTCCACGGTGGCGCGGTGGAGATCGTGGGCCGCGCGGGCGAGGCGGCGATCGCGCAGCCCCTCGCCGCGCAGGGTGCGGATCGTCACCCCCTGCCCCGCGGCAGCGGCCCGCTCGCGCCGCAAGGCGTGGCGCCGCTTCGAGGGGAAGCGGGCGAGGAAGTCGTCGTAGCTCCCGTAGCCCGCGTTCAGCCAGTGGTACTGGTGCGAGACGCGCGGGGAGAGACCGAGCGCCGCGAGGGCGCGCGCCTCCTCCTCGAGCGGGAAGAGGATCTGAAGCGTGGAGCAGCCCTCGCGGCGGGCGAGCTCGCGGGCCGCGTCGAGCAGCGCCTCGGCGCAGCCGTTCCAGTCCTCGCCCGGCCGGACGAGGAGCCGGCGGCCGGTGACCGGGGTGAACGGCACGCCGACGACGAGCTTCGGGTAGTAGGGCCGGCCCGCCCGCTCGACCGCGTCGGCGAGGTCGAAGTCGCGGGCGAAGTCGCCGTCGCTGTCCTCCTTGAGGTAGGCGGGGCTGGCCGCGACGAGCTCGCCGCCCCGGAAGAGCGCGAGGTGGCGGGGGCGCCAGCCGCTCTCCGCCGAGGCGCAGCCCGAGCCCTCGAGCGCCTCGAGCCAGCGCCAGTCGACGAACGGGGTCGCGTCGGGGGCGAGCAGCGCGTTCCAGCGCTCGCGGGGGACGTCGGCGACGGCGCCGAGGAGGCGAACCTGCACGCGATCTTGGTTAACGCGAGGCGACGCGGGACGCAAATCCCCCCTGCCTCCGACCCCAGGGGCGGGGCCCTGACGAGTCTAGAAGCCGGCCGGCGCGACCGGGGCGGCGGCTCTCGTCGGGGCCTCGAACTCGCGGACCTGGACGCGGGGACCCGCCAGGGTGAAGCCGAGGATGGTCGTCGGGATGCCGAGGCCGAGGCCGAAGATGCCGAGGAAGAAGCCGCTGTCGACGAGGAGGGCCGAGCAGCGCAGGTCGCCGTGCGCGCAGGGGAAGCGGACCTCCAGCCCCTGGAGGATCGACGCGACTCCGAGGCCGCCGAAGGCCGTCTCCAGGAGGCCGGCGAGCTTCATGCCGAACCGCGAGTCGTAGTCGATGATCAGCTCGGCGCCGGCGTTGGGCACGAGGACGCCCCGCTGCTCGCCTCCGTCGAACGCGAGCGTCGCGAGCCCCGGGTCGAGCCGCAGCCGGCAGGGCCGACCGTCGCCGACGAGGCAGCGCCCCGTCGTGGACCAGCTCGTCACCGAGAGGTCGAAGCGCTGGTCCGGCCGCGCGGCCCGGACGGTCACCGGCGCGCCCTCCTCCGACGAAGACGCGGCCTGGGCGGCGGGCCAGAGGCCCACCGCCCAGGCAAGAAACACGACCGAGAGTCCCCGCGCCACGACCCCACCCACCCCCCGAAAGCTGGGGTGGGTGGGCGGCGCGCGGCAAGCCCCCGAGCGGCTACTGCACCCCGGCGCTCAGGCTGACCATCGGCACGCCGTAGTCGCCCGAGGGCAGGTAGGCCGTCTGCCCCGAGACCACCACCTGCTCGGGCCAGCCCTCGCTGCGGAAGAACGTCTGGTAGACGGGCTGGCTGGGGTTGCCGAGGTCGTAGATGACGATCCCCGAGTCGTTCCAGCTCGTCTGCAAGAAGAGCTTGCCGCCGGCGACGCCGAGGATCGACGCCCACTGCGAGGCCAGCGCCTGGGTGGAGCCGACCGCCATCGTGCCGAGGTCGAGGGCGCTCAGATTCGTCTGCCCCTGGTTCTGCGAGTAGCTCCAGGTCTCGACGTACGCCGTCTGGCCCGACACCACCGCTCCGCCCGGCGACCCGTCGATGGGCGTCGCCGCGACGAGCTCGGCGGCTCCGGTCGGGAGCAAGAGGAGCTTCTCGATCCAGCTCGTCTGGATGGACCAGTCGCTCGAGTAGGCGAAGTCCTCGGTGTAGATCGTCTGCCCGTCCTGGGACGCCGAGAAGAAGACGCCGGGGACGTTGATCTTGGGCAAGAGCGCGGGCGCGTTCGGCTTCGAGACGTCGAGCCGGTCGAGGTAGTAGCGGACCTGCCCGTCGTTCGAGTTCGGCACCCACTCGTAGTGGGTGATCCAGGCGAAGTTGCCCACCGCCGTCAGGCCCCACGACCAGTCGCTCCCCGGCAGCACGACGGGCGAGCCGAGCGTCGGGGCGTCCGGGTTCGAGAGGTCGACAACGAAGAGCTCGTCCGGCGGCGGCTGGTTCGCGCCGCCCGGGCCGCTGCCGCCCGCGGGGGCCGGCCCGCCGTAGCAGCAGCCGTCGTAGTAGGGGTGAAAGACGAGCGAGTGGCCGATCTGCGCGGCCTCGCCGCCGTAGCCCCACCACCACCAGCCGCCGTACCAGGCCGGGACGATGGCCGGATCGAGCGAGAGCTTGCCTCGGAGCCGCGGGGCCTTCGGGTTCGTCAGGTCGACCGCCTGCAGCCAGGCCGTCTGGCCCTGGTAGTCGTTCGCGAGGATCCAGGCGATGGCGCCGTCCTGGAAGACGCGGGCGTTCGGCGCCGGAATCGACACCACCGCCGCCGGCGACGCCTGGTCGGGGGTCGCCGGATCGACGACCGCGAGCTCGGTGTCGCCGAGGCTCCAGTCGCCCGAGAGCTCGACCGCCTGGCCGCCGACGAACGAGAGGCTGAGGACCGGCCGCGCGAGGTCGAGCTGCGCGACCGTGGTCGGGCTGTCGCGATTCGAGATGTCGAGCACCTGGAGGGAGCGGTCGGAGATGGCGACCACGTCGTTCTGGACGGGGAACGCCCGGGTGATCTGGCCGGCGTGCGACGCGAAGCCGCGCAAGGTCAGCCCCGTGGGCTGGTAGTCGATGAGCTGCGTGCCGCCCTGGTACTGCCAGCTCGACTGATCCCAGCTCTGGAAGGGGACGAGGATGAGGTCCAGCTGCGGCAGCACCTGGAAGACCTTCTTCATGTCGTCCGCCGAGGCGCCGATGTAGGTGTAGCCCGAGCCGAAGTCGACCCGCGAGATCATGGACGGCTTCGTGGGATCGGTCACGTCGAACATCGAGACGGCGAGCGGCGCGCCGCCCTCCCCCAGGCTGCAGCCCTGGCCGTCGTGGCCGAGCGCGAGGAGCTGGTCTCCTTCGGGGAGGATGAAGTCGAGCTCGCCCGACATCGAGACGGAGCCCTCGAGGACCGGGTTCTTCGGGTCCGAGGTGTCGGCGATCCAGAGCGGGTCCGTGCAGTAGGCCGTCACGATGTAGGCGCGGCTCCCCGAGAAGCTCGTCGCGGTGACCGCCTCGGGGAGGTTCAACGCGAGGCTGCCCGTGGGCGTCGCCTGGCTCACCGTGGGGGCGCTCCAGATCTCGAGCGTGCCGCCCGAGTTGCCCCACTGGCTCTGGAGCACCGCCCGGAAGAGGTTCGTCGTCGGGTCGAAGTCCATCGACCAGCGGTCCTGGACCATTCCCGGCGCCGTGTAGCCCGTGCCGAGCGCGAGCGCGCCGGCCGGGTCCGAGATGTCGATCGGCTGGAACTGGGTCACCGGCCCCTGGCTGTTCTGGTCCCAGCCCGATTCGGAGAGGACGATCCGGCTCTGCGTCACGTTCGCGTGGATGTTCCAGCCCGAGGCCGGGAAGTCGAGCCGCTGCACCGGCTTCGGCGCGGCGGGGTTCGAGACGTCGAAGCTCGCGACGTAGGTGAGGTCCTGGGTCGCCGCCTGGCCGTTCGCCGCGTACTCCTCCCAGGAGTAGACGTTCGAGACCACGTAGAGCACGCTGCCGACAATCCGGGTGTCGGTGACGTTGCCCTCGATGGGCAGGGTCGAGAGGACCTTGGGATCGGCGGGCGAGGTCACGTCGACCGTCCAGAGCTGCGAGCCCACCCAGGGCGTCATGGGGCCGTCGAGGGCGGCGCCCCCCATGACGGGACCGCCGCCGTACCAGTAGTCGAAGTAGTCGCTCACGAGGACGTAGGCGGTGTTCCCCTCGACGTAGAGGTCGATCGGGGTGCCGACCAGCGGGACCTTGCCGACGAGCTGGGGCGCCGCGAGGTTCGTCACGTCGACGATCTGCAGGCCGCGGTACTGGTTCAAGACGAAGAGCGTGTTGCCCGCGACCTTGTAGATGTCGGCCTCCTGGATGGTCCGGGCCGGGGCCGAGCCGCCGCTCGTGCCGTTCTGGCTCGAGGTCGGGGCCGCGCCGCCCGCGGCGCCCGCGGCGCCGCCGGCCATCGCCGTGCGACCGCCTCCGCCGCCGGGCGGCTGGGAGACGAACGAGGTGGCGCCGATGGGGTTCGGCGGCTTCGAACCGGCCCCCTTGGAGCCGGGCTTGCCGCAAGCCGCCGCCAGCAGCGAGGCGGCGGCGAGGGGCCAGAGGCGGGTACGCGCGTTCATCGGTCGATTCCTCCCGTGGCGGATGGCTGCCTGACGGCCACGCGCCGGGGGGTTGAGCAACCGATGTGCCAGCGCCCCCTGCCCCCTGATCTCGGGACCTTGGCCCTCCGGCGCGGCGCCCGCCCGTCAGTTTTCCGAGGCTTCGCCCCGTCGAGCCGAGGGAAATTCGTCGCTGACGGCGAGGCGCCGCCGCCGCCCCAGGGTGGGAACGGCGCTTCCTAGGCGAGGCCCCAGCGCACCTTCCCGTTCGAGAGCAGCGCGCCGACCTTCGCGAGGTGGCTCATCCGGCTCCGTTCGGTCCGCTGCTCGAAGAGCTTCTGGCAGCGGTCGGAGCAGAAGTAGTAGCGCCGCTTCTTGTATTCGGCCGTCGGGGCCCCCGCCTCCGCCTCCAGCCGCTTCCCGCAAATCGGGTCGATCTGCATTGCACGCCTCCCTCGGCCGCCAGCCCGGCCGACGGCTGAAGCTGCAAGAAGCTCGCCGCGGGCGAGAGCGGCCACGCCCGCCCGTGGCCTCGCCCCTGTCAGCGCAGCGCGGCGCGGACCGAGCGGAGCCGAAGCTGCAGCTGGCGGCGGCCCCGCCACTCGTCGAGCGCGACGTGGAAGGCGGCGTCCACCGGCCCGCTGAAGAGATCGAGCGAGCGGCCGAGCCCGAAGCCGATGCCCGTCAGCCGCCCACCGAGCTCGACCTTGAGGTGCGGCTCGGCGCCCTCGGCCTTCGCCGCGAGGAGCCGAGCCTTTCCCCGCACGCCGAAGGCGGCGAAGACGGGCTCGGGGTTGCCCGCGCCGAACGGGGCGAGCCGGCCGAGGTCGCCCGCGAGCCGCTCGTCGATCTCGGCGGCGTCGATCGGCAGATCGACGTGGCAGCTCGGGCCGAGCAGCTCGTCGGACAGCCGCTCGGCCGCCGCGGCCTCGAGCCGGGCCCGAAGCGCCGGCAGCTTCGAGCGGGGAAGCTGCAGGCCGACGGCCATCCGGTGGCCCCCGAAGCGGTCGAGCAGGTCGCCGGCCTCGGCCACCGCGGCGTGGAGGTCGAAGCCGGCGAGGCTGCGACCGCTGCCGCGCGCCAGCTCGCCCTCGAGGCCGAGGAGCAGCGCCGGGCGCCCCGTCCGCTCGACGACCCGGGAGGCGACGATGCCGACCACCCCCGGGTGCCAGCCCTCGCCCGAGAGGACGAGCGCCTTGGGTGGCGAGGCCGAGGCGAGGCGACCCTCGGCCTGGGCCATCGCCTCGGCGGTGAGGCTCGCCTCGAGGGCGCGCCGCTGCTCGTTCTCCCGGTCGAGCTCGCGGGCCAGGCGGACCGCGTCGCCCCACTCCTCCGCGAGGAGCAGCCGGACCGACAGGCCGGCGTCGTCGAGCCGGCCGGCCGCGTTGAGGCGGGGCGCCAGCCGAAAGCCGACCTGCCCGGCCGTGAGCGGCAGCTGCGGATCGAGCCCGGCCACGTCGCAGAGCGCCCGGATGCCGGGCCGCCGGGTCCGGTCGAGCTCCACGAGCCCCTCGCGGACGAGCCGCCGGTTGACGCCGAGGAGCGGCACCACGTCGGCCACCGTCCCGAGGGCGACGAGGTCGAGGAAGGCCCGCAGGTTGGGCTCGGGGCGGGCCGGGCCGAAGCGGCCCCGCTCGCGGAGCCGGCGGCGCAGCGCCATGAGGAGGAAGAAGGTGACGCCCGCGGCGGCGAGCCGCTTCTCGGGGAAGGCGCAGTCGGGCTGGAGCGGGTTCAAGACGGCGACGGCCCGCGGCAGCTCGGGGCTCGGCCGGTGGTGGTCCACCACGACGACGTCGAGCCCGAGCGCGGCGGCGCGGTCCACCTCGGCGACGGCGCCGATTCCGCAGTCGAGCGCGACGACGAGCCCCGCGCCCTGCCCCCGCAGCCGCTCGAGCGCCTCGGCGTTGAGCCCATAGCCCTCCCGGAGCCGGTGGGGGACGTACCAGTCGGCCCGGGCGCCCACCGCCCGCAAGAACGAGACGAGCTGCGCGGCCGAGGAGACGCCGTCGACGTCGTAGTCGCCGTAGGCGACGACCGCCTCGCCCTCCTCGACGGCGCGGACGATCCGCTGGACGGCCCTCTCCATGTCGCGAAAGAGGAACGGGTCGGGCAGCTCGCCGAGGCCCGGCTCGAGGAAGGCGCGCGCGGCCTCCGGGGACGAGAGGCCGCGGCGAGCGAGGATCCGCGCGACGAGCGGGTGGAGCCCGAGATCGCGGGCCAGGGGGCGCGCGTCCCCCTCGTCCTCGCCCTCCGTCCAGCCGAGTCGCCAGCGCACGGCGAACCCTTAGCACGAGGGGCTGTCCTTTCGAGGGCGCCGCTGGTATGGATCCCGAAATTTCTTCGTGGCGGAGGCACCCGATGAACCGATCGATCTCGCGACTGCTCGCGCTCACCCTCGTCGCGGTCGCCCCGGGCTGCGGAGGCTGCCAGCATCGGGCGGGACAGCTCGTCTCGAAGGACTCTCACCCGTCCGCCTCGCCGAACCCGGTGGACTTCGGCGACGTCCCGGTGGGCGAGCGCAAGGTGCTCCCCGTCACCCTGACGAACACGGGATCGCTCGACCTCGCGATCTCGGCCGTCTCGCTCACCCAGGGGCAGAGCGGCCCCGCGGAGTTCTCGTTCACCGAGACCACGAACGTCCACGCGCCCTTCGGGAGCAGCCTCCAGGCGGGAGCGAAGGCGACGATCTACATCGAGTTCCAGCCCGCGCAGACCGGGGAGCAGACCGGGACGCTGACCATCCAGTCGAACAGCAACGCGCTGCCCAGCTACACGGTGCCGCTCCGAGGCAACGGCAGCAACATCGTCATCGGGGTGAAGCCCACGACCCTCGACTTCGGCAACGTCCAGGTCGGGACCTTCGCCACCCTGGCCGTGACCTTCTCGAACACGGGGACCGACGCCTCGAGCCCGATCCAGGTCCAGCCGATCGTGGGCACCCAGGCGTCGGCCTTCGGCTGGACGGGGACGCCCGGCCCGATTCAGGCCAATGGCTCCTTCACCCTCCAGATCACCTTCACTCCCGGGCAGCAGGGCCCCGCGAGCGCGCTGCTCCCCTACCTCGACTGCGCGACCTGCAACCCGCAGCAGATCTCGCTCAGCGGCGTCGGCGTCGACGGGCAGATCGTCTTCTCCCCGAGCCCGGTCTCCTTCCTGAACGTGCCGGTGGGCACGAACAGCTCGCAGCAGGTCACCCTCACGAACCAGGGGCTCGCGGCGGTCGCGCTGACGAGCCTGACGACGCAGAACCCGCAGAGCCCCTTCTCCGTGAGCGAGTCGTTCGCGCTGCCGCAGACGATCCTGCCGGGCGCGAGCGTCACCGCGACCGTCTCCTACACGGCGAGCCAGACCGGCAACGACCAGGACGTTCTGACGGCGGTCACCCAGCCCCTCCTCGCGGGGGGACAACAGGCTCAGGTGCCGGCCGAGCTCGCGACCGACCAGCTCTTCGGGAACGGCAAGCCGAACCCGTGCACCCTCGCGATCCAGCCGCCGTCGATCAACTTCGGCAACCCGGGCGTCGGCACGGCGGTCACGAAGTCCGTGACCCTCACGAACAGCGGGGCCCAGGACTGCGCCGTCAGCGGGATCGGCCTCTCCCCCGGGACGGACCCGGCCTTCACCCTCGACCCGGCCCAGGCCGCGAGCCTCACGATCCATCCGGCGCAGAGCACGACCATCGCCGTGACCTGCGATCTCACCTCCAGCGGGACGCCGCTCCTGCACACGGGCCGCATCGTCTTCCAGAGCAACGACCCGGTGCGGGCGAACGGCGCGGTGCCGCTCTCCGCCTACGTCAAGGGAAGCGGCCCCTACGCCGACGGCTGGCCGAAGTGGCACGCCGACAACACGGACCAGGGGCGCAGCCAGGCCGACACCTCGGCGAACCAGGGGACCGAGCTCTGGACCGTGCAGCTCGCCGTGCCGCAGAGCGCGGGCGGCATGGAGGGAATGGTCAACCCGAACCCGAGCTACCTGAACTCCCCCATCGTCGGGCCCGACGGGACGGTCTACCAGCTCGGGATGGACGGCACCTTCGTCGCCGTCGACCCCGGCGGGAACATCCTCTGGAAGGACTCGCTGCTCGCGCCGAACCCCGACGAGCACCCGGCGACGCCGATCCTCGCCGCCGACGGCACGATCTACCTCGAGTCGGGGACGGATTCGGCGAGCATGCAGCCGGCGCAGCTCTACCACATCGATTCCGCCACCGGAAAGATCCTCTTCCAGATCGGCCCCCCGACCGGCTGCGCCGCGGGCGGCAGCAACGCCGCCAACGGGAACTCGAGCGGCGGCTGCCAGGGCGCCGACGGCTTCGACGTGAACCCCAGCATCGGCCAGGACGGCCTTCTGTTCGACGGGGACGACTTCGGCCAGACGGTCACCTACCAGACCGGCTCGAACGGCAGCCTCACCCAGTCGAACACGCTGATCCTGCCCTGGGGCATGGAGCGGGTCGCGGTCGCCATCGATCAGAACGACCAGAGCTACTGGTGCTGCGGCGCCCTCTGCTTCGGCGTCACCGCCCCCGAGTCCGGCTTCCAGGCCATCCCGGCCTGGCCCGCCGCGGGCGTCACGGTCGGCTCCGGCGGCGGCTTCCTCCAGAACTCCGACCTCGCCTACGACGAGCAGCACACGGGCTGGCTCATGATCGAGGTCGGCACGCAGACCGGCAACAGCGGGCAGACGACGCTCGCCGCCATCGACCCCGCGAACGGGCAGCAGCACTGGGTCTTCAACGGCATGCCGTCGGGGACGACGCCCGGCAACTTCAGCCCCTTCACCGGCTCCGGCCTCTTCAACGCCGACGTCGGCAACTCGGCCCCCGCCATCGCCGCCGACGGCACCGTCTACGTCGGCAACGTCGACGGCCTCTACGCGGTGGACGGCGCGACCGGCAGCCTGAAGTCGGGCTTCCCCTTCAAGACCTCCTCCGACCTCGACACGGCCGTCGCCATCGGCGGCGACGGAACGATCTTCTTCGGCACGGCCGACGGCACGTTCTACGCGGTCAACCCCGACGGCTCGCAGCGCTTCAAGCTCGCGACCCACGGCCGGATCAGCTCGTCCCCCGCCATCGGCCCCGACGGCACGGTCTTCTTCGTCTCGGACGACGGCCTGCTGCACGCCGTCCGCTAGGCTTCACCGAGCTCGAGGAAGGGCGCTTCGAGCGGCTGGTGCCGGCACCCGTCGCTCGCCGGGGCGGCCTCGAGCCGTTGGGGCCGGCCCCTGTCGTTCACCAGAGTAGCTTCGAGCCGTTGGGGCCGGCACCCGAGGCTCGCCGGGGTCACTTCGAGCCGTTGGGGCCGGCACCTGTCGTGCGCCAGAGCAGCTTCGAGCCGCTGGGGCCGGCACCCGTCGCTCGCCGGGGTCACTTCGAGCCCTTGGTGCCGGCACCCTGAGGTAGAATGGGGGCCCTGGAGGTCCCGCGCGATGCCGAGAAGGGCGAGGAACCGGGCGCAGTACGCGATCGAGCACGGCTTCGAGAAGAGGGCCCGGGCCCTCGCCGGCGGGCTCGCCCGCTTCGGCGCGAGCTTCGGCCCGATCGAGGTCGAGGGAAAGACGGTCACGACGAGCGCGCTGCTCTCGCTCCTCCGGGCCGTCGAAGAGAGGCGCGAGGAGCAGCGGGACGCCCTCGTCGCGGCGCGCCAGAAGCTCGTCGCGCTCGAGGCGGCCGTGCTCGCCGCCGAGCCGTGGGTCCGCAACCTGCCCACGCTCATCAAGCTGAAGTTCGGCGCCTCGAACGCCGAGCTCGTCCACTTCGGGATCCGCCCCGCGCGGCGCAAGCGGCCCTCCCCCGAGACGCAGCTCGCCGCCAGCGCGCAGGGCAAGCTGACGCGGGCCGAGCGGCACACGATGGGCGCGCGGCAGCGGCAGGCGATCCGGTCGACCGGGCAGCTCCGGGTGGTCGTGCTCGGCGCCGACGGCCAGCCGATCGAGAAGAAGAGGCGCTGAGAGGGCGTCTTCCCCTTGGCAAGCAGCCGGCCCCTCGTTACAATCCGTTCGGGTAGTGAAGTCCTTTTTTCACAGGAGTGCGGGGCCCCGACGCCCGGGGTGAGTTCGAGTTCCGGGGGGAACCGATGCGGCTCGTGCTGTGTGGTCCGGACGCCTGCGAAGTCATCGAAGCGATCTCCTACGTCTTCACGCAGAATGGAGACCAGGTCCAGCTCTGCGACCATCGGCTCCCGGTCGGCCAGCGATGCGCGCTGGCCGAGCAGTTCGAGCCGCAGGCGGGGATCTTCTACCTGCCGCTCGACCCGGCGGGCGAGGTCGAAGAGGCCCTATTTCTGAGGGCCTGGGGGGCACTGATCGTCTGCCTCATGACCGACCCGCGCAGCCAGGCGAGCCGGGCCCACGAGATGGGGGCCAGCGCCACGCTGGCGGCGCCCTTCGAGCTCGAGGCGCTCGAGCGGGCGGTCTACGCCGCCTCCGCGGCCGAGCTGAGCCCGCAGCCGCTCTGAGCGGACGGCGTCGCTACGGCAGCACGGCCTTCGCCTGCGCCGGCTCCTTCGCCCGCTTCTGGGCCTGATGCTCGTTCGTCCGCTTCCCCTCGCGCCGCTTGAGGAACTCGTCGAGCCAGATGGTCATCGGGCTCGCGATGTACCAGGTCGAGTAGGTGCCCGAGACGATGCCCACGAGCATCGCGACCGCGAAGTCCCAGACCGCGGTGCCCCGCGCGTAGACGATGAGCCCCACGAGCGAGAGCGCGGTGACCCCCGAGGTGAGGATGGTCCGCGCCAGCATCTCGTTGATCGAGAGGTTGACGATGGACGGCAGATCCCGCCCCCGGAACTTGTGCTGGTTCTCGCGCATCCGGTCGTAGACGACGACGGTGTCGTTGACCGAGTAGCCGATGACGGTGAGGACCGCGGCGAGCGAGGTCAGGTTGAACTCGCGGCCGAAGAAGGCGAAGTAGCCCAGGGTCACGATGGCGTCGTGGACGAGGGCGATGACGACGCCCGGCGCGAAGCGGAAGTCGAAGCGGAGGCCGACGTAGACGACGATCATCGCCATCGCGTAGATGAGCGCCTTCAGCCCCTGGATCTGGAGCTGGCGGCCCACCTGCGGTCCCACGTACTCGACCCGCTCGACCGAGACCGCCTTCTCGCCGAAGGCCTTGGTCAGCGCGTTGCCGACCTTGTCGGCGATCCCCTGGGTGATGACGGTGTACTCGTCGTCCCCGGGCTTCTGCGCGAGCGTGCGGACGTCGCTCACCTTGACGCCGGCGCCCGTGACGGCCGCCCGGATTGCCTCGGGGGCCACGGGCTGGTCGAAGGTGAGGTCGATCTTGTCGCCGACCTCGGGATCGAAGTGGAACTCCTTCAGATGCGCCGCGCCCACCGCCGAGGCGAGCGCGCTCTTCGCCCGCTCGGCGTCCTCGGGCTTCATGAGCGCGATGCGGCCGACGCGGATGATGTAGGCGTTCTCGGAGGGCGGGCCGTACGACTGCGCGGTCTCGCCCGAGAAGCCGGCCTTGCGCAGCGCCTTGTCCACCTCGGAGAGGTTCGGCTTCTGCGCGAAGTGAAGCTGAATCTCGGTGCCGCCCGCGAAGTCGACGCCGAAGTCGAGGCCGTGGACGAACGGGAGACTCCAGAGGATGACCGCGAGGTTGATGATGAGCGAGACGGTGACGAACAGCCGCCGCTTGCTCACGAAGTCGATCTTCGGAACTTCGGGGAGGATCTCGAGGAAGTGGAAGTTCATCTCTCTCTCCTAGGCCGCGGCCCGGCGGACCGTCCCGCTGCGACGCACGAGGACGTCGATGATCTGCCGCGTCACCACGATCGAGGTGAACATCGACGCGGCGAGGCCGATCATCAGGGTGACGGCGAAGCCCTTCACCGGTCCGGTGCCCGTGTAATAGAGGATCGCGCCCGCGACGAAGGCGGTCACGTGTCCGTCGACGATGGTCCAGAAGACCTTGTCGTAGCCCGCGTCCACCGCGCCGCGCGAGGTCTTGCCGGCGCGCAGCTCCTCGCGAATGCGCTCGTTGATGAGCACGTTCGCGTCGACCGCCATGCCGAGCGTCAGCACCGTGCCGGCGATGCCGGGGAGCGTGAGGGTGGAGCCGAACATCGCCATCGCCGCGAGGAGGAGCAGGCCGTTGACGGCGAGCGCGACGTCCGCCACGAAGCCGGACATCCGGTAGTAGAAGGCCATGAAGAGCCAGACGATGAAGAGGCCCGCGAGCGCGCCCCAGGTCCCCTTGCGGATGAGCTCGGGCCCGAGCGAGGCACCGACCGTCCGCTCCTCGAGGATCCGGACCGGCGCCGGCAGGGCGCCCGCCTTGAGCACGAGGGCGAGGTCGCTCGCCTCCTGGTAGATCTCCTGCTGGCTCTTCAGGCCGCCGAGCGTGATCTGGCCGCTGTCGGTGATCTTCGACTGGATCACCGGCGCCGAGTTGACCATGCCGTCGAGCACGATGGCGAGCCTCTTGCCGATGTTCGCGCCGGTCAGCTCGCCGAACTTCTCGGCGCCTTCGCGGTCGAGCGTGAAGCCGACCACCGGCTTCTGGATGCCCCCCGAGCTGTCGAGCTGGACCCGGGCGTCGGTGAGCTGATCGCCCGTCACCTCGGTCTTCGCGTGAAGGGTGAGGGTCCGGTAGTAGGGGACGTCGCAGGGCGGGCTCTTCGCGTCGGGGGCGAGCGCCTCGACCTTCTCGACGCCGTACTCGTCGCCCTCCGGCGCCTTGCCCGCGGTGAACTTCTCGAGCGCCAGCCGATCCTGCGAGCAGAGGTACGGCATGGCGCCGTCCATTCCGTAGTGGATGCCCTGGGGCAGCTCGTGCTCGACCTTCGCGAGGCTCCGGTCGTCGTCGTCGACGATCTTGAACTCGAGCTGCGCGGTCTGGCCGAGGAGCTGCTTCGCGCGCTCGGGGTCCTTGAAGCCGGGGAGCTGGATCTGGATGCCGTCGGAGCCGCGGATCCGCTTGATCTCGGCCTCGCTGACGCCCCACTTGTCGATCCGGTTGCGCAGGCTCTTGACGGCCTGGTCCACCGTGTCGTCCTTCTGCTTCCTGACCCAGGCGTCCTGGAAGCCCACGATCGTCTGGTTCCCCTCGGAGGAGACGACGCGGAAGTTGTCGGGGAACTGCTCCTGCGCGAGGTCGGCGAGCGCCTTGGCCTCCGCGGGGCTCGCCCCGACGAGCGCGATCTCGGGCTGTCCCTGGACGGACTTGATCTCCTTGAAGGGCACCTTCTTGTCGCCGGCGATCCGCCGCAGGTCGTCGGCCCGGCGCATGGCCTTGTCGCGCATGGCCTTGTCGGCGTCGACGCCCATGACCAGCTCGATGCCGCCCTGCAGATCGAGCCCGAGGTTCAGATGCTTCTTCGGGGCCCAGTGGGGCGTCAGCTTCTCGAGCAGCGAGCTGTCGTTGCGCTCGTCGGCGGGCAGCCGGAAGTAGACCCACGAGGGCACGAGGTAGTAGACCGCGTAGCCGACGACGCCGAGGATGAGGATCGTCCTCCACCACCAAGACCTCGTCATGCTTGCTCCTTCTTGTCGGCCTTGGCCTTGTCGGCGTCGGCGCCGTCGCCCTCGGCGGGCTTCTCGACCGCGGCGATCTGGCTCTTGAGCCAGCGCACCTTGGTGCCCCCGCCGATCTCGAGGACCACGTCCTTGTCGCCGACCGAGTGGATCTTCGCGAACAGGCCCGCCTGGGTGACGACGGCGTCGCCCTTCTTGAGGCTCGCGAGCAGCTGCTTGTGCTGGGCCGCCTGCTTCTGCTGCGGCCGGAAGAGCACGAAGTAGAAGACGGCCGCGATGGCGGCGAAGGGCAGGAGGACCTGCGGATCGGTGCAGCTCTGGGCCGGCGAGGCCTGGAGCCAGAGGGAGGCGAAGGGGTGGAGCACGGTGATATGCACCATCGGTGGGGGCCCTCTCGCGGGCGAGAAACGCCCGTGAAGTGGCGGCCTTGTAGCAAATGAGGCCGCCTTGCGCAAACCGAAATGTGCCCGCCGGGCGAGAGAGGCCCCGCCCGGGCCCGCGCCGTCCAGAGGCTTCCCTTCCTCGCCGCGCGTGGCCAACGTCTCCCGCGAAAGAGAGGAGGCACCACCGATGGCCCAGGTCCGATGCGAGAGCTGCGGGACGATGATCGACGAGCAGCGGGCGGTTCACATGGGGAATCGCACGCTCTGCCCGAGCTGCGCCCAGAAGATCCGCGCGCAGGGACAGCAGGTGAAGAAGTAGCGCCTCTCCGAGAGGCGCCCGGCAGGATCCGGGCGCCGGCGGAGAGCTCGGGGTCGCCCTCGACGGCGACCCCTTTTTTTTCCTCTGCGGCTCGGGCGGGCGCCGGCCGGCCCCTCGCGAGGCTCTCGGGGGCTCTGGAGCCGCTTGATCTTTCTTCGCCGGCTCGGGTAGCTTGCCGCGCAGACAAGCGGCCGGACGGCCGAAGGAGCGTCTCCATGGCGAAGCTGCTCGAGGGCAAGGTCGCAATCGTCACTGGCGCCGGCGGCGGCATCGGCCGAGAGCACGCGCTCTACTTCGCGAAGGAGGGCGCCAAGGTCGTGGTGAACGACCTCGGCGGCGATCGGCACGGCGGCGGCAAGGGCGGCGAGCTCGCCGACAAGACCGTCGCCGACATCAAGGCGGCCGGCGGCGAGGCCGTCGCGAACTACGACAGCGTCTCGACCCGCGAGGGGGCCGACGGCATCCTCTGGAGCGCGCTCTCGAAGTTCGGCAAGGTCGACGTCCTCGTCAACAACGCCGGCATCCTGCGCGACCGGACGATCGTCAACATGAGCGACCAGGATCTGAACCTGGTCCTCGACGTCCACCTCAAGGGGACCTTCTTCTGCATGCAGGCGGTGGCCCGGCAGCTCAAGGTCCAGGGCAAGGGCGGCCGCATCGTCAACACGAGCTCGCTCTCGGGGCTCATCGGCAACTTCGGCCAGGGCAACTACGCCGCCGCGAAGGGCGGCATCTACTCGCTCACCCGCGTCGCGGCGCTCGAGTTCGCGAAGATGGGCGTCACCGTGAACGCCATCGCGCCCGTGGCGCTGACCCGCATGACCGAGGATCTGCCGATGATGAAGGGCGTCAAGGCGGACGACCTGGGGCCCCAGCACATCAGCCCCGTCGCGGCCTTCCTCGCGAGCGACCTCGCGGCGGAGATCACCGGGCAGATCGTCGGGGTGCAGGGGAGCAAGGTCTTCCTCTACCGCATGGAGGAGACCCCGGGCGTCAGCAAGGACAAGGGCGCCTGGACCCCGGCAGAGATCAAGGAGCGCTGGGCGGAGATCACGCGGTAGCCGCGGCGGAGCCCCGCGCGGCTCGCGCGACGCCCTCTCGGGCCCGAGCCGCTCACTCCTGCCGGATGACGCTTCCGCGCGGCAGCCGGTCGAGCAGCTCCCGCAAGGCTCGGTCGACCGCCGTCCCGTCTCGCGACTCGAGCGTCAGCTTGACCCGATGGTCGGCCTCGCTGTCGAAGCGGGGATAGCTGCCGAGCGCCACCGAGGGGTGGGCGTCGGCCACCGCGTCGAGCGCGGCGGCGATCTCGGGCTCGCTCGAGGAGACGTAGACCGAGCGGAGGGTGAACGGGCTGCCCCGCAGCCTCGGCGCGAGCGCCTCGAACTGGAGGCGGCAGAGCGCCGGGACCCCGGGGAAGAGCGCGATCCGCTCGACGACGATGAGCGGGAGCCAGATCCCCTCCTGGAAGAGCAGCTCGGCGCCCTCGGGCACGTCGGCGAGCCGGAGCGCGGCCTCCGGAATGCTCCGCCCCAAGCCCTCGGAAACCTCCGCGCCGACGTGGCGGCGGACCCGCTCGGCGAGCGCCTCCGGACGGACGACGCGGCGGCCGAGGGCGGCGGCGGCTCCGGCCACGGTGACGTCGTCGTGGGTCGGGCCGACGCCCCCCGTGGTCAGGATCCAGTCGACCTCGCCGCGCAGCGAGCGCAGCGCCCAGACGATCTCGTCGATCTCGTCGGCCACCGTGAGGAGGCGCCGGGCCTCGACGCCGGCGCCGCGCAGCCGCTCCAGGAGGAAGGGGCCGTTCTCGTCGCGCACCTTGCCCGAGAGCACCTCGTTGCCGACGATGACCACGGCGGCGCTCGGCCCTCCGCGCGAGGGGGTCAATGGGCGCCGCCCTCGCCGGTCTCCGCCGCGGTGGCCGCGTCCTCGATGCCGTACTCCTTGATCTTCTTGATGAGCGTCGTGCGGCTCACGCCGAGCTGCACCGCGAGCCGCGTCTTGTTCCAGTGGGTCGCGACCAGCCCCTGCTGGATCATCTCGCGCTCGAGGGCCGTGACGGCGGCGGAGAGATCGCCCTTCTCCTTGTAACGTTCGAGGTCGCGCGCCGGAAGCTGGGCGACGTGCGAGGCGCCCGACTGGAGGAGATCGACGCCGACGAGCTGCCGGTCGCCGGCGAGCACGACGAGCCGCTCGATCTCGTTCTCGAGCTCGCGGATGTTTCCGGGCCAGCCGTACTCGAAGAAGCGCGCGAGGATCTCGGGGGCGAGCTGCTTCGACGCCTTGCCGGCCTTCTCGGCGTGGTGCCCGAGGAAGTACTCGCAGAGCAGCGGGATGTCCTCGGCGCGCGCCCGCAACGGCGGCACCTCGACGTTGATGACGTTGAGCCGGTAGTAGAGATCCTCGCGGAACTCGCGCCGCTGCACCATCTCCTTCAGGGTGCGGTTCGTCGCCGCGATGATGCGGACGTCGACCTCCTCGGGCTTCGTGCCGCCGACGGGCAGGAACGTGCCCTCCTGCAGGACGCGCAGGAGCTTCACCTGCATGGCGGGCGACATGTCGCCCACCTCGTCGAGGAAGAACGTGCCGCCGTGCGCGACCCGGAAGAGCCCCTGCTTGTCGCGGGTCGCGCCGGTGAAGCTGCCCTTGACGTGGCCGAACAGCTCGGACTCGAGCAGGTTGTCGTTGAGCGCGCTGCAGTTCTGGACCACGAACGGCTTGTCCTTGCGCGGGCCGTTGTAGTGCAGGGCGCGCGCGATGAGCTCCTTGCCGGTCCCGTTCTCGCCCGTGACGAGCACGGTGCTCTCGCTGTCGACGACCTTCTCGAGCACGGCGAAGAGCCGCTGCATCGCCGCCGACTTGCCGACGATGTTGCCGAACTGGTAGCGGCCGCCGAGCTCGCGCGAGAGCTGCGCGATGCGCGCCTCCTTCTGATCGATGGTGCGCGAGAACTCGACGATCTCCTCGACCGTGGTCTCGAGCAGATCCTTGAAATAGCCCATGTCCTGCGCCGAGAGGCTCGGGATGCCGCCGTAGGCCTCCTCCGGCTGCGCGATCTGAAGCCCTTCGGACGCGGCGTTCTCGAGGACCAGCCCGCGGCGCGCCTCCTTCGCCTCCGAGCCGAGGAAGCCGCAGGCGAAGATGGCGCCGTGGAACTTGTCGTCCGCCACCACCGGGCAGGCGATGACGTGGAGCCCCATGTGACACTGGTCGACCAGGACGGCCTTCGTCTCCTTCCGATCGGCGAGGTCGCGGACCGCCTTCTCGATGGAGCGGTTGCAGCGGCCGAAGCCCTCCCGGCAGCCCAGGGACGCCTCGCAGAGCTTGCTGTGGGGCGGAATGACGACGCCCTTCTTGTGGTCGACGACGAAGCCCGTCGGGTCGGCGAAGGAGAGCTCGATCCGCCACCACTTGCGGATCTTCTCCTTGATTTTCCGGACGATGAGGAGGTCTTCGAACCGCGACGGGTCGATCATCCTGGCCTTGGCGGGGGGCGTGAAGCGGGTGCCGAGAGGGTCGGCGACCGTTCAGCTCCTGAACGCCAGCAGTCTAACGAGTGCGCGCAACCCGCGCAACTTTGGAGCGTCCGGCGGCCCCGACCGACCGCCCTGGCCGCCGTTCAGCGGCTCGCCGTTCGGACGCTGGACGGGCCGAGAAGAAGCGCTCGAGGATGGCCGCCTCGACGGCGTCCGAGACCGCGGCGATGGAGGCGGTCCCGTCGACGACGGCGACCGGCGAGCCGCCGCCGCCCTCCGTGAGCGCGCGCCGGTAGCCCAGCGCGACGCGCCGCTGAAGCGCCAGATCCTCGAAGAGCTCGGGCGCCGCGCCCTCCGCCCGCCTCCGGCGCAGCGCCGCCTCGGCGGGCACGTCGAGGAAGAGCGTCAGATCCGGCCTCGGCGCCCGCTCGTTGATCTGCCGGACGAACGGCTCCGGCAGATCCAGGGTCTGGTAGGCGAGGGAGGAGACGAAGTAGCGGTCGGAGATGACCCAGCCGCCCGAGGCCAAGGTCGGCACGATCTCCGACGCGACGTGATCCAGCCGGTCGGCCGCGAAGAGCAGCGCGAGCGCGCCCCGGTCGAAGGGGCGCCCAGCCGGGCCGACGAGTCGCTTGCCGAGGACGGTGCGGATGAGCGAGCCGATGGGGCCGCGGCTGGGCTCCGCGGTGACGAGGACCGTGAGGCCGCGGGCGCGCAACCGGCGCCCGAGCTCGGCGGCCTGCGTCGTGGTCCCCGCGCCGTCGAGCCCCTCGAGCACGAGGAAGCGGCCGCGCGGCGTCGCGGGGCGAGAGGAGGTGGGGCTCAGAAGAGCTCCCTCGGCGGCCCCTGCCGCCCCTCGAGCTCCCGCAGCCGCCGCAGCAGGCGGCGCTCGCTCGCGAGGAGGCCGACGCCGCGCCGGACCTCCTGCGCCGCGTAGAGCGCGACCGAGAGGACGAGCAGCGCGCCCGGCCAGAGGAAGAGCGGGTGGCCAGCGCTGTCGTGAGCGAGCTTCACGAAGCAGCCGAGCAGGACGAGGAAGGCGAGCGTCGCGCCCCAGGCGTGGGCGAACCGGTCGACGCTCCTCCGCTCGCGCAGATCGACTCGCAGCCGATCGATCTCCTCGACGAGCGCCGCCGGGACCTCCGTGGGCGCGGCGGCGACGAAGGCTCGTTCAGCGGCGGCGTTCACGCGCTGCCTCCTACCTTCCCCCCCTTTTCTCGTCAATGCCCCCGTTGGCCCCGGGCGTGATAATCTGCCGCGCCATGCCACCGGCCATCGTCGTTCACGGGGGAGCTGGGATCTACGGGGACGAGGCGCTGCCCGAGGCGGTCGCGGGCGTCGCCGCGGCGGCCGCGGCCGGCTTCGCCCGGCTGCGCGCGGGCGGGAGCGCGGTCGAGGGCGTGCTCGCGGCGGTCCGCGCCCTCGAGGACGACCTCGCCTTCAACGCTGGCACCGGCGCGGTGCTCACCTCCGAGGGGACGGTCGAGCACGACGCCTCGCTGATGGACGGGCGCGATCTCTCGGCGGGCGCGGTCGGAGCCCTCGTGGGGTTCAAGAACCCCGTGGCGGCGGCCGACGAGGTCCGGCGTGCCTCGCCCCACGTCTTCATGGTGGGCGAGGGCGCCGCGCGGTTCGCGCGCGAGCGGGGGCTCGAGCAGGTCGATCCCGCCGCGCTCGTGACGCCGAAGCAGCGGGCGAAGTGGCTCGCCGAGCGGGAGCGGCGCCTCGCCGGGCTCGCGGCGGGCGCCCCCCTCAAGCACGGCACCGTGGGCGCCGTCGCGCTGGACGCGCAGGGGCACGTCGCGGCCGCGACCAGCACCGGAGGCACGTTCTTCAAGCTGCCGGGCCGCGTCGGCGACAGCCCCGTGATCGGCGCCGGCAGCTACGCCGACGACGCCGCGGGCGCCGCCTCCGCCACGGGCCAGGGCGAGGCGATCCTGCGGGTGACCTTGACCCGCGCCGCCGTCGACCGGATGCGCGCCGGCGCCTCGGCCCAGCGCGCGGCCGAGGACTCGATCGAGGAGCTCTCGCTCCGGACGGGCGGCGAGGGCGGGATCATCCTGGTCTCGCCGCGCGGGGAGCTCGGCATCGCCTTCAACACGCGCCGGATGAGCCGCGCCTTCTGCGGCCTCGACCACCCGACGCCCGTGGCGCTGATCGAGCGGTAGCTAGAGCCGGTAAGCCGCGCCGACGCCGAACTCCGGGACGAGGCCGATGGGCTGGTCGAACTGGTTCGCCACCGCGAAGAGCCGCAGGTCGAGCCGGTTGTTCGGGGTGAAGACCGCGTCGATCCGGCCGTAGAGATCGTCCTGGCTGGGCAAGAGCGGCGCCACCCCGACGTCGTAGATGAAGCCGGCCGCCCCTTGGAACGACAACATCCGGAGCGGGCTGTAGTCCACCGTGATCGACATCGGCGCGAGCTGCGAGGTCTCGCGCTGGCCGAGCGGGATCGGCTGGCCGCTCAGCGTGTTGCCGGTCTGCCAGGAGACGACGTAGCCGACGGTGGCGTTCAGCGCCACGTGGGCGGGCAGCCGGTCGCGCAGGTCGAGGAAGAGGCCCGGTCGGAGCGCGGGGTACGGGTAGGGGCTGACCGCCGGCAACGGCGGCGCGTAGGCCAGGTCGTGGAGCTGCGCCCGCACCGCGAGCCCGGGGAGGTAGCCGCCATCCTTCGCGATGTTGTAGCGGACGCCGAGCAGCACGGCCTCCCACTTGTCCGTGATGCCGTAGCGCAGGCTCGGCGCCTCGGCGAGCCCGGCCGCCTGGCCGAAGAGGTAGGAGCCCTCGAGCTGGAGCTGGGCGATGCCCTGCCCGATCTCGACGGGCCGGTCGGCGACCCGCTGCGGGTAGGCGTCGAGCGTCTGGCTCGCGGTCATCTGCTGCTGCGCCTCGTCGGCGAGGGCAGGCGCGGCGGCGAGCAGGGCGGCGAGGGCGGCAAGGGTTCCGAATCGCATGTTCAACTCCTCCGAGCTGCTGAGATGGTGCCCCCGCCGACGGTCTCGTCGTCGAGGTAGAAGACGGCCGCCTGGCCGGGCGCCGGCGCACGGACGGGGCGGCGGAACCGGACGCGGGCGCGATCGTCGACGAGCGGCGTCACGGTGGCGACCTCGCCCGGGTGCTGGTGGCGCACCCGGACCAGCGCCTCGAAAGGCCCCGTTGGCGCGCCGCCAGGCCAGCTCGCGCCCCGGACCTCGATCTCCGAGAGCGAGATCCCCGCCTCGAAGTCGACCTCGACGTCGCCCGTCGCGCCGTCGAGTCGCACCGCGTAGGTGGCCCGGCCGCCGACGACGGGCAGGCCCCGGCGCTGGCCGATCGTGTAGCGGTGGACTCCCTGGGTCGCTCCGAGGCGGCGCCCTTCCCTCGTCACGAAGCGACCCGCCGGGATGGGCCGGCCGGCCCGCCGCTCGACGAAGGGGGCGTAGCCCTCGGGCGCGAAGCAGAGCTCCTGGCTGTCGGGCTTCTCGGCCACCCGCAGCCCCCTCGCGCGCGCCTCGGCGCGGACCTCGTCCTTCGAGAGCTCCCCCAGCGGAAACTCCAGCTGGGAGAGCGCCTCCTGCGAGAGCCCGTAGAGGAAGTAGCTCTGATCCCGCCGCTCGTCCTTCGCGCGCAGGAGCCGAAAGCGGCCGTCGGGGGCGCGCGCGACGCGGGCGTAGTGGCCGGTGAGGAGCCGAGCGCCGAGCGCCGCCGCCCTTCGCAGGAGGTGGCCGAACTTCAGCTCCCGGTTGCAGGCCGCGCACGGCAGCGGAGTCTCGCCCTCGAGGTAGGCCTCGACGAAGGGACCGACCACGTGGCGCTCGAACCGCTCCTCGGCGTCGAGGACGTAGAAGGGGATGTCGAGCCGGCGCGCGATGGCCCGGGCGTCGGCGATGTCCCGAGGAGCGCAGCAGGAGGCGCGCCTTCGCGGGGCGCCGTCCCGGTCGGGCTCCCCGTGAAGCCGCAAGGTCAGGCCGATCACCTCGCGCCCGGAGTCGCGCGCCAGCGCCGCCGCGACCGACGAGTCGACTCCGCCGGAGAGGGCGGCGACGACGCGGCTCGGCGAGGCGGGCGGCTCGCCCACGGTGGACGGCCCCGGAGCTCGCTTCGCAGGCTCGCCGGGCGCAGGCATGGCGCACGGGCGTACCGTGAAACGCGCATCCGGGTCAAGCTGGCCCGAGCCCTGATCCGTCGATAAGGGCGCATCTGCTTCGTTGTCGGGCTGGCTGCGCTGCTCATTACCCCACCACGGTAACTCCGCCCCTCGCCAGCCCTCCGCCTCGCATCTGCACCCTTCTCGACGGCCAGGGCGTTGGGGCGAAGGGCATTCGCTCGTCACGGACGGAGCTGGCCCGAGCGGTAGGTCAGGCCGCCGGCAGGAGCAGCGAGACTCGCGTCCCCGCGAAGTGGTGCAGGGCGAGCGGCTGGCGCTGGGGCGGGCTCTCGGCCCGCAGCTCGCCGCCGTGGGCCTCGGCGATGCGCCGGGCCACGGGAAGGCCGAGACCGGCCCCTGGGCGGCGGGCGGGATAGGCGGCGGCGGCCCAGCAGAAGGGCCTCGAGAGGACGTCCAGCTGCGCCACGTCCATCCCCGGGCCCTGGTCGTAGATCGACAGCTCGAAGCCGCCGTCGCGGCGCCGGAGCTCGCCGAGCACGACGCCGCCGTGGGGCGAGAAGCGGATGGCGTTGTCGAGCAGGTTCGCGATGGCCTGCTTGAGCTTGCCGGAGTCGGCGAGGACGTTCGCGCGCCCGTCGAGCACCCGTTCGATGGCGAGCCGCTTCGCCCGGCCGACGCCTCGCGCGTCGTCGAGGCAGCGTTCGAAGATCTCCCCGAGATCCAGCTCGGCGAGCCGAAGCTCGGTCTGGCCGGCCTCCAGATCGGCGAGGTCGACCAGGTTGTCGATGATGAGCGAGAGGTGATCGGCGCTGTGCTCCATCGACTCGAGGATGCGCCGCTGCTGATCGCTCAAGCTCCCGAGCTTGCCCGAGAGCAGGATCTTGAGGTAGCCGACGATCGGCGTCAGCGGCGTCGAGAGCTCGTGGGCGACGCTGTGCAAGAAGGCCGCCTGCTCGGCCATGGTCGGCTCACGAGAACGTCCGTCTGCCAAGGGCGCGAGGCTCACAGTGGCGGAGATGATAGTGGGTCCGGGCCCGGCCCGCCAGCGGGGCCAAGGTCGCGAAACCACAAGTTATCCACACGCCCAGCCGCTCTCCTCCGGACGGAGCCCTTGCCGCGCAAGGGATTGATGGCACTTGACTTTTTCAAGCCTTGAAGAGCGGAGCGGCCAACCCTCGGCCGCGCTGTCGATAAACCTGTTGAGAACTCGTTGGATGGCCCCGGCGCGACTCGAACGCGCGGCCTACTGTTTAGGAAACAGTTGCTCTATCCAGCTGAGCTACGGGGCCGACGCCGGGCTGCCCGAGAGCGGGTCGTGCTTGTAGACCTTCTCTCCCGGCGCGTCAAGCCCACCGCGCCGGCTGCCCCGGGCCGCGCCCCGAGCGCGAGCGAGGGACGGATCGCTCTGCTAGAGTTTTCCATCGGATGCGCCCGCTCGCCGCCCTCCCCGCCTTCGCGCTCGTGCTGGCGCTCGCCGCGCCCGCTCGGGCCTTCGTGCGCAGCGAGACGCTCGACGGCGGCCACGACCTCTGGTGGCCGACGCGCAGCGTCCCGTACGTCATCCAGGAGGACTGCGCGGTCCGGCCGCCGCCGAGCCCTGTGCCGCTCCCGCCCGCGGTCGCCGCGGCAGGCGAGGATGAGGCGACCTACCAGGCGATGTGCCACGCGGCGGTCGAGCGCTCGTTCCGATCGTGGCAGGACGTCGGCGACGTCGACGCCGGCGGCGCGGGCTGCACGGACCTCGAATTGCCGTTCGCGGGCGACGTCGCCCAGCGCGAGGTGGGCTACGACCCGACGGATCCGGCGGCCAACACGAACCTCGTCCTCTTCCAGCCGATCCTCTGCGAGGCCGTGGTTCCCCAGAGCGATCCCTGCTGGCAGGACGACAGCTGCGACGGGCCGTACGGCTGCTTCTCCCACGGCAGCGACGTCATCGCGCTGACGACGACGACCTACCAGCCCTCGAACGGCATGCTGCTCGACGCCGACATCGAGGTCAACGACGCGCCCCAGAGCCAGGGTGGCTTCGACTTTTCGGCGGAGACCGGCGCGCCGATCGCGGGGACGCACGACGTCCAGAACACGATCACCCACGAGGCAGGCCACTTCATCGGCCTCGCCCACAACTGCCTGGTCCCGGGGGACACGGGCGAGCCGGCCGGTGCACCCGCCTGCACGCCGGCGCTCGCCCAGGGGGTCATGTTCGCCGACGAGACCACGCCCGAGGAGACGACCAAGCGGACGCTCAAGCCGGACGACGTCGCGGGCATCTGCCACATCTACCCGCGCGGCATCCCGACCGTGCTCGTGAACCTCGAGGACGAGGCGGGGACGAGCCCGGTTCAGCTCCACGGCCGGCCCTCTTGCGCGACGGCTCCGGGCCCGGGGGCGCTCCTCGCGCTCCTCGCCGCGCTCGTCTTTGGGTGGCGCGCGAGGGGTGGCGCGCGAGGCCGCGGCGACGCTCAGCCCGCGCTGGGCGTTCTCACGGCGTGGAGACCGCGGAGATCTCGAGGTCGTGCTGCTGGCCGTCGGTGACGGTGGCGCAGGCGGTGCCCTGGAGCTCCACCTCGTTCGGCGGCACGAAGGTGTAGCCGTTCGCGTCCCCGGCGGTCAGCGTCTTGCCGTCCAGCGTGACCTCGATGAGCGACGGGTCGGCCGGTGGCGCGTCGAGCGTGTACTTGCAGCTCGCCGTGACGGTCTGGATGAGCTTCACCAGCGTCGACTGGAGCGTCGCGGGGTCGTTCGCCTGGAAGTGCGTGCCGGTCCCTCCGGCCTGGGCCATCGCGTCGAGGATCGCGCCGTTGTTGTAGTCGTAGCCCATACCGACGACGTAGGTGGTGACGTTCTGGTTCGCCTTGAGGGAGGCGATGGCGCTGACGGTCGCCTGATCGTCCAGGCAGTAGAGCGGGCTGTTCGAAGGGCAGCAGGCCGCTCCGGCGTTCTGCGCCTTCGGATCCGGGCAGGCCCCGAACGAGCAGACGCAGCCCGATGGCGGTGAAGCGTTGACGCCCGACTGCTGCAAGATGCTCGGCGACTCGCAGCCGTGGTCCTGCCCGTCGGACCAGGCCTCGCTCTGGCAGCCGTTGCCGCTATCGCAATTGGGAAGGCCGTCCGTGACGAGGATGACGTACTTCGGCGTCGTCGGATCCGGGTTCGTCATGTCGGGATCGGTCGCGACCGAGCCGGAGAGCGTGGCCGCGGTCGGCGTGCCGCCTCCGGGCTGGTTGGCGGTCGAGAGCAGCTTCGTGTACCAGCCGTCGATCGACGGGATCCCCTCGGTGGCGTCCTCGATCGGCACCTCGATCGCGCCGGCCTGGCACTGGTTCGAAGACGGCGAGAGGCTCGTCGGGTCGGTGTAGGGAAAGCTCGCGAGGCCGACGCTGAAGACGCCGGTCGTCTTGGGCGCCACCTGGTTCAGGGCCCCCTGGATGTCATCCGCCGTCAGCACCATCCGCGTCTGGCAGTCCGCGCTGTCCTGAGGGCTCGGGCAGCTGTTGTCGAGCACGCAGCTCGCGTAGCCGTTGTTCGGCGAGATGCAGGAGTCGCCGCTCTTCGCCTGGAGCTGGATCGGCTCGTTCATCGACCCCGAGGTGTCCTGAACGATTAGGAGGTACGGCGGCTTGTGGTTCGTCGCGATGTTGACCGTCTGGTGGACGATCTGCACGGGCAGCGGCGAGACCTGCTTGAAGCGGTAGCCCTGGCAGCCGAACGCCGAGACCAGAGAGAGAATCGCGATCGTGCGAACCAATGGGCGGACCTCCGGGCGGCGGGTACCGCCTCGCCGAAATTGTACCCGACTTCGAGTGGAAAGCGAGCGCGCCGACGAGAATATTCGTTGACGCCGTCCGGCGCTGCCCCTATAAGCGCGGCCACCTGTCGCGGGGTGGAGCAGCCAGGTAGCTCGTCGGGCTCATAACCCGAAGGTCGCAGGTTCAAATCCTGCCCCCGCAACCCTCGAAACAGAGAGCGAAGAGGCCGGAACCGAAGCTCGGGCCGGCCTCTTCGCGCTGGTGGCTGGCCGCCCCGCCGGGTCGCGCCGCACCCCCGCCCGTCCCTCGCAACTACCCGAGAGCGCTGGGAACCCGCGGCGGCACGGCGCATGCGTTCTCGAGACCGCATGCTCGCCCTCTCGCTCTGCGCCGCCCTGCTCGCGGCGGCGCCCGCCCCCTCCTGGAAAGAAGCCGCCCTCTCGAACGACGACCGCGCCCGCTCCGAGCTGCTCGCCCGATTGCGGGCGAAGGGGCTGCCGGGGCTCTACGCGGTGCAGGATCTCGTGGCGGGCGCGCCCGACGACGCGACGCGCGCCCGCGCCATCCGAGCGCTCGGCGAGCTCGACAACCCCGCGGCGGAGTGGGCGCTGCGCGCCGAGCTCCGGCGCCCCTCGCCAGCGGTGGCGGCGGCGGCGGTGCGTGCGGCGGCGAAGCTCGGGCTTCGGGCGCTCGAAAGGCCCGTGGCGGCGCGGGTCGGCGATCCCGATCCCGACCTCTGCGCCGCGCTCGTCGAGGCGGGGCCGCTCTTTCCGGCCGTGCTCGAGGCCGCCCGCGCGGCGATCGAGGACCCGGGGTCGCCCGCGCGGCGACTCGCCGGGCTCCGCATCGCGCGCGGAGCAGGGTTGCCGCTGCCGGCCGGTGACGCGCGGCGGCTCGCGGCCGATCCCTCGCCCGAGATCCGGCTGCTCGCCTCGGAGGCGCTCGAGGCCTCGGACGCAGGGGCCGCCGAGGCGGCGCTCGAGCCGCTCGCGGCGCTGCCCGGTCCCCTCGGCGACTCGGCGCTCGCCGAGATCGCACGGCTCGGCCGCCCGGAGGGACTCGCGCGGCTCGAGGCGCTCGCGAAGGGTCCGGACCCCGCGCTCGCCTCGCGGGCCGCGGCGGCGCTCGGCGGCTCTCTTCCGGGGCTACCGCGGCTGCTCGCGCTGCGCGGCCGCTCCCCCACGCTCGGGGCGGCCGTCGACGCAGCGCTCGCGACCCATCCCCCGGCGTCGGCCGAGCTCGCGGCGCTCCTCTGCGGGCAGGACGATCGGGCGGCCGAGGAGGCGGCAGCGCTGCTCGCGGCACGGCCCGACGGCGTCGAGCCGCTCGACCGCTGCCTGCAGACCGCCTCGCCGGCCGCGAGCCGCTGCGCGCTGGCGCTCGCGGATTCGCCGCTCGGCGCGACGCGCTTCGCCCAGGCGCTCGACAGCGTCGACGCGAAGGTCCGCGCCATCGCAGCCTGGGCGCTCGCCTCGACGAAGCGGCGGCCGACCGTCTCGGCGCTCGGATCGCTGGCCGTCGATCCCGCGCCCGCGGTGCGGGTGGCGGCGGCGCTCGGGCTCGGGCGGCTTGGCGCCGATGGGGTGCCGCTGCTGCGGAGCCTACTCGGCGACCGCGATGGCGAGGTCCGCGCCGCCGCGGCAGAGCCACTCACTGAGATTCTCCCGCCGGCCGAGCTCGCGACGCTCTGCGCGCGGAGCGCCTCGGACGACGCCGTCCGCCCCCACCTCTTTGGCGCCCTGCCCAAGCTACCGCACGCCGCAGCCCTCCTGCTCCTCCTCGCGGAGCTCCAGCGCGGCAGCGCCGTCGAGCGGCGGCGCGCCATCGACCTGCTCGCCCACGACGACGATCCGAAGGCTTACGACGCGCTGATGCAGGTGGCCTCGCGCGACCCGGACCCGGCGACGCGACAGAAGGCGGCGGAGATCCTGGGGAACTAGCCTCGCGGGGAGCGGCCGAGGTCGCCGCAGCCTGGCTCGGGTGGTCGCTGCCCGGCCCGCGACCTTCGCTCAGTGCTGCCCGGGGCGGATCGAGCGAAGCATTCCCTCGAAGCCGGCCTGCGCCTTCGCGACGGTGGCGGCCGGCCCCGTCAGCTTGACGAAGACGAGCCCCTCGGGCGCCTCGATCACCGCGCCGAGGAGCCGCCAGTCGGGCTTCGGCGTGGCCTCGGGCGAGATGGGCCCCGGCGTCCAGAGAAAGGTGCCGCTGACGTCGGCCTCGTGGATCCGCACGCCGTCGACGACGAGTTCCTCCTCGCGGTCGAAGCGCGCCTTGGGCTGACCCTCCGCCGTGCGGAGCTGGCCGAGCCAGCGATCGAGGTTCGCGCGGATCGCGCCGCCCTCCCCCTTGCCGAAGTAGAAGACGCCGCACTCGGCCTCGTCGGCGGCGCCCGTCGCCGCGGGTGGATGGAGGGTCGCGACGCGCATCGGCCGGTCGGCGCCCCGCGGCCAGTCGGCCGGCGGCGCGAACGAGAGCCCCGCCACCTGGATCGGCTGACCCAGCGGCACGACGGTGAGCGCCCCCTTGGAGCGCGCCTTCGAAGCGTGGTCCGAACAGGCGGCGAGCGCGACGGCCAACGCGATGGGGACGAGCGAGAGCCTCTTGAACATGGCACCTCCAGGGGCCCCGAAAGTAGCGCACGAGCCGCGCCGTCCGAAAGAGTTTCGTCGTTGCGGCGCTCCTGACGCTTGGACGCCCGGGGAAAGGTCGTCCAGCGGACCCTTGCCTGCAACGCGGAGTTCAGCCAGTCTGTCCCGCCGTCGCCCCCCCCAGCACCGGAGCTCCCGTGACCTCTGCCCTCGCCCTCGCGCTCTGCCTCGCCTCCCCGCTGCCCGCGCTCTCCCCGAAGGAGGTGCCGGCGGAGACGCCCGTCCACCTCGGTGTGACCTTGCGGCAGACGCACCTCGCTGAGTTCGAGGCGCTGCGGCGCGGGCAGCAAGACCCAAGCTCGCCGCTCTACCACCACTGGCTCGGGCCCGAGGAGTTCGGTGCGCGCTTCGGCCAGCCGAAGGCGACCTACGGCCACGTCGCCGACTGGCTCGGCTCGACGGGGATGACGGTGAAGCTCGCGCCGAACCGGACGTTCCTCGAGGCGACCGGCACCGCCGCGGAGGTGGAGAAGCTCCTCTCCATTCGGCTGCGTCAGGTCGAGGGCAAGCCGCCCTCCGTCCACGCGCCCGACCGGCGGCCTACCTTCCCGGCCGAGATCGCGCCGCTCGTCGTCCACGTCGCGGGGCTCGACACGCGCGTCCACCTGCGGCGTCGCATCAACGAGCAGGCGGGCGCGCCGCCGGCGCTGGGGCCGCAGGACCTGCGCCGCTTCTACGGCGTGCAGCCGCTGCTCGACCGAGGCTACGTGGGACAGGGGCAAGCGCTCGTGGTGCTCTCGACGGCGGAGGCGCCGGGTAACGGACCGAACCCGGTCGACATCCAGTACTTCCTCTCGAACGTCTCGGACGCACGGGCGGCCTTCGTGCAGCGCGTCCTGCCGAACCCACAGAACGACGTCGACATGCAGCAGGGAGGCGGCGTCGAGTTCGAGCTCGACGTCGAGATGCAGTCGGTCGCCTCGCCGGGGGCGGAGAGCATCACCCTCGAGGTCTCGCCGGCGAGCGAGGTCTTCACCACTGGCGCCCAGGACATCGCGAACAATCTGCCCGGGGCGACGGCGGTGAGCGTCTCGCTTGGCACCTGCGAGCCGGCGGAGCAGCAGATGGCCGCGCAGGGCATGGACGAAGCGGCGGCGCTGCGCGAAGCGGTGGTGCAGGGCGTGACCGAGGGGCAGACCTGGTCGGCCGCATCGGGCGACAGCGGCGCCGACGACTGCCAGGATGGACAGACGGTGGCGGTGGACTTCCCGTCGTCGATCCCGGAGGTCGTCGCGGCGGGCGGGAGCGAAATCCCGAACCCGGCCTGGGACCAGAACTCGGCGCTCCCCGCCTGGCAACCGGAGGTCGTCTGGAACGACGGGCAGCAGGGCGGCGCGGGCGGCGGCGGCCAGAGCATTCTCTACCCTCCCCCGGCCTACCAGGAGGGCTTCGGGTTAACGGGGCGCAGCGTGCCCGACATCGCGCTCATCGCCGGGCTGCCCGGGGTGGCGACCGATTCCACGCTCCCCGGTCAGCTCTTCCCGGTCGAGGGAACCTCGGTCGCGTCGCCGCTCTCGGCGGGCATCTTCGGCGTCATCGCGAGCCGCGTCGGCTGCCGACTCGGCGACGTCCACGCCGTCCTCTACGCCCTCGGCCACGCACAGGCCGACGGTGGCACGGTGGTCTTCCACGACATCACGAAGGGAAACGTGAGCTATGACGGCGTCACGGGGCCATCAGCCGGGCCGGGCTTCGATTCGGCGTCGGGCTGGGGCTCCTTGAACGTCGAGGCGATCGCGGATGCCTGGCCCAGCTGCTCGCCGCCTCTGCTCGACGGGGGCAGTGCGGACGCGGGGCTCGACGGTGGGGCGGCGGACGGCGGCAACGCCTACGACGCCGGCACGACGACGGACGGCGGTGTGCTCCCCGGAGTGCCATACAGCCAGTGCGGCTTCATCGCCTGCGACGGCGGAACGCTCTGCACGACACTGCCCGAGGGGCCTTCGGCCTGTACCGTGGCATGCAACCCCGCGGACGCGGGAAGCTGTGCCTCGGGGACGATCTGCCCGAACGACGCGCTCTTCGACGTCGACGGCGGCGGCGCTTGTGTCCCAGGCTGCTTGACCAACGCCGATTGCGCGAGCCAGCCCGGGACGGTCTGTAGCGGCTGCGAGGCGGTCTGCGTTCCGGGGGGCAATGCGTCCGCGAAGATCGGCGATGCGTGCCAGACCTCGACGGATTGTCCCTCGGGCTCCTACTGCCTGAACCAGCACGGCTTCAGCAACGGTGGTTACTGCACCGAGGCCTGCTACCCGAACGTTCCGGCGAGCGACCCGTGCGCGTGCCCTGGGACCTCGATCTGCCTGCAGTCGTTCGCGGGCGACTTCTGCGTCGCCACCTGCGCCGACCCGGGCAAAGCCTGCGCTCAGCGGCCTGGCTACCTCTGCCAGATCCAGGACGTCGGCGGCGGCGCCTGCTTGCCGGCCTGCGGGATTCTGAACTTCAACGGCCAGACCTTCGATACCTGCCAGGTGCTCGGCTCGAGCCAGCCGTGCGACGTGGACAGCGGCTACTGCGGCGGGCCCGCGAAGGACGCGGGCATCGACGCGGGACCGACTGTCCCCGATGGTGGCACGATCGACGCGGGGCACGCGGTGGGGGGCGACGCCGGGAGCGGCACCCCTCACAAGGCGAAGGGCTGCGGCTGCTCGCCGGACGAGAACTCACCCGCGGCGGCCCTCTGGCTCCTCGCGATCGCCGCCGCGGCGATGCTGCGCCGCCGACCGACCTGAGCCATCCGCAGGGCGCGGCGCGAATCCACCGCGCACCTCGGTCGCGTTAGGCCACCGCCCTCAGCGGACGCCACGGCGAACCGCGACGAGAGCGCCCGTCGCGAGGGCGCAGGCGAGCCCGATCGACATTGGCCCCGCGAGTGAGATTAAATCGCGCGTGGAATGGGGAGCGACCAGCGCCCCGAGGTGGCCTCCGGAGAGGCGGAAGAATGACGCGATCCCGCGACCCGCGCCCGAGAGCTTTCGGAAATCGCGCGCTCCGTCCAGCAGCGCGGAGGCAGCGGCAGCGAAGCCGGACCCCACCGTGAGTCCGATGATGCCGAAAGCGGCGAGCGCCGGACGGCCGACCGGCGCTTTCGGCGGACGCATTCCCCCGACACCAAGCGTCGGCTCGGCGCTACCCCAGGGAGCAAAGCGCTCGAGCATCGCGAGCCCCGGCAATGCCGCGACCACCGTGAAGAGGAAGAAAGGAGTCCAGCCGAGGGCGTCGACCAGAATTCCGGCAAGTGGGCCGACCACGACCCTCCCCAGTGCGAAGATCGAGGAAAACAGAGCGAATTGGGTCGCCGAGAAGCTCCTCGAGGTGAGCCGGAGCAGTAGCACCCCGAGCGCACCGGCGGCCATTCCCTGAAACGTCGCCTCGCCGCCCACGGCCGCGTACATGGCAAGCCGGTGCGAATCGAACATTCCCGCGGAGATCGGGCCGCCGAGCCGGTCGACCAGCGCGTAGCCCAGGCAGCCCGCCATCTGCAGAACGCCCGAAATCCAGAGGGCCCGTCCGAGCCCCACCCGCTCGGTCGCCAGCCCGCCGGCAAAGGTGCCGAGAAGCGTCGCCCCGAGACCAATGGTCGCGGTGGCCACGCCGACGTCCGCTGCGGAGAAGCCCTTCTGGATGAGAAAGGGCCGCGTCAGCGCAGTCGCCAGGTTCTCCCCGAGTTTATAGAGCAGCACGAACGAGAGGATCTCCAGAGCCCGGTCCATCCGAAAGACGCTGACGAGCGGGCCCCAGACCGCGTCCCTGAGTCTTCGAGGGGGTAGCGGCACCTCCACGGGTTCGGGCGAGGCCACCACCACGCCGATCATCGGAACGAACAGGAGAGCCACCCCAACGAGCACCCAGGACCAGCCGAGCCGCGCGCCGAGAGTAATCGCGAGCGCACCGGCCAGGTACATCGCGACGCGATAGACGGCGATCCGAGCCCCAACTGCGACCCCTTGCTCCGAAGGCTCGAGCACCTCGACCGCGTAGGCGTCGATGGCGATATCCTGCGAGGCCGAAGCGAATGCGATCAACGTCGCCAGCCCCGCGACCACGATCACCGACGGCGAATGCACCTCGAACGCCAGAGCCAGCGTCGCCCCAACCAGGAGCAGCTGGGTGACGACGATCCATGAGCGCTTTCGCCCGAGGAACGGCAGGCTGAAGCGATCCATGAGGGGCGCCCAGAGAAACTTGAAGTTCCAGGGCGCCTGGGCCAGAGAGAAGAGCCCAATCGTCTTGATGTCCACTCCGCGATAAGCGAGCCAGGCCGGAAGAAGAATCCAGACGAGACCCAGCGGAAGGCCAGACGAGAAGGATTGGAGCGCGACCGCCCCGACTCGGGGCGATCGGGCAGCCGCGCGAAGACCCTGCAGCATGGAGGCGCGTGCCATTGCGCCTCCTTCCATAGCACAGGATGCGACGCCAGCCCCCTCGGAGCGGACCTCGCCACAACAAAAAACCCGCCGAAGCCTCTTCGGCTTCGACGGGTCAAAAAAAATCCGGCGGCGTCCTACTCTCCCGCACGGCTTCCCGTGCAGTACCATCGGCGCTGGAGGGCTTAACTGCCGTGTTCGGGATGGGAACGGGTGTATCCCCTCCGCAATAGCCACCGGAAAGCGCCCGGCCGGAGCGCCCTCGGGCGCTCACGAACCGGAAAACCTCTCGAAAGAAGTCGATGTCCCAAAACCTCGGGCAGTCGATCTCGACCTTGATCTAAACTGAACGCAGCCAGAGCAAACGATAACCAAGCCTCACGACCTATTAGTACCGGTCAGCTCAGCACCTTGCAGTGCGTACACACCCGGCCTATCAACCTCGTGGTCTACAAGGGGTCTTTAGGGGCTTGCGCCCGGGATACCTAATCTTGAGGAGGGCTTCCCGCTTAGATGCTTTCAGCGGTTATCCTTTCCGTACATAGCTACCCAGCGATGCCCTTGGCAGGACAACTGGTACACCAGCGGTACGTCCATCCCGGTCCTCTCGTACTAGGGACAGAGCCTCTCAAGTATCCTACGCCCACGGCAGATAGGGACCAAACTGTCTCACGACGTTTTGAACCCAGCTCGCGTACCGCTTTAATTGGCGAACAGCCAAACCCTTGGGACCTGCTCCAGCCCCAGGATGCGATGAGCCGACATCGAGGTGCCAAACCTCCCCGTCGATGTGAACTCTTGGGGGAGATAAGCCTGTTAT
>JAJXUD010000031.1 GCA_021783235.1 Myxococcales bacterium | reverse complement strand
TCGTCACGTGGTTGTTCGGGTCCATGATCTGGGTCCGGTTGCCACGGGCGTCGTAGGTGTAGAAGGTCACCCCCGCCGGCGCCCAGATGCCTTGTAGCCGCCCGGTCGGGTCGTAGGTGTACTGGGTCGGGTTTCCGTTGGCGTCCGTGACGAAGGTCGGCCGGCCGCTGCCGTCGTACTGGGTCTTCGTGACGTCGCCGGCGCCGTCCGTCACCTGGGCCACCCGGCCGTCTACGTCGAACAGCCGTGCCGTCACGTCGCCGTTCGCGTCCACCTCCTCGCACGGCGTCCCCGCGACGTCCGCGCAGTAGCCCGAGCTCGACACCGCCCCCGTGGCGTCGGTCGTCTGGAGCAGCCTCCCCACGGCGTCGTACTGGTAGCTCGTCGTGTGGCCGTTCGCGTCGGTGCGTGAGATCACTCGGCCGTCGGGGTCGTAGGCCGTCGTCGAGACGTGCCCCTGCGCGTCGGTGGTGGCCGTCAGCCGGTTCAGGGCGTCGTAGCCGAAGGTCGTCTTCGCGCCGGTGGGATCCGTCAAGCTCGTGCGGTTGCCCTGAGCGTCGTAGCCGAAGCGCGTCACGCTCCCCGCGGCGTCGGTCATCGAGACGACCTGGCCGCGGGCGTCCAGCTGCATCGTGCGGCTGTGGCCCATGGGGTCCGTGAGCTGGGTCAGGTGGCCGGCGCCGTCGTAGCCGAAGCTCGTCGCGGCGCCGGTGGGGTCGGTCATCGACTGGATGGTCCCATCGGCGTTGTGCGTGAAGCTCGTCGCCGTCGCGTTGCCCGGCTGCAGCACACTCGCGAGCTGCCCCTTCCCGTCGTAGGCGTAGCTCGTCGTGCTGCCGAGCGCATCCGCGCTGCTCAGGAGGTTCCCGTGCGCGTCGTAGCTGTTCCTCGTCTGCGGCCCCCCAGGGGAATCGCTGTACGCAACCCGAGAGTAGGCACCGTAACCCCAGCTCCAGTTCACCCCGGCCGGGTCGCGCTTCAAGGTCAGGTTCCCGTTCGCGTCGTATGAGTAGCTCGTCGTGTTCCCCCGCGCGTCCGTCTCCGTGAGCTTGTTCAGATCCGCGTCCCACGTCATCGTCTTCGTGTTGCCCAAGGGATCCGTCACCGCGGTCGGGTTGCCGCTCGCATTGTAGCTCGTCACCGACACCGCCCCGGTCCGGTCGGTGAAGGCCGTCGACCTCCCCTGACTGTCGTAGCTCGCACTCATCGCGCTACCCGAGGGATCCACCTCCTCGTCCCAGCGGCCGTTCGCGTCGTAGGCGATCGCCCAGGCGTGGCCGTTCTTGTCCGTGTGGCCCACGAGACGGTGGGCCCCGTCGTAGGCGAAGCCCTCGGTCTCGCCGAGCACGTCGGTGGCCCCCGTGAGGTTTCCGCCGGCGTGGGCGAAGCTCACCGTCCGCCCCGCCGCGTCCGAGACCCCCACGAGCTCCCCCGCCACGTCGTAGCTGAAGCTCAGCGCCGTCCGCCCCGAGGCGTCGATGACGCTCCCCACTGTCCCATCGCCGTTGCGGACCACCGTCACTCGGTTGCCGTTCAGCTCCTCGTCCGACACCAGCTTCCCGCTCGCGTCGAAGCTCGAGGAGCGACCGTCCTTGTGGGTCAGCGTGTAGCTCTGGTCGGCGTTCTTCACGAGCGTCAGCTGCCAGCCGGGCGGCGACTGAAAGCCGCTCACGCCGGTGTAGAGGTTCGTGGCCCAGACGAACACCAGGCTCTGGATCGCCTGCTCCTCGTTCGTCACGTACGTCACCGAGCCGTCGGCGTTCGCGACGAGCTTGCGCTCGTAGTCGTTCCACCAATTGGCCCCGAGCGTCCCCGTCACCCCGGCGCCGCTGTCGTAGCTTCTCGTGAAGGCAATGGGGATCCCCACCGCAGGTAGGCTCAGGTCCGTGCTCGTGAAGAAGTAGTTGCCGTTCGCGAGGTTCGTCATCGAGTTCGTCTGCGTGTTCGTCCCCGAGCAGAACGTGCAGCCGCCGTTGGTGGGCGCCGGAGCGTTCGGCCCGCCACACGACCCGCCGTTCATCGTCGCCCCCTCGAGGTAGAGCCCCGTCCCGTCGGGATTGATCAACAGCATGACCTCCACGTCCGAGAACTGCCCGCTCGTGAACGACCGCTGCGGCACGATGGCCGTCGACCCCTGCCCGAGCGCCCCTTGCAGCTCGGCGATCGAATCGCTCGAGTAGCCCGTGAGCTGGCTCTCCTGCCCCGGCGCCGTGAGCGTCAGCAGCGGGATCCCCTGTGCCACCGCGAGCTGGCAGCCGTTCGTGGACGAAACCCCCGGCGCGTTGAACAGCTCCTGGAAGAGCCGGTTCTCCCAGTGGCTCCCCTGGAAGCCCGCCAGCTCGTTGATGGCGGCCAGGCCACCGTTGTCTCCGTCCTGCGGGATCGGCGTATTGGCCTCGCGCTTCACGTCCACGCCCCAGTCGGCCCAGGAGACCCCCACCGGCACCCCGAAGAAGTACGTGGGCTCGAGCTGCCGCCCCGCCAGGATCTCGGTCACGTCCTTCACGCCCACCTGGCCGTAGAGGCCGAAGATCGGCCTCTCGTCCCGGTCGATGTGGTGCAGGTAGGTGAGCGCCAGGGCCTGCGCCCATCGCTCGTCCACCGCGTCCGAGCTCGCCCCCGAGGACTGCGCCTGCGACACGGCCGCCTTCGCGGCCGCTAGCTGCGCGTCGGTGGGATGGCCGGCGGCGAGCCCCAGCGCGTAGATGCTCCCCGCGATGAGGTCGTGCGTCATCGTCACCTGGCCCAGCCCCGGCTCGGTCACGGTCACGGTGAGCGTCTGGGCGGTCCCGACCGACACCCCACTGCCGCGCCAGACCAGCTGGCCGTTCACCGCCAGCGCGGGATCCACCGTCACCGCCGACGGGTCGACGTTACCGATCGACCCCGCCTGCTGGATGGCCTGCTGGTCCGTCGCCGTGTCGCCCACGTAGACGAGCGCGAGCGGCTGGCCGTAGCTCTGCGGCAGGCTCACGGACGGCGAGTCGTCGCCGTCCACATCGACGACCACCGAGTAGTCGCCCATCGGCACCACGTCGCCGACCGACTCGCTTTGCAGCAGCGGGACGCCGAGCTCGTAGGGAAGGAGGCGAAGCGACGGCGCGGCCACCGTCCGCTGCGGGAGGAGTTGGCCCAGGCTGTCGCACGGCAGGCCGTTCGCCAGCGCGTACGCCTTCACCTGGGCGTCGAAGACGTCCAGCGGCGAGCCGCTCGCGCTCCCAGGGGTCGTGCCCGTGAGGTACCCCTGGAAGTCGAAGGTGAGCTTGCGCCCCGGGTACACCGGCGGCAGCGTCCGCTCGATCGGCTTCACCGTCGGGTCGAGCCGCACCCAGACGCTGCGGCTCCCCGGCGCGTTGCTCCCGCGATAGCTCGTATACGGCACGTAGGCGCGCACCCAGACGTGCTGGTCTAGCTGCACGCTGGTGATGCTCCCGTCCGCGCCAGTCAAAGCCGTCGCCTGCATCCCCGCGGTCTCCATCGCCGTGACGGCGGCGGTGGGGTCCTGCGTGTCCGCCCAGTCCATCGCCTGCTTGGGGGTGAGCAGCACCATCCCCGTCTCGTAACGGGCGGGGACGTTCGCCGCTCGCAAGAGCGCGACGAGCAACGAGGCGAGGTCGGCGTCGTTGCCGGTTCCCTCGGCCAAGGCGCCGGCCGCCCCCTTCTTGCTGCCGAAGTAGGGCTCAGGCAGGAAGTGACCCAGCACGTACTCATAGATCCGCACCGGGTCGCCCCCGAGCTGCTTCGCGAGCGACGCGAGGTCGGCCGTCAGCGGTGCCTCGGCCGTGGGGGCGAGGTCCGCGGAGCTGGGCGGCGCGAGCGCTGCCTGGTCGAGATCCAAGATCGAGCTCGCGGCGTCGGTGAGCACGCTGGCCGAGGCGAGCCGCGGCTGGATCCGATGCTCCTCCTCGAGGGTCGCCCGGCGGCTGCGGATCTTGGGGACTGCGAGGCCCTGCTTCCCCGTCGACGGATGTGGCGCGTGCCTCTTCTTCGGCCGCTCGCCGAGGAGGTCCCGGAGCCCACCCACGAGCTCGCCGTCCGAGCCGGATCGTGTGAGCTTCTGGAGCTCGGAGGCGAGGCGCGCCGAGTGGCGGAGCCTCTCACCCGCGCTCCCCCGCGAGCCCATGGTGCGCTCGCCCCGCTCCTTCACGAAGCGCTGGACCGCGGGCGCGGTCGCGGACAGCGTGGCCGCGCTCGCCCTGAGCCGGCGGAGCGCGTCGGCGCGGGCCTCGGGCGAACTCCCCGGCCGGTCGAGGTCCGAGAGGGCGCGCCGCAGATCCTCCTCGGTCTTGCCGAGCCCCGCAATTCGCGCGGGCAGATGAGCCTCGCGGATGGCCTCGGCCCGCTCATGCAGCGCCGCGAGCTTCTTGGGGTCCGGCCCCGTCTCCCGCCGCATCTTCGCGACCGCCGCGAGGCGGCGCCGCTCGATGGTGCGGCGGTCCAGGTCCCGGGCGCTCGGCCGGGGCACGAGGGCATCGGCCGTGCTGCTCCAGACGAAGGAGACGAGGACGAGGAGGGAGGTGAGGCGGAGCCACGGGGCGTGGACGGGCCGTGGCCCTCCCACCCCAGCCCTACCCCGCCTCGCGGTGGTGGGGGCCCGTGCCGGCTTCCCGGCGGCAACGGCTCCTGACGTTCCTGGCATCGGCGTCTCCATCACTGGCACCCGAGCTGGGGGCTCCCCGGCACGAGGCCGGGCGGCACGGTGAGGCTGCCTTGATTGCGCAGGATCAGGCTCGCCCCCTCGGCGGCGCCCGAGAGGCTCGCCTGGTTCTCCACGGTCACCCCGCCCCCGCCGTACATCAGCCCCGACGTCTCCGCCTGGTTGTCCAGGTCCACCAGCCCGCTCGCCACCACGAGCAGCCGTTCGGGGTCGCTCGCGTCGCCCGTCAGCACCCCCTGCTGGCTCACCGTCACCGGGCCGTTCACGAAGATCTCCACCCGAGCCCCCTTCGCGATCCCCACCTGGCCCTGGTTCGTCACCCGGAAGCTCGTGAAGTAGAAGCGACCCGAGGGGAAGCTCACCGCTCCCGAGGACTCGGCGAACGCCCCCTGGCTCACGAGCCGCGCCACCGCGGTGCCAGCGAGTTGCCCATCGTCGTTGTCGGCCCCGGCGTTCCCCATCCCCGTCGCGAGGTCATAGGGGCAGCACGGCGAGGGCGGCGGGCTCTCCTGGACGATGGCGCCCACCGTGGCCTGGTTCGTCAGGGACGGCGTCCCTCCCAGGTACACCGTCCCCGCGATCCGAGCCTTGTTCGAGAGCGCCAGGTCGCCGCCCACCACCGCCGCTCCCTGGACCGCCGCCTGGTTCGCGCCGGTGAAGGTCCCCGGCGTGGCGACCAGCTGCGGCAGCCCCGGCGCGCTCGGCGCCGAGACCAGCGCCTGGTTCGACAGCGCCACCGTGGCAGCGCAGCTCCCGTGATCGAAATTCGGCCGCGGCGCCCGCAGGTCGAAGCGCACCGTCGCCTGCGCCCGGTTCTGCGCCTGATCCAGCGCCACCACCGAGAGGACGTGCTGCCCGAGCGCCGACACCGTCGTCCCCGATGTGAAGCTCTGCCCGTCGAGCGTGGTCGTCACCGAGGCGAGGTGCTTGTCCGTCACCACGATCACCGGCGCCACCGGCTCCTCGCTCACCTCCCCGTCGCTCACCCCCGTGATGGTGATCGTGGGCGGCGTCCGGTCGATCGCGAAATGCACCGTCTCGCTGCTCGTGTTCTGCGCCAGATCCTCGGCGAAGACCGTCAGCACGTAATCGTTCTCGGCCGTGACGGCCGTCCCCGAGGCGAACGGCCCGCTCCCCTGCCCCGCGGTCGTCAACGTGATCCGCGTCTTGCTCGGATCGAGGTGCCGGTCGCTCACCTGAATCACCGGCACGAGCTCGGGCGCGTCGATCACCTCGCCATTCGTCACCCCGCTCACCGCGATCGCGGGCGGCGTCCGGTCGATCGCGAAGTCGACCGTGACGCTCGAGGAGAGCCCCGCGCAGTCCGTCGCGCTCGCCACGAGCACGTAGTCGTCCTCCGCGCTCACCGGCGTCCCAGGCGTGTACGGCTGGCCGTTCAGGGTCGCCGTCTGCTGCACGATGGCCGCGTCGTCCCCCACGGCCACCATCGGCGTCAGCGACGGGCTGTTCACCACCTCGCCGTTCGTCACCCCGCTCACCGTCACCGTCGGCCGTGTCTGGTCGATCGTGAAGCTCACGCTCGTGCGGCTCGTGTTCTGCGCCAGGTCCTCGGCGAAGACCGTGAGCGTGTGCTGCCCCTGCGCCGCCACCTGGCTCCCCGAGACGAAGGCGGCGCCGTCGAGGAGCAGTTCGGTCTTCGATGGGTCGAGGTGGAGGTCCGTCACCGAGACCAGCGGCGTCACCGCCGCCGCCGTGCAGTCGTTCGCGCTCACCCCGCTCACCACAATCGCGGGCGGCGTCCGGTCGATGGCGAAGCGCACCGTGGCCGAGGCCCTGTTGCCGGCCAGGTCGGCCGCGCTGACCGAGAGGACGTGGTCCGCCTCCACCGTCACCGCGGTCCCCGAGGCGAAGGGGGCGCCGTCGAGCGCGATCACGGTCTTCGTGGGGTCCAGGTACGGGTCCGTGATCGCGACCACCGGCGTCAGCGACGGGACGTTCACCACCTCGCCGTCCGTCACGCCGGTGACGACGATGGCCGGCGGCGTCTCCCAGATCACGAAGCGGATCGTCACCGTGGTGCCGTTGTTCCCCGTGTCGGTGGCGCTCGCGATGAGCGTGTGCGCTCCCTGTGCCGCCACCGGTGTCCCCGAGGCGTACGGCTGGCCGTCGAGCGTCACCGTCTGCGTGAAGGCCGTGTCGTCGGTGATCGTGATCTGAGGCGTCACCGGCTGGTTCGTGATCTCGCCGTCCGAGACGCCGCTCACCACGATGGTCGGCGGCACGCTGTCCACGGGCGCGCTCGACGCGTGGAGCACCGCGTGGGCCACCGTGGTCCCGCCGATCACCAGGCCGGCCAGGTAGTCGCCCGGCGCGATCCCCGCGCTGCCCCACGGGATCGAGAGCGTCACCGGCAGGCCGGGCACGAAGCTCTCGCTGCTCCCGAAGCTCGCGACGAGCGTGTGCGTGGATGGGTTCCCCACCTCGATGGCCACCGGCTCGCCCGGGTAGGGCACGTTGCCGACGTCCGTCGCCGTGGCACTCAGGGTGACCGTTTGCCCCACCCCGAAGGTCCCCGGCGTCGCCGCGATGGTCCCGCTGATGCCCGTGGCGACGCTCGCCGGCTGGATGGTGAGCAGCCCGTTCGCCGCGGCGAGCCTGTTCCCCTGGGCGTCCGTCAGCGTGGCCGAGATCGGGTAGGCTCCCGGCGCCGTCGACTTGCCCGTGACCACCGCGTCGAGCTCGCGCAGCTCCTCGCCGAGCGGCACCGAGATCCCCTGGCGGCTCGACGAGTAGAACGGCAGCCCGCCAGGCGTGAGCACCGTCAACCGCAGCCCCAGGCCCACGAGCCCCGTGTTCGCGCTCCGGTCGACGATCGTCGAGGCGATCACCGCCGTCGCGCCCGGCTGGTAAGCCCCGAGCTGCGGCCCGACGGTCAGCGAGAGCCGGAGATCCGAGCTGATGACGAACGGCGCCTGTCCCCGCGCCACCACGAGGCCGGTCGCGGGGTCGGTGAGCGTCGCGACGGCCAGGTAGTTGCCCGGGGCCGTGCTGCCCGTGCTCCAGGAGAAGGGCAGCGTCTGCGCAACCCCGCCCCCCAGCACCTCGCTCCAGCCGCTCACGACCGGCGCGACGGGGCGCCCCGTCGCGGTCTCGATGGAGACGGCGAGCGCGTACGTTGCCCCGCTCGCGACCTCGCGCGCGGCCAGCACCGTGAGCGTCACCGGGCTGTCCGCCGTGTAGCTCGGCGCGTCCGTGAAGACCGACACCCTCGCCTCCCCGCTCTGCACCGAGAACGTCGCCTGCGCCACGTCGTTCGCCGTGTCGTACTCGTGGATCGTGAGCCCGGGGTTCACCTGCACCTGGACCACGTTGCTGCCCGAGAGCTGCGAGCTGTCCAGCGTCGTCACGAGGGTCACCGCGGCGCCCGTGTCCATCGTGGCGTCGATGACCATCGAGCCCACCACGACCGCCTGTGGGGTGCCGGGGTTGATCGTCACCATCACGGGCACGTTCGCCACCGGGGCTCCGTCGTTGTGGATCACGCTCGTCAGCTGCACTGGCGTCCCCGCCTCCACAGGACCCGCGGGCGAGAGCGTCAGGTCCGCCGCGGCCACCGCCGGGTCGGGCAAGCCAGACTGCCCCACGGTGAAGCTCGCCACCGCGGTGTTGTTCGAGAGGTTCAGGTCGGGGACCAGGTGGCTCGGGTCTGCGATGGCCGTCACGAGGTGGGGCCCTTCCACGGGCAGCCAGCCCGTCGCCGTCACCGTGGCCCGCGCCCCGGGCGCGAGCCCCGCGATGGGTAGCGTCCCGATGGCCGGCCCGTCGCCCCCCGCGCCGTCGCTGATCGCGACCTCGAATGGACCGGCGGTCGCGACGCCCAGGTTGTGGACGGTCACCGAGACGCTGACCGGCTGCCCCCCCACCGCGAAGGTCGGGCTGAAGGCGATGTCGGCGCTCGCGATCTCGAGATCGGCCAGCGCCGTGCCAACGCCCACGTAGACTGAGGTCCAGGTCTCGTCGTTGTCGTAGCGGCTCTCGGCGATGGGGTGGCCACCGTCGGGCAACGCCGGGTTCACCACCGTGTAGAGCTGGTCGACGCCCTCGGGCCAGGCGTCCCACGCGAAGGTCGCGACGCCGCTGCCGCCGCGGACCCCGAGCGGCCCGGGGATGACCGAGCTGCCGACCAGCGTGCCGCCGCCATCCGGATCGCCGACGTAGAGATCCACCGGCACGTCCGAGGCGGCCGCGCCGCCCTCGTTGTGGACCGTCACCGCGACGCTGGCCGTCGCTCCGGTCAGCGGCCCCGTGGGCGTCACCTGGATGTCCGAGCCCCCGTCCGGCCGGCCCACCACCAGGTCCGGCCGGAGCGTGACGGGCTGGTTCAAGAACTGCTCGCGCCAGCTGTTGTGCGTGGTCCACGGCGCATACGCGTCCTTCGTCAGCGTCAGGTCGGGGTTGAACTGGTGGTGGTACTGGTTCCCCGACCAGACGTTCGGCATGGCCTGCCAATGGGCGTCCGAGCCAAAGATGTAGAGGGAGGCGTGAGATTCGTAGCCGGGGCTCAGGCCGTAATCGCTACCATCGGGCTGAACGTTGACGACCACCTCGCCGTGGCCGTCACCGTCCACATCAGCGATCGCGAGGTCGGAGAACTCGCCCTCGTCGTCCCCGTTGTCTGGGTCCGCGAGTCTGACGTGCGTCTTCAGGAGATCCGCTCCTGTTCTGCCATCCAGAACGAAGAGCGCGTTCTCGTTGGCCACACCGAGGTATTGCGGGCTGCCTAGCCCGAGAAGGTCCGCGGCAGCGACCGCGCGGGTGATGATGGGCGAGGGACTGCTCGGGTAGCCGTCGCTGCCGGTGGGATCCCCGAACCAGAGTGGCGTCCCATCGCCGTTCAGGGCAAACGGACCGCCGAGCGCTCCGAGGAACAAGAGAGGCGTGCCGCTTGCCGTCCCATCGGCGACCGCAAAAGGCCCAGTGAAGACTTGGTGCGAATTGCCAGCGTAGAACCACCTCTGCTGCCCGGACGGAGCAACCGCGGTAGCCCAACCCGCCACGGAGGTGGAGGTCAGGCTTGGAGACGCGCCCGGCCCAGAGAGACCGTAGGCAACCACGTTGCCTCCAAACGTGTCGAACCCGGCCAATGACCCGAACAGCCCCCCGTCCGCCGTCAGGTCGACCCCAGTCGACGAGAACACCTCCACGTTTCCCTCACCGCCGTAGTACGAGAACTGGTGGCTCGCGACCCCAACGACGACCTCCCGCTTGCCGTCCCCGAATAGGTCCAGCACCGAGGGTTGCCATCCAGAAGGTGTCCTCACGTAGGTCCGGCAGCCGATGCCGCTTGGTAGGCCCGCCTCCCAAACCGGGTTGCCGGTTCGGCCGTCGAGCACATGCACGACGCCGTCCGCGGTCGGAAAGATGACATCCGCCACCCCGTCTCCATTGACATCCCCCACCCCCGGGGCGACGAGGTTGCCCTCATTCATGCAAGCGTCGACTGGCCCGCCATCCGGCCCGAGGACGTAGCTTCGTTCCCAGGCGACCGTTCCGTCTGGATTCCAGACGTGGATCACATTCCCCCTAAAGGCGTTACTGTTCTTCGAGTAATAACTCTCGGCATAGGGCCCGACCGTGCTCATGAAGACGATCTGCGGGCCTGCGTCGAATCCGAGATCCGCGAAGATGGGCTGGCCCACGGCGTCGTCGATCTGCTTCGACCAGAGGGTCTGCATCGAGTTATCCGGAAGCTTCTGAATAATCGTGAGCGCGCCCTCGTACTCCTGGTCGTACTCCCCTCCATCGCCGAGGACCATGCGAGCCTCGCCATAGCCGATTACCGGTTGCCCCGTGCGCAGCAGATCGCCGATTGTCGGCGGGGATGTCTGAGGCGCGGCTCCTGTCGAATAGAGGAACGAATCGGAGCGGCCGGAGGTATAAACGGCCTCGAGAAAGGCATTTCGATAGGTGTAGAACTGGGTCTGGCTTGGCGCGAAAAAGCGGTTTGGCACATCGATCGATTGCTGGGGATCGACATCGAAGATCCCGAAGTAGAGATTTGTCTCTTCTCCCGTTCGGGTCCAAGGAAAGGAGACCGTCGCGCTCGCCCCAGCAGCGACTGAGAGCGGCCACTCAGCGAGCTTCTGCCCGTTCGGGGTAGTGGGGTCGCCAATGAACGCCATGAGTGTCACTGTGGAATCGACGACTCCCTCGTTGTGGACGGTCGCCGTAACCGTGCTGGTCTCGCCAATCGCCGGCCCGACCGGCGAGACGCGGATGTCGTCGTATGACATCACGACCTTCGACTTTGCCGTGTAGCTTTCGCAGGTCGCACTTGCGCGCGCGAGGTAGGGCGTTGGGTTGTGGAGAGTATCCTCGGGATCCAGCACGAGAACGTAGAGCGGGTTTGCGGACGATGGAGGGGGCGCCTCGAACACGAATCGGTTGTCGCTCGGCAGCATGATCCCTTCGTCGATCTTCATGCCCCCCGCTTCGGGCGCGCCGTAGTAAAGCGCGTAGGGAACGGCGATCGGACCTGCCCCGCCTTCCACCTGGACTAATCCGGAGAGAGAGACGGTGCCTTGGACCTGGCCTCCGCTCGACAAGACACATTGGGCGTAGAGACCCGCGGTGAGGGCGGCATAGAGTCCCACGTTCGCGGTGGCAATCGCTTGGTTATTGCCCCTATATGGATCCGAGACGAGGTCATTGGGGTCGACAGCCGCCAGAAAGGTGAGCTGGTTGTACTGACCCTCGGGGGGAAGGGTGATCGAACTACCGGGGAGAGGGAAGCTCGCAATCGCAGTTCCGTTGGCCGGCACCAGGTCCAATGTGGCCAGCTGGCCAACCCCTGGCACGCAAGCGGGATACAAGGGACTGCTGATCTGGCAGAGCTCGACCTCGGTGCCATACGCGTCCACGGCCGACAGGTTCTGCACCACGACCTGGACGCTCGCGGGCGTGTTCGGGTGGAGGATCGCCGGATCGAAGATGATGCCGGAACTGATGACCGCGAGATCCGTGCTCCCGGGGTTCGCGTCGTAGTAGCGCTCGGCGACGTTGTTCGACCGGTTGGCGTCCGGGACGACGTTCTGGACGTCGGCCACCGCGTAGATGGGCGTCGGCCCGTTGGCAGTGGCGGGGTTCCAGCCCACGGTCACCGTGGCGGACCCCGACGCCCCGATCGACGCGACCGCCGCCGAGCCGATGAGCGTTCCGCCGCCGTCGGGAGCTCCCTGGTAGATCCCCACCTCGAACGGCTGCGCTACCGCCGCGCCGTTCTCGTGAACCGTGGCCGAGATCTCCACCAGCCCCGCGTTCACCGACCTGAACTGGACGTCCGTCGGCTCGATGGCGAGGTCATCCTGCGCGACCACCTGGAGCGAGGTCGTCGTCGCCAGGCCCCCGCTCCCCGTCGGGCTGCTCGTGCCCAGCTCCGCGGTGATCTGGCAGTCGCCCGCGAGCTCCGACGTGTCAATCGTGCCCGACACCGTGACCTGCCCGCCAGCCGCCACGGATGGCACGGTGGCCGTTCCCACTGTCACCGGCGCGCTCCCGGGGCACGTCGCGACGAAGGTGACGCTGGTCGGGCTCGAGGCCATGGCGCCGGCGTTGGGAACGGTCACCGTGGCCGTGGTCGCGCTTCCCTGCTGCGGCTGCGCATTGGAGAGACTCAGCGAGGAGTCGAGCCCCGAGGTCCCAGGCGCGACCTGGAGGTTCGCCTGGCTCGCCTGGAGGGCGCGCAGCGCCAGGGCCGTGTCGAGCTCGCTCTCGTCCCAGCTCCCGTCCGAGCCCTGGCTCGCGCCGAGCTCAGCCACCGCCTTCAGCACCGCCGAACTCGTCGCCACCGGGGCGCCGACGAGCCCCAGGATCGCGACCGCGGTGTCGGAGGTGGACGGTTGGGCCACGCCGAAGTGCCCATCGGCGGCCTGCTGCCCGAGAAGATAGGTCGCCGCGTTGGAGAGCGGCCCGCTGAGCTGGAGCTGGCCGGCCAGCGGCATCACCACCGCCAGGATCTCCGCGGTCAGCCGGGCGTCGCTGTCGCCGTCCGCGTAGCCCCAGCCGCCGTCCGCGTGCTGAAGCGCGAGCAAGGTCTCGAGGAGCGGCGTGACGACCGCGCAGATCGCTGAGCTGGCCCCGCAGAGGTTCGCCGACTGGCCGAGCACGATGGGCCCGGGTTGCGCCTCCGCGCCGGCCGCAAGGAAGGCCAGCGTCTGCGCGGTGTCCAGGGCCGAGGCCTGCCGGTCGCCGAACAGAAACCCGTTGCCCGTAAACGCCGAGCCGAGCTGCGCGCCGTCCAAGACGACCTGAGGCCGGAGCGACGCCGCGAGGAGCCTTGCGGCGATGGGGTCGGCGAGCAGCGTGCCCTGGAGGAGCCGGAGCCGCCGCGCCGCCAGGTCGACCTCCGCGGGCGACTGCGCATGGACGAAGGCCAGCGCCGAGCCGATCTCGGGAGCCGTGGCCCCGAGCAGCGGCCGGAGCGCCAACGTCGCCTCGATGGTGGTGAGCACGGGATCCGTGCCCGTGGCGCCGCCGAAGCTGCCATCGAGCGCCTGCCTCGAGAGGAGGTACGACCCCGCCCTCTGGCTGGCCGACTGCGCCTGCGCGACCGACGCGAGCAGACCGATTCCCACGACGAATAGCCGTCGTCCCATGACCCCTCCGCGGCTCCTGCGGAATCACGCGACATGCGCATGGTTCCAAGATGGCGCGAGGAGTTCACGGTCCCATCAGACAATCGTCTTCGTCAATGTAAGAAATGGACAACTGTCGCCTACCGATGCCCACATCGATCTCGGAAGGTGGGGCCACGACGACGCGCTCGATCGGTCATCGAGGTGGCTCGGGCTCCAACGACACCTTCGCGACATCCCCACCCGACGCCCGACGCCAGGATCTGGCGTCGGCGGTTCGGAGACTTCGAGGGACGAAGCCCCGTCCAAGAGGAACGAGCCCCCGACTTCGGGACATGAAGGCCCGACTTCGAGGAACGGTGGTTCGGCGACGAGGAATGAAGGGTCGACTGCGAGGAACGACGCCCGATCGAGCCGGAACGGGCCCTCGTCGTCGAGGAACGAAGGCTCGTCTTCGAGGAACGGCCGCCCGACGTCGAGCGACGGGGACCAACCCGTGAGGAACGAGGGCTCGTCGCTCGAAGATGACGCTTCGTTCAAGCCAGACGAGCGCTCGTTCCTCGAAGATGAGAGCCCGTCAAAGCTAGATGGGGGCCCGTCGCTCGAAGATGAAGGCTCGTTCAAGCCAGACGAGCGCTCGTTCCTCGAAGGTGAGAGCCCGTCAAAGCCAGATGCTGGCTCGTCGCTCGAAGATGAAGGCTCGTTCAAGCCAGACGAGCGCTCGTTCCTCGAAGTTGAGGGCCCGTCCAAGCCAGATGGGGGCCCGTCGCTCGAAGATGAAGGCTCGTTCAAGTCAGACGAGCGCTCGTTCCTCGAAGGTGAGAGCCCGTCAAAGCCAGATGGTGGCTCGTCGCTCGAAGATGAAGGCTCGTTCAAGCCAGACGAGCGCTCGTTCCTCGAAGGTGAGAGCCAGCCGAGCAGCCGGCAGGTGGGTGCGCTGTACGGGGCCTGGCCCACGCCGGCGGCCGCACGCTCGTCCTTCGCCATCTCCTGCGACTGCTGCGCGACCATCCCCGCCCGCCTCTCCTCGCTGCCGTCCGCCGTGCCGAGCAGTATGGCCTCTTCGACCTCGACCGCCTCGAGCGCTTGGTCCTGCGGCAGATCGCCACCGACTACCTCGTCTTGCCGATCGATCACGACCCGGTCAACGTGGACACAGGCAAGGACGGCTCCGATGACTGACGACCTCGAGCAGCTGCTCGCGAGCCTGCGCCTGTTCGTCCGCTACGCCGACGACTGCAACGTATACGTGCGGTCACGGCGGGCGGGAGAGCGGGTGATGCAGGCGCTGCGCGGCCTGTGCGCGAAACTTCGGCTGCGCGTCAACGAGAAGAAGAGCGGTCGCGCGACCGCAGGACCGCAAGTTCCTCGGCTACAGCTTCTGGTACGCCAAGGGAGGCGAGGTCCGGCGGCGGGTGGGAGCGCGGCACGACCACCTTCCGCGAATTACGGGCCCGAGGCTTGGACCCCAAGGCCGCGGCCCAGGTGGCGGCGGTCCCCCGCCGCTGGAGGTTCAACTCCCACCTCGCCATCCACATCGCCCTGCGCATCAGCGACTTCGACCAGATGGGCCTTCCCAAAGCTCGCCGGCCAACCTTACAACCGTCCGAACCGCCGGATGCGGACCCGCACGTCCGGTGGAGTGGGAGGGGAGCAGAGGCTACCTACTCGCCTCTGCCCCCTATCCCGATCGAACGCGCGGCTGCGCGATCCGAGCTACTTCTTGCCCTTCTTGTTGAAGGTGTCCTTCATGACCTTGGAGGGCATGAGCTTGATGACGGTCTTGGCCGGGATCTTCACGGGCTCGCCGGTCTGGGGGTTGCGGCCCATGCGAGCCTTGCGGTCGACCAGCTTGGCGTAGCCGAGCCCACCGAGCGGAATCTTGCCCTCGGCCTTGAGCTTCTTGCTGATGACTTCCTCGACGCCCGCGAAGACCTCGCGAACCTGAGCCTTGCTGATCTGCGCCTTCTCCGCGACCTCGGTGAAGAACTGAGCCTGCGTCATTTGAGCCTCCCGGCGGCCGTTCGCCGCGCGTTGGTGATCGTCACCCGCGAGACCTCTCGCGAGCAGCGCGTGCAAGCTAGCAGCGGGCTCTGACGCTTCGGCCTCTCTGCAACAGTCCGCTCTAGCAGCGCGTGGCGTTATGTCGTCTCCGAAAGCCCGCGTCAAGTGCCTCTTTCGAGAGGGGCACCTTTTCTTTCCCTTGCGGCCCATGGGAGGCGCCTTGCCGCCGGGGCCGATCTATGATGATCGCGTGCGCCTCCTCTCCCTGCTCGCGGCCCTCGCCGCCGGGCCCTCCGCCCCGCGCGCCGCCCCGCGCGCCGCCCCGCGCGCCGCCCCGCTCGTCGACGCGACGTCCGTCGTCGCGGGGCTGCGGATCGACCTCCGCTACGCCACCGCCGCGAACCTGACCGGGAGGCCGCTCTACTCGGAGTCGCGCTGCCTGCTCCGCCCGGACGTCGCCGCGGCGCTCGCCCGCGCGCAGGCCGCCCTCGCGCGCGAGGGCTATGGCCTGCTCGCCTGGGACTGCTACCGGCCGCTCTCGGCGCAGCGGGCGCTCTGGCGCGTCTGCCCCCACCCCGGCCTCGTCGCGAACCCGCGCACCGGCTCGAACCACAACCGCGGCGCGGCGATCGACCTCACGCTCGTGGACCGCGCGGGCCGGCCCGTGGAGATGCCGACGCCGTTCGACAGCTTCGACGCGAAGGCGCGGCAGGGCGCGACGGAGGGCGTGCCCGCGGCGGCCCAGCGCCACCGCGAGATCCTGCGGCGCGCGATGGTGGCCGCGGGCTTCACGGCGATCCGCAAGGAGTGGTGGCACTACGACTTCCGCGGCGCGCTGAAGGATCCGCTGCTCGACGTGAAGCTGTAGGAGCCCCCGGGGGAGCCGCCTTTGGCCGGCTCAGGCGCCGTGGCACTTCTTGTACTTCTTGCCGCTCCCGCAGGAGCAGGGGTCGTTGCGGCCAGGGCGATCCGGCGCGACGTAGGGCTTCTGGGCCTCCTTCGCCTCGGCCTCGATGAGCCGCTGGATCTCGCCCCGCCAGTCGCTCGAGCCCTCGTCGTCCGCGAGCTTCGCCATCTCCTCGTTCCAGAGCGCGAGGAAGCTCATGGCGAACGCCTGAGTCGTCTCGGGATCCTCGGGGTTCTCCTCCTCCTGCTTCTCGGGGCCGACGATCTCGCCGAGCAACGTGGTGGGAGAGACGAGGCGCCGTTCGCCGATGGTCTCGGCGATCCGCCTCCGGATGCCCTCGACGGTCTCGGCGATCTCGAGCTTCCGAATCTGAGCGGCGAAGGGCTCGTCGCCCTCGTAAGCGAAGGCGGGCATCTTGGGGGCGGGGCCTCGGGTGCGTGACATGGCGCCGCTCTATACCACGAGGTCGAGCGCCTCGCAGATCGCCGGGACCGAGACGTCGTAGCGGTGCGCGGTGTTCCGATGGCCGCCGTCGAACTCCTCGTGCCGGTGGGGGACGCCGAGCCGGTGGAGCTCCCGCGAGAGGAGGCGCGCGCCGAGCTGCAGCTGGTACTCGTCCGACCGGCCGGCGTCGAGGTAGAGGAGCTTCAGCCCGGCGAGGGCGTCCCGGTGGCGCGCGGCGGCACGGACCGGGTCGAAGGAGAGCCAGTGCTCGAAGACCTCGGGGCGGGTGGCGCCGGTCTCGAGATCGAACGGCAGCGAGAAGCCCCACGGCTCGGGCGCGGGCTCGGGCGAATAGGCCGCCGCGCAGCAGAGCGTTCCCAAGAGGTCGATGTCGCGCCCGTCCGGCGGCTCGCCACGCCGCAGCGCCGCGAGCAGCGGCTCGACGCCGCCCCAGCGCTCGAGCGCGACCGCCGCCCCCGGGAAGGCCTGCGCGAGCGAAATCTCGAAGGCGCAGTCGCCCGAGTGCGAGGCCGCCGCCGCGAACAGGCCGGGCCGCCGCATCGCGAGCCAGAGCGCGCCGATGCCGCCGCTCGACTTGCCGAGGACGGCCCTCCCCGCGCTCCCGAGCGTCCGGAAGCGCGCGTCGACGAGCGGCACGACCTCCTCGGCGAGGTGGCTCTCGTAGGGGCCGAGCGCGCGCGAATCGACGTACTGGCTGCCCCCGAGGGTGGTGAAGCAATCGGGCATCACCGCGACGAACGGCGGGCAGCGGCGCTCGGCCACGAGCCGTTCGAGCCGCTCCGGCAGGCTCTCCTGCCAGGCGCTCCAGTTGAGGAACGCGCGGCCCGTGCCGGTGTAGCCGGCGAGGAAGTAGAGCGTCGCGTAGCGCCGGTCCGGCTCGCGGTCGTAGCCCGGCGGGAGCCAGACGAGGAGCTCGCGCTCGGTGGGATCGTCGAAGGGGTTGCCGCGCAAGAGGCCGCTGTCGAAGGAAACGGCCTCGACCCGGCCTCGCTCTCGCTTCGACTGGCGGTGGGGCGGAGGCACCGCCCATGGTATACCACGCGGCGCGATGCTCGAGCCCCCGCTCTCCGACGCGCTCTTCCGGCTCCTGCGGTTCCTCGGTCACGAGCTCGCCCGTCCGCTCGAGCACGTCGACCTGCGGCTCGAGGGCTTCGACGAGCTCCAGGGGGACGAGCGCGAGGTCGCCGCCGAGGTCGCCCTCGCCCTGCTCGAGGGGATCGAGTTCGACCGCGGCTACCTGTTCGATCCCCTCTCGGTGCTCGGCGCCTTCGAGATCGACCTCGTGCGGCTGCCCACGCCGGCGGGGGACCGCACGATCGCCGCCGTCTCGTTCTCGCCCGCCAGCGGGATGTCCCGGCCGCTGGGCCTCCCTCCCCGCGCGCGCCTCCTCTTCGACGGCGTCCACGCCTACCTCGAGATCGGGGGCAGAGCCCGGCTCTGGGCCGAGGTGACGGCCGAGGGCCCGCGCGCGCCGGCCGGGTCGAGGCTTCCGATTGTCGAATAGGGCGGCCGCTCCCTAACTTTCGGGGCGATGACGCCGCTCCTCCTCGCGCTGACGCTCGCCCTGCCCGGCTCGGCGCGGGACGCCCAGGCGATCGTCCTTCGCCTGGGCGCCCCCTGGTGCGCGCCCTGCCTCGAGATGGAGCCCGCCTTCCACGGGGTCGCCCGATCGCTCTCCGGCTGGGTCTCCTTCGTGCAAGTCGACGCCACCGAGGACCGTGGGGCGGCCCGCGCGCTCGGCGTCCACTCGCTTCCCGCGACGGCGATCCTCTGGCGGGGCCGGCTGCTCGAGCTGACGCTCGGCTACCTGACCGCGGGCGAGCAGCTCGCGCTCGGGCTGCGCGCGGCGCTGCTGCCGATCGTCCTCGACGCTCTCGGGCCCGCCCCGCCCGAGAGCTGATAGAGTGGCCGCGTGGCCGTCTCGCGGCGCGGTTTCCTGAAGCGGACCCTCATCGGCGGGGCGGGGCTCACCCTCGCCGGGGCGATCCCGCTCGCGCTGCGGCGCACGTTGCTCCGCCCAGCGCCGGCCGAGCCGCTTCGCCTCTTCGACCCCGCCGAGTACAGCGTCCTCGCGGCCGTCGCCGACCGGATCGTGCCCCGCACCGCTGCCGATCAGCCCACGGCCGCCGAGATCGGCGTCGCGCAGAAGGCCGACCTGCTCCTCTCGCGCGCCGACCCGGACACGCAGCGGGACTTCAAGCAGCTGCTCGGCCTCTTCGACAGCGCTCTCGCCGCCTTCCTCCTGGACGGCCGGACCCGTCCCTTCACCCGCCTCTCCCCCGAGGATCAGGACCGGGCGCTCGTGGACTGGCGAGACAGCCGGCTGGCCTTGAGGCGCTCGGGCTTCCAGGCGCTCGAGCGGCTCTGCGCCGCGCTCTACTACGCCGACCCACGCAGCTACTCGACCGTGGGCTACCCTGGCCCGCCGCTCGTCCCCAGGGCGGACGGCACGGTGGTCGGCGGCACGGCCGCGAGTCGCCGGGCGTACCTCGACTCGTTGCGGGCGGCCCCGGCGGGGAGCGCGAAATGATCCACGACGCCGCCCGGGAGCTGACGCAGGACCACGAGGTCGACTGCGACGTCGCCATCGTCGGCACGGGCGCCGGCGGCGGCATCGCCGCGCGCGCCCTCTCGAAGGCGGGGGCGAAGGTGGTCCTGCTCGAGGAGGGAGGACACCACACCTCTCGCGAGTTCGACCTCGAGGAGGCGACCGCCTACCCGATGCTCTACCAGGAGCAGGGGAACCGGGCGACCGCGGACCTCTCGATCGCCGTCCTGCAAGGCCGGTCGGTGGGCGGCGGCACCACCGTCAACTGGACGACGAGCTTCCGCACGCCCGCCCACGTCCTCGACCACTGGCGCCGCGTCTTCGGCGTCGAGGGGCTGACCGAGGGGGCGTTGACGCCCCACTGGGAGGAGATCGAGCGCTACCTCGGCATCGCGGAGGTCCCGCCCGAGGGAGTGAACCGGAACAACGGCAAGCTCTGGGACGGGCTCGGCGCGCTCGGCTGGGAGCGGCAGCGGACCCGGCGCAACGTCCGCGGCTGCGGCTTCCTCGGCTACTGCGGCATGGGCTGCCCCATCGACGCGAAGCAGTCGATGCTGATCACGGCCATCCCAGAGGCCGTCGCGCACGGCGCCGAGCTCTGGGCCCACTGCCGCGCCTCGCGGATCGAGGCGCAGGGCGATCGGATCGTCGCGGTCCACGGCGAGGCGATCGACCCCGAGACGCTCTGGCCCAACGGGCGCCGGCTGATCGTTCGCCCCAAGGTATGCGTGCTGTCGGGGGGAGCCATCAACGACCCGGCGCTCCTGCTCCGCTCGAAGCTCGGCAACGAGAGCGGCCAGGTGGGCCGCCGCACCTTCCTCCACCCCGTCGTCGCGATGGTGGCGCTCTTCGACGATCCCGTCGACGGCTTCTACGGCCCGCCCCAATCGGTCTCGAGCCACCAGTTCGCCCGGCGCGGCGAGAAGATGGGCTACTTCTTCGAGGCCGCGCCGGTCCACCCGATGCTCGCCGCGATCGCCATCGACGCGCACGGCCGCGAGCTGCGCGACCAGATGGCGAAGCTCGCCCACACGAGCGCGACCATCGGTCTCCTCATCGACGGCTTCGCGCCCGGCGAGGAGGGCGGCACGGTGACGCTCAAGTCCGACGGGATGCCCAAGCTCGACTACCCGTTCCATCCGCGAATGGAAGAGGCGGCCCGCTCCGCGCAGCACGACATGGCGCGCCTGCTGCTCGCCGCCGGCGCGAAGCAGCTGCGCAGCCTGCACCAGCCGCCCGTGATCCTCTCCTCGGAGAGAGATCTCGCCGCCCTGGACGCCGCCCCCTTCGGCCCGAACCGGCTCATGATGTTCACGGCGCACCAGATGGGCGGCTGCGCGATGGGCTCGGATCCCGCGCGCGCGGTCGTCCGCTCGGACCTGCGCCACCACCGGCTCGAGAACCTCTTCGTCGTGGACGGCTCGGTCTTCCCGACCTCGCTCGGCGTCAACCCGCAGCTCTCGATCTACGGGATCTCGAGCTGGGCCGCGCCGCACGTCCTCGCGGCGCTGGGGCGTGCCTGAGGGCGCGCGGGATCTAGGCCATCGCCCAGAAGGGCTCGCTCTGGACCAGGAACGCGCGCAGCCGCTCCCGCTCGAGGCCGGCGCGCTCCTCGACCCGCCGCTCGATCTCGTCGCGCACGCCCCGGAGGAGCTCGCGGTAGCCCTGCGGCTGCAGCGCGCCCCGGAGCTTCTCGACGCGCAAGAACAGCCCGAGCGTCTGGAGGACGTCGGTCGCGCAGTAAGCCGACAGCTCCTCGACCCGCTGGCTCGCGAAGAGGTCCGCCACCTGCGAACCGTCGACGCCCATCTTCCCCGGGAGCCCGACGAGCTTGCAGTAGTCGTCGAGCTTGGCCCGGTTGCGGGGCTCGCCGTTCGAGAGAAAGTCGAGGAGGTCGAAGTGGCGCTCTGGCCCCTCGAGCAGCTCCCGGTCGCGGAAGTACCAGGGCACCGCGAGGCCGTGGCGGAGCGAGCGCGCCTCGAGCACCGGCAGATCGAAGCGGCGCCCGTTGAAGCTGACGAGCCGCTTCCCCTCGGCGAGCCGCCAGAAGCACGCGAGCATCTCGGGCTCGGAACCCGACAGGACGTCCAAGGTCTCGAGCCGGTAGCCATCGCCGTCGCCCGAGAGCGTCGCGGCGCCCACGAGCACCACGCGGTTGAACGGGATCTTCGGCAAGGGATCGCCCTCGCCGCGCTCCCGCTCGCGCCGCGCCCCTCCCAGCTCGGTGTCCGGCACGGTCTCGATGTCGAAGACGATCACGCCCGAGGACATGGACGGTAAATTAGGAGAACGGTCTGACAGACGACCTTCGCCGGGGCGGCGGAGCGAGCGCCCGACCTTCAGTGCACCTCTTCGACGTGCTCGTAACGCTCGCTCTCGATCTGCAGCGTCGTGTGCGAGATGCCGAAGGCCTCATGGAGCTCGGTCTTGACGGCCGTCAGGATCGCGTCGTTCTGCCGCGCGTCGTGCCCCCGCACGACGAGGTGGGCGGAGAGCGCGTACATCCCGTTCGAGATCGTCCAGAGGTGGAGGTCGTGGACGGCCAGCACGCCCTCGGCCCGCTCCATGTGCGAGAGGATCTCCGCGAGATCGAGGTGGCCCGGGACGGCCTCGAGCAGGATGTCGACCGCTTCGGCGAGCAACCGCACCGCCCCGTAGACGATGACGAGCGCGATCACCGCCGAGAGGATCGGGTCGATCAGCCAGAGCCGGGTCCAGGCCATCACGAGCGCCGCCACGACGACGCCCAGCGACGAGAGCAGGTCGCCCGCGAGGTGGAGCAGCGCCGCCCGGACGTTGAGGCTCCTCACGTGCGCGCGCGCGAGGAACCAGAAGCCGGAGAGGTTCGCGACCAGCCCCGCGCCGCCCGTGACCAGCATGGTTCGGGTGTCGATGACCGGCCGGCCGCGCAGCCGGTGCCAGGCCGACCAGAGGATGAAGATCGCGATGCCGACGAGCGCCATCCCGTTGAGCGCCGCCGCGAGGATCTCGAGTCGGTAGTAGCCGAACGTCCGGCGCACGTCCGGCCGCCTCGTCGCGAGCCAGACGGCGCCGAGCGAGAGCAGGAGCGCCGAGGCGTCCGTCAGCATGTGGCCGGCGTCCGCCCGCAGGGCGAGGCTCCCGGAGAGGATCCCGCCCACCCCCTCGACGAGCATGATGAAGAGCGTCACCGCGAGCGCCGCCAGCAGCGAGCCGATCTCGGCCGGCCGCGAGGGCCCCTGTCCGTGGGAATGGCCGGCGTGACGCTCGTTCGTCTCGACCATCGGCCGTTCGGATCAGAGCCCCGGGGGAAGCTCGGCCGCCATCGCGGGGGAGAGGCGTGCGGCGGCCTCGCGGACGAGCTCGAGCGCCGCCGCGCTCGTCTCCGCCTCCGCGAGCAGGTGGCCGATCTTGCGCCCCCGGCGCGGCTCCTTTCCGTAGAGGTGGAGCCGGACGCCCGGCAGCTCGAGCGCCCCGGGAAGGTCCGGCGGCGAGGCGGCGAGCCAGAGATCGCCGAGCAGGTTGACGAGGGCCGTCGGGCGCGCGGGCTCGGTGGCGCCGAGCGGCAGGTCGCAGATGGCGCGGACGAGCTGCTCGAACTGGCTCGTCGGGCAGGCCGCCTCGGTGGCGTGGAAGGTGTTGTGGGGCCGCGGCGCCAGCTCGTTCACGAAGAGCTCGCCGCCCTTCGTCCAGAAGAACTCGACGGCGAGCAGCCCCTCGAGGCCCAGCCGCTCGGCCATCGCCCTCGCGATCGAGCGGGCCCGCTCCGCGACGTCCCCGGGCAGCTCGCCCGGCAGGACCGACACGCGCAGGATCCCGTGTTCGTGCCAGTTGCGCGCGACCGGGAAGAGCCGCGTCTCCCCCGCCGGCCGTCTCGCCACGAGCACCGAGAGCTCGGCCGCGAGGTCGAGCTCCCGCTCGGCGACGCAGGGGACGCCGCCGATCTCGCCGAAGGCCCGCGCGGCCTCGGCCTCGCCCTCGGCTCGCGCCTGGCCCCGGCCGTCGTAGCCTCCCTGGCAGGCCTTGAACCGGAGCGACCCGCCGAGCGAAAGCGCCGCCGCGAGCGCCTCCGCCGGCGAGCGGGCCTCGGCGTAAGGCCCCACGGGGAAGCCCTGCTCCCGGAGCCAGCGCTTCTGACGGGCTCGATCCTGCACGAGCTCGAGCAGCCGCGGGGACGGCCGGAGCGGCGCCCGCGCAGCCGCACGCGCGAGGGCCGCCGGCGCGATCCGCTCGATCTCGTAGGTGACGACCGCGCAGCCGCGCGCCAGCTCGTCGGCGGCCGCCTCGTCGTCGAAGGAGGCAGCCACGCAGCGGTCGGCGATCGCCGCCGCGGGACAGCGGGGGTCCGGGTCGAGCACGGCGACGCCATAGCCCAGCGAGCGGGCCGCCATCGCCGCCATCCGCCCGAGCTGCCCGCCCCCGAGGAAGCCGATCGTCGCGCCGGGAAGGATCGCCATTCAGATCTCCCGTGCGCCGAGGATCTCGCGGGCGCGCGCCGCGCGAAGGCGACGCAGCCGCTCGCGCACCTCGGGGTGGCGAAGGGAGACGATCTCGGCCGAGAGCAGCGCGGCGTTGATCGCCCCCGGCCGGCCGATCGCGAGCGTCCCGACGGGCACGCCACCGGGCATCTGGACGATCGAGAGCAGCGCGTCCAGGCCGCCGAGCGCCGTGGCCGGAATCGGCACCCCGAGCACCGGAACGAGCGTGTGCGAGGCCACCATGCCCGGAAGGTGGGCCGCGCCGCCGGCCGCCGCCACGAGGACCTCGAGCCCACGCCCCTCGGCGGCCTTCGCGTACTCGGCCATCCAGTCGGGCGTCCGGTGAGCCGAGACGACTCGCGCCTCGTGCGGAATCCCGAGTTCGCGCAGCGTGTCGAGCGCCCCCTGCATGACCGCGAGGTCGCTGCGGCTCCCCATGATCACGCCGACCCAGGGCGCGGGCGCCGACTTCTTGGAACGCTTGGCCATCGCCGACCGTTCTACCACGCGGCACGGCTCGCCCGGCTGCCCGTTCTTCCCCCGGCGATGCCGTGGTATCGATCCGGACCGATGGCAAACTCCGACTCGAGAGCCTCTCCCGGGCGCTGCCAGGGTTGCCTTGGACGCCGCCGTTTCCTCGGGCTCTCCGCCCGCGCGGCCGCGACCGCCCTCATCGCACCACGGGCGCTGGAGCTCGCCGGCTGCGGCCCCTTGGGCGGGTCGACCGTGATCCCGAACGCCCCGTCGAACAGCTACTCGTTCGACTTCGCAAGCTACCCGGAGCTCGAGAGCCCCGGCGGGTCGATCTTCGTCCAGGTCGAGGCGACGAGCGGGACGGTCCCGGTCGCGATCGTCCGGCTCGACGCCGCGAACGCCGAGGCGCTCCAGGCCATCTGCACCCACGCCGGCTGCACCGTGAACCCCCTCGATCCCTCGACCCACACCTTCACCTGCCCGTGCCACGGCTCCGTCTACTCCGAGGACGGCTCGGTCCTCAGCGGCCCCGCCTACATGCCGCTCCAGGGCTATCGGACCCAGCTCACTCAGACGGCCATCGTCGCCACGATTCCCTGAATTCAGGGCGGGGCGAGCAGGCGGATCGCGTCGTTGCCGGGCTCCGCGACGTAGATTCGTCCGAGCGAGTCGACGGCCAACCCCGCCGGGCCCGCGAACGAGGCCGCCGTTCCGACGCCATCGGCCGAGCCGAGCTGGCCGCCGGCGATCACGGTCGGCTGCCGCGGCGGCGCCTCGACCGGATCGAACGAGACGATGCGATCGTCACCCGTGTCCGCGACGTAGACGCGCCCGTCGGGTCCCACGGCCACCCCGGCGGGAGACTGGAGCACGCTGCTCGTGGAGCAGCCGCCCGCCCCCGCGAACGTGAGGACCTCGCACGCGCCGGTGGACGGCGAGCGGATCCAGCGGACGGCGCAGTTGCCCGTGTCCGTCACGAACAGATCGCCGTTCGGCGCCTCCGCCACGGCCGTCGGGCCGTCGAAGCGGGTGATTGCGGGGGCGGGCTGATAGGGCGGCGGCGCGACCGGCTGACCGCAGACGAAGTTCTCGGCGCATGCCCCGTCGTCCGTTCCCCGGTAGTCCCCCTCCCCGGCGAGACTCCCGACCAGCGTCCCGTCCGTCCAGCGGATCTCCTGGGCGCTCACGTCCCCGAAGAAGAGGACGCCCCCGTCCGCGACGGCGAGGCCCGACGGTGCGCTGATCGAGGCCGACTGGGCGCCGAAGGCCGAACCGGGGGACGCGTCGCTGCAATCCTGCACGCCGCCGTCGTAGATGCCGGCATAGACCGTCCCAACGCCCGTGGGGTCCAGCCGCCAGAGGCACTGGTGCGCGGGGTCGGAGACGAAGACGTCCCCCTGGGAATCGACCGCCACCCCAGTCGGTCGGCCGAACACGGGCGGCGGGGCCGTGGTGTCCCAGGAGGGCTGCGGCGCGAGGGTCGAGACGTCGCCGGTCGAAAGGTCGATCTGCCGCACGACGCCGTTGCCGGTGTCGGCGACGTAGAGGTGACCCTGCCCGTCGAGCGCCACGGCCGTGGGTTGATCGAACAACGCCGTGCGGCCCCGGCCGTCCCGCAGCCCCTTTCCGCCGCCGCCCGCGAGCGTCGAGACGACCCACGCACCCGCGTCCGTCCCGCCCCCGCTCGGACCACCGCTGCTCCCGCCACCTCCGGTCGAGCCGCCGCCGCTCGAACCGCCGCCGTCGAACGCGCCCGAGGAAGGGACGCAGGCCGCGAGGGCGGCGAGCGCGAAGAGAGAGGTTCGTCTCATTGTGCGTCGATCTCCCAGACCAGGTTTCCGTCGTGATCCGCGGCGTAGAGCGTCGTTCCAGAGGAGGCGACCGCAATCCCCCAGGGCTTGCTCAGCTCGGCCTGATCGCCCCGCCCTGGCAGCAGGCCGGCGAGGCCGTTGCCGGCCACCGGTACCGGCGCGCTCCCGGCGGCTGGAAAGGCGACGATCCGGTGGTCGTCCGTGTCGGAGACGTAGAGGACGATGCCGCCGGGCTGCACGGAGGCAGCAAGTCCCTTCGGCCCGGAGAGCAGCGACGCCTCGCCACGGATCACCGAGCAGGGCCCTCCGGCGTAGGGCGAGAGCTGGCAGGCCGTTCCGTTGACCAACGCCGCGTGAATCCCGCAGCCTTCCGCGATGAAGATCTCGGACGTTCCACCGTCGCTCCCGCCGACCGCGGCGACCGCGACCGGGCTCTCGAGCGAGCCGGCGCCAGTCACGCTCTGGCCGCAGTCGAAATTGACGACGCCCCCACAGGCCTGGCCGGTGCTTCCGATGGTGCCGAGGATGCCCGCGAACGTGCCCACGAGCCATGTCTCGGCGGGCGGGCTGCCGCTGTACGGAGAGGCATACCGGACGAGCGAGTTGCCCTCGTCGGCGACGAGCAGCCCTCCTGCCCAGGCGGCGATTCCCGAAGGCGCGTTCAGCGTCGCGGCCGTCTGGTCGCTCGGATAGTGCTCGTTCGTGTCCTGGCAGGAGAGGATCGTCCCATCGCAGCTGCCGGCGACCTCCTGGAACGCGCCGCCCGGGGAGAACAGGACCACGCACGCGCGCTGCTCGTCGGAGACGTAGAGGGTCCCTTGATCGTCGATCGCGACTCCGAGCGGGGAATCGAGCGTGAATCCGCCCGTGGAGAGCGTCGTGACCGCCTTGGTCCCCAGGTCGATGACCCGGACGGCGGCGTTCCCGGTGTCGGCCACGTAGAGCCGCCGCCCCGTGGGGTCGAGCGCCACGGCGGAGGGGCCGAAGAAGCTCGCCGCTGTCCCCACGCCGTCCGCGAACCCGGCGCCGCCGTCGGGAGCGCCCGCGAGGATGGTGACGCGCCAGCTTCCGGCGTCGGGGATCGTCGGGCCCGCGTCGGGGCCGCCCCCCGGGTAGACGCAGCGGTACGCGACGCAGGTGCCGTTCGGGGAGCAGTTCGTGTCCGAGACGCACTCGAGGCCGATCGGATCGAAGAGCGTGCAGCCGCCGAGGCCGACGAGCGCGCAGGCGAAGGCACACCTCACCACCCGATCACCGAGGCGACGAGCAGGCCCAGGGTCAGCGCCATCGCCGTGTCCGAGGCGATCGCCCAGCCGGAGAGGGTCGCGGACTCGGGTCCCTGGTTCAGCGGCCGGCCGATGGCCGCGTCCTGGCCCCGCAAGGCCAGCACCTCTCCGCCGGCGATCCCCCAGGCCGCGCCCGCCACCAGCGCACCCCCACCGAGCCACCAGAACGCCCTGCGCGGGTGGTGGACCGGCCGCGGCGACTCCGGCGGCGCCATCACGAGGATGGTGGTCGCGGGCAGCGGGGCGGGAAGCTCCAGCGGCGCCCGCTGCTCGACTCGCGCCTCCTCCTTCGTCGGCCGGGCCCGCGCCGTCACGTCCGCGAGCAGCGCTTGCACCTCCGGGCACGAGCTGTCGCGGCAGCGCTCGTCCAGATAGCCCCGGTAGAAGAAGGCGGCGCGCTCCCAATGCTGCAGCGCACGATGGCACTGGCCGAGGTCGAAGAGCAGCTCGGGCGCGGGCTCGAGCTTGTAGGCGCTCGTGAAGACCGAGAGCGCGCCATCGAAGTCGCCCGCCTTGTAGTCGAGGGTCGCCTCCCGGATGAGCGCGTGCGCCCGCTCGTGATCCTGGGGACCCGCGGCGAGGAGGAGGGCGACGAGGAGGCTCATTGGGGGAGCAGGAGGGCGTCGGGGTTCGGCGCGTCGGGCGAGGCCGACGGCCCCCGCAACGGCTGGGGCGCGTGCACGGCGCGACGCCGCGGGCGAGCCGAGGCGGCGGCGCGGCTCGGCTTCGGCTTCGGTTTCGGGGCTGGGACGACTTGCAGCGGGGCCGTCGCTTGAAACGCAGGGAGCGCGCCCACCGCCGCGGGCGGGGACACCCTCGGGGGGGGCGCGCTCGCCGGGGCCCGAACTGCCGGGACGGCGGCGCCCGAAGGCGAGCCGGCAGGGATGGGGGCGCCGCTGCGGACCGGTCGCCACCTGCTGGCCGCCACGACCGCGAGCGCCGCCGCGGCGACCAAGCCGGCCACGGCCCACGGCAGCCGGCGAGCCCGCGGGCGCGCCGAGACCGAGCCGGCAAGCTCGGCCAGGACTCGCGCCACCTCCTCCATCTTCGCGGGCCGATCGGCGGGCTCGCGCGCGAGGCAGCGGTCGATCAGCTCGCCGAGCGGCGCCGGAACGAGCTCCCCCGAGCTCGTCCGCTCGGGGCACGGCGGCGGCGGCCGGGTGGCGCGCTGGATCAGGGTCTCGGTGGGCGTGCCCCCCCGGTGGGGCACGTCGTCGCAGAGCATCCAGTAGAGCAAGAGCCCGAGCGCGTAGATGTCGGCGCGCCCGTCCACCGTCTTGCCAGCGGCCTGCTCGGGCGCCATGAAGTCGGGGGTCCCGACGACGAGGCCTGGCTGGCTCATCGCCCCCTCCCCCGCCATGCTCTCCGAGAGCTTCGCGAGCCCGAAGTCGAGGAGCTTCACCACCTCGCCTCTCCCCGGACGCCGCACGATGAAGACGTTCTCGGGCTTCAGGTCGCGGTGGATCACCTTGCGTCGATGGCTCGCCCCGAGCGCATCGGCCACCTGCGAGGCGACGGCCACGGCGCGGCCGACCGCGAAGGGCCCCTCCTCCCGGAGCTTCGCCAGGTCCCCGCCGACGAGGAACTCCATCACGAGGTAGCAGAGGTCGAGCGGGCCTTCGACGAAGTCGAAGATCTGGACGATGTTCTCGTGGTCGATCTGGTTGACGACGCGGGCCTCCTGGAAGAAGCGGCGCACGAGGTCGGGCCGCCGGGCGTACTCCGGCCGGAGGAACTTCACCGCCACCTTGCGGCCGAGCTGCTGGTGCTCGGCGAGGAAGACCTCGCCCATCCCGCCGGCGCCGATCCGATCGACGAGGCGATAGGGGCCGAGGAGCGTGCCGATCCCCGGAAGCTCCGCAGGCGGGGGACTGGGGAGAGTGGGCCTCATTCGGGACGAGGAAACTCTAGCATGGCCAGGCGACTCCATGCCTCCACGATCCCGGCGAGCCGCGTGCTACCATCGCCCGACGTGCTCGACTTCGAACGACTCCAGAGGCTGCACTCGCTCGTCCTCTTGAAGGACGTCATCCGCAAGTGGTTCGGCCTCGAGCTCTCCTTCGCCGACCCAACGGGCCGCGTCGTGGGCCGCACGGAGGAGACCATCGTCCCGCCGCAGAACGACTTCTGCCGGCTCTCCCTCTTCGCCAAGGAGGGCTACAGCCGCTGCTCGCAGTCGGTCAGGGTCCTCTCCGAGAAGGCCGCCGGCCAGGGCAAGCTTCGCAGCCCCGCCTGCCACGACTGCCACCTCGGCTTCGAGGTGCTCGGCGCGCCGATCTCGATCGACGGCGAGGGCTGCGGCACCGTCTTCGTCGAGGGCTATGCCCGCCGCCAGCCCACCGGCGCCGACGCCGAGACGCTCAAGCTCAAGCTCGCCGAGGTGACCTTGGGGGCGGTCTCGACGAACCTCGATCGCGCGATCGAGAAGCTCCCCGTCCTCTCGCCCACGGACGAGACGCGTCTCTCCGATCTGCTCGAGCTCGCGGTGGGCGAGGTGACGCTCGCGTCGCAACCGCGGCGCGGGGCACAGCGCTTCGGAGAGCTCGTCGGCACGAGCGAGCCGATGGCGGAGCTCGTGCGTCTGCTCGAGAAGGTCTGCCCCTCGGACGCCACGGTCCTCATCGAAGGCGAGTCCGGGACCGGCAAGGAGCTGGTCGCGCGCGCCATCCATGCGAACGGCCCGCGCGCCCAGAAGGCGTTCGTCGTCCAGAACTGCTCTGCCTTCAACGACGAGCTGCTCGAGAGCGCGCTCTTCGGCCACCTGCGCGGGTCGTTCACCGGCGCCATTCAGGACAAAAAGGGGCTCTTCGAGATCGCCGACGGCGGGACCTTCTTCCTCGACGAGATCGGGGACATGAGCCCGGCGCTCCAGGTCAAGCTCCTGCGGGTGCTCCAGGAGGGCATCTTCACGCCGGTCGGCGGCACCGAGCCGCGCCAGGTCGACGTGCGCATCATCGCCGCCACCCACAAGGACCTGAAGGCGATGACGTCCTCGGGCCAGTTCCGACAGGATCTCTACTACCGGATCAACGTCATCCGCGTCCGCGTCCCGCCCTTGCGCGAGCGGCGCGAGGACGTTCCGCTCCTCGCCGAGCACTTCCTCCGGAAGCTCTCGCTCGCGCGGGGCGTGCCGCCGAAGCAGCTCTCGGCCGAGACGCTCGGCGCGCTCGTGCAACACGACTGGCCTGGCAACGTGCGGGAGCTGCAGAATGAGATGGAGCGGATGCTGGTGCTCGGCACCGACCACGCGGTCCTCACCCCGGACCTCCTCTCCTCGCGCTTCCGGCCGCAGGACGAGGGGCCGGATCGCGAGGAGATCGGCTCGAAGGCGGGGCGGCTCCGCTCGGCCCTCGAGGCGGTCGAGCGCGACGTGATCGCGCAGGGGCTCGAGCGGACCCGCAACAACCGCTCGCGCCTCGCCCGCGAGCTCGGCATCTCGCGCTCGAACCTGCTCTACAAGATCCAGAAGTACAAGCTGGACTGAGAGTCCGTCACGCCCGGCCGATCTTGAGCGGCGGCGGCCGCGGCTTCCCGGCGGGATCGGCGCGGGGAGCCGGCCGATCGAACAGCGTGCCGTCGTCCACGCCGACGGGCAGGATCTCGAAGCCCTCGCCCGCCTCGTCGTCGAAGGAGATCTCGAGGCCGTCGTCGTTCTGGGCGTGGCTCGGCCCGCGCCCGATCACGGGCTCGGCGCCGCCCTCGACGATCGGGCCGCCGCAGTGGGGGCAGACGGCGGCGGGGAACTCAACCTCGCCGCGGCAGAAGTGGCAGTGAACGGGCTCGCGCATGGCCGACCTCGTCTTCTCGTGGGGTCCTTCCACGTTCCTGTGACGCAGCGGCCATGCCAGCGTTCACGGCTCGGGATTCCGCGCAGTTGGCGAGATCACTGACGCCGCCCGCGGGCCTCGGTCTGACAGGCACGTCAGGGTCCCCTCCGCAGCGGGCGACGCTCTCAGGGCTCGACGAGGCCCGCCTGCAGCGCCTTGACCACCGCCTCGACGTGGGAGTGGACGCCCATCTTCTCGTAGATGTGCAGGAGGTGGGTGCGGACGGTGCGCCGCTCGATCTGCAGGGCGCGCCCGACCTCGGCGTTCGAGAGCCCCTTCGCGACGAACTGGAGCACCTGGCGCTCGGCGGAGGAGAGGCCGAACGGGTCGACCGCCGCCGCGGGCCGGCCGAGACTCTGGAAGTAGTTCCAGAAGCGGCGGCCGATCGCCGACTCGATGACGCAGCCACCCTCCCTGACCTCGCGGATCGCCGCGACGATCCGCTCGATGGCGACGCGCTTGACGAGGTAGCCCGAGGCACCGGCGGTCACGGCCTCGTAGACCTTGGCCTCGTCGTCGAAGGTGGTGAGCACGAGAATGGCGATCTCGGGCCGCTTCGGCTTGACCTCGCGGATGACGCCGATGCCGTCCATCCCGGGCAGCTCGAGGTCGAGCAAGACCACCTCGGGGGGCCGCTCGACGAGCCCGCGCGCGGCCTCCTCGCCGGTCGCGTAAGTGGCCTGCACGTGCAGCTCGGGAAAGGCGGAGAGCAGCTTGACGAGGTTCTTGAGCAAGGGCGGCTGGTCCTCGACCAGCGCGACCTCGATCTCACTCTGCGAGGTTTCCATAGCGGTAGACCTCGCGCCCCTTGCGGGCGACGAAACGAAACTCGGCGCTGCCGTGGCCCAGCGCGCCGACGAGCCGCAGCCGGTGGGGTCCGGGCGCGATCGGCAAGCGGCGCAGCGGCGTCAACCGGTGGGTGTCGTGGCCGTCCAGCACGACGCGCGCCACGCGACTGGCCTCGACCGAGAGGAAGGCCCCGCGGCCGAAGGCGCGCCGCTCGGCCCGCTCCCGCCCGGCCCGCTTCTCGGCCGCGCTCGGCTTCGGCCGCGGGGGCGGCGCGTGCTCGTCGTACACCGGCAAGGGAGGTGGCTGGTACTGCGGGGGCGGCGGAGTCGGGGGCGGCGCGATCCTCGCCGGCGCGGGCGGCTCGAGGAGCGCGGCCGGGCTCGGCGCCGCCTCGTGCATCCCTCGCCGCGGGCGCCCCGAGACCGTCGCGTAGACGGCCAGCGCGCCGCCGGCGGCGGCGAGCGCGAGGAAGAGACCGCCGAAGCGCCGCCAGCGATCGCGGCGCCGCTCGGCGACCACCGAGGCCGAGGTGTGGGAGACGTGGGTCGCGCCCGCGAGCGACGGCCGCGACGGCTCCGAGGGGGCCGGCGCCTCGACCGCGCTCCGGAAGGGCTCCAGCCGCGGCGGCCGTAGCGACGGCGCGATGGGGATCACGGGGACGTCGCGCACCGTGTCGGGCTCGCCGTCGAACGGGAGCTCCGGCGTCCCGGAGGCCGCCTTCTCGACGAGGGGGCCCCAGACGACGGCCTGACCGGGCGAGAGCAAGGCAGAGACGCCGGCCGATGGCGCGACCTCCGACGGGTGCTTCTGCGCCCAGCTGACGATGTCTGCCGGGGAGACGGCGGCCCCCGCCGCGCGCAGCACCTGCCGCAGCCCCTGCACGAGCTCGCCGCTTCGCGCGAGCCCGCGGCTGCCCCCCGCCCGAAGCGCCCGGAGGACGAGGGGATCGACCTGCGCCGGCACGCGCCGGTCGAGCCGCGACGGCGGCGGCAGATCCGCGGGCGGCGGCTCGTCCCGGTCGCCGGGCACGTCGCGGCCCGCGAGCCAGCGATAGGCCATGCGGCCGAAGTCGCGAATGTCCTGCGCCTCGCTCCCCGGCTTGCCGGTGAGCGCCGGCCAGAGCCCGATGTCGACGAGCACGAGCCGCCCGTCGCTCCCGAGGATGGCGCTCTCGGGCGCGACCCCACCGTGGCGGAGGCCGGCCGCGTGGAGCTCGGCGAGCGCGGTGGCGGCGTCGACGAGCGCGAGCACGACGAGCAGCGGCGGCAGCCCGTCGACCTTCGATTTCGCGAAGGTTCGCGCCCCGATGCCGTCGAGCCAGGGCCGCGACAGCGCCGCGGCGTCCGCGACCGCTCCCGCCCGCGTGAAGGGGATCGCCCCGCCAGGCCGCAGCCCTCCGCCCTGTAGCGCGAGCGCGCTGAGCCGCTCCGCCCAGCCCGGAGCGGAGGCGAAGGCGCGCGGCAAGAGGAGCAGCGCCTGCGAACCGCCGTCTCGCCCGCGGATCCGGTAGAGCTGCCGCTGCGCCGTCGCGGCCACCAGCCGATCGACGATCTGGGCGTCGTTCGCCGCTGGCGAGGGAGAGGCCACCTTGGATCCAGAGATAGCCCGGGAGCCGGTGGGGGCTCAAGGAGCGCCCCGGCGGCTGCCAGGGCGAACGGGGGCGAAGCGGCCGTCGGATCCCGAGCTTGCCGAGCCGCACCGCGAGGCTGCCGCCGATCGACACGGTCGGGCAGCTCGTCGGGGTGATGCCGTGGCTCGGCGCGCAGAGCGCCGCGTCGGGCGAAAAGTGGAGCTCGAGCGCATCGCCCGGGACGTCGTCCAGGGATCGACGACGAGGCTCCCCTTGACGCTCGAGAGGATGCCTCCCGCCTTCAGGCGAGGTTGCGGGCGAAGAACGAGAGCGTCCGCGCCCAGGCGTCGCGGGCCGCCTCGAGCCGGTACGACGGCCGCGTGTCGTTGAAGAAGGCGTGTGGCGCCCCCGGGTAGACGCGCAGCTCGAGCTCTCTTCCCGCCTTCTTCATGTTCTCCTCGAAGGCGGGGAGCTGCGAGACGAGCCTCGGGTCGTCCTCCCCAAAGAGGCCGAGGATGGGACAGCGGATCGAGGACAGCTTCTCGGCGGGAGGGGGCTGGCCGTAAAAGTCGACGGCGCCCGCGAGCTCCGCGTCGACCGTCGCGAGCGAGGCCGCGAGGCCGCCGCCCATGCAGAAGCCGACCGCGCCGACCTTGCGCCCCGCGCAGAACGGCTGGGCGCGCAGAAAGGCAGCGGCGGCGCGGAGATCCTGGAGGTAGGCCGGCGCCTGCGCCATCCGCTCGGGAGAGAAGAGCGCGCCGATGGTCTCGGCGAGCGGCGCCCGATCGGCAGCGGGCAGCTTCTCCATCAAGGGCCCGCGCTTCTGGGGATCGATGACGCTCGCCCAGAGCGAGTGATCGAGCGAGTTGAGGAAGCCCTTCGCGGCCTCGAGCCGCGGGTGGGCGAGCGCCGCGGGCCGCATGCCGCCGCGCGAGAAGAGGTCGGGCGCGAAGGCGACGTATCCCGCCGCGGCGATTCGGCGCGCGACGTCCTCGATGTGGGGATCGACGCCCCAGATCTCCTGGACGACGATCACCGCCGGCAAGGGTTCCTTCGCGGCGACGGGCCGCGCGACGAAGGCCGGCAGCGGGCCGTCGCCGGCCGGGAACTGGAGCGTGCGGGTATCGAGCTGCATCGAGAGGCCTCCTGCGAGAACGGGGCCGCGAGGCTAAGGCGCCGTGCAGAAATTACGGAGTCGAATTTCATGTGTTACGCGAATCCGGCGCGAGGGGAAATGGTGTAGTTCCAGTCGCCATGGAAGCGTGCGCGCGCGAGGCAGATGGAGCGAAGTTCATCTTGGCTGACTTGCTTGGCAGTGCCATAGCGATGCGCGTCCTTCGCGGCTCGTACTCGCAACCCCGCCGCGGTGCTGGTGTTGCCGATGAGATTGACGACGGTCTCGACGCTCTCGAGCGGCCGTCCACGCCAGTTCGCGGTGATGTGGGAGAACAGGCGGTGCTCGATCTTGTTCCACTTGCTGGTGCCGGGAGGGTAGTGGCAGACGGTCATCGTGAGCCCCGTCGAATCAGCCAGGCCCTGGAGGGCAAGCTTCCAGAGCCTGGTCCGGTGGCCGTTGCTGCCGCCACCGTCGGCTGTGATGAGAAGCTCCCGGGCGGCTGGATACGCTCGTGCCCCCATCCTGCGCCACCACTGCTTGATCGTCTCTACGGCGAACTCCGAGGTGTCGTGGTCGATGCCTACACTGACCCATCCCTCGTTTCGCCCCACGTCATAGACGCCGTAGGGAATTGCCTTCCCCAGCTTCTCGTCGATGAAATCGTGAACGCGAACCTCCTCGGGCTGTCCCGAGGGCTGCCACTCCCGCCCCTTGTTGGAGAAGTCGCCCACCAACTCCTTCTTCTTGGTGTCCACCGAGATCACCGGCTGACCGCGCTTCTGGAACGCCTTTGCCTGGCCGTTGATGTGCTCGAACTGGGCATTGCGGTCGGGATGGTTCGTCCCCTCCCGTGTCTTGCGGGTGCCCTGGAGGCTGTAGCCCAACTCCTTGAGGAGCTTCGCGACCTTCACCCAACTCACCTGGTGACCCATCGATCCCAACTCCACTGACAGCCGGCGAACGCTCTTGCAGGTCCACCGTAGCGGCGACTGCGGATCGCCGCGGGTCTCGGGTGCCACCAGGCTCTCGAGATCCTTCAGCAGCGTCGGGTCCTTCTCGGTCAGTTTCTTGCGCCCGGCACCAGGCCGACGAATGCGTCGAGGGTGCTTCGCTCCCGCCTCGCTGGCCGCCAGATGCGCTCCCGATCGGACATCCCGCCGCCCCGCCAGGATGCGCTTGTGAAGAATGCCGGTCGCTCGCGTCACGGCCGCCATCCCTCCGTGCCCCAATGCCTCTGCCTCTGCCGCCACCCACAATCGAACCTGCCGCTCATCCAGGGCCGGTCTCAGCATCTGATACCGCTTTCGTATCTGCTCCACCACCTCATCATCCACGTGCTGTCCCATGGAGATCATCATCGCTTCCCCATATGACATTCAGGCTCGGTAATTCATGCACGGCGCCTAACCCCGAGATCGGGCGCCAGGCAAGCGCTCGCTCAGCTCCCGGTGGCCGAGGCGCTGCCGTGATCGAGCAGCGGCCAGAGGCGCCGGTGCCAGTTCGACTCGGCGCCGAGCTCGGCGAGGACGGCGTAGAGCCCCCACTGGAGCCGGTTCACGAAGAGCCAGTCCTTCGGCAGGTTCATTCGCGTCTTGTTCGGGTTCTCGAGGACGAGGACCTCCCAGGTCTTGCGGACGTACTCGTGGGTGAAGCGGAAGGTCCGATCCTCGCGGAACGGCTCGTAGACGCAGAGGGTCATCCGGTGGTGGTAGTCGTAGTCGTAACTCGCCGGGTTCGGCGCGAAGCCGAACTCGCCGACGAGCGCGTCGAATGTGGCGCGGTCGCCCCGCACGCAGGCGGGGATGAGCCGCTTCCAGGCCGCCACGAGCCGGTCGGGGAAGCGCTTCACGCAGCCGAAGTCGAGGAAGCAGACGCGATCGCCCTCGAGAAAGAGGTAGTTCCCCGGGTGCGGATCGGCGTTGAAGATGCCCCAGCGGTAGATGGCGCCGAAGGCGAAGTCCCAGATGAGCTCGCCCGCGCGGTTGCGCTCCTCCTGCGAGGCCTCCCGCGCGAACTCCTGGAAGCGGCGGCCGTGCACGAGCTCGGTCGTCAAGAGCCGCCGCGTCGAGCGCTCGGCCACGACCGCGGGGACGACGATCTCGGGCCGGTCCGAGAAGAGTCGCCGAAACTCCCGTTGGCTCTCGGCCTCGTGCCGGTAGTCGCACTCCTCGGCGAGCCGGTCGGAGAGTTCGCGAAGCACCGCGCCCCGCTCGAGGCCGCGGAAGACGAGCCCGCCGATGGCGTCGAGCGCCCCGACGCTCTTCAGGTCGGAGGCGATGGCGCGGTCAATGCCCGGGTACTGCACCTTCACCGCGACCTCGCGCCCGTCGGCGAGGCGCGCCCGGTGAACCTGGCCGATGGAGGCCGCCGCGAAGGGGCTCTCGTCCCACTCGGCGAAGAGCTCCCCGGGCGGAGCCCCGAGCTCCTCGCGGACGACCTGGGCGGCGACGTCGGGCGCCATGCCGACGGTCCGGTCCTGCAGCTCGGCGAGGATCCGGCGCGCGCCCGAGGGCATCGCGAAGTCCATGTAGCTCGCCAGCTGGCCGGCCTTCATGGCGAGCCCCTTGAGCTCCCCGAGTTCGTCGCGCAGCCGGCTCGCGAGGACGGCGCGGGTGCGCGCGTCGATGGCCTGCGCCGTCTCGGACGACGAGACGAGCTTCTGCAGGGCGCCCCCCGCGAGCCGAGCCGCCGCGCCCGCGCCCGCCATCGAGCCGCGCAGCCCCCGCGAGAGGGCTGAGGTCGCGAGGGAGCGGAGCGGCTTCGGCTTCTGAGCGTCGCGCGGCACGGAGCTGCATGATAACCGGGAACGCCCTGGCCCGCCCGTCGTGTCTCGGCGTCGAAGCGGCGCCCGTGCCCTTCGACCGGGAGCAGACCTGGTGCTAGAGTTGCAGGTCGCCCCCCCTTCCGGAGGACCTCCCGATGCGCCTGCGCCGACTCGCCCTTCCGCTCGCCCCCCTCGCGGCCGGGCTCCTCGCGATCCCACTCCTCGCCCCGACGTGCCAGGGGCCGGTGACGGGCCCCCGCCAGTTCGGCGACGATTCGATCGTCATCCCGATGGACGAGTGCTGGCAGCCATATCAGGGCAGCGGCGCGAACGCCGACCAGGAGCCGGGTTCAGTCCCGCTCGACGGCGCCTCCTCGTGCTCGAGCCGGTACACGAAGGGAGCGCTCTACGCCTACGGCCTCGTCTACTACCTGATGCAGAACGGCATCACGGTCTACTGGGGAATCAACCCGAAGAAGGGCGCGGTCACCGACGAGGACTTCTACGTCCCGTCTTCCTCCTTCGGCACGGGCTACGGGGCGAACCTCTTCGACTTCGGCCAGACGAACGCGACCAGCGCGGCCCACTCCGGCGCCAGCCTGTCGATGATGAACGGCGGCACGGCGAACACCTCGCAGTGCCGCGAGGGGGCTGGCCTCTGCTACCGCGGCGGCCCCTTCGTCATCGACGGCTCGCAGTTCAGCCAGGTCAACAGCCTGCTCAACTCGGGCGCGCCGTTCAACCAGTTCACCGCGAGCACGATCCAGCTTCACGTCCTCCACCCGAGCACGCCCTACACCGTGAACGTCGCGAAGACGCTCGAGGGGGCTCCGCCCAAGGTCGGCATCATGGCGATGCCTGGCGGGGATTGCTTCGACACCGCGCCGATCCTGACGCAGTACCTCGCCGACGCAGCGCTGGGATCGGCATCGCTCTATACGGCCCTCTACGACACTGACTTCGACCTCGCAAACGGCCAGCTTTCCGCGAGCAACGTGAAGAACTTCCCGTTGCTCTGGATGCCCCATTGGGAGCTCGACGGCACGGACGGCGTAGCGTGCCACGACAACCCGAGCTGCGCTTGCGGTGGTGCCTGCTGTAACCCGCTGTCGGGTAGCGAGCTGACGAATCTCGCCAATGTCCTCGCCCAATACGTCGCCTCCGGAAACAACATGTTCGCGGAGTGCGCCGGGATCGGCTCGCTCGAGAGTTCGACCGGATATTTCACGGACTACAGCGTTTCTCCGTCGACTCAATTCCAGACGACGAGCGGCGTCAGCACCGGCTATCAAGGTCCCACGCCGCTGGTCTTCTCCTCACTCGCGGCCTCGTTCCTCCAGATCGGCGACTTCCCGTTCGTGCCGCAGACGGGCTACATCGGCGACTATACGGGCAGCTTCCGAAGCGGCGTCGAGAAGCTGATCACCGACAATTCGAGCAGCGAGGTCTTCTCGGTAGTCACTCCGAGCGCCACCTCGGGAACCGTCGCCTACCAGGGCGGCCACAGCTACACGAATTATAACGACCCGAGCAACGGCATCACCTGGACCCAGAACGTCGCCGGCGAGCGGATGGTCTTGAACACCCTCTTCACGCTCGCGGCCAAGTGCACCGTCCCCTCGCCCGCGACCTGCAGCACCGGGCTGCCGGGCGTCTGCGCCGCGGGGACCTACCAGTGCCAGAACGGGAGCCTCACCTGCGTCGAGAACGTCCAGCCCTCGCCCGAGATCTGCGACGGGCTCGACAACGACTGCAACGGCCTCGTCGACGACATGCCGCCCCAGAGCTGCTACTCGGGCCCCGCCGGCACGCAGAACTGCCAGGGGAAGGCCGGCACGGCCGGCTTCGTCTGCGGCTGCCACCCGGGCCAACAGTTCTGCACCTCGGGCAAGTGGGGCGCCTGCCAGGGCTCGGTCGGACCGACGACCGAGGTCTGCAACGGCGTCGACGACAACTGCGACGGCTACGTCGACAACGCGACCCCGGGCAGCCCGGCGCCGCTCAGCGAGGCCTGCTACAGCGGCCCGGCCGGCACCGAGGGGATCGGTCCCTGCGTCGGCGGCACGGCCACCTGCACGAACGGCGCCTACGGCGTCTGCACGGGCGAGGTGACGCCGCAGTATGGCCTCTGCGACGGGCAGGATCACGACTGCGACGGCAAGCCCGACCAGTGCCTCGGCTGTACGGCGGGCCAGACCCGCCCCTGCTACGACGGCCCCACCGGGACCGCCGGCGTCGGCACCTGTCAGGCGGGCAGTCAAACCTGCGGCGCGGACGGCGGCTTCGGCGCCTGCGCGGGCGAGATCCTGCCGCAGACTGGCCAGTGCGACGGACTCGACCACGACTGCGACGGCAAGCCCGACCTCTGCCTCGACTGCACGCCTGGGGCGACGCAGCCCTGCTACACCGGCCCCGCGGGGACCCAAGGGGTCGGCATCTGCCATGGCGGCACGCAGACGTGCAGCTCGGCGGGCGCCTGGGGCGCCTGCCTCGGCGAGGTGCTGCCGGGCGTGCAGCGCTGCGACGGCAAGGACGACAGCTGCACGGGCAAGATCGACCAGGGCGCCACCTGCCCCGTGACCGAGGCCTGCGTGAACGGCAACTGCGTCCCCGCGAGCTGCGGCGGCGAGCTGTCGAACTGCCCCGGCGGCTACGCCTGCAGTGCCGGGAGCTGCCAGGCCGCCGCCTGTGGCGACGCCGGCATCTGCCCGCCCGGCCAGACCTGCCAGACCGGTGGCTGCATCGATCCCTGCGCCGGCGTGAAGTGCGGCAGCGGCGCCTACTGCAGCGACGGCCAGTGCGTCGCGGGCGGCTGCTACGCGACCGGCTGCGATGCGGGCATCTGCCAGAACGGGAGCTGCGCGCCCGATCCCTGCGCGGGCGTCAGCTGCGCCGACGGGACCTTCTGCCGCGGCGGCTACTGCGTGCAGGCCTGCGGCTTCGTCAGCTGCCCGAGCGGGCAGAGCTGCGACGTGAACGGCTTCTGCGGCCCGACCCCGTGCGGCGGCTGTCCTTCGGGTGAGGTCTGCCAGGGCGGCAGCTGCGCGACCGATCCCTGCGCGGGCGTCGGTTGCGCGCCGAGCCAGGTTTGCCAGGGCGGCGCCTGCGTCGACGACCCGTGCAACGGCGTCGTCTGCCCGGGGGTGATGACGTGCCAGGGCGGCCAGTGCATCGCCATCGCGCGAGACGGCGGCCTCCTCGCCAGCGGCGGCTCGTCCGGCTCTGGCGGCGGCGCGTCTGGCTCTGGCAGCGGCTCGTCCGGCTTTGGCGGCGGCGCGTCTGGCTCTGGCAGCGGCTCGTCCGGCTTTGGCGGCGGCTCAGCCGGCACGACCGGCACATCCTCGAGCGGCGGCACGGCCGGGGCGTCGTCGGGCGGGGGCGGGAACGGCAGCGGCGGCACGGGCGGGGCGACGAGCGCGAAGAGCGGCTGCGGCTGCGGCACGAACGGCGGCGACGGCAACTTGCCGTGGCTCTTCGTCCTCGGCGCGGGGCTGCTCCTCGCCGCGCGCCGCCGGCGCGGGGCGGCCGTCTCGAGGCCCCACCCCACCCTTCCTGCCCCTCGCTTCGCCTGGAGGAGGGGCTCGCTGCTCGCCCTTCTCACGCTCGCGCTCTCCTGCGGCGGCCACACGGTTGGCCAGACCGGCGGCACGAGCGGCACTGCGGGCGGCAGCGGCAGCGGCGGCACCACGGGCGGCCTCGTCGTCCCCGACGGCGGCCTCTCGAGCAGCGGCGGCACGAGCGGAGCGAGCGGCGGCAGCGGCTGCGCGCGCTGCAACGGCAGCTGCGTGAACCTCGCGAGCGACCCCGCGAACTGCGGCGCCTGCGGCAAGTCGTGCGGGACGGGCGAGAGCTGTGTGCTCGGCGCCTGCGGCGGCGCCACGGCCGTGACGCCGCACCTCGACTCCATCTCGCCACAGGCGGCGGAAGCGGGCAGCCAGGCGCAGCTCACGCTGACCGGCGAGCGCTTCCAGAGCGGCGCAGAGCTTCTCTTGACGGGGGACAGCCTCTCGCCGACGCTCGTCCCCGCGACGCTCTCCGGGAGCACGCTGACCGCCACCGTGAACCTCGGCGCCGCGCCCGTGGGGACCGTCACCGTCGCGGTGGTCGACCCTGGCAAGCTGCTCTCGAACGGTCTCCCGCTGGACGTCGTCGTGCCGGGCTCGCCTGTCTTCTCGAGCGTCAACCCATCGAGCGCTCCGGCGGGCGCGAAGGTCTCGCTCGCCATCGCGGGCCAGAACCTCGCGGCGGACACGCAGCTCCACGCCGTCGGCGGTAACCTCCCCGACAGCAGCGTGCCGCTGACCCTGCAGAGCCCGACCGCGGCGACGGCCGTCTGGGACCTGACGCAGATCTCCCCCGGCGGCTACACGCTCTACCTCCTCAGCCCCGGCGCGAGCACGCCGAAGTCGAACACGCTCGGCTTCACGGTGACCTCGGCGACGCCGACCCTCACGAGCGTCTCGCCGACGAGCGCCCCATCGAACGGCCACCCCTCGCTCGATCTCGCCGGCGCGGGCTTCGACGGCAGCTCGCAGGTGATGTTCGGCGCCAGCGGCGCGACGCCGGCCGCCGTGCCGACGACGCTCGTCTCGGCGAGCGAGCTCTACGCCTCGCTCGACCTGACGAACGTCGCTCCGGGCAGCTACCAGCTGACGGTGCAGAACGCGGGCGGCCTGACGAGCGGCCCGCAGCCGTTCACGGTCGTCTCGACGACACCGTCGATCGGGCAGGTGAGCCCGGCGCAGGCGGCCACCGGGACGACGGTGACGATCTCCATCTCCGGCCAGAACTTCGACCCATCGTCCACCGCCCATTTCCAGCGGTCGGGCGGCACGGGCGACGTCGCGCTCTCGACGACCTACGTCGACGCGAGCGCCCTCACGGCCGCGTTGCCGCTGGCCTCGACCCCCGCGGGCAGCTACCAGCTCGTCGTCGACAACAGCGGCGGCCTCTCCTCGGGCGCCTTCCCGTTCACCGTGACGTCCACCGCCCTCACACTCGGCACGGTGAACCCCGCGCAGCTCGCCCAGAGCGCGGCGCCGCAGACCGTCACGCTCACCGGCTCCGGCTTCGCGACCGGCGCCACCGTGAGCCTCGTCGGCCTGCAGAGCGCCAAGACCGCGACCTGGAGCCTCACCGTCGCGGGCGGCGGCGCCTCCGCCACCACGAGCAGCCCCGTCGACCCCGCGACGATGACCGTCGACAGCTACGAGATCACGATCCAGAACCCGGGCGGCGGCAGCTCCAACGCCGCGATCTTCACGGTCGAGCCCGGCACCCCCGTCCTCTCGAGCATCTCGCCCACGAGCGCCGCGACCGGGACCACCTTGAACGTGACCCTGACCGGCCAGTACTTCCTCGGTTCGAGCGTCGTCCACGTCGCCGGCATGAACGGCAGCGAGGCCCTGCCGCCGCCCTACGTGAGCGAGAGCACGACGCAGATCGTGGTGAGCGAGAATCTGGCCGGCGTCGCGCCCGGCAGCTACCAGATCTCGGTCTGGAACGGCGCGACGCTCCAGTCGGCCCAGCTCCCGTTCACGGTGACCGGGCCGTAGCGCCCCAGGGTCGGTATCCTCCCGCCCCACGGTTGGTACCGTCTCGACCCACGATTCGCCCTCCCCCTCAGGCCGCGAGCTGGCCGTCCGGGACCTCGGAGAGGAACCTCCCGCGCGCCCGGCTGCCGAAGTCGCCCCGCTCGAGGAGCTGGTGGAGCCTCGCGAGGTAGCTCTGGGCCAGGGCGAAGGCGCGCTCGAGCTCCCGCGGGAAGTCCACACCGGGGCCGAGGTAGACGATCGGCCGATCGCGCTCGAGGGCCTTCGGCGAGGCGAGCCGTCGTCCCATCGGGCTCGCGAGGAGGCGACTCGCGGCGTAGAAGCCCCGCACCCAGGCGTCGACCTCGCTCTTCGTCGGCGAGCGATCGTAGACCTCGAAGAGCGAGAGCCGCACGATCTCGTAGATGCCGCCGCCGACGCCGGCCCAGGGCAGGCCGTGCCTCTTCGTGACCCGCATCCAGTGGACGAGCTCCGGGTCGCCGAGCGGCTCGCGGCCGAAGCGCTCGCGCAGGTAGAAGATCGCCTGCGTCCACTCGACGCGCCGCTGCAGGAGCCGGTGGTCCTCGCCTGGCCGCGCGTGCCGTTCGGCGATCGCCTGCGACAATGGGTCGAGCGCGCGGTCGAAGGCCGCGTGCGCGAGGTGGCCCGACAGGAGCGCGAGCCCCGCCGACCGCTTGACGAGCGAACCGCGCGCCACGAGCTCGGCCATCTTGAGGAGCACCGCCATGGGGCGCGGCGCATGGAAGAGCTGCGCGAAGAGCGGCCGGGGCCGAGGCCGAAGGCCGAGCGGCGCGCGCAGCTCCTGCAGCGGCGCCGCGAAGCCGGGCAGGTCCGCGAGCACCACGCCGAAGCGGCCGTACTCCACGTCGTCGACGAGCGCGCGCGCGAGCGGCTCGGGCAGCACCGCGGGCTCGCGGGCGAGCCGCTCGAGGAGCGCGAGGTGGAGGAGAGGATGCGCCATGACGCGTGGCAGCATAGCACGCGGCCTGGTAGGCTCCCCGCTCCAAAGCGGGGGAGGAAGGGCGCACGTCATGAAGATCGAGATCTCTCACTCGCGGCCGGCCGAGACGAAGGCCGACCTCCTCGCGCTGCCGGTCTTCGAGGGCGAGCTCCCCGCGGCCCCGAAGGGTGCGAAGCGGGCCAGCGATCCGCTCGCCGAGCTGGACCGGGCGCTCGGGGGCGATCTGTCGCGCGCCATCGCCGACGAGCAGTTCCGCGGCGGCGCCGAGGCGACGCTGACCCTCCACACGGGCGGACGACTTCCCTTCGGACGGCTCGTCCTCCTCGGGCTCGGCAAGCGCGAGCGCTACCAGACAGAAGGGCTCCGCCACGCCGCCGCCGCCGCGGTCAAGGCCGCCGGCCGCGCTTCGGCGAAGCGGCTCGCGCTTCCCTTGCCTGGCGCGGCGGACGAACCGCTGGAGGCGCGCGCCGCCGCCGAGGGGGCGCTGCTCGGCGCCTACCGCTTCGACCGCTGGCGATCCGAGAAGCCGAAGCGGCCTAGCGGCCCCACGACCCTGATCCTCGGCGCCGGCTCCCCGAAGCACGAGCCGCTCGGCGAGGCCATCGCCCTCGCCGAGCGGTTGGCCGAGGCCGTCGCCTGGGCGCGCGACCTCGTCAACGAGCCGGCCGGCCAGCTGACCCCCCGCCGCCTCGCGGACGAGGCCCAGCGGATGGCCCGCGCGCACGGGCTGCGCGCCGAGCTTCTCGGCCCCACGGCGATCCGGCGGCTGCGGATGGGGATGTTCCTCGGCGTCGCGCAGGGCAGCGCCGAGGAGCCGCGGCTCGTGCGCGTCTCGTGGGAGCCGCGCGGCGCCGCCGCCCGCGAGAGGCCGCTCGCCATCGTCGGTAAGGCGATCACCTTCGACTCGGGCGGGCTGTCGCTCAAGTCGAGCGAGAACATGATGGACATGAAGAGCGACATGGCGGGCGCGGCCGCCGCGCTCGGCGCCATGCGGGTGATCGCCCACCTGCGGCCTCCCTTCCCGGTCCACGCCTTCCTCGGCGCCTGCGAGAACATGCCCGGCGGGCGGGCCTACAAGCTCGGCGACGTGCTGGTCTCCCGCCGCGGCAAGACGGTCGAGATCACGAACACCGACGCCGAGGGGCGGCTCGTGCTCGGCGACGTTCTCGCCTACGCCGCGGAGACGAAGCCGGCCGCGCTCGTCGACCTCGCCACCCTCACCGGCGCCTGCATCGTCGCCCTCGGTCGCTGGACCGCCGGGGCCTTCAGCCCAAACGACGCGCTCGCGGAGGAGATCCTCGCGGCGGCGCGGGCGGCAGGCGAGGACGTCTGGCGGCTGCCGATGACCGAGTGGGTGAAGGAGACGCTGAAGAGCGACGTGGCCGATCTGCGCAACAGCGGCGAGCGGCCGGGCGGCGCCATCGCCGCGGCCCACTTCCTCTCGGAGTTCGTGGGCGAGACCCCGTGGCTCCACCTCGACATCGCCGGGCCCTCGTTCCTCGCCCGCGAGCGCGGCTACCTGCCGAAGGGCGGGACCGGCATGGGCGTGCGCACGCTCGTCGAGTGGGTCCGCGGCCGGGCGATCGCGAAGGGCTCGTAGGGCAGCGAACTCGCCGGGGTTCAGCCGCCGGCCCTCTGCTTCCTCTCCGTCACCATCTCAATCGGCCCGAGGAAGAGCTGCGCCTCGTCGTAGCGACGCCGCGCCGCGCCGCGACCGCGCGCGCGCAGGGGCGGCTTCTCGAGCCACTGCCGCACGAGCACCTCGCCGTCGAACGAGAGCGCCGCGAAGATCTCGGGATCCATCGCCTCGAGGTAGCGGCGGACGAGCGGCCGCAGCCGCCGGCCGAACTTCGGCCCCGGCAGGGCGGCGTGGCGTCGGCCCCGGTGGAGCGTGCCGTCGAAGCGCGCGCTCGCGTGAAAGAGCTCGTGGAGAATCGTCTCGACCCGCTGCGCGGGGCTGGAGCGGCGAAAGAACTGTGGGCGCAAGGTCACGAGGTAGAGGATTCGCCTCCCCCGGAAGTAGACCTCGGGCCGCCCGGCCCCCTTCCCCCCGAGCGGCCGGATGGTCGCGCGGGAGGCCCGCCGCGCATCACCCGCGACGATCAGGATCTGCGAGGCCCGCACGTGCGAGAACTCGGGCAGCTTCGCCGCCGCGTCGCGGACGAGCCGCCGCAGCAGCGGCCCGAGCTGCGGGCGTCCCAGGTGCCTTCGCATCTCCCTCTTCTACCGTGGAAGTTGCTAGACTGTCGCGCCGTGAGACCGATCCTCCTCGCCCTTGCGCTCCTCTCGGCCTGCGGCGGAGCCGTGGGCCCGGGCCACGGCCTCGCGCCTCCCGTCGCGGCGCAGGCCTACTTCGGCCTCGCGCCCGGCCGCTGCTTCGAGTACGCCGAGGGCGACGGGGGGCCGGCGACGGTGGGGCTCGTGACGGCATCGGAGCCGGGCGGCGTCGCGCTCCACCTCTCGCACCACGGGCAGGAAGAGCGCGTCGACCACCTCTCCTTCGACGGCGGCCTCGTCCTCCTCGAACGGCAGGACTTCATCGCCGGGGTCGCGCTGACGAGCCGAGGCTTCGCGACGCCGCTCCTCTACCTCGCGGCGCCGCTCTCCAGCACCGCGCCATCGCTCTCTTCGTCGAGCAGCTACTCGGATGTCGTCTCCGGGGCCGACGGCGGCTCGGGGACCGAGAGCTTCGAGGTCGACGTGATCCAGGCGGGGACCCTCGCCACGCCGGCCGGGAGCTTCTTCGCCGATGAGCTCAACGTCGTCGGCAACGCTCCCTCGAAGGCCGTGAACGACCGGCGCTGGCTCTCGCCGGACGCCGGCTTCGTCGACCTCTACCTGCCCGACGATCAGGGCAGCTACGTCGACTTTCTGCTCGTGGACGAGAAGCCCACGGGCCCAGCCGCTCCCTGCGCCGCGAACTGAGGTCACCGATGAAGCGAATCTTCGTCTCCCTCGCGCTCGCCACCGGCTGCGCCTCGGCCGCGCCCAAGCCCGGCGGCGGCCCGAACGATCCGGTCGAGGCCCTGGCGCTCACCGTGACCGACCAGACGCTCACCCGCTTCGATCTCGCGACGAAGTTGCGAATCTCGAACCCGACGGCCGCCCCCTGGAGCTTGCAGGCGGCCGACGTCGAGGTCTGGCTCGATGGCGTCCTGTCGGGGTCGAGCCACCCGACGCTCGGGCAGGCGATCCCGCCCAACGGATCGATCGAGCTCGACATTCCCGCGACGAGCGAGCCCATTCACGACGAGGCATCCCTGCGGGCCTGGGCGGCCCGCGCCGATCGGCCGGTGCCGGTGCTCATGAAGGGCGCCCTGCAGATCGACGAGGGCGGCGCCATCCGCGACGTGCCGTTCGGCCGGGCGGGCGAGCTGCGCGCGCCGCGGCTGCCCCTCGCCAAGATCGACGACGCCGAGCTGGCCCGCTACGACGGCGGCGAGCTCGGGCTCGCGATCTTCCTCGGCGTCGAGAACCAGAACGGCTTCGTCCTGCACGTGAAGTCCGTCACCTACCACGCGACGCTGGGCGGTCGGCTCGTCTCCGAGGGCGTCGCGAGCACGGGCGACCGCGTGCCGGCGTCGCAGACGGCCGAGTACGAGATCGACGCCCGGATGGGAAAGGACAGCGGCGGGCCCGAGCTGACGAAGCTCGCGGACGCAGGCGGGCTCACCTTTACCCTGGACGGGACGATCGACGTGGGGCTCACGCTGGTGCCCTTCCACCTGACGGGGCCGCTCAGCTTCGAGAAGAAGGGGAAGGGGCACCACGCGGCGCCGAAGGTCGCCGCGCCGCCCGCCGAGGAGAGCGGGAGCTGAGAGCCGGGCGCCCCGCCCGGGCGCCCCGTGGCTACTTCTTGCGCTGCTCGAAGAGGCGCAGCTCGCGCTGGGCATCCACGTTGCCCGGCTCGAGGTCGAGGCAGCCCTTGAAGGCCTTCTTCGCGCTCTCGACATCGCCCGTCAGCTTGTGGAGCTGCCCCTCGAGGAGGCGGGCGGGCGCGCAGCGGGGGCTCATCGAGATCGCCTTCCTCACGTCGGCGAGCGCGGGCCCGAGCGCCGCCTTTTTGTCGGTCGACATGAGAAAGCGCGCGTAGCCGCGCCAGGCGTAGAACTCGCCCTCCTTGGCGTTCAGCTGGATGCAGGCGTCGATCATCGCCGAGCCCTCGGTGAGCTTGCCTGCCTTCACGAGGATGACCGCCTTCTGGAAGTCCTCCTCGGCGCGCAGGATCGCCTCGACGTCCAGATCCGCGACGCCGCTCTCCTTGGCCTCGAGCTCCTCGAGGTACCCGGCCCGGGCCCGGTCGTCGCCGAGGACGCCGTACGCCTCGTTGAGGAGCGCGAGGATGTCCTCATGGAGCTGCCGCCGCTGCGGCGACGCCTCCTGCCCCAACACGTCCGGGTGCCAGCGCTTCGCGAGCTGGAAGTAGTTCCCCTTGAGCTGCGGGGACTGGGCGGACTCTCGCGGCAGCCCCAGCCGCTCGAAGTGGTTCTGCTTCTCGAGCCGCGCGAAGACGACCGCCGGATCCTCCTCGGGCTTCGGCGGCGCAGCGGGCCGCGCCGCGGCCGGGGCGGGGCGTGCGGCGGCGGGCGCGGGCCGGGGC
>JAJXUD010000093.1:11439-12883 GCA_021783235.1 Myxococcales bacterium | reverse complement strand
GCGTCGCCCCCCGGGCCGCCCGGCCGCGGCGGCGGGCGGAGGTCGGGCGGCGGCGCGCCCGGCGGGTCGTCCCGGGACCCGTCCTCCGCGCCGAACGAGGCGGCCATGTCGTCCTGCGCCCTGGTCCGGTACCGCTTCCCCATCCGGTCGAGCATCGCCTCGGCGTCGGCGTCCAGCTCCGTGGAGGCCGAGCGGTTGAGGCCGGAGTGCATGCTCATCCGCTGCGCAGAGCTACGGAGGAAGGTGTCGGGGTCGCGCATGGTCTCCGCCAGCTGGCGCGCGGCGGCCGCCTCGGCCGGGTGACCGCGCTCCTCGAGGTTCGCGGCGCGCCGGGCGAGCACGACGCCGGCGCCCTCGTGGTCCCCGCGGCGGACCAGGGCCTCGGCGTCGAGCTGCGCTCGCAGGAGCTGGGCCTGCGCCACGATCCGGTCGAGCTCCGGGTCGGGGCGGTCCTGGGCGAGCGGCGCCTCCACCCGGTCCACCTGGACCGCGTGGGCGAAGGCGCCGGCCGGGTCGCCGCCGGCCACCCGCGCGAAGCTGCCCTCCACCTGGAAGGCGGGCACGGTCGCCGGGTCCGCGCGCGCGGCCAGCTCGACCTCGAGCACCACGTGGCGCTCCTCCTCGGCGAGGAGATCGTCGAGCTCGAGGACCACCGCGCCCGCCTCGACGACCGAGTCCACGTCGGAGAGGACCGAGGCGACGAGGGCGCCGGGGGCCGACACGACGCGCACCCGGATGCCGGTGGCGTAGGTGGAGAGCAGGCCTCCCAGCTCGCTCCCGAAGGCGCGCATGGCGTCCCCGGGCGTCTCGATGAAGGCGTAGTTGCCGCCGCCGCGCCGGGCGAGGTCGGAGAGCAGCTCCTGGTCGGCGTCGCGGCCGTAGCCGAAGGCCGAGAGCGTGGCGCGGCCGCGGTGGGCGTCGAGCAGCGGCAGGAGCTGCTCGGAGGTGGTGGCGACGCCCCGGTTGGCGCGGCCGTCGGTGAAGAGGATGACCCGCACCAGCATGCCCTCGGGCAGGCCGGGAGCGTTGGCGAGGCCGAGCCCCTCCAGCATGCCGCCGGAGAGGTCGGTCTGGGAGGTGGCCGCCAGGTCGCCGAGCCGCAGCGCCAGCTGGGCCTTCGCCGCGGGGGTCATCTCGACCGCCGGGGAGACCACGCGGGCGGTGGTGGAGAAGGCCACCGCGCCGCAGCGGTCGCCCGCCGCCAGGTGGTCCACCAGCCTCTGCACCGACCGCCTGGCCCGGAAGAGCTTCTCCCCCTGCATCGAGCCGGAGGTGTCGAGGACCGGGATGACGCAGACCGGCGGCCGACTCGCCGCCGCGTCGACGGGGGGCGCGGTGAGCGAGAGGACGAGGTGCGTGGCGGCGGACCGGTCGAAGCGGAGGGACTCGTGGGCGAGGCGGGCGGTGGTCTTCATGCGCCCGACCGTACGAGCGCCACGGACAC
>JAJXUD010000093.1:0-11339 GCA_021783235.1 Myxococcales bacterium | reverse complement strand
CTCGAGGCCGCGGTGGAGCCCCAGGCCGATCGCCTTGCCCGCGCTCTTGCCGCCGTGGAGGTGGTCGCCGCCGTCGTGGGTGCGGCCGATGTCGTGCCAGAGGGCCGCGCGGAGGACGGCCTCCCGCTGCCAGGGCTCGACGCCGAGCCGGTCGGAGAGGGTGAGGGCGAGCGCCGTGACGCGGCGGGTGTGGCCGACGCCGTGGATGCTCTCCGAGGCGTCGCGCCCGTCGGGCCGGAGGAACCAGGCGCGGCCCGGGGATGGGATGTCGTCGAGGGGGAGAGCCATGGCGCGAGAACCATCCTCCTCCCTGGACGGACCGAGGATCTCCGAAGGCGGCGAACCTCGCCACCCGGCCCCGGGGCCGCCGGCGCCCATTGCCTACGCGGACTCGCGCTTCATCGTCCCGCCGCAGGCGGGGCAGCGCCGGGTGTAGGACGGCGCGTAGGTGACGTACTCGACGTGTCCGCAGGTGGCGCTCATGCACACGTACATCCACTTCACGTTCGACATGGCCTTCCTCGCTCGTGAGACCTCGAAGGAGGAGACGCCAGCTGGAGCTCCCGCGTCCGCGGTTCAGAGCAGGCGCCACTCCGCCTCGAGCTCGGCCACCAGCACCGCCACCTCCCGCCGGGCCCGGTCGGCCAGCCCCTGCGCCTTGGTGCGCTGGCAGCCGAGGTCGGCGGCGATGGCCTCCAGCGTCGCTCCCCGGAGGTGCAGGCTGAGCGCCCGCGCCTCCTCGGGCGCGAGCCTCACCTCGAGCCCGCGCGCCACCCGGGCGGCGTGCTCCGCGTGCTCCGCGCTCCGGGCCGGACCGTCGCCCACGTCGGCGAGGAGCCAGCCCTCGTCCCCTTCCAGCGAGGTGGTCGGCTCGTAGGCGCGCAGCAGGAAGCAGGCGATGGCGTAGGGACGGCGCGGCGGGCCATCGGGCAACGCCAGGGCCCAGGAGACCGCCGCGGCGACCGCCTGCCTCGAGAGCCGGGAGCCCTGCCGGATCGCCACCGGCGCCGCGGCCGACGCGGGCGCCTGCTGCTTCAGGATCTTCCCGACGAGCTGGGCGAGGGCCCGCTTCCGATCCCGGTCGGGGTCGAGATCCAGGGCGGCGCGCACGGCCATCTTCCGGAGCTTGCCCTTGAGCCGCGCCTCCTCCAGCTGGAGGAGCTGGCTCCAGGCGAGCGGCGAGCGCTGCCGCAGGCGGAGGAGCCGCTCGAAGAGGGTCCCGAGGACGTCGCCGACCAGGTTGTCGCCGGGGCGAACGGACATCCGGGGCCGGCTCAACGCCGAGGCGACCAGGCGGAGCCAGGCCTCGAGCGTCCCGGCCGGGCGACCGGCGTCCATCGCCGCGAGCGCCTCGCGGAACTGGTGGATGTGGGTGAGGTTTGACCTGTCGTTCATGGCGAGAATCGCCCCTGTGCCCAGGTTGTCCATCGGGCACGGACATGCCGGGCCCCGCGTAGGCTGGCGACCCCCTTCGAGCGGGATGACGCGCGCGCCGATTGCCTCCCCGCGACGGCCGGCGCCCTCGATGGCGTCATGGAGGGTGTGCAGAACGACCTCCAGGGATCGCCTCGGCGGGCCCGCCGCCAGCCCCCGTCCCTCCAGCTGCTGACTGGCCCGCTCCGGCTGCTGGCCCAGCGCTACGCCCGCAACCTCCTCGTCGGCACGGATCTGGGGACGCTCCGGGGCGACGGCGGCGGGATGTCGGTCGAGGCGCGGCCCCTCGCCCGCGAGGTGGTCGCGGCCGCGGGCCTCCACGGACCGGACGACGATCCCGACTTCGCCAGGGATCTGGCCCGGCTCGTCCGGGAGTCCACCGGCCCGCACCCGGTCCTCGTGAAGGGGAGCCCGCTCGAGCGGAACGTCGCCGCCGTCATGCGGGCCGCCGCGCTCGGGCGGGTCGAGGGCGCGGTCCTCCAGTTCCTTGCCACCATCCACCTGGCCAAAGGGCTGGAGCCGCTCACCGACATGCTGGGGCCCCTCACCCACGGCGCGGCCGCCGGGGTGGTGGCGGTGGCCACCGGCCTGCCCCGGCGCGAGGTGGCGGCCGCCCTGGAGTCGCGCGGTCGGCTCGCCGGCTCGGGCCTCGTCTCCATCGAGCCCCAGCCCGGGACCGTCGAGCAGAAGTTCAGCCTCGACCTGCGCCTGCGCGAGCTGCTGAGCGAGCCGGGCCTCACGGTTCCCCGGGTCCGGCAGGCGTTCCTGCCCCGGGCCGCCCCGCCCACGCTCACGCCGGAGGACTTCGGCCACGTGGCGCAGGCGGTCAGGCGGGCCGCGAGCCTCCTCTCGGCCGCGCTGGCCCGCCGGGAGCGCGGCATCAACCTCCTGCTCCACGGCCCGACCGGCACCGGCAAGTCGGAGCTGTCGCGGGTGCTGGCGCGCATGGTCCGCGCCCCCCTCCACGCGGCGGGCACGGTGGGCCCCGGCGGCTGCACCCCCTCGCCGCCCGAGCGGCTCTCCTCCCTGCTCCTCGGCCAGCAGCTCCTCGCCCGCACCCGGGCGCTCGTCCTCTTCGACGAGGTCGAGGACCTCTTCGAGGTGACCGGGCCGCGGGTGCGCGGGTGGGCCGCCGCCCGGATGTCCAAGGCCTGGTTCAACGAGCTGCTGGAGCGGAACGCCGTCCCGACCCTCTGGATCACCAACGATCCCGCCGTGCTCGACCCGGCCTTCCTGCGCCGGTTCTCCATGTCCCTGGCGCTCGGCCCGCTGGACGCCTCGCGCCGCCGGCGGGTACTCGCCCGGACCGGCGCGTCCCGGCGCGGCCTCGGGCCCGTGGAGGAGCTGGCGCTGGCCGCGCGCTTCCCGGTGAGCGCGGCCGAGCTGGCCGGCGCGGTGCGGGTGGCGCGGCTGGTGGGCGGCGGCCGGGTGCAGGCCCCGGTGGTGGAGGAGCTCCTCGACGCCAGCGTGCGGCTCGTCACCGGCGCGCCGCCGCCGCAGGTCCCGGCGCCGGCGCCGGCCTACCGGGTCGACCTGGTCAACGCCTCGCTCGACCTGGCGGCGCTGGCGGCCCGGCTCTCCTCCCCGGCGGCGGTGGCCGACGGCGTCACGCTCTGCCTGCACGGCCCGCCCGGCACCGGGAAGTCGGAGTACGTGCGCCACCTGGCCGAGCGGCTGGGCCGCCCGCTCCTCGTGCGTCGGGTCTCCGAGATCGAGAGCAAGTTCGTCGGCGACGCCGAGAAGAACCTGGCGGCGGCCTTCGAGGAGGCCGAGCGCGGCGGGGCCATCCTGCTCTTCGACGAGGCCGACTCGTTCCTGCGCGACCGGAGCCGCGCCACCAACCGCTGGGAGATCACGCTCACCAACGAGTTCCTGCAGCGGCTGGAGGGAGCCCGCGGCGTGGTGGCCTGCACCACCAACCTCCTCGACGAGCTGGACAAGGCGGTGCTGCGCCGGTTCGCGCTCCGCATCGGCTTCGACTACCTCGAGGCCTCGAAGCTGGAGGCGATGTTCGAGGCGGTGATCCGGCCGCTCCTCCCGCCGGGCCTGGCGCCCCCGGACCTGGCCGCGCGGCTGGAGCGGTGCGGTCGGCTCGCCCCCGGCGACTTCGCGGTGGTGGCACGCCGGGCACGCCTCCTCGGGCAGCCGATCACCGGGGAGTGGCTGCTCGGCGAGCTGGCGCTGGAGGCCGGCAGCCGGGGCGACGTGGCGCGGAGGCCGGCCGGGTTCACTGCGGTTCCCGGGCGACCGGCGGCGGTGCACGGTCCCAACTCGGACGCCGAGCTCGCGAAGCTGGGTCGCATCCTCGCCCAGTAGCAACCGCGCGCGGCCTCCTGAAGGGAGCCTTCCCCTGCTCTCCGTCCTCGTCTTCTCCGCCCCCGGCTCGCCGCCCGGGCCGGGGTGGGCAATCGGCACCTGGCCGCTCCACGTGATGCGCTGGACCGACCGCCGCCTCGCCACCGTCTCGCGAACCGGAGTGATCCGGAACGTCTTCCTGGCGCCCTGGTCACATCGCGGCTGGCGGCCGCTCTAAAGGAACTCGATCCGGAGTTCGACTCGACACTGCTCGACTCGACACTTGACCATCCGCATTGAGCTTGACAGTGTGTCCGTGTGGCATGTCGGGGGGGGCTCCGACCCGGTTCTCGAGATCGAGCGCCTCACATTGCCGGCCCCAATTGTGCGCCACGAGCCCTTTCAGGCCCGTGCCGGAGGACTCATGCGTCCCGCTACACTCGCCGTCTTTTTCGTCGCGCTCGCGCTCGCGCCCATCGCCGGGCAGGCGAAGGAGCTCCAGGTCATCGGCCGCGCCGCCGTACCGGTGGGCAGCGGCTCTCCGCAGGACGTCCGCTCTGCCGCGATGAAGCAGGCGAAGCGGAGCGCGGTGACCTCGGCGGTCGACAAGGTGCTCGGGCCCGGCGCCTCGAAAGATCCGCGGATCGCGGCCAAGCTCGACGAGATCGCCGCGCAGATCCCCGACGAGGCGGTCATCGACTCCAGGGGCTCCGCGGTGGCCGGCAACTACGAGGCCACCATCACGCTCGCCCTCGACGACAAGGAGTTCAGGACCCTCCTCTCGGACGCCGGCGTCGCGGTGAACACGGCGGCCGTCCGCGCGCAGTCGATCTTGGTGGTGATGGACGAGTTCCTCACGACGCCTCGGGACATCAAGGCGCCGCTCGAGGAGCTGCACGTCTTCCGGAGCGAGGTCGGCGCGAGCTCGCATGACCGCTCCAAGGCGGCGTCCTCGTCGGCCTCCGCCTCCGCCTCGGCCTCGGCGAGCGAGACCTACGTCGATGCGAAGACCGCCGCCTCCGGGAAGGCCGCGGGCAACTACGACCGGGGCGCATCCCTCCCGGGCACGAACGGGTCGGCCTTCGTGCACGACCAGGGCTCGGCCTCCGTCGAGGCCTCCAGCAGCGCCAGCCTCGAGGCCGCCGACAAGCGCGCCGCCGCGAGCTCCAAGCGGGCCGCCGCCTCTTCCAGCTCCGCCAAGGATGTGGCCGCCGAGCATCACGACGACCAGTTCTACATGAAGCTGGTGAAGTACCAGCCCCAGGGCGGCTCGCCGGAGAAGACCAGCCAGGCCTACAACGCCTTCGTCGGGCAGTTGCAGGACTACGACCTCCGCGTGCTGGACAACGACGTCTTCCGCTCCAAGCACTTCAAGGACAAGCCGCTCACCCTCCAGCAGCTGCAGGATGGCGCGGAGCTGGCCCGTTACGTCGAGTTCGCGCGGGGCGAGGCCAACGCCGACTTCTTCATGGTCGGGACGTCGATCATCATCGACGCCGGAAAGAACGCCTCCACCGGTGATCTGGAGTGCACCGGGGTCGTCTCCCTCAAGACCTACTCGACGGTCGACGGCGAGAGCATCGCCTCCGAGACCTTCTCGGAGGCGTCCACCGGCCGGAACATCAACGACTGCGCGGCCAACCTCGCCAAGAAGATCGCCGACATCGGCGGTCCCGTCATCGGCGCGCGCATCCAGGATTACTGGAAGCGTCGCTCCACCTACGGCCGCGAGTACACCCTCACGCTCGTCGGCGACGGGCTCCCCCTCATGGTGAAGACCGCCTTCACCAGGGCCCTCAAGTCCGTCCCCGGCGTCGAGAGCGACGTCCAGCGCGCCTCCACCGCGACGCGGCTCCAGGTGATCGTCACCTACAAGGGCTCGGACCCGCTGGACCAGGCCATCGCGGCCGGGCTCGCATCCAACGCGGCCTTCTCCACGCTGGACGCCCAGACCAACGGCGACCAGGTCTTCCTGTGCATGGGCCCGTGTGACGAGGTCCGGAAGGCCGCCGCGATGAAGGAGCGCAAGAAGTGAGGGCGCTCCTCGCAGCGCTCCTCCTGATCCCGGGGCTGGCGGCCGCCGCGGAGGCGCCGTCCTTCCAGCTCTTCCCGCTGAAGGGGCTCTTCTACACCCAGCAGGCGGACGGCGCGATCGACGACGACTTCCTCCAGGCCCTGGGCGATGCCGACAAGGCCTACTTCCAGGAGCGGTTCCGGAGCCGCTTCCCCACGGCGGCCACCACCATCTCCGAGGCCAACCGGCGGCGCACCTTCGCGGTTTCGCTGCAGGTGGCCCGCGCCACGAGGTTCACCGTCGCCAAGGCCAACGGCACCACGGACCTGTACCTACCGGTCACCGCCAGCACCTACTTCACGAACATCGTCACGGGCGAGGTGCTCTTCGCTTCGACCAGGACGCTCTACAAGATCGCGACGGTGACGGCCGCGCAGGCCGCCGCCGGGAGCGCGACGGTCCGGCGGCTCTTCGCCGAGGCCTTCCACCAGGTCGTCGACGACCTCGTGGAGGACGCCGGGCAGCGCTTCCGGCCGACCGAGGTCACCGCCACGGTCCGCAAGGCCTGGAACGGGCTCTACGTCCTCGGCGGGGGGCGCGAGCAGGGGCTCTCGCGGGACGACTCGCTGCTCGACGCGGCGGGCAACGAGCTGCGGATCCTCTCCGCTGGCCCCACCTACGCCGTCGCGAAGCTGGAGCTGGGCACGGCGGCGGTGGGCGCGGTCTTCACCAAGCCGACCTGCCGGACCCTCGCGGAGATTCGCAAGCCGCGGGTGTTGCCGATCGTGGAGAGCGCCCCGGCCGGGTTCGCCGAGGAGACCATCGTCCAGCTGTTCTCGGACGCCCTCGGCGCCAAGGCGCCGGTCAGCCTGGTCCCCGTGAACCGCACCTTCGCCGCGGTGCTGGCCGCGGTCGGCTCCCAGACCGCCCTGAGCCAGGAGAAGCTCCGCCAGCGGGAGTTGCCGAGCCACTTCATCCGGCTGCACGTCCAGGAGCCCATCGTCTACGAGGCGCCCACCAACCTCGCCTACAAGACGCGTCGCGTGACCCAGACCATCGCCTACGCCGAGATCGTCGACCAGGTGGGGCGGGTGCTCTTCGCGGCCCGCGGGCGCGACCGGATCGAGGACGAGATCACCGACGGCCAGGCCATCGACGTCGCCTCTCGAAAGGAGATCGGCGTCAAGAATGCGCTCCTGGACCTCTCCTACCGGATCGCGTCGGAGCTCAGGTTCGAGAGCGGCGCCCTGACCGTGAGCACCGGCGGCACCTCTTTCTCGCTGAAGGACGACCGAGGCCTTCTCACCCCCTCCGCGCCGGTCCGCGTCTACAGGAGCATCGGCAAGGTGGACGACCTGGGCGAGGTCTGGGTCCCGGCGTGGGACGCGGAGGTGACGGCCATCGGCGAGGGCGTGGCGTCCCTGCAGGCCAGCCTGCCGTTGATCGATGGCGTGCCGGCGCCCGCAGAGGGCGACCGGGTCTTCGTGGAGGGCGTGCGGCCAGGCCGCGCCACCCGATTCCGCTTCGGGGCGTGCGGCGAGGCCGACCACCGCGGGGATGTCACCATCGACGACTTCGAGGGCCTCGCGCTGAACGTGCTGCTCTCCCGCTACACGGTGCCCCTGTACGCGCGCGGCCTCGGCGCGCGGGTGGAGGCGCTGGTCCGGGGCGGGAGCGGCTTCAAGGCCGACGCCCGGCTGCGCGAGCCCCCGATCGACTACTGCGTGCAGGCCGCCTACCGGGTCGTGCCGCAGCCCGCGAAGTGCACCGAGGGCGCTTGCGCCGACGTCAGCGTCCTGCGGCTCGGCTACCGCGTCCGCCGCCCGGGCGCCGACGGCAAGGTCCTCGCCCAGGCCGGCATGGAGTCGACCATGACGGGGACGACGCTGCCCGACGCCACCTCGGGCGGTGCGCGCGCGGCGGCGCTCGAGGCCGATCTCCTCGACGAGGTCGTCAAGGTGGCCCTCGTCGCGGCGACCCAGCTCGGGGACCAGAAGCTCTAGTCCGCAGCACAACCCGCAGCACAAGGAGTCCACATGAACCGTAGGATGTCCGTCCTGTTCGGCCTCGCCCTCCTCGCCGCCGCGTCGCCCGCCCGCGCGGGCTGGGGCCTCCCGTCCGCGCCGTCCGCTTCGAAGGGCGGTGCCACCGCCGCAGACATCGACCAGTTCCTCCTGTCGGCCACCAAGGCGGACGAGTTCGTGCAGCACTCCGCGGTGGCGCTCTTCAAGGCCGTTGGCTCGAAGGAGGAGGTCGAGAAGATCAAGGCCCAGATCGTGGCGGCCAAGCAGATCGCGGACCCGAAGGAGCGCGAGGCCGCTCAGCAGAAGGCCATCGCCGACATGACGAAGAGCCTCCAGACCCAAGACTGGGAGAAGGCGAAGTCCGACCTCGCCGCCTCTCATGACGCCGACAAGAAGAACGCCGTCAAGGACGGCATCTGGAACCTGGCACTCGGCGGCCTCATGAATACCGAGGTGGTCGCGGTCGGGAAGAAGATCGTCTCCGGCCCGCCCGACCCGACCGTGGCCGCCAAGCTCCAGGAAGCCGGCTCGGCAGTCGACAAGCTGGTCAGCCAGGGCCAGGGCCTCACCAAGGTCCTCGGCGGCGCCAAGCAGCTCATGACGACGGTGGGCCTCCAGGCGCTGCCGGCGAAGGCGTCCGACGCACCCAAGGCCATCGCTGGCGACTTCCCGTAGGCAGCAGCAGGTTCCCGGCGAGGGGCCCGGCCGCGGGCCCCTCGCGCCATCTCAACCCAGGACCAGCCATGAGACGGTCGCTCGTCGCCCTGCTGCTCCTCGCCTCGGCCTGCGCCACGACCCTCCGGGCTCCCCGGACCACGTCGGAGGTGGAGGCTACCTCGCGCCCCCTGCCGCCGTTGCCCTCCAAGGCGATCCTGGTCGTGGCGTCCAGCACCTTCCCCACCGCCGGCGTCGAGGCCCCGCAGGGAGCGCTCCGCTCCGATGCCAGCGACCTGCCGACGGCCGATCCCGGGCCTGTCGTCACGACGCTGGAGCGGAGCCTCTTCGAGGCAGGCTGGACGCCCACCTCCCCCGCCGTCCTGGCAAGGGCCGTCTCGACTCACCGGACTGCGGTCGCCGTTCGGGAGCTCGCCTCGAGGGGCCACGCCAGCCTGCTGGAGGCGGCCCTGCTGGTGCTGCCCTCGACCGGCGCCGACTCCGTCCTGGTGGTCAAGGACTGGCGGCTCGGCTGGAGCCGTGAGGCCAGCGCGCAGGCGGACGGCCGGACGCTGAATCCGCTGAGCGCCGAGCTGGAGGCGGCGCTGTACGACCGCACCGGGACGCTGCTCTGGCAGGCCACGGTCAAGGTGAAGGCCACCGACGTGGCCGACCTCAGCATGACCTCCCGGTGGCGCAGCGCCACCGCCGACCAGCCGACCTTCGCGTGCCTGGGACCCGGCCAGGAGTCTGATTGCGCCCAGCGCGCGCCCACCGCCCCGCCGACGGAGCGGGTCGAGGTCATGGCACGACATGCCGTCGGGGTGCTGCTCCGGTCCTTCTCGGCGGTCGAGTCGCGATGAGCGAGCGCGACGAAGAGCACCGCCTTCCACCACCCTCCTTCCAGCGGGTCCACGACGTCCACGCCGCTGCCGCTGAAGTCGAGGAAGGTCTTCTCGCCGACACGATGAGCCTGAAGCATCGTCACCTGGAGCGGCCACGCTCATCGTCCTTCGACGCCAGGACGTGGTCGTGGTCGTGGACGCGAAGTACAAGCGGCACGCAGAGGAGATCGAGCGACTGGGTTGGTCTGGAGCGAACGTTGCGCTCAAGGAGGCCCATGGAGCCGACGTGCTTCAGGCATTGGCCCTGAGCCATACCTCGATCCGGTCGCGCACCGGCACCAGTGCCTGCCAGGCGTCCGACGGCGGCGGCGGCGGCCGGGCCTTGACCATCTCGCCGACCTCGCCCACCAACTCGTCGGGCAGCTCGACGCCGGCGCGGACGCCGCACAGCCTGGCCGCCTCGACCTCCACATGCATCGTAGAAGTTGCATCCAAGGTGGCCTAGTCTTCGGGGGGCAGGTCACTCCAGCCGCACCGATGCCTGCCCGGTGGCGCTCGCGTCAACTGCAGGATGTCGCAACTGAGAAGCAGCGGCCGAGAGCCGGAGGGAGGGCCACGGGTAATGACCTGCACCCCGGATCTGAAACCGATTGAAACGTCACTCCTCCGCCTACTTGACGTAAAATGCGCTATCGACGAAGTTATCGACCACAAGCATCTTCGCGCTGAGTGAGGCATATGGGTGCAGCGATATACCGGTGCGTGACCTGCAGAAGGCTCATTGAGACCGCGGGGAATTGCAGGCGCTGCGCAGAGTTGGTCCGACTGCGGGAAATCAGGGCCGACCATGGAATCCGACACCGCCAGATGTACGCCGAAATTCGTCACCACCAAGTGGCCGAATTCGGGTCGGGATTTCCTGAACGCTTCGCGGAGGGGAATAGGCGCTACTCGCTCTTCGTGGACGTTGATGGAGACCTTTGCTGGTGCTGCGTCCACGAGAGGTTTGGCGTCGGATGGATACTTGAGAATAGAGGCGGGAAAGCGCGAGTGAGGTTCTACCTGGATGGTAAGCCTACAATTCGTCGAATGGAGTCCGCAGGTCTTAGGCGATCCGACAAGCACATCCCATCTTGCCCCCACAGTTCGGGGTTTCGGCCCAGTGCAGGGTCATCTATCGGCGAGGAAGAGGCGCCTATTGTCACGACAGGCATTCTCTTTACTGTAGTCAAGAGGCTCGTCACGCGCATTGATGCAAACCCGATAGCGTCAAGTGACGAGGTCAAGGCGGAGCTTAGTCTTGCTGGGATCGTCTTCACTCGTGAAGGGCGAAACGGTGGCCATCTGGAGGACGCCGACCGAGGCGTCGCGCGCGACGGGCGATTGGCGCGCTGGAAATCTGGCCGCACAGCGCAGGACACGGTTGGTTGGTCGCTCTCTGCGCGCGTGGACGTGGAGCAACATGCCCGAGCGACACAATGGGCTGAGCAGCGCGGCTGGCACACAGAGTACCTGCGCTAAGGGCGCTTCGCGCTCAAAAGGGCGATCATTGACATTGCAGGCATGCAACCCGCCAGCCAGGGTTGCAGCGGTCGGAGCTCCAGGCATTTTCTCACTGACGCCTGAGTGATCCCCTCATCTGCGAGGGGCAAGTTCTTGAAATCTGGGGGCGAGGGGATCACGCTGCCGCCTCGTGAGCGACCAACCACTCGACCGCGACCGGATCACCAGGCTCGTCTCCAGCATCTTCGCAGATGACCTGCACGCCAAGAGAGTCGCCTCTCTGGCGGGCGCGACCGTGGGAGTGCTCGAGGGAGCCGCCCTGGGGATCCACGCCATCGGCAACGCGTTGGCCGTGGCGGAGGTGCTCGACGACAATTACACCTCCCCACCGGCGGCAACTACACCTCCCCATCCTGAGGCCCGCCGGCAGGTAGCCCCGCCACCCCCCCCGCGACGTCGGAGGATGGCGGGGTGAGATCGACGGACGGGCAGGTGAGGAAGCTGATGGAGGAGATGTCGAAGCACGGGAAGGTCGGCGTGGCGGCCATGCGCGCGGGCCTGGACCGCAAG
>JAJXUD010000030.1 GCA_021783235.1 Myxococcales bacterium | reverse complement strand
CGCGGCCTCCACGCGGCCGTCGGGCCCGAAGCGCTGCACGTCGACGCCGAGTTCGCCCACTCGGGCGAGGAAGAGACGCGTTGCGGCAAGGATTGCGGCCACTTCCGCCCGCGGGTGACGCTCGACCGCTCGCCGAAGGGGCAGCTCCTCGTCGTCGTGGCGGTGAGCGACGAGCCGCTCGAGGACGAGCGCTTCGAAGAGGGGCTGCCCCTCGACGTCGACGACGAGAAGCTCGAGGTCGGCGAGCAAGACCGAGGGCTCGTGAGCCTCGAGCGGCAGGTCGAGAGGCCCTCGCCCTGGCGGCACCGGCTGGGCGGGTTGAAGGAGGGCCGCAACCGGTGGGCGCAGAGCCACGACGGCGAGCTCGAGCCCCTCGACGGACTGGTGCAGAGCCTGTACCGGTCGGTGATGGCTCATCACGGACCCATCAAGAGGCTTCACCGGTCGGTGATGACTCATCACCGACCCGTCAAGAGGCTTCACCGGTCGGTGATGGCTCATCACGGACCCGTCATGAGGCTTCACCGGTCGGTGATGGCTCATCACGGACCCGTCATGAGGCTTCACCGGTCGGTGATGACTCTTCACGGACCCGTCATGAGGCTTCACCGGTCGGTGATGACTCATCACCGACCCGTCATGAGGCTTCACCGGTCGGTGATGGCTCATCACGGACCCGTCATGAGGCATCACCGGTCGGTGATGACTCATCACGGACCCGTCATGAGGCTTCACCGGTCGGTGATGGCTCATCACCGACCCGTCATGAGGCTTCACCGGTCGGTGATGGCTCATCACCGACCCGTCATGAGGCTTCACCGGTCGGTGATGGCTCTTCACCAACCCGTCAGGAGGCTTCACCGGTCGGTGATGCCTCTTCAGGAGGGTGTTCCGAGTTCTTTCGAGCCCTTGGAACAGGTCAATACATCCCTGACACGCCGAGCCCGAGTTCGCGGGGGCCCTCGAGGGCTTCGTCCGGCGCTCGCCGGTCCTCTCGCCGGTCGGCTACGCCGAGCTCCTCTTCCGGCTCGGCTTCACCGAGCAGGCGGTCCGGCTCCAGGTCTACCCCCACCTCCTCGACGGCCCCGAGGCGGTGGTCGAGTGGGTCCGCGGCACCCTGCTCACCGCCTACGAGGCGCGGCTCGGCCCCCTGTTCCCGCGTTTCCTCTCGGCCTACCGTGAACGGCTGCCGTCGCGTCTGCCGCCGGGGCGGCCCCTCCTGTACCCGTTCCCCCGCCTGCTCGCCTGGGCGCGCCTCCCCGATCCTTGACGGGGCGGATGGCGGGACCTTAGATGCGCGTTCCCTTCGACGGACCGTGGACACCTTGGACGCCCAGACGAGCTCGCTCGAGATCGCAGCGCACGGGCAAGCCGGCGGAGACGGCGGTCTCCCCCGCCTCGTCGAGGCGCTCCAGCGGCAGGGATCGGCCGACCTCCTGGGCCTCTCCGGCGCCGCGCGGGGCCAGCTCGCGCGCCAGCTTTTGCGGCGCGGCCTCGGCCCGCTCGTCGCCGTCGCGCCGGACGAGGACGCCGCCGACCTCCTCGAGCGCGACCTGCGCTTCTTCCTCGGCGACGACGCGGCCGACGACGCCCCCGCGGTCGTGCGCCTTCCCGTCGACGAGCAACTCCCCTACGACGAGTTCTCTCCCGATCGGGGCCTCGAGCTCGCCCGGCTGCGGACGCTCTTCCTCTTGTCCCAGCGCGGCCTCGGCAAGCGGCCGGCGGCGCTCGTGCTGTCGGCCCGCGCGCTCGGCCGCAGGGTCCTGCCGCGCGGCCGGCTCGACGCGGGCGCCGAGCTGCTCGGCAAGGGCGGCGAGGTGGACCGCGACGCCCTGGCGCAGAAGCTCGTCGAGCTCGGCTACGCCCGCGTGCCGCTCGTCGAGGACCCTGGGACCTTCTCGGTGCGAGGCAGCGTCGTCGACCTCCACTCGCCCGTCTACCGGCGGCCGGCCAGGCTCGAGCTCTTCGGGGACGAGATCGAGTCGATGCGGCTCTTCGACCCGGAGAGCCAGCGGACGCTCGGCGACCTCGGCGAGCTCTACGTCGCGCCCGCGCGCGAGATCCTCTTCACCGTCGAGACGAAGCAGGCCGCCGTCGCGGCGCTGCGCGACGCCGCCGATCAGGTGAACCTCCCCTCGAAGCGGCTGCGCGAGCTCGTCGATCCGATCCAGGAGGGGCGCCTCTCCCCCGGCATCCACGGCCTCTTCCCGGGCTTCTTCGGCGGCCGCCTCTCCACCGTCGTCGACTACCTCCCGAAGGACGCGCTCTTCCTCCTCGACGACCCGGCGGCCATCTCGGCCGAGCTCGAGCGGCTCGGGGCGCAGCTCGCGGCCGAGTTCGAGGGGGTCCGCTCGCGCGGCGAGATCGCGCTGCCTCCCGAGCAGCACTTCGCCGAGGTCGCGCCGCTGCTCGAGGGGCGCCGGCAGCTGCGGGCCCACCGGCTCTGGCTCGGGGGCGGCCAGGGCGCCCCGGAGCCGATCCGGCTCTCCTTCGGCGAGACCGCCTCCCTGCGCAAGGCGATCGTCGAACACCACGGCGAGACCGGCGCGCTGACGCCGCTCGTCTCGCGGCTCGAGGGCTGGCGCGAGAGCGGCGTCGCCGGCGCGGTCGCCTGCCACGGCGCCGCGCAGGCCGAGCGGCTCAAGCGGCTCCTCCTCGATCGGCGGCTGATGGTGAAGCTCCACGCCGAGCCGTTCGCCGAGGCCCACGAGCCGCTCTACGACGCCGCCATCCACGCGCACCTCTTCGTCGGCGAGGTCAGCCAGGGCTTCGTCGACGGCCCCGCCGGAATCGCGGTCGTCGCCGACGAGGAGATCTTCGGCCAGCAGGCGCGCCGGCAGACGCGGCAGCGGCGACCCGAGCAGCCGTTCATCGACGCCTTCCGCGAGCTGAACGACGGCGACCTCGTGGTCCACGTCGACCACGGCATCGCGCGCTACGCCGGCCTCGTCCGGATGCCGATCCGGGGCGTCGACCAGGAGTTCTTGCTCCTGCAGTACGAAGGGGCCGACAAGCTCTACCTCCCCGTCACGAAGCTCCGGCAGGTCCAGAAGTTCCAGGGCGCCGACCCGGCGCTCGTCCGGCTCGACAGGCTCGGCGGCCAGGGCTGGGCGAAGACCAAGGCCCGCGTGAAGGAGGAGCTGCTCCAGATGGCGGCCGAGCTCCTCGACATCTACGCCGCCCGCGAGGCGCACGCCCGCCCGGCCTACTCCGCCCCCGACCCCTACTTCCGCCAGTTCGAATCGGACTTCCCGTTCGAAGAGACGCCCGACCAGGCGCGCGCCATCGACGAGGTCTTGCGCGACCTCGAGCGGCCCCGCCCGATGGACCGGCTCGTCTGCGGCGACGTCGGCTTCGGCAAGACCGAGGTGGCGCTGCGGGCGGCCTTCAAGGTGGTCCAGGACAAGCGGCAGGTGGCGGTGCTCGTGCCGACCACCGTGCTCGCGGCCCAGCACTTCCGGACCTTCCGCGAGCGCTTCAAGGACTACCCGGTCCGGATCGAGATGCTCTCGCGGCTGCGCGACGCGCAGGAGACGCGGAAGATCCGCGACGAGCTCGCCGCCGGGCGCATCGACGTCGTGATCGGCACGCACAAGCTGCTCGCCCGGGAGGTCGCCTTCAAGGACCTCGGCCTCGTCGTCGTCGACGAGGAGCAGCGCTTCGGCGTCGCCCAGAAGGAGCGGCTGAAGAAGCTGCGCAAGCTCGTCGACGTCCTCACGCTGTCGGCGACCCCGATCCCGCGGACGCTCCACATGTCGATGGCCGGCATCCGCGACCTGTCGATCATCGCGACCGCGCCCGAGGACCGGCGCGCCATCCGGACGTTCGTGCAGCGCTTCGAGCCCGGCGTCGTCAAGGAGGCCATCGAGCGCGAGCTGGCGCGCGGCGGGCAGGTCTTCTTCGTCCACAACCGGGTCCGCTCGATCGGCGCCATGGAGAAGTTCCTCCACGAGCTCTTGCCGCAGGTCCGGGTCGCGGTCGCCCACGGCCAGATGGAGGAGCACCAGCTCGATCGCGTGATGAGCGAGTTCATCGACCGGCAGCACGACGTCTTGCTCTGCACCTCCATCATCGAGTCGGGCCTCGACATCCCCTCCGCCAACACGATGGTCGTGAGCCGCGCCGACACGTTCGGCCTCGCGCAGCTCTACCAGCTCCGCGGGCGCGTCGGCCGCAGCAACGAGCGAGCCTACTGCCACCTCCTCATCCCGCGACGGCGGCAGATCACGAAGGAGGCGTCGAGGAGACTCGAGGCGCTGCAGGAGTTCACCGAGCTCGGCTCGGGCTTCCGCATCGCCTCCCACGACCTCGAACTCCGCGGCGCCGGCAACCTGCTCGGCCCCGACCAGTCCGGGACCATCGCCGCGGTCGGCTTCGATCTCTACAGCCAGCTCATGGACGAGGCCGTGCGCGAGATCCGCGGCGAGCCGCCGCGCGAGGAGGTCGAGCCCGAGATCTCGCTGCCCGTCTCCGCGCTCCTCCCCGAGGAGCTGCTCCCCGACGTCCACCAGCGGCTGCTCTTCTACAAGAAGCTCGCGCAGGCGCAGAGCGACGACGAGATCGACGATGTGCGCGGCGAGCTGCGCGATCGCTGCGGAGAGCTGCCCGTCGAGGTCGACCTCCTCACCGCGCAGACCTCGCTCAAGATCGGCCTGCGCAAGCTCGGGCTGCGCGGCCTCGAGAGCGGCCCCGGCCGGCTCGTCGTCTCCCTCGGACCGAGCCCGACCCTCGACCCGGGGAAGCTCGCCGCGAAGGTGCAGCGCAGCAAGGGCGCCTGGCGGCTCACCCCCGACATGAAGCTCGTGGCGCGGGTCGACGGCGAGCCCAAGGACGCGGACCTCCTCGAAGCGGCCCGCCGCCTGCTCTCCGATCTCTCGGGCTGCGCGCTCCCGAGCTAGCGCCGGGCGGCGTTGGCGGCGTCCCTCCGCGTGGTCATGCTTCACCCAATGCTTCGCACAGGAGGGAGGAAAGATGAAAAAGCTCGTCAGCTTGCTCGCAGCGATGGCCCTCGGGCTCTTCCTCGCGCCGGCGGCGTTCGCCCAGGGCGCGGGTGGGACCGAGGACCAGGGTAGCGGTAGCCCGGGCGGCGGGATGAACGAGGGGACCAGCCCCGGGACCGGCAGCTACAACAACGCGCCGGGGTCGGCGAACCCGAACAACGGGCTGAGCCCGAACAACCAGCCGGGAACCGGCACGGGGTCGGGCCAGATGAACCAGCCCCCGGGTGAGACGAACCAGCCTCCGGGCCAGATGAACCAGCCCCCGGGCGAGACGAACCAGCCTCCGGGCCAGATGAACCAGCCCCCGGGCTCCACCACGCAGCCCGGCACCGGCGCGAGTCCGAACGGCACGACGCAGCCGGGCGGTAGCAACTACTGAGGGCGGTGAGGGGAGCGTCCCGGCTCGAAGGAGCCGGGCGCTCTCCTTCCGCGTGGGCTTTCGGCTGCTTTCGGCTATGGTTCGGGGGTGGCCTCTCCCATTCGCCCCCTCGTCGCCGTCCTGCTCGGCGGCCCCTCCTCCGAGCACGAGATCTCGCTGCTCACCGGTTCGCTCATCCTCGAGCGGCTCGACCGGAGCCGCTTCGACGCCGCACCCGTCTTCGTCGATCGCGAGCGGGTCTGGCACTTCGCCCCGCTGCCGCACCCGAGGGAGCGCTCGTGGCGCGACGCCCTGCCGAACGCGACGGCCTGGCGGCCCGAGGACGAAACGCCCATGCCCTGGCGGCCCGACGTCTGCTTCATCGGTCTGCACGGCATCTACGGCGAGGACGGAGAGGTGCAAGCCATCCTCGAGAAGCGGGCGATCCGCTACACGGGCTCGGGGCCCGAGGCGAGCGGGCACGCCATGAACAAGCTGGCGGCGAAGCGGATCTTCCGCGGGAAGGGGCTGCCGCTCGCCCGCGAGCTCGAGCTCGCCAGCGAGACCCCGCTCGCCTCGGCCATCGAGCGGCTGCGCGCCGCCTTCCCGGGCGGCTGCGTCGTCAAGCCGCGCGACGGCGGCTCGAGCGTCGGGGTCGAGATCGTCCGGGAGGACGCCGCGCTCGCCCCCGCGCTCGAGCGAGCGCTCGGGCGCGGGGAGCCGCTCCTCGTCGAGGAGCTGATCCACGGGCGCGAGCTCACCTGCGGGGTGCTCGAGGAGCCGGCCACCGGGAAGACCTCGCCCCTGCCCGCGACCGAGATCGTGCCGAGGTCGAGCGCCTTCTTCGACTACGTCGCGAAGTACACCGCCGGCCAGTCGGACGAGATCACCCCGGCCCGCATCTCGGAGCGGGCGCGGGAGTCGGTGCAGGCGATCGCGCTCGCCGCGCACGAGGCGCTCGGCTGCCGCGCCTACTCGCGATCGGACTTCATCCTGCGACCCGACGACTCGCCGATCCTGCTCGAGACCAACACGCTCCCGGGGCTCACCGCGGCCTCGCTCCTCCCGCAGGAGGCGGCGGCGGCGGGCATCGACTACCCGTCGCTGCTCACGCGGCTGCTCGAGCTCGCGCTGAAGTAGCGCGGCGTCCCGCGCTCACTCCCCATCCCCATGGGCGGGCGGCGTGCGGGCGAGGTCCTCCTTGCGGATCGCGGCCGCGTCGAACTTCGCCGCGGCGGCGCGCATCTTCGCCATCGTCTCGCCGAAGTCGGCGCTCGCCCCCCTCGAAAAGCGAAGCGGGTTCAGCCGCGCGACGACGAAGAGCCGCAGGTAGGGGCTCTCGAGGCCGCGCGCCTGGAGCGCCTGCACCGCCTTCGTCACCTCGTCGTCGAGCGCGAGCAGCTCCTTCGCCTGGGCTGCCCTGATCTCGAGCGCCCGCGACAGCGGCGCCTCGAGGAACTCGGCGCAGCTGCGGCGCAGGATCGGCTGGTAGGCGCTGCCGGAGAAACGGGGCCGCGCCTCGTAACAGAAGCCGAGCACGAGGAGGTCCGGCTCCTCGAGCTGGAAGGCCCAGCGAGACTCGGGATCGTCGCCGAGCGCAGCGAGGCCGCGCGCCATCCGGACGACCTCGAGCGACCGCTCGCGGAGGTTGTGCGCCCGCTCGGTGTTCAGGGCGAGGATCTGGAAGGCGAGCGCGGGATCCGGCGCGAGCAGGGCGACGATCGTCCTCGCGCCGAGCGCGCGCATCGCCCCGAGTCGGTGGTGGCCGTTCGGCGTCTCGTAGGGCCGCTCGGGGTCGCCCCCGGCGCGCACCGCGACGATGGGGTCGAGGAACGATCCGACCTTGTCGATGGCGAGCGAGAGCCGCCGCACGTGGGGGTCCGAGAGGTCGCGCTGGTAGGGGGTCGCGACCACGCGCTCGATCGGGAGGGCGCAGAGGAGGAGCCAGCGGCCGCCGTACGGGTCGCGATAGCGCGCGAGCACCGCGCCGCCGTCCGCCGCGACGGTCCGCGCGAGCTCCTCCAGCTCGGGCGGGGGCGGGCTGGCGGCGAGCTCTCCGGCGCCGAGGCCCACCGTCGCGGCCTCCCGCTTCGGGCGACGGCGGCGGGTGGCCGGCCTCTTGGGATCGGTCTTGCGGGGCATCGTCCAAAGGAGCCTGGGTCGCCGCCGCTCGTCCGTCAAGCGGCCGGTGGAGTTTCGATTGACCCGCCGCGGTCCCCGACGGTAGGACGCTGCCGTGCCGACCTACCAAACTCCGTCGGGCCCGATCCTGGGCTATGAGGACGTCGGGCACGGCCCGGCGCTCCTCTTCCTCCACGCCTTTCCGCTCCACTCGGAGATGTGGCGGGCGCAGCTCGGCCTCTTTTCGGGCGAGCGGCGGGTCGTCGCCGTCGACTTCCCGGGCTTCGGCATGAGCCCGGCGGCGGGGCCGGGGTTGACCCTCGCCACCCACGCGAAGGCGGTCGCCGAGCTCGCGCGCCACCTCGGGCTCGCGCCCTTCGCGGCCATCGGCCTCTCGATGGGCGGCTACGTCGCCCTCGAGCTCGCGAGCCAGGCCCCAGAGCTGCTCTCCGGCCTCGTGCTCGCCGACAGCCGGGCCGGCGCCGACGCGCCCGAGGGCGCCGCGGCGCGGGAGAAGATGGCGGCGCGGGCCGAGCGCGAGGGGATCGGCTTCGTCGCGGGCGAGATGCTGCCGCGGCTCCTCGCGCCGAGCGCCGAGCCCGACGTGGTCCGCTTCGCGCGGCGGCTCATCGCCCGTGCCTCGCCCCAGGGCGTCGCCACGGCCCAGCGGGCGATGGCGGCGCGGCGCGATCATCACGCGACGCTCGAGCGGCTGCGCGTCCCCGCGCTGGTCCTCTGCGGCGCCGAGGACGCGCTGACGCCCCCGGCCGAGTCCGCACGGATGGCGAGCCGGCTGTCGCTCGGCCGGCTCGAGATCCTCCCGGGAGGCAGCCACCTCTCGAACCTGGACGCCGAGGACGCCTTCAACCGCGCGCTCGTCAGCTTCCTGGATCAGTAGCCGGCGCGCGCCTTCGCGAGCCCGAGCACGTCGTCGAACATCGCGGGGGTGAGCCTTCCCGTCTGCGTGTTCTGCTGGCTCACGTGGTAGCTGCCGACGAGCGCGCGGCCGCCCGGAAGCTCGGCGAGAGCACCGTGGCCGAACTTGGGGCGCGGGCGCGGGGGCGGCGCGCCGGTCCGCTCGAGGTGGGCCCAGACCGCCCCCCAGGCGATGGCGCCGAGGGCGAGGAAGACGCGCGCCCGGGGCAAGAGCGCGATCTCCCGATCGAGAAAGGGGGCGCAGCGGGCGAGCTCGTCCACGGCCGGCCGGTTGCCGGGCGGCGCGCAGCGGCAGGGGGCGGTGACGTAGACCCCGTCGAGCGCCAGGCCGTCCCCTCGCCGCACGGAGCTCGGCTGCGAGGCGAGCCGCGCCCGGTGGAGGCCGGCGTACAGGAAGTCGCCCGACCGATCGCCCGTGAACATCCTCCCCGTCCGGTTCGCGCCGTGGGCCGCCGGTGCGAGCCCGAGGATCACGAGCCAGGCGCGCTCGTCGCCGAAGCCCGGCACGGGCCGGCCCCAGTACGTCCAGTCGCGGAAGGCGCGCCGCTTCTCGCGCGCCACCCGCTCACGCCATTCGACCAGCCGTGGGCAGGCCCGGCAGCGCTCGATCTCCCGGCAGAGGACCGAGAGCCGCGTGCCGGGACGGCCGGGTCGGTCGACATTAGAGAGGGGTCCGAGTCCTGGGGATCCGTCGAGGAGACGCATGAACGTTCTCGTGAGAGGCATCCAGCAAGAGGTCGACGATGCTATCCGAAGCTTCGTCGAAAGGCGCGTCGTCAGCCGAATCGTCAGGTTCTACGACAGCGAGGCGGCCGAGATCCTGGTCGATCTCGTCGGCCATCCGGTTCCGCGCCGAGACCTGCAGCCCGAGTGCCGGCTGACGCTCTTCATGCCGGGGCTCAAGACGCTCCACGTGGCCGAGAGCGGCCAGGACCTGCGGACCGCCATCGACGTCGCTGGCGACCGGCTCTCCGTCACCTGCCGCCGGGAGCTCGAGCGGGTCCGCTGGGGCGAGCACCACCGCTTCCGCACCCGCGAGCGAACGGCCGTCCGCTTCCCGAACTCGGAGCTGCCGCCGAACTTCGCGACCTACCCGCTCTACGAGGAGCCGTGAAGCGGGCTCTCTTTCGGGCGGGCCGCTGCTAGGATGTCCTCCATGCGAGCGGTGATCGTGACGGAGCCCGGGGGACCGGAGAAGCTCTCGATCGGCGCCATCGACGAGCCGTCCCCCGGGCCCGGCGAGGCGCTCGTGCGGCTGCGCGCCGCTGGGGTGAACCGCGCCGATCTGCTCCAGCGGATGGGGCTCTACCCGCCGCCGCCCGGGGTGCGGGCCGACGTGCTCGGCCTCGAGTTCGCGGGTGAGATCGCCCGCCTCGGCGAGGGCGTCAGCGACTTCCGGCCGGGCGACCGCGTCATGGGAATCGCCTCGGGCGCCGCCCAGGCCGAGCTGCTCGTCGCGCCGCTCCGGATGCTCTTGCCGATCCCGCGGCAGCTCTCCTTCGAGGAGGCGGCGGCGATCCCCGAGGCGTTCCTCACCGCCCACGACGCGCTCGTCACCCAGGCCGGCCTCGCCTTGGGCGAGGCCGTTCTCGTCCACGCCGTGACGAGCGGCGTCGGCACGGCCGCGCTCCAGCTCGCGCGGGCGGCGGGCGCCACGGTGCTCGGGAGCTCGCGCAGCGCGGAGAAGCTCGAGCGGGCCCGAGCGCTCGGGCTCGAGACGGGAGTCCTCGTCGGCGCCGACGGCCGCTTCGCCGAGCGCGTGGTCGCCGCCACCCGGGGGCGCGGCGCCGACGTGGTCGTCGACCTCGTGGGGGCGAGCTACCTCGCGGAGACGACGCGGGCCATGGCCGAGGGCGGCCGGCTCGTCGCCGTCGGGCTCCTCGGCGGCGCGAAGGCCGAGCTCGATCTCGGCCGGCTCCTCGCGAAGCGGCTGCGGCTCTTCGGGACGACCCTGCGCGCTCGCCCCCCCGAGGAGAAGGCGCGCGTGACCCAGCGCTTCTGGCGCGAGGCCTGGCCGCTCTTCGACCGCGGCGTCCTGCGCCCCGTGGTCGACCGCGCCTTCCCGCTCGAGGAGGTCCGGGCGGCCCACGAGCGGATGGCCCGCGGCGAGCACTTCGGGAAGATCGTCCTGACGATTGGCTAGCCTGTGCTAGAAGGGGCGGGGACAAACGCCGGAGGAGAGCCGATGAGCGCTGGCGCAGGAAACCCGTTCTGGAGAGTCGGCAAGAAGGGGCACGGCCTCGCCCGGCAGCCCGGCGTGCCCGTGGTCGAGGAGCGCGGCGACGCTCCCGCCGGGAACCGCCCGATTCCCCTCTACCCCGACCGCGACTGGATCGGCCCGCAGAACCAGGGCGGCGGTCAGGTTCCGCCAGGCGACAACTGGCAGCGGAGCGGGAAGGAGCGGCAGGACCGGCTCATGGGCGACTCGACGCGCCGGTTGCGGTAGCCCGCGGCCCCGCCTCGTGCCAGCGGCCTTCAGCGCGGCCTCCATCGAGGTCCGGGAGCTGCGCAAGCACTACCAGGTCCATCGCCGCTCGGCCGGGCTCTGGGCGGCGCTTCGCTCGGTGGCGCGGCGCCCCCGCGAGACGGTGCGCGCCGTCGACGGCATCTCCTTCTCCATCGCCCCCGGCGAGCGGGTGGGCTTCCTCGGCCCGAACGGCGCCGGCAAGACGACCACGCTCAAGCTGCTCGCGGGGCTGCTCTACCCGAGCTCGGGCCGGCTGCGCGTCGCGGGCTTCGAGCCGTTTCGGCGCGAGGCCGAGTTTTTGCGCAAGATCACGCTCGTGATGGGGCAGAAGCAGCAGCTGCTCTGGGACCTGCCGCCGCTCGAGACCTTCGAGCTCAACCGGGCGCTCTACGAGATCCCGCGGCGCCAGTACGACGAGACGCTCGGCGAACTGACCGAGCTTCTGGATCTCGGCCGCATCGCGCGCAGCCCGACCCGCCAGCTCTCGCTCGGAGAGCGGATGAAGTGCGAGCTCTGCGCGGCGCTCCTCCACCGGCCGGAGGTCCTCTTCCTCGACGAGCCCACCATCGGCCTCGACGTCTCGATGCAGCTTTCGCTGCGCCGCTTCGTGCGCGCCTACAACGAGCGCTTCGGCGCCACCGTGCTCCTCACCTCGCACTACATGGACGACGTGCTCGCCCTCTGCCCGCGCGTCGTCGTCATCGACCGCGGCACGATCCGCTACGACGGCGACCTCGGGAGCCTCGTACGAACGCTGCGGCCCGAGAAGCTCGTCTCGGTCCGCTTCTCGGCCCCCGTCCCGCCCGCGGAGTTCGGCCGCTTCGGCAAGCTGCAGAACGCCGAGGGCGACCGGGCGGTCTTCCTCTTCCCGCAGGACGCGCTGCAGGCCGGGGTGGCGCGGATCCTCGCCGAGCTGCCGCTCGCGGATCTCTCCATCGAGGACCCGCCGCTCGAGGAGGTGATGCGCGAGCTCTTCGCCGCCTCGGCGCGCGATGAGGGGCCGGCCCCCGGGGGCGCGCCGTGAGGGGCGCCGGCGTCGCCCGCGCGCTGCGGGCCTTCCCGTCTCTCTTGCGCGTCGGCGTCGCCGAGGCCGTCGCCTACAGGGCCGAGTTCGTCGTCTGGCTGCTCACCACCACCATGCCGCTCATCATGCTGGCCCTCTGGGGCGAAGTGGCCCGCGAGGGCGGCCCCTTGGGCGGCTTCTCCGGCGCCGACTTCACCGCCTACTTCCTCGCCGCCTTCGTCGTCCGCCAGCTCACCGGCGTCTGGGTGGCCTGGGACATGAACCGGGAGATCCGCGAGGGGCTCATCTCCATGCGGCTGCTCCGGCCGATCCACCCGCTCGTCGCTTACGCCGCCGAGAACCTCGCCGTGCTGCCGATGCGGCTCCTCCTCTCGCTGCCCGTCGCGCTCGCCGCCCTCTTCATCGCCGGCCGCGACCACGTCACCCACGATCCCGCCCTGCTCGGCCTCTTCTGCCTCTCCACCGCCGGCGCCTGGCTCCTCGGCTTCGGCCTGATGGCGACCATCGGCGCGCTCGCCTTCTTCATCGAGAGCAGCCTCGCCGTCGCCGACCTCTGGTTCGGCCTCTTCTTCGTCTGCTCGGGCTACTTCGTCCCGCTCTCGCTCTTCCCCGCCTGGCTCCGCCCCACCCTCGACCTCCTCCCCTTCCGCGCCATGCTCGGCCTGCCCGTCGAGCTGCTCATCGGCCGGCTCGGCCGCGCCGAGGCGCTCCACGGCCTCGCCATCGAGCTCTTCTGGATCCTCGCCTGCTGGGCCCTCGCGCTCTTCGTCTTCGGCGCCGGCGCGCGTCGCTACTCGGCCTATGGCGCGTAGGTACCTTCGGCTCCTCGGCGCGCAGCTTCGCATCGCCGGCCTCGTCTCGCTCCAGTACCGGGCCGACTTCTTCACCGACGGCTTGCTCTCGCTCTTCTGGCTCGGCGTCAACGTGGCGCCGCTCGCCGTCGTCTACGGCCGCCGCGAGACGCTCGCCGGCTGGAGCTTCCCGGAGGCGCTCATCGTCATCGGCTGGTTCACCTGGCTGAAGGGGATCCTCGACGGCGCCGTGAACCCCTGCCTCACCGCCATCGTCGAGCACATCCGCAAGGGGACCCTCGACTTCGTCTTGCTCAAGCCCGCCGACGCGCAGTTCCTCGTCTCCACCGCCAAGTTCGCCCCCTGGCGCGGCGTCGACTCCGTGGGCGGCCTCCTCCTCCTCGCCTTCGCCTTCGTCCGCCTCCAGCGCTGGCCCACGCCCGGTGCCGTGCTCGCCGCGCTCCTCCTCCTCTGCACCGCGGTCGCGCTCCTCTACTCGCTCTGGCTCATCGCCATCTCGGTCGCCTTCTGGGTCGTCCGGCTCGACAACCTCGCCTTCCTCTTCGGCTCCGTCTTCGACGCCGCCCGCTGGCCCGTCAGCGTCTTCCGCGGCGCCTGGCGCTTTCTCTTCACCTTCGTGATCCCGCTCGCCATCCTCACGACCTACCCCTCCCTCGCCCTCCTCGGCCGCCTCGACGCCCGCACCGGCCTCTTCGCCGTGCTCGGCACCCTCGCCTTCTTCGTCCTCGCCCGGCAGATCTGGCGCCGAGCCATCCTGCACTACAGCTCGGCCTCGAGCTGACGTCGAAGAGCGCCTCGTGAGCCCCGTCTCCTTCGTCGAGACGGCCGTCCGCAGCGCGCTCTACCCCGCGGGCGAAGCGAGAGCCGAAGGCGGGCAAGTTCCCCCGCCGCGAGCCCGACGACGAAGCGGTTGCGCCTCGTCCGACGGCTCTGGGACCGCTCGTGGTGCTGGCGAACGACCGCCGTCATCGCGTAGGCTGGGCCGGCTCACAGACCACCCCAAGGGGAGGGATTCCATGCGCCAGATCGCCGTCGTCCTCGCCGTCCTCGCCGCCGGCTGCAGCAAGCCGAAGGAGGAGGCGAACAGCGCCTTCGCGAACGCCGTCGTCAACGCCGAGCTCGCGAAGAGGGGCGAGCACGTCGACCTCGGCGCCATGCAGAGCGCGGCGAAGCAGCTGCAGGAGGCCACGCAGGCGCCGGCGCGCCCGATCGTGGGCTTCCAGAAGCTCACCCCCCTCCTGCCCGACGCCCCCGCCGGCTGGACGGCCGACAAGCCCGAGGGGTCGACCATGAACACGCCGCAGATGCAGATCAGCCAGGCCTCGCGCCGCTACCAGAAGGGAAACGCCTCCATGAAGCTCACCATCATGGACGGCATGGCCGCCGCGGCGAGCGGCCTCGCGATGCTCGCCGGAGTCTCGGAGGAGTCTTCGAAGGGCTTCCGCAAGCCCTACTCCGCGGGGGGGCTGCTCGGCTCGGAGGAGTGGACCGCCGCGAGCAAGCACGTCGACATCCAGCTCTTGACGAAGAAGCGCTTCCTCATCGGCTTCGACGGCACGGGGCTCGATGGCGTCGAGGTCGGCGAGCGGATGATCGCGAAGCTCGATCCGGCGAAGCTGGACGCGCTCGCCCAGTAGCGGTCCGCCCGGGCGTGCGAGCGCATCGGCGCCGCGGGCGCGCAGTCGAAGGGCCGCTCTGTTAGATTCGCCGTCGCATGTGCGGCATCGTGGGATACGTCGGGGCCTTCCGGCCTCCGCTCGAGCGGGCGCTCGCGGCCTTGCGCCATCGGGGGCCGGACGACGCGGGGCTCTGGCGGGGGCGGCTCGGGGAGGCCGAGGCGGGGCTCGCGCACGCACGGCTCGCGGTGCTGGACCCCTCGCCTTCGGGCAAGCAGCCGATGGAGAGCGCGGACGGGCGGCTGCGCGTCGTCTTCAACGGCGAGATCTACAACTTCGCGGAGCTGCGAGCCGAGCTCGAGCGGGGCGGGGCGAGCTTTCGGACGCGCACCGACACGGAGGTGCTGCTCGAGGGGTATCGCCGCTGGGGGGACGACGTCCTCTCGCGGCTGCGGGGGATGTTCGCGCTCGCGCTCTTGGACCACGAGCGGGGGCGGGCGCTGCTCGCGCGGGATCGGCTCGGGATCAAGCCGCTCTACTATTCGCTGGCCCCGAGGCCCCTCGCCAGCGCCTCGCTCGGAGAGGGGGAGCGCGCGGCGGGGGGCGGGGAGCCGGCGCCGCTCCTGTTTGCCTCGGAGGCGAAGGGGGTCCTCGAGCTGCTGCCGGAGCGGCCCGGGATCGACCTCCGGGCGCTGCGCGACTACCTGACCTACCTCTACGTCCCCTATTCCCGCTCGATCCACGCGGGGCTCTCGCAGCTGCCGCCGGGGCACCGGCTGATCTGGGAGAAGGGGCGCGTCTCGATCGACCGCTGGTGGCGGCTGCCGCCCGTGGAGCGGCCGCGGCCGCGCCAGGAGATCGTCCGCGAGCTGCGCTCGCTGCTCGAGGAGACGGTCCGGCTGCACCTGGTCTCGGACGTGCCGCTCGGCGCGTTTCTGTCGGGCGGGCTCGACTCGACCACGCTGGTGGCGCTGATGGCGCGCGCCGGCGCGCGGCCGGTGAAGACCTTCTGCATGACCTTCGAGCCCGGGGCGGGGCTCTACGACGAGCGGGAGCACGCCCGCGAGGTCGCGACCCGCTACGGGACCGACCACACCGAGATCCCGGTCCGCCCCGATGTCGCGGAGCTCCTCCCCGCCTCGGTCCGCTCCTTCGACGAGCCGTTCGGAAACCCGACGGCGCTGCTCGTGAACGCCCTCTCGCGGGAGACGCGGCGGCACGTCACGGTGGCGCTCGCGGGCGACGGCGGCGACGAGATCTTCCTCGGCTACCCGCGCTACCAGGGGGCCGCGGTCGCGGCGCTCTACGGAAGGCTGCCGCGGAGGGCGCGCGCGTTCGCCGCCGAGACGCTCGCGCCCCGCATCCCAGAGTCGACGCGCGGACGGCACGGGCTGCGGCGGGCCCGCGAGTTCCTGTCGGCGGGCACCCTGCCGCCGGACGAGGCCTACGCGGGCTGGGTCACCTACTTCACGGAGAGGGAGCAGGCGGCGCTCCTCTCCCCGGAGATCCTCCGCGCCACGGCGGGCCACGACCCGCTCTGGCACCTGCGCGCGGCGCTCGCGCCCGGCGACGAACGCGGCCTCGTCGATCGCTGCCAGGCGATCGATCTCGCCACGTTTCTCCCTGGGAACCTCCTCACCTACTCCGACCGGATGAGCATGGCCCACGCGCTCGAGGTCCGCGTGCCGTTCTGCGATCACGCGCTCGTGGAGTTCATGGCCCGCATCCCCGCCTCCGAAAAGCTGCGGCGCCTGCAGGCGAAGTCGCTCTTGCGCGAGGCGGTGGCGGACCTCTTGCCGCCCGGCGTGCGCCGCCGCCGCAAGCTCGGCTTCAATCCCCCGGTCGGCATCTGGCTGAACGGCCCGCTGCGACCGATGCTCGACGACCTCCTCTCGGAGGAGCGGCTGCGCCGGCGCGGAATCTTCGAGCCGGCCGCAGTGCGCCGCCTCGTGGACGAGCAGCGCAGCGGCCGGCGCGACCGGAGCCTCCCGCTCTGGGCGCTGCTCCACTTCGAGAGCTGGGCCGAGGCCCAGGAGAGTGCGCGCTCCCAGGCAGCCGTGGCCGGCTGAATGTTGTGCCCACGCCCGGGCACCAGGTAGATTGAGCTTCGGGGGTCGGGGCGCTTTGCGCCCGGCCGATCGCCTCGATCATGCTGACGTTCCTCATCGCCTTTCTGGTGTCGCTCGGCCTCTCGACCGCGCTCGTCCCCGTCGTCAAGGCGATGGCGCGGAGGCTCGGCCTCGTCGACCACGGCCGCAGCTCGCGCAAGATCCACGCGGCGCCCATCCCGCGGCTGGGCGGCATCGCCATCGCGGCGGCCTTCTACGCGCCGCTCGTGGGGCTCTTTTTCCACGCGAACGAGATCTCGCAGCGGTTTTACGCCCACAAGGCGCAGGCGCTCGCGCTCGTCTTGGGCGGCCTCGTCATCTTCGGACTCGGGCTCGTCGACGACCTGCGCGGGCTCGGCGCCAAGGCGAAGTTCGCGGTGCAGTTCGCCGTCGCGCTCGCCTGCTGGCACTGGGGGCTGCGGATCGAGGAGGTGGCGCTCCCCTTCGCGGGGACCCTCCGGCTCGGGCCGCTCGCGCCCGCGGTGACGCTCCTCTGGATCGTCGGGCTCGTCAACGCCTTCAACCTCATCGACGGGCTCGACGGCCTCGCGGGCGGCGTCGCCTTCTTCGGCATCGTCACCACCTTCGCGATGTCGCTCTTCCGGAGCGACCTCCTCATGTCGCTCTACATGGCGTCGCTCGGCGGGGCCGTGCTCGGCTTCCTCATCTTCAACTTCAACCCCGCCTCGATCTTCATGGGCGACTGCGGCTCGATGTTCCTCGGCTACGCGCTCGCGGTCACCTCGCTGCAGACGTCGCAGAAGAGCTCGACCACGGTGGCGCTGCTCGTGCCGGTCATCGCGCTCGGGCTGCCCATCATGGACACGATGCTCGCCATGATCCGGCGCTTCCTCCGGGGCCGCTCGATGTTCTCGGCCGACCGGGAGCACATCCACCACCGGCTGCTCGCGCTCGGCTACACCCAACGGCGGGCCGTGCTGATGCTCTACGGCCTCTGCCTCTTCCTCGGCGCGGTGGCGCTCGCCCTCACCTTCTCGTCCGGCATGCAGTCGGCGCTGCTGCTCGTCGCGGTGGGGGCCGTCTGCGCGGTGCTGATCCGCAAGCTCGGCTACTTGAATGGAATCCGGCCGCCGCCCGGGGCGACGCTGACCGAGATCCGCGAGCGGAACCTCTCGCTGCGCGCGGCGGTGCGCGAGGCCGGAGAGCGGATTCGGCAGGCGGAGGGGCGCGAGGAGCTCTGGGAGACGCTCGAGGAGCTCGCGCCGCTGCTCGGGGCGCAGGAGCTGCGGCTCGAGCTCCGGAGCCACGCGGCCCCCGGCAGCCGGCAGGCGGCGCTCTTCACCTGGCAGCTCGACGAGAGCCCCCTCGCCGCACCGGTGGAGGTCCGGCTGCCGCTCGGCAGCGAGCAGGCGGGCTCGCTCGCGGTCAGCTGGCGCAATGGACGTGGCGAGGTGGACCGCGATCAGGAGATCGCCCTCGAGCTGCTCGCGGAGCATCTGACGAGCGCGGTGGACCGGCTGGCCCGCCGCGCCACGGCCGATCCGGGCGTGGTTCGGCCGCTGCGGACGGGGCGATAGCGGCGGCGAGGGCTCCCTCGCCGCGCTCGGGGTGACGGGGGCTTGGCCTTCGCCTCAGCGACGCGGCAGGCTCATGTCCCGCGGCGACGGCAGGGTGCGGATCCGCTCGCGCGAGAGCCGCCAGGCCTGCTGCACGACCCAGCTGCGCGACCGATCGAGCCGCTTCGCGAGCCGCTCCAGCTCGCGCAGCATCTCCTTCGGCAGGTCGACGGAGACCTTTCCCCGATCGCGCTCGCTCATCATGCGTGATGGACGACACTAGCGGCGGCTCGTCACGCGAGGGTGTCGAAGTGTGAAGGGCTCGTAAAGGGGGGCTTGCCTCCGCCCCCGGGGGGCCTGGCAGGATGACCGCACATCGAACGAGGCCTCCCCATGCGCCACGCCGCCCATCTCTTTCTTCTCGCCTTCGCCGTCGCCTTCGCCGGCTGCGGCTCGACCTCGCTCGGCACGGCCGGCACCACGGGGGGATCGAGCGGCGGCACGGGCGGCTCGGGGGGCGGCTCGACCGGTGGCGCCTCGTGCGGCTGCTCTTCCGCCTGCTGCTCGGAGCAGGCCTCGGCCAGCTCCACCCGGTCGAGCGGCTACCTCACCTGCCCGAGCGGGACGAAGTGCTGGGGGAGCTGGTACTGCGACCTCGCCTCGGGCGGTGGCTGCAGCCAGTCGGATCCCTGCAACGGCAAGAGCGGCAGCTATACCGCCTGCGGCGGCAGCAGCAGCGGCGGCGGCTCGAGCTCGGGGTCGGGGTCGAGCGGCTCGTCGGGCTCGGGCGGGCTGACCGGCAGCTATGGCGGGTCGAAGGGGCCGATCGGCCCGGGCGGCGGTCAGATCCCGCAGCTCGTCTTCGGCGTGATGGGCGACTCCCGCCCAGGCAACTCGGACGGAACCTACCCGACCGCGGTGGTCCGGCAGATCTACCAGGACCTGGAGAGCGCGACGCCCCACCCACCTTTCGTCGTGGCGACGGGCGACTACATGTATTGCGGCTCGACGTGCGAGACGCAGGCCCAAGACTACCTCACCGGCGCCGCCCCCTACACGGGCCAGATCTTCCTCGCCATGGGCAACCACGAGTGTACGGGCTACACGAAGTCGAACTGCGGCAGCGGCAACACCGACGGCATCAGCCAGAACTACTCGACGTTCCTCTCGACCCTGCTCGGCGGCGTCGGCCTCACGCCGTCCACGGCCTCGACGCTCGGCGGCCAGAACGCCTACTACTCGGTGAACGTCTCCTCGAGCGACTCCGCGAACCCCTGGACGGCCAAGTTCGTCTTCGTGGCGGCGAACGAGTGGGACGCGGCGCAGGCCTCCTGGCTCGCCACGGCGATGAAGCCGCAGACGACCTACACCTTCGTCGTCAGGCACGAGCCCGACTACGACGGCAGCAAGTGCACCGGCTGCGGCGCCTCCGACCAGATCATCGACCAGTACCCGTACACGCTCCTGCTCGTCGGCCACGACCACACCTACCGGGTCCAGACGACCGCCTCGGGCCAGACCGAGCTCGTGGTCGGCGTGGGCGGGGCGCCGCTCGACAGCTCCTCCTCCGACCAGTACGGCTACGTGGTCTGCGCCCAGCAGGCGGGCGGGAACATCAGCTGCCAGGAGCGCGACTACAACTCGACGAGCTCGTCGTACGCGAGCTCGACGGTCACGGTGAACGCGCTGGGCCAGGCGCAGTAGGCCGGGGCGGCCTCGGGCCCGCCCCGCAAAGCCGGGCCGCTCACGGGACGTCGGTGGGATCCCACGAGCTGCGGAAGCCCTCGTCGAGGGCGCCGAGCGCGAGGCGGTCCGCCGACGAGAGCTCGAAGTCGAAGATCCGCGCGTTCTCGTCGATGCGGCTCGGGTGGCGAGACTTGGGGATGATCACGTGCCCCTGCTCGAGGCTCCAGCGCAGCAGGATCTGGGCGTTGGTGCGGCCGTGGCGACGGGCGATCTCCGCGACGCGCCGGTCGCGCAGCTTGTGGGCCGCGGTCAAGGGCGCGTAGGCCTCGACCTGGATGCCGTGGGCGCGGCAGTGCTCGACGAGCTCGCGCTGCTGGAGGAAAGGCGAGAGCTCGATCTGGTTCACCGCCGGGACGAGCCGGGAGTCGCGGTAGAGCTCCTCGAGGTGGCGAACGGTGTAGTTGCTGACGCCGACGGCGCGGGCCCGCCCCTCGGCGAGGATCCGCTCGAGGGCGCGCCAGCTCTCGCGCCGCAGCCGCGGGACCGGAAAGTGGACGAGGTAGAGATCGATCTGCTCGAGGCGGAGCCGGTCGAGAGAGGCGTCGAAGGCCCGCAGGGCCTGATCGTAGCCCTGATCCTCGTTCCAGAGCTTCGTCGTCACGAAGAGCTGGTCGCGGGGCACCCCGCTCTCCCGCAGCGCCTCGCCGACGTCCGCCTCGTTGCCGTAGAGCTTCGCCGTATCGAAGAGCCGGTAGCCGACCTCGAGCGCCGCCCGCACGGCGTCCCGGGTCTCTCGGCCGGCGCCCAGCTGGTAGACGCCGAGCCCGAGGCGCGGCATGAGGACCCCGTTGTTCAGCCTGACGGTGGAGCGAAGGTCGAGCGGCATCGGATTCCTCCTGCTGGGCGAGCGGAGCATAGCCACTCCTCGCGGGGAGTGAATGTAACCCCAGTTGAGGGCGTCCGGGGCCCTTGCTAGATTCGAGGGCCGAGATGGAAACGATCGTCCAGCCGTCCCAGCTCGAGGCTTTCGCCGAGGCGAGCGAGCGGGTGGAGTGGCGCCTTGCCCTCCAGTACCTCGCGCTCGACCGGGTGATGCCGCTCTGGCCCGAGCTCGGGCTCAGCTTTCGCCTCCCGGGTCTCGTGCTCGAGGCCTTCCGCCGGTTCGTGCGGGCCGAGCGGCGCCTCCCGGACGACGGAGACCGCCCGGTCTACGCACGGAAGGTGCGTCGCCTCACCGAGAAGCTCCTCGCGGAGATCGCCGAGCAGGGCGGCCCGGAGGAGGCGCGCGCCCTCTGCGCCTGGTTCGAGGCCGCCTGCGCCCATGAGCCCAAGTGGCACTGGATGTGGCGGATCCTCCTTTTCCACCTGACGCGGGACGAGGGCGAGGAGCTGCGTCGGCGCGGACTGCCGGAGGAGAAGGCCCTCGAAATCGTCCAGATCGGCGAGCGCTGGCGGGCGAGCGTCGACAGCATCGAGTCGGCCATCTCCCGCGCCAAGCAGGAGCCGCTCACGCCGTGGGATCGGAACGAGTACCGAAGGTCACAGGCCGAGGTCGCCGACTACGACCCGGTGGACGGCCTGCTCGAGGCATTCGAGCGGCCGCGCTTCGACCGGCTCTGGGCCCGGGTGATCGGCCTGCTCGACGCCCGGGAGGTGAACCTCCTCGTCGCCTGGGGCAAGGACTTCGCGGCGGGCATCGAGTTCGACCAGGCCGTTCCGCCGGCGGCGCGGCTCTCGCCTTCGGACGCGGAGATCCCGGTGGGTTGGCGCGTTCTCAACTGATTCCGCTTCAGGCCACCCGAATCCGCTCGCGGTGCCGCGTGACCTTCTGGGTTGCGCGGCGCGTGTCCACGACCAGCGGCACGTTGTCCACGAGCGCCTGGTAGTCCAGCGACGAGTGGTCGGTCACGATGACGGCCGCGTCGTGGCGGCGGAGCTCCTCGGGCGTGAAGGGCACCGAGGCGAGCTCGACCTTGTGCGCCCGCATGGGAGGCACCTGCGGCACATAGGGATCGTGATAGGAGACCTCGGCCCCCTTCTCCTCGAGGAGCTCGATGACCCGGATGGCGGGGCTCTCGCGCATGTCGTCGACGTCGCGCTTGTAGGCGATCCCCATCACGAGGATCTTCGAGCCCTTCATCGCCTTCCCCTGCTCGTTCAAGGCGTCCATGGTCCGCTGGACGACGTAGAGCGGCATCCCGGTGTTGACCTCGCCAGCGAGCTCGATGAAACGGGTGGAGAACTCGTACTCGCGCGCCTTCCAGGTCAGGTAGAAGGGGTCGATGGGGATGCAGTGGCCGCCCAGGCCGGGCCCCGGGTAGAAGGCCTGGAAGCCGAAGGGCTTGGTCGCGGCCGCGTCGATCACCTCGAAGACGTCGATGCCCATCCGGTGGCAGAGCATCTTGAGCTCGTTGACGAGGGCGATGTTGACGGATCGGTAGATGTTCTCGAGGAGCTTCGTCAGCTCGGCGGCCCGCGTCGAGGAGACCGGCACCACCCGCTCGATCGCGGAGCCGTAGAGCGCCATGGCGGCCTCGAGGCAGGCGGGCGTCGTCCCGCCGACCACCTTCGGGATCTTCTGCGTGTGGAAATTCGGGTTGCCGGGGTCCTCGCGCTCGGGGCTGAAGGCGAGGTGGAAGTCCGCCCCCGCCTTGAGCCCGCTCTTCTCGAGGATGGGCCGCAGGCACTCGTCGGTGGTCCCGGGGTACGTCGTGCTCTCGAGAACGACGAGCTGGCCCGCCTTGAGGTGCGGCCAGAGGCTCTCGCCGGTCCCGACGATGTAGGAGAGGTCGGGCTCCCGCGCGGCGGTGAGCGGGGTGGGCACGCAGATGACGAGGCAATCGAGCGCCTTGGCCGCCGCGAAGTCGGTGGTGGCGGAGAAGCGGCCGGCCTCGGTCTCCGCGCGGATGGCGGAGGCGGGAATGTGGCGGATGTAGCTCTCCCCGGCGGCGATCTTCTCGATCTTGCGGGCGTCGACGTCGAGCCCGACCACCGAGTAGCCGCTGCGCGCGAAGGCGAGGGAGAGCGGCAGCCCGACGTAGCCGAGTCCGACGACCCCGATCTTCGCCTCGCGCTTCTGGATTCGCTCCAAGAGCTGCATCGCTTCCTCGATTCGCGAGGGCGAACTCCCCCTCGGCTTCCCGCCCATTGGTATTGGCGCGAACGCTCCGCGTCAAGCCGCCCCCCTTGGGTTCGTGACGCGAGGGCGCGCGGCCATTCGAGGGAGGTCACTTGACCGGCGCGGGCCCACCTTCGAAGATCGGCGACGTGGAAGACGTCCGCTCGCGGAGGACCGGGGGAACGCTCCGGGCGCTTCGCCGGCAGCTGCGCGCGACCCGCCGCATCGGCGAGCACGCGATGGCACTGCAGGTCGCGGAGCGGCTGCTCGAAGCCACTCCCGGCGACCGGCGAGCGCTCGCGATCCGCGCCTCCCTCGCCGATCGGCTGGGAGACTCCTCGACGGTCGACCTCACGCTGGCCGAGCTCGCGAGCCGCGCGGAGTCGCTCGGCTTCTTTCGCGACCGAAACCGCCTGGCGCTGCGGCGGGCCCGGCTGCACGACTCGCTCGGGGCGCCGCCGCGCGGCCTCTACGAGCACGCGCTCCAGCTCTCGCGACAGGCCGGCGACGCGCTCGCCTGCCTGGCCGCCTGGCGAGGGCTCGCGCAGATCTCCGTCCGGATGGGCGACGCCGAGCTCGCGAAGACGGCGGTGATCGAGCTGCTCAAGCTCGGAGTCGAGACCGGCCGAGAGCTCGAGGTCTTGCAGGCGCTCAGCGCGCTCGCCGTCGGCACCGGCAAGGGAGCGGCGACGATCGCCCGATTGCTCGGGCTGCGGGCGTTGCAGCGAAACGAGCCGCTCGTCGCCGGGAGCTGGCTCCGCGAGGCGCTGCGGCGGGATCCTTCCGACGCCCTCGCGGCCTCCCAGCTCGAGACGCTCTGCCTGGGACGGGCGCTCTGGGCCGAGCTCGCTGGGCTCCGCCAGTTCCAGGCGGAGCACAGCGACGGGCCCCGCCGGGCCGCGCAGCTCGCCCGGCTCGCCGAGATCCTGGAGGACGAGCTGGATCGGAAGCCCGAGGCGAGCGCGGCCTACGGCGCCGCCGCGGCGGCCGGAATGGGTCTGCCGGCGCTCCGCGAGCAGGTGCGGATCCTCCGCGAGACGAACGACCGGAGCGGCGCCGCGCGGGCGCTCGACGAGGGGGTCGCTCGCGCCCAGGCCGGAGAGGCCCGCGCCGCCGCGCTGCACCTGCGCTCCCAGTGGCGACGCGCCGGGGGGGAGCTTCCCGCCGCCGCCGAGGACCTCGACCGAGCCATCGAGATGGTCCCGGATTTCTGGCCCGCCCTCATCGACCGGGCGGAGATCGGGGCCAAGCTCGGCGAGCCCATGGCGGCCCGGGCCCTCGAGCTCGCGCTCGAGCGACCGGGCATCCCGCCGGCGGATCTCGCGCGCGGCTGGCGCTGCGTGGCGCAGCTCTACGCGGGGCCGCTCGGAAAGCCCGTCGAGGCCCGCCGGGCCTGGGAGATCGTCCGGCGCGAGGATCCCGAGGATCGCGAAGCGGTGACGTTTCTGCGGGAGAGCTACCGGCGCAACGGTGAGCTGACGTCCCTCTGCGAGCTGCTCGAGGCGGAGCTCGAACGCGACGCGCGTGCGCCGGACGCCCCCACGCTGCGCCACGAGCTCGCCCAGACGCTCGGCGAGCGGGGGCTCTCGGAGCTCGCCTACGCCGAATGGCGCAAGCTGTTCCGACAGGATCCGACCTCGTCCGAGGCGCTCGACGCGCTCCTCGCGAACGGCGCCGCGGCGGGACGCCACCGCGAGGGAGCGGAGCTCCTCGAGACGGCCGCGGCCGCGCAAGCGGACCCAGCGCAGAAGGCCGAGCTGCTCGAGCGGCTGGCCCAGCACTGCGAGGAGAAGCTCTCGGACGCGGCGCGTGCCCAGCAGCTGCGCGCCCGCGCCGCCGCGGTCCGCACGCAGGCGACGGGCTAGCCTAGGTGGGCAGGAAGAACTTGATGTCGACGATGAGCAGCTTGTCGTCGAGGCCGCCGAGCTGCTGCCGGTAGGCGACGTCCAGGCCGACGCCCGGCGTGACGAGGCCGACGCCACCCGACAGGAAGTGCGAGTCGAGCAGGCCGTCGAACATCCAGCCGGCACGGAAGGCCACGAGGTTCGCGAGCAGGTATTCGCCACCGAGGTGGTAGTCGAGCACGAGCGAGGGCGTGGAGAGGTTCCCGACGGCGTCGCCCGCGACGTGGAAGGTTTCGTCCGAGCCGTACGCCGCGGCCACGGCGACCTCCCGGGGGGCGAGCAGGCTCTCGATGCCGATGAGGTTGTACCCGATAGCAGCGAGGGTCAGCATGTCGATCGGCTTGATGACGAGGGAGGCGTCGCCCGTGATGGCGTGGACGGTCTCGGAGAGGCCGTAGTTCAGCCACTCGCCCGAGACGCCGATGAAAATCTGATCGGAGAGCGGCACGGCGAGGGCGAGCCGCAGGCTCGCGCCCGAGAAGCGGTCGGAGGAGCTCCCCGATGCGAGGTGCGTGTAGGAGATCCCGGTCGCGACCGGCGTGGAGCTGGCGTCGACGATCGAGCCGTTCCAGTAGGTGGCCGGCGCGCCGAAGGAGTAGCCGAAGAAGCCGTCGACCTCGTAGCGCTGGGTCACCGCCAGCGCCGCCGGGTCCTCGACGATGGCGTCGTTGCTCGTACCGACGGCCCGGAAGGCGTCGCCCATGGCCATCGAGCGCGGGCCCGCCACCGCGTCGGGCAAGTAAGGGTTCTGTGGGGCCACCTGCGCGCGCGCGAGCGCCGAGAGGCCGACCAGCGCCGCCGCGCCGAAGAGCCGCAGTCTCATGGGCCGGTAAGATGACAGAGGGGCAGGCGAGCGTAAAGCGCAGAAGCCTCCCTCGATCGACGGCTTGTCGCTCCTCGGGGTCGTGGGCTAGATTGCGGCGCCCATGAGCGCCGCCGAAGTGAGCCGCGTCGTCATCCCCGCCGCCGGCCTCGGTACCCGTTTCCTCCCGGCGACGAAGTCCGTCCCGAAGGAGCTCTTGCCCATCGTGGACGTGCCCACGATCCAGTACATCGTCGAGGAGGCGGTCCGGGCGGGCATCAAGGACGTCATCGTCGTGAACGGTCGGGGCAAGGTCGCGATCGAGGACCACTTCGACATCGCCTTCGAGCTCGAGACCGTGCTGCGCGAGCGCGGCAAGAAGGAGCTGTACGATCAGCTCCATGCCATCAGCGACATGACCCGGGTCGTCAGCCTTCGCCAAAAGCAGCCGCTCGGCCTGGGGCACGCCGTGCTCTGCGCGGCCTCGGTGGTGGGACCGAACCCCTTCGGCGTCATCCTCGGGGACGACCTCATCGACGCCGAGGTGCCCGCCATCCAACAGCTCATCGACGCCTACCGCAAACACGGAAAGGGCGTCGTCGCGCTGATGGAGGTACCGCCGGAGGAGGCACCGCTGTACGGCATCGCGGCGGGCCGAGCGCTCGACGATCGGACCATCGCCATCTCGCAGCTCGTCGAGAAGCCGAAGCCGGGAACGGCGCCCTCGAGCCTGGCCATCATCGGCCGCTACGTCTTGCCGCCGTCGATCTTCGACGTCCTCAGGGAGGTCCCGCCGGGCGTCGGTGGCGAAATCCAGCTCACCGACGGGCTCGCCGTGCTGGCCCGCACCGAGGGACTCATCGGCTACCGCTTCGAGGGCCGGCGATTCGACGCGGGCGACCGGATGGGCTACCTGCGCGCGAACATCCACTACGCGCTCAAGCGACCCGAGCTGCGCGAGCCCCTCCTCGCGTACATGCGGACCCTCACGAACGGCGGAGGCGAGCGCCGGTGACCGGTCTCCCCGCGGCCCTCGCGCTCGCGCTCGCCTTCATCCTTCCCGGACCGGTCCTCCTCCGCCAGGTGGGGCAACGGCGGGCCGAGGCCCTCCCGCCGTCGTTCTCGATCCAAGGTGTCTTCGTGCTCATCGGCGCCGACGCCCGGAGCTTCGCGCAGGAGCGGGGCCTTCCCCTCGAGGGCGCGAAGCTGGACCGGCTGGTGCTCGACGCGACGCTCTCCTTGTCGGGGGGGCGCTGCGAGCTCGAGCTCTCGCACGCGGGGCGTCCACTCGGAAGCGTCGCGGAGAAGGGGGCGGAGACGACCTCGAGCGGCGCGGTCCCCCCCGCGGCGCTCTCCCTCGCCTCCGAGGGCTGCGCCCCGTTCGTCTACCATGGCGTGGAGGCGGAGACGCAGCTCTCCCGCCTGCTCGTCCGGCTGGGCGGCGATCCGGCGAACGTCTCGCTCACGCGGTTCGACGGCCGCGTCGCCTACGCCATCGGCGGGGAGGCGACGGCGCTCACGGTCTCCCAGCGGCGCCTCCTGCCGCTGCGCCTGATCGGCGGGCCGGGCCGCGAGGAGCTGCGCTTCCGGGAGTACCGGGCGATTCTCCTGGGCGGGGCCTTCCCGGGCCGCCTCGAGCTCTGGCGCGGGGGCGAGGAAGCCGCCGAGCTGGAGGCTCGTCTCGTCGCCCGGTGAGCCCCGGCAGCTCGACCTTCGCCGATGTCGCCGTCCTGGCACCGGTCGGTGGGCTCCTCGTCTACGAGCTGCCCGAGGAGCTGCGGGAGGGTTCCGAGATCGGACGCCGCGTCGTCGTCCCGCTCGGGCGCCGGCGGGCCATCGGCTTTCTCGCCCGCATCCACGGGGAGCGACCGCCCCCCGGGGTGACCCCGAAGCCGGTGGGAGCTCTCCTCGACGAGGGCCCGTTCTTCCCGGGAGCCCTCTTCCGAACCCTGCTCTGGGCCTCGCAGTACTATCTCTACCCGCCGGGCGAGGTGCTGCGGGCAGCGCTCCCCCCCGGCGCCTCGGCGGTCCCTCGGGCGAAGAAGCGGAAGGCGCGAGCGCGGGGGCCCGAGGCGGCCGGGGAGCCGCTGGTCGTCCCGGCCCCGACCCGCGAGCTGACGGTGGAGCAGCGGGAGGCGGCCCGCCCGATCCTCGCGGCCATCGACCGGGGCGGCTTCGCGCCGTTCCTCTTGCACGGAGTCACGGGGAGCGGCAAGACGGAGCTCTACCTCGCCGCCATCGAGCGAGCGCTCGAGCGGGGGCGCGGCGCCGCCGTGCTCGTCCCAGAGATCGCGCTGACGAACCAGCTCGTCGCGCGCTTCCAAGAGCGCTTCCCCAGCGCGCTCGCGGTGATCCACAGCGGCCTCGGCCGCGCCGATCGCGGGCGCGCCTGGGAGCGGCTGCGATCCGGGCGCGCCCGCGTCGCGGTGGGTGTCCGCTCGGCCGTCTTCGCGCCGATCCCGGAGCTGGGCCTGCTCGCGGTCGACGAGGAGCACGACCCCTCGTTCAAGCAGGACGATCGCTTCTGCTACAACGCGCGCGATCTCGCGGTGGCCCGGGCGAAAGAGGAGGGCTGCGCCGTCGTGCTCGGGAGCGCGACCCCGTCGCTCGAGTCGCACGCGAACGCGGAGTCGGGCCGATACGCCCGCGTCACCCTTCCGAACCGGATCGACGGTCGGCGGCTGCCGCCGGTGGAGCTCGTGGGGCTGAGGCCACCCATGGCCGGGGTCGCCACGGGGCTCCTGCAGGAGCGGCTGCGAGAGGCACTCTCCGAGACGCTCGAGCGGGGCGAGCAGGCGATCCTATTCTTGAACCGGCGCGGCCACGCCGGCAGCCTCTGCTGCCAGTCCTGCGGCTTCGTGGAGGAGTGCCGGAACTGCTCGGTGAGTCTCACCGTCCACCGCACGGGCCGGCGGCTGTCCTGCCACTACTGCGGCTTCTGGAAGCCGGTTCCAGAGTTCTGCTCGCTCTGCCGGGGACCGCTCTCGGAGCTCGGCGCCGGCACGGAGCGCGTCGAGGAGGAGGTCGGCCGCCTCTTTCCGGGCGTCCGGGTCGGACGGGCCGACAGCGATGTGGGATCGGCGGCGAAGATCTCTGCGACCCTGGCGGCGTTTGCGCGCCGGGAGCTCGACGTGCTGGTCGGCACCCAGCTCGTCGCGAAGGGGCACGACTTTCCGAACGTCACACTGGTGGGGGTCGTGCTCGCCGATCTCGGGCTCCACCTGCCGGACTTTCGAGCCGCCGAGCGGACGTTCCAGATCCTCGTGCAGGTGGCCGGCCGCGCCGGGCGAGGCAGCGCTGGCGGTCGCGTGATCGTTCAGACCTACCACCCGGATCACCCGACGCTCCTCCAGGCTTCGAATCATGACTACGCGGCCTTCGTCGCCTCCGAGCGGTCCCGTCGGCGAGCGCTCGGCTGGCCGCCCGATGGCCGCCTGTGCGCCGTACGCGTCGATGCGAGCCAACCGGCTGCGGCAGAACGGGCGGCCCGGCTGCTCGGCAGCGCCGCGGAGCGGCTGCTTCGCTCGGGTCGCGTCCGCGGAGCCCTGCTCGGCCCCGCGCTCGCCCCGCTCGAGCGGCTGCGAGGCAAGACTCGCTGGCAGCTCCTCCTGCGGGCGGCGGGCCCCGGCGAGCTCCGCAAGCTCGCGCTGGAGCTCCAGCGCGCCGCCCTCGACGTGCATGGCGCCCGCGTGGTGTTCGATGTCGATCCGCTCGCCATGCTTTGAGCGAGTGGGCGACCACATTGGAGTCGCCTGCTGCAAGAGGGTAAACTAGGGGACGCTCCCATGGATCGCATCCTCCTAGTCGAAGACGAGATCGGCTCGATCGCAGCGCTCAAGCGAACGCTCGGGCGAGCCGGTTTTGACGTGGTCGTCGCGACGAACGGCGCAGACGCCCTCTCCATCGCGCGGCACGATCGGCCGCTCGCGATCGTCCTCTCGGGCGATCTGCAGGATCGCTCGAGCGAGGAGCTCCGCCGGAGCCTCGAGGCCGCGATCCGGGCGCCCGTCATCCTGATCGGCGGCGCGCCCGGCTCCCGCGAGCCACAGCTCGCCCGGCCCGTGGACGGGGCACTGCTCGTCGACCGGTTGCGGGACGCGCTCTCCGCCCCGAGGGACGCGCCGGAGCCCACCCCGGCGACCCGGCCACACGCCGACGGCGCCGCCGCCCTCGCCGCCCGGCGGGCCCTTCTCGCTGCTCGCGGGCAAGCAGAGCGCGCCGCAAGGGAGAAGGCCGAGGCCGCGGCCAAGGCCGCGCGCGATCGGCAACAGGAGCTCCAGGCGGAGCGCGCGACCGGCCCCGGCGGCGCTCCGCCCCAGCAGCCCGAGGAGAGTTCGCTCGCGACGGAGCTGTTCGGCGATCTCTCGGCCGCGGAGGACGAGCCCGCCCCTCCATCGATCGAGCCGCCGGCGCCCGGGCTGCCCTCGCCGGAGATCCCGCCAAAGGAGCGAGCGCCGGCCGAGATCGCGAGCGCGGCGCCCCGGTCGGCGGACGCTTCGAGGCAGACGCCCGCGACGAAGCCGCCCGTCCCAGCCAGGGGCTCGGTGGAGGAGCTGGAGGCAGCCCGGCTTCTCGCCGTCTGTCACCGGAGCGGCTGGAGCGGCTCGCTGGCGATCCGGGAGGGAGCCACGACCCGACGTCTCTTCTGGGACTCCGGGAGAGTCTGTGGCGCGACGTCCAACTCGGCGGACGACAGGCTCGAGAACCTCGCCTACCGGCGCGGGCTCCTCACCCGGGAGCAGCAGCGACAGGTCCGCGCCGAAGGGCTCGGCGGTGGCCGGCGAGCGGCGCTCACCCTGGTGGAGCGGGCCTATCTGAAACCCGCCGAGCTGTTCCCGCTCGTCCAGGAGCGGGTCGAGGAGATCGCCTACGCCTGCTGCGGCTGCCTGCGCGGCGAATACGAGCTCTCCGAGGAGACCGTGCCGACGGACGAGCGGGTGGCGCTGGCCCGCTCGCCCCTCTCCCTGCTCACCGAGGGGATCCGGCGCAAGTACCGGATGGAGCGGCTCGTCGACGCGCTCGGAGGACCCGCGACGCTGCTGCGCCCGGTCGAAGAGGCTGCGCCGCCCATCTCGGAGTTCGGGCTCACCGCGCAGGAGCGGAGGCTCGCCGCGGCGGTCGACGGGGTGCGCAACGTCGAGGAGCTTCTCTTCGAGACCGGGCTCGACCCGCTCGCCGGATTGCAGATCTTCCATGCCCTCTGCCTCGGCGGCCACCTCGAGATCGCGGTGCGCGGCCTGGCTGCCGAACTCTCGCACGAGCTCGATGCCGTCATCGATGCCGGCCGGGTGGCCGAGAAGCTGCGACAGGCCCGGGAGGCGAGCTATTTCGACGTGCTCGGGATCGACCCCTCTGCCACCCGCTACGAGGTCGACCAGGCGTACGGGAGGCTCGCCCGCGAACTCGATCCACTCCGCTTCGAGCCGATCGAGGAGCCGACGCTCCGGGCACAACTCGAGGAGATTCAGCGGGTTCTCGCGGAGGCGAAGGACGTCCTCAGCGACGACACGCTCAGGCTCCAGTACGCCCGCCACCGGCGCTCGGACCGCTCCCTTTGAAACCCGCTGTCCGCAGTGTTAATACGATCGCCATGGTCCGAGACATCCTCATCTGGCCCGATCCGCGCCTCAAGGAGAAGGCCAAGCCGGTCGCGCGGGTCGACCGCGCGATCCAGAGCCTCGTCGACGACCTCTTCGAGACGATGTACGCCGCCGAAGGGGTGGGCCTCGCCGCGACGCAGATCGGCGCCCTCGACCGGGTCGTGGTCGTCGACGTTTCTCCCCGGCAACAGGAGCAGAAGCCGCTGGCGCTCATCAACCCGGTCATCGTCTCGTCCACCGGCACGACGACCTGGACCGAGGGTTGCCTGTCGGTCCCAGGCGAGTCCGAGGAGGTCGAGCGGGCCGAGTCCGTGACCGTCCAGGCGCTCGACCGGGAGGGGCGCCGGATCGAGATCGTCGGCGCGGCGGGCCTGCTCGCGGTGGCGCTGCAGCACGAAACCGATCACCTCGACGGCACCCTTTTCGTGGATCACCTCTCCGCGCTCAAGCGCGAGGTGATCCGGCGCCGCATGAAGAAGCTCAAGCAGGACATCGCCGAGGGGCGTCGGCCGCTCGACGAGGGCGAAGACCAACCGGCCCTCTAGCCGCCCTCTTCACGGGCAGCTCGTCGCGGATCTCCCCGAGAAGCCCGACGAGCCTTCGCCGGCTCGACGCCCCGCTTTGGGCAGCGGCCGCTGAGCGGACAGCCGGCGCAATCGGGGGTTCGCGCCGTGCAGCGGCGCCTGCCGTGCCGGACGAGGAGCTGATGGGCGAGCGGCCAGCGCTCCTCGGGCAGCAATCGCCGCAGGTCGCGCTCGACCTTCTCGGGGAGCGGTTCTCGGCTGAGCCCCAGCCGGCGGGCCAGCCGCCCCACGTGGGTGTCCACCGGAAACGCCGGCTCCCCACCGGCGAGGTGGATGGTGACGACCCCGGCGGTCTTGGCGCCAACCCCCGGGAGCGTCTGCAGGGCCGCGCGCGATTGGGGAACACGGCCGCCGTGATCCGCCGCGAGGGCGCGGCAAGCCGCGATGATCGACCGGGCCTTCGACCGGAAGAGCCCGCAGCTCCGAATGTACGGCTCGAGATCCGCCGGCTCGGCGCGCGCGAAGGCCTCGACCGTCGGGTAGCGATCGAACAGGGCTGGCGTCACGAGGTTCACCCGCTTGTCCGTGCACTGCGCCGAGAGGATCACCGCGACGAGAAGCTGGAGATCCCCTTCATAGGAGAGCTCGATGGTGGCGCCCGGGTACGCCTCCTCGAGGCGGTCGAAGAGCCAGCGGGCGCGGGCGCGCTTCTCGCGCAACGACTCGCGGCTCACGGGCGCGGGCGCCCCCGCGCGGTCCGCACGGTGACGAGCAGGCCGTAGCTCGCGAGGCCGCCGAGCGCGGCGAGCGCCCCGCCAAAGAGAGCGCTCCCGAGGCACCAGGAGAGCAGAGCGTGTCCCCAGAGCCAATGGGCGAGCTCGGCCCCGCCCCGGCTCGCGGGGGGCGTCCAGCGGCCGAAGCGGAGCCACTCCCCGAGGGCGACCTCGACGCCGACGATCGCGAGACCGAGCGGCGGAAAGGAGACCTGCGAGCCGAGGAAGGCGGCGAACGGGTTGAGGCCGAGCGCCGCGGACAAGGCGAAGACCAGGAGCGTCTGCAACCCATAGAGGGGGGAGCAGCCGAGGAAGATGCCGAGCGCGACGGCGAAGGCGAGCGCCTCCGGCCGGCTGTCGGCGACGAGCAGCTGCCGTAGCTTCTCGCGCAGCGGGGAGGACGCCGCCTCGGATGCGCCCGGCTGGGGCAGAAGCGGGGGAGTGCCCATTCGCGCGGATTGTATCACCCGGCGGATTGGACTTCCGGGTCCGCGCTGTTGTAAGACCGCGCGCCCCGGAAGGCAGAGGCCCCCCAATGATCCAGGTCACGAACGTCACCAAGGCCTTCGGGCCGAAGAAGCTCTTCGAGAACGTCAGCGTCGCGTTCTCTCCTGGGCGCCGTTACGGCCTCACCGGCCCAAACGGCGCGGGGAAGTCCACCTTCCTCAAGATCCTCTCCGGGGACGAGGAGTCCGACTCGGGGCAGGTGAGCCGACCGAAGAAGCTCGGCGTCCTGCGACAGGACCACTTCCGCTTCGACGAGCTGCGGATCGTGGACACGGTCGTGATGGGCAACGCGATCCTCTGGTCCGCCTTGCAGGAGAAGGAGAAGCTGCTCGCGGCCCCGGAGATCACGGAGGAGATGGGGGTGCGGCTCGGCGAGCTCGAGACCACGATCGCCGAGGAGGACGGCTACAGCGCCGAGAGCGCGGCCTCCGAACTGCTCCAAGGGCTCGGCATCCCGAATGAAGCGCACCCGGAGCCGTTGCGGACCCTCGCCGGCGGAGCGAAGCTGCGCGTGCTGCTCGCGCAGGCGCTCTTCGGCAGGCCCGATGCGCTGCTCCTCGACGAGCCGACGAACCACCTCGATCTCGACTCGATCCAGTGGCTCACCGAGTTCCTGCGCGCCTACGAGGGGACGCTCGTCGTCATCTCCCACGATCGCCACTTCCTGAACGAGATCTGCACCCACGTGGCCGACATCGACTACGAGACGATCATCACCTACACGGGCGGTTACGACGACATGGTGATGGCGAAGTCGCAGCTGCGCTCGCGGGTGGAGGCCGAGAACTCGGAGAAGACGAAGAAGATCGCCCAGCTGCAGGAGTTCGTGGCCCGCTTCCACGCCGGCACCCGCGCGAGCCAGGTCCAGTCGCGAATCCGCCAGATCGACAAGCTGCAGCTCACCGACCTGCGCCGTTCGAACATCCAGCGCCCCTACATCCGCTTCGAGCAGAAGCGCCCCTCGGGCAAGCTCGCCCTCTCCGTCGAGGGGCTCTCGAAGGCCTACGGCAAGCACCGCGTCCTCTCGGACGTCTCCTGCACCGTCACGCGCGGCGAGAAGATCGCCATCATCGGGCGCAACGGCGTCGGCAAGACCACGTTCGTCCGCTGCCTCACCGGCGAGCTCGAGCGCGACGCGGGCAAGGTCACCTGGGGCTACGAAGCCTCCGTGGGCGTCCTCGCGCAGGACCACCGGCAAGGCATCCCGAACGGCACGACCGTCGACGCCTGGCTCCACGACGTCGACCCCAAGGCCGACAACGAGACGATCCGGGCCCAGCTCGGCCGAATGCTGTTCTCGGGCGAGGAAGGAAAGAAGCCGACCGACGCCCTGAGCGGAGGGGAGGCCGTCCGGCTGCTCTTCGCGAAGCTGATGCTCACGAAGGACAACGTCCTCGTCCTCGACGAGCCGACGAACCACCTGGACCTCGAGTCCATCGTGGCCCTCGGTGAGGCCGTCAGCCGCTACGAGGGGACCATCCTCTACGTCACGCACGACCGCGGGCTCATCGACTGCGCGACCCGCGTCTTTGCGCTCTCCCCGGAGGGGTTCCTCGACTTCCAGGGGACTTACGCCGAATTGCTCGAGAAGCACGGCGAGGCGACCGCGCGCGCCCGTTGAGGCCGCCCCTCGGCTTCGTTGACCCCCCGCTTTCGCGCGTGCTAAACCCGCGTGCCGAATGGCGGCCGCTCCGCTGGACAATGGGCGGAGGCCGATAGGCCGGAGCGTTCAATGGAACCGGGGACCCAGCCCATCTCCATCGGCGGCGCGACTCTCAAGGTCGGCGAGCGCGTGGTGTACCCGAATCAGGGCGTCTGCCGCATCTCTGGCATCGAGGTGAAGGAGATCGGCGGCACGAAGGGCGAGTTCCTCACGATGAAGCGCGAGGAGGACGGCGCCACCGTGATGGTCCCTCGCGCCAAGATCGCCGCCATCGGACTTCGCCACGTCGCGGCGCGAGCCGAGGTCGAGGAGCTGCTCTCCTATCTCGAGGCCCAGGCGGATGACCCCGAGCTCGACTGGAAGGTCCGCCACCGGACCCATTCGGACAAGATGGTGGGAGGGAGTCTCCTCGGCACCGCCGAGGTCCTCAAGGGGCTCCATTCGCTCGCGCTGCTCCGGCCGCTCCCCCAGCGGGAGCGCGAGCTCTACGACAGCGCCCGCCACCTGCTCGTCGGCGAGGTCGCGGTGTCGCTGGGCCGGCCCGCCTGCTCGGCCGAGGACACCATCGATCTCTGCCTCACCCCGCCCGCCGGCAGCCCGCGAGCCGAGGCGCAGGCCCGCCGCCTCGCCGAGGCGCTGGACGAGGATCTCGATCTCGGCCCCGACCTCGGCCTCGATGAGGGCGAGGGAGAGCCAGCGCTCTCGGGTCTCCCCGCCGAGGCCGTGGAGGCGGAGGAGCACGGCGCCGAGAGCCCGAAAGAGCCCCCCCCCGTGGCGGCCCGTCCGGCGACCAAGCGAGCGTCGAAGGCCGCGGCCCCCGCGCCGCGCCCGAGCCCCAGCTCGAAGAAGAAGAGCGCTCCGAAGCCCCGCGCGAAGGCCTCGAAGAAGCCGACCGGAGCGAAGGCGCCCGGCAAGGCGCCCGCGAAGCGCGCACCGACCCGCGGAAAGAGGGGAAGCCGATGATCCATGTCGTCACCCTCGAGCCGTTCGACGCCGATCGTTCGCAGGCGATCTGCCGCGCGCTCTTCACGGCCTACGGCGTCGGCTGCGAGCTCTCGGGCGAGCTCGAACTCCCCGACGACGCCGAGGGTCCGGAGGGGCTCGACGCCGAGAAGCTCCTGTCGGAGGCCGAGCAGGTGAAGACCTTCGCCGACGACAAGGTCCTCTACCTCGTTCAGCGGACGCTCGCACCTCGCCCGAGCCCCGTCGGCCCTCTGCCCACGCACGGCTTCGCCCGCTACGGCGGCGACCGGGCGGTGGCCTCGGCCGGTTCGCTTCCGGGGCGCGACGACGGCGAGGCCGCGACGCTGGCCCGCACCCTCGCGATCGCGAAGCTCGCCGTCCACCAGGTGGGCCACCTCTGGGAGCTGCACCACTGCCTCGATGCCCGCTGCGCGATGGCGCCTCCCTGGGGCGTCGCCTGGGCGAAGAGCAACCAGCCCGAGCTCTGCGCGTTCTGCCGCGAGAAGAGCGAGCGCCGGATGAAGACCGCGCCGGCATGAGTGTTCCGGCCTCCCGGACGAGTGAGATCGGAAGACCGGACTCCCCGCACGCGCCCGAGACGCTCGCCCGGCCGGGCCTCGGGCGGCGCGCCGAGGCGCTGGCCATCGTCGCCGCCGCGCTCTTCGCGATCGTCTTCTGGGTCCGCCTTCCCGGCCGTCTGCCGAGCGAGGCCGACTACCAGTCGCTCGGGCGCGCGATCTCCGCGGAGGCGCGGCCGGGGGACGGCGTCGCCTTTGCGCCCGCCTGGGCCGAGCGCGGCAAGCTCTTCGTGGGCGGCCTTCCCACCGTGACGTTGCCAGACCTCGCGCTCGAGCCGGAGGCCGAGCGCTACGCGCGGCTCTGGCTGATCGCAGAGCCCGACCTGCCGCGGAGCGACGCGGCCGCCACACTCCGCGCGCTCGACGCGAGACTCGCCCGGACGGGCGAGCCGCGCCGCTTCGGCCCGCTCTCGCTCTCGCTCTACGCGCCGCGCGAGGGGCGGCGGACCCGCACCGACTTCGTCGCGCAGCTCGGCGAGGCCACGGTCTCGATCCGGGGAGACCCCCCCGAGCGTTGCGAGGCCGCCCCCGACGGCTCGGGCTTCCTCTGCCCGCGGGGCCGCTGGAGCTACGTCCGGCCCGAGTGGCATGAGTTCGACTTCCTCGCCCGCCGCTGCCTCTGGGCCCACCCGGTGGGCCCGGAGCCGCTCGAGCTTCGCTTCCCGAAGGCCGAGCTGGCCCACGGCTTCCGGGGAGGCATGGGGCTCGTCGGCGCGGCGGCCGACTCGCCGAACCTCGCGCCCGTGGAGCTCGCGTTTCTCGTCGACGGCGCGCCCGCCGCCACGCTGACCCTCTCGCCCGGGCAGCCGGGCTTCCACCCGTTCGAGATCGACCTGCCGGGCCTCGTCGCCGGCCCGCACGACGTCGCGCTCCGGATCGCGACGCCAAACCCCGCGATGCGCCACTTCTGCTTCGACGCGGTGGCGTTCTGATGAGGCGGCGCGTCGACCTCGTCGTCGCGGCGGCGCTCTTCCTCGCGACCTTCCTCGCGATGCTCCTGACGGAGCGCGCCATCGGCTTCACGCGCGACGAGAGCTTCTACTTCTATGCCGCCGACCTCTACACGCCCTGGTTTTTCGGCCTCTGGGGCGCGCTCGTCCACGGCCGGCTCCTCGACTGGTTCTCGGACGCGAACCTGCAGCGCCACTTCTGGTACAACACCGAGCACCCGATCCTGATGAAGAGCCTCTTCGGCCTCTCCCACTGGCTCTTCACGGAGAAGCTCTCGCTTCTGCGGCCAGCCGCCGGCTACCGCGCCCCGGCCTGGGCGGTCTCGGGGATGATCTCGGCCCTGCTCTACCTCTTCGGCCTCGAGCTCGGCAGGCAGTCGCCCGAGCCGTCCGAGGGGCGCGGACGGATCGTGGGACTCCTCGCCGCGGCGCTCTTCTGGCTCGCGCCGCGCCACCTCTACCATGGCCACCTCGCCTGCTTCGACATGCCGATCACCGGGCTCTGGCTGCTCGTGGTCTATGCCTACTGGCGCGGCTTCTCGAGCCGCCGCTGGGCCGCCCTCAGCGGCGTCGCTTACGGGCTTGCGCTCGCGACGAAGCTGAATTCGTTCTTCTATCCGGCCGCGCTCCTCTTCCACTGGGCCGTCGCCATCGCGCCGCGGGCCTTTCGCGAAGGGCGATGGCGCGGCGTTGCCCGCTCGCTCCCCGCGCAGTGGGGCTTCATGGCGGCGATCGGCCCCGTGATCTTCCTCCTCCACTGGCCCTGGCTCTGGCCGCACCCGATCGAGCGGATCGGCGCCTACCTCGCCTTCCACGCCCAGCACGTCAACTACCCCTGGTACTACCTCGGCACGCTCCTGCGAGAGCCGCCCTTCCCCCTCGCCTACGTCGTCGTCGTCACGGCGCTCACGATCCCGATCTCGCTCTTCGTTCCGATCGCCCTCGGCACCCTCCGCGCGCTGGCGCGGCTACCGCGGCGGGGCGAGGGGAGGCTGGGCTCGCTCCCAGCCCTCCTCCTCGCGAACGGGCTCATGCCGATCCTGCTCATCTCCTGGCCCACGGTGCCCCACTTCGGGGGCATCAAGCACTGGATGCCCGGGCTGCCCTACCTCTCACTCTTCGGGGCCGAGGCGCTGATTTCGGCCGCGGCGACGCTCGCCGTCTGGCTCCGCCGGCCGGCGCTCGAACGGCCGCTCCTCGCCGGGCTCTCGGCGCTCTGCCTCGCCCCCGCCCTCGTCGGCTGCGTCCACATCGAGGGCTACGGCGAGTGCTTCTACAACGAGCTCGCGGGCGGAGAGGCCGGCGCCGCGCAGCTCGGCATGCAGCGGCAGTACTGGAGCAACGACGTCTCGGGCGTCCTCCCCTGGCTGAACGAGAACGCGCCTCCCCGCGCGCGCGTCTACTTCCACGAGGTCACCGTCGGCAGCTACCAGGCCTACCGGCTGAACGGCATGCTCCGGCCGGACATCCAGTACGTCCAGGGGCCGCAACAGGCCGACCTCGTCCCCTACCAGTACATGCAGGAGTTCCGGGACCAGGAGTACCAGGTCTGGAACGCCTTCGGCACGAACCGGCCCGCGGACGGCCTCTACCTGGACGAGTCGCCGAACATCACGGTCTACCGGCGCCCAGGGACGTGAGGGGCTCCCTGCGCGAGGCTGGCCTCTTGCTCGTCGCGCCGCTCATCTGGGGCGTCGGCTTCGTCGCGACGCGCGAGCAGCTCTCGGGGATGACCCCGCTCTGGGCGAACGCCCTCCGCTTCGGCGCCGCGGCGCTCGTCCTCCTGCCGATCTCCGTGAGCCGCCGGCCCGCGCTCTCACGGGCCCAGCTCTGGGGCGGCGCCGGCCTCGGCCTCCTCCTCTTCCTCTGCTTCAGCGCGCAGACCGCCGGGCTCGCGCTCACCTCGGTCTCCCGATCGAGCTTCCTCACCGGGCTCTACGCGGTGCTGACGCCCCTCTTCGGCCGGCTCTTGGGCCGTCCGCTGCGCACGGCTCAGCTCGCCGCGGTGGGGCTCGCGCTCGCCGGCCTCTACCTCCTGGCGAGGCCGACGGCGGTCGGCCTCGCCGGGCTGAACCGGGGCGACCTGCTCACCATCGGCTGCGCCGTCGCCACCGCCTGGCAGATCCTGCTCGCCGACAAGCTCGCCCCCGGCGCCGACCCGCTCGCGCTGAACGGCGTGCAGATGGCCTCGATCGCCCTCTGCTCGATCGCCGCCGCGCTCCTCTGGGACGGCGCTCCAAGCGTCCGCTCGACCGCCGCGGTCTGGGGCGCGACCGCCTACCTCGCGATCCTCTCCTCGGTGGTCGCCTTCACTCTCCAGCTCCGCGCGCAGAAGCAGCTCCCGCCGACCGCCGCCGCCATGATCTTCCTCCTCGAGGCGCCCTTCGGCGCGCTCGCGGGGCGGCTCGTCCTCGGCGAGCGGCTCGATCTCGCGCAGGGAGTCGGCTGCGGCCTCATCCTCGGCGCGAGCGCCCTCTCGGTTCTGACGCCTGCCCGGGCGGCGCCGTCACTCGCGAAAGACGCGCTCGCTTAGAAAGCGACGGACGCGGGCCTCGTAGCGCGCCGATTGCTCGAAGAGCGCCGCGTGGGTCCCCCGCGTCAGGATCTCGAGCTCGGCCCCCGGGATGAGCGAGGCCATGGTCTCGGCGACCTTTGGCGGAACGAAGCGGTCGCGGTCGGCGCCCACGACGAGCGTCGGCACGCGGATCGTCGGCAGGACGTTCGTCGCGTCGTGGGTCATCAGGCTCGACAGGAGGCTCGCGAAGACGCGGTAGTCGAGCCGCCCGAGGTGCTCGAAGTAGCCCGCCATCGAAGGCGCCTTCGGGTCGACGATCCGCAGCAGCCGCGCCCCCCGCTCGACGAGCGTCGTGCGGATGAGCGGGTTCATGAGCGCGGGCACGAGCCGATGGGTCCGCGGCAGGCCGGCGATGCCGAGGTTCGCGAAGAGCCGCGCCACGCGCGGCATTCCGAAGAAGCTCTCGATGGCCTTCCCGTAGGTGCCGAGCGTCGGTACGAGCGCGAGCACCCGCTCCGGCGACTGCGCGTAGAGCTCGAAGTCGACCTGCGCCCCGAGCGAGTGGCCCAGCAGGACCGCCCGCTCGGCGCCCACCGCGTCGAGGATGGTGCGCAGGTCGGCGGCGAAGGCCGGGATGGTCGCCCGCGAGGGGTCCGGCGGGTCGCTCGAGCGGCCGTGGCCGACGAAGTCCCAGACGACCACCCGGTAGTCGCGCGAGAGCTCGCGGGCGAAGCCCTCCCAGAAGAAGGTCGAGACGCCGAGGCCGTTCGTGCAGACGAGGAAGGGGCCCGCCTCGCCGTAGATCCGGTAGGTGAGGCCGAGGTCGTCGGGGGTGGTCGCGACGTTCTGGCTGTAGCCCAGCTCGCGCCGATCGTCACCCGGGGACATCGCTCGGACCGTCAGTTCGCGTCGCTCGTCGTGTCCGAGCCGGCGTCGTGCGTGAAGTCGTCGCCCCTGACGATGTGGAACTCGACGCGCCGGTTCTGCGCGCGCCCCATCGCCGTCGCGTTGGAGGCGAGCGGCCGCGTCGGGCCGAAGCCCTTCGGCCGCAGCCGGTCGGCGTCGACGCCATGCTCGATGAGGAATTCGACGACCGACTCGGCGCGGTGCTGCGAGAGGCTCATGTTGTGCGAGAGGGAGCCGACGCTGTCGGTGTGCCCCTCGACTCGAACCTTGATCTTGGGGCTGTCCTTGAGCACCAGCGCCACCTGCTCGAGCAGGTCGTAGCTGTCGTGGAGGATCTTCCAGCGGTTGGTCGCGAAGTGGACCTGCTGCTTGATCTCGATCCGGTCCTTCTTGACGACGACGAGCTTGTACTTGCGCGGGCAGCCGTGCTCCTCGGGCACGCCCGGGACGTCCGGGCACTGGTCGAGCCGGTCGGGGATCCCGTCGGCGTCGCGGTCGGTGTCCGGGCAGCCCTGCAGCTCGGGGATTCCCTTCACGGTCGGGCACTTGTCGAGCCGATCGGGGATGCCGTCGCCGTCGGTGTCCTTGTCGGGGCAGCCCGAGAGCTCGGGGATGCCCGGCACGTCCGGGCACTTGTCGACGTTGTCCGCAATGCCGTCGTGGTCGCGGTCACCCCATGGACAGCCGAAGTTCTCCTTCGGGCCCGGGATCGTCGGACAGCGATCGATGTCGTCGGGGATCCCGTCGCCGTCCGTGTCCTTCGGCGGGCAGGGGCATCCCTGGCACTCCTTCGGGCCCGGCGTCGTCGGGCACTTGTCCGCGGTGTCCGGGATTCCGTCGCCGTCGGTGTCCTTCTCTTCGATCTTGACGATCACCGGCGGCGGAGGCGGCTTCGGCGCCGAGGCGATGAGCACCTCCTTCGGCCCGCAGTTCTTCGAGAGGACGAGCGCCTTCTTGATGGCGTCGGCGGCGAGATCGGTGAAGTGCTCGGCCGGCATCGAGTGGCCGTCCGCGAGCTCTCGCTCCGAGAAGGCGAGGTTCGCCTCGGCGGTCGCGAGCTCCTTCGGGGCGCAGCGGTACGCGCCGTCGTGGCGCGCCGTCTTGACGTCGTGCGCGATCACCTCGTCCTGCGCCCTCACCGCGTTGGGCGAGGCGCAGGCGGCGAGGGCCAGCAGCGTGAGGGAGGCGGCGCGGAGGGGGCGGACCACGATCACTCCTTGGGATGACTCTCGGCCTTCTCCTTGGCCAGCTTCGCGAAGTCGAAGGCCTTATCCGCGAACTCGTAGGCGTCCTGGTAGTAGCTGCCCGAGTAGCCGAGCCGGTCTTTCGCCTGGTGCAGGTAGAGCGTCGCCGAGGTGTACTCGTAGGGCGCCCACTTGGGCGCGTCGGCGACCTTGGCGGCGGCGAGTTCGGCCTCGGCGTCCGAGAGATCGACGAGCGTCATCACGGGCGCGATGCAACCCGCGCTGGCGAGCGCGAGCAAACCAATGCCGACGCGTACGAGCCTCATCGGACCTCCGGCGAACCCCGAGACGCGCGAAAAACGCAGTCTCTTCAAGCGAGTAACTTGAAGAGCAGTAACAGAGGGCCAGTCGGGCTGTCAAGAAACGCGCCGGGGACGGAGGGGGGCGTTCTCGGCTGCGCGCGGGTGGAGTTTCGTGGGATGCTCGCCCTCGTGCCCGAAGAGCCTTTTAGACCGTTTCGGCTGGGCGATGGGCCGCCGTGCCTTCTCCTCCACGGCTTCACCGGCTCCCCCGCGGAGCTGCGGCCGCTCGGCGAGGCGCTCGCGACCGCGGGCTTCCTCGCCGTCGCGCCCTGCCTGCCGGGCCACGGCGCCTCCCACGGCGCCCCGGCTCGGCGAGAGGAGTGGCTGCGCGCCGCCGAGGCGGCCCTCCTCGGGCTCGACGGGAAGGTGCGCGTCCTCGGCCTCTCCATGGGCGCGCTCCTCGCCATCTCGCTCTCGGCCCTCTGGCCCGATCGGGTCTGCTCGCTCGCGCTCCTCGCCCCGGCGGCGAGGCTCACAGAGCCCGGCAACGCGCTCGCCCGCGCCTTCGCGCGGCTCTCGTGGCTCCCGCGGCTCGTCCCCACCCTGCCGAAGCGCGGCAGCGACCTGCGCGACCGCGCGGTGAAGCTCTGGACAGGGGCGACCATCCCGACCCGCGGCCTCGCCGAGCTCTACCGGCTCGAGGTCGAGGCGCGGGCGCTCGCCCCGCGCGCCCGCGCGCCCGCGCTCGTGCTCCTCGGCGGCGACGACCGGACCGTCGACGGCCGCGCCGCCCGCGCCCTCGCCCGCGAGCTCGCGGGACCCGTGCGCGTCAGGGTCTTCCCGAAGAGCGGCCACCAGCTCGCGGTGGACCTCGAGCGCACGGAGGTCGCGCGCGCGGTCGCCGCCCACTTCCGGTCGGCGCCCGGGTAGAGTCGCCTTCGTACGGGAGGCTCCCATGGCGCGCCAGCACGTCGTCGCGATCGATCAGGGCACGACCGGCACCACCGTGCTCGTCGTCGACCGGCGTCTCCAGGTCAAGGCGAGGGTCAACCGCGAGTTCCGGCAGATCTTCCCCAGGCCGGGCGAGGTCGAGCACGACCTCGAGGACATCTGGCGCTCGGTCCGCGAGGCGCTCGCGGCGGCGCTGCACGAGAGCGGAATCCGCCCCGACGAGATCGCCTGCCTCGGCATCACGAACCAGCGCGAGACGACCGCGCTCTGGGAGCGCAAGGGCGGCAAGCCCGTCGGCCACGCCATCGTCTGGCAGGATCGGCGGACCGCGCCCGACTGCGAGCGGCTGCGGGGGCAGGGGCTCGAGCCGCTGTTCCGCGAGCGGACCGGCCTCGTGCTCGATCCCTACTTCTCGGGCACGAAGCTGCGCTTCCTCCTCGATCACGTCAAAGGGGCCCGGGCGCGCGCCGAGGCGGGCGACCTCTGCTTCGGCACCATCGACAGCTTCCTCGTCCACCGGCTCACGGGCGGGGCGCGCCACGCGACCGACGTGACGAACGCGAGCCGCACGCTCCTCTTCGACATCGGCCGCCTCGCCTGGGACGACGAGCTCTGCCGCCTGCTCGAGGCGCCGAAGGCGGTCCTCCCCGAGGTCGTCTCCTCCTCGGGCGAGGTCGGGCGCACGAAGGGCGTCCCTGGGCTCCCCGACGGGATCCCCATCACCGGGATCGCGGGCGACCAGCAGTCCGCCCTCTTCGGCCAGGCCTGCTTCGCCCCCGGGGAGAGCAAGTGCACCTACGGGACGGGGGCCTTCCTCCTCTTCAACGTGGGCGGAGCGCCGGTCGCCTCGAAGTTCGGCCTGCTCACCACCGTGGCCTGGCGGATCTCGGGCGAGACCGCCTACGCGCTCGAGGGGAGCGCCTTCGTCGCGGGCGCGGCGGTGCAGTGGCTGCGCGACGGGCTCGGGATCATCGGGAGCGCCGCCGAGATCGAGCCGCTCGCGCGCAAGGCGAAGGACTCGGGCGGGCTCGTCTTCGTGCCGGCGCTCGCCGGGCTCGGCGCGCCGCACTGGCGCCCCGAAGCGAAGGGGCTCATCAGCGGAATCCACCGCGGCACCAGCGCCGCACAGCTCGCCCGCGCGACGCTCGAGGGCATCGCGCTCTCGATCTTCGACCTCGCCGAGGCGATGGCGAAGGACGCCGGGCGGCCGCTCGCGAGCCTGCGGGTCGACGGCGGCGCCTCGCAGAACGGGCTGCTCATGCAGCTACAGGCCGACCTCTGCGGCATCCCCGTCGAGCGGCCCCGCATGGTCGAGAGCACGGCGCTCGGGGCGGCCTTCCTCGCCGGGCTCGCCGCGGGCGTCTGGAAGGACCGCGGCGAGATCCAGAAGGCGCACAAGATCGACCGGCGTTTCTCGCCGAAGATGGCGCCCGCGGTCCGAGAGGAGCTGCTCGCGCGCTGGCGAGCCGCGGTGCCGAAGGCCTGATCGCTACGCCGGCTTCGCCCGCTCGAGCCGGTCCTGCACGATCTTCTCGATGAGCTCGACCGACTCCAGGTCGAAGTTCACGAACTCCACCCCCATGCCCGGCTCGATGCCGGGGGGGAGCCCGTCTCCGGGCGGGTTCGAGCGGACGACGCGTCCGAGCCCCTCGATGAGCCGCGAGCCGTCCTTGAGCGCGAACTGGAGGTAGATGAGCGCCCCCTCCTCGCGCGGCCGATCGGTGCGGATGTAGATGCCGCCGAGCGAGATGTTGCTCGAGTACTCGGCGAGAAACTCCCCGACGCTGTCGAAGCGGTACTGGACGAGGAGCTGGAGCGGCGCGCGCGGGTGGCGCCGCTTCTCGGCCTCGCTCTCCTCCGGATCGCTCGCGGCGTCTTCGGCCATCGCCGAGACTCTAGCCGCGGGGGCCGGCGCGGGGCAACCGGGCTAGGCCGCGAGGTGGCTCTGCAGCTCCCGCCGCGTCTCGAGGTCGAGCTGGAGGAACTCGATGCCCATTCCGGCGGGCTCGCCCCTGCCGGGATCGACGCGCCGCACGACGCGGCCGATGCCCTCGATGAGGCCCGCCCCGCCGCGCGGGGTGATCTGGAGCTGCACCACGGCGCCCGGCGGGTGCGGCTGGTCGGTCCGCACGAAGAGGCCGCTCTCGGAGAGGTCCTGCGCGTACTCGACCCGGTAGCCCTCGCCGACGTCGAAGCGGTACTGGACGAGCCAGGCGAGGCTCCTGCGCGGGTGCCGCCGCAGGTCGGTCATCGAGTGGTCCATGAGCACCTCCCTCGCGCGGCCGAAGCTAGCCATCCGCAGCCCGGCCATCAAGCGCCCGGCAGACTACCCGAGTGTTCGAGGCCCGGACAAGGCCCCCCCTTCGCCGCGTTGGGCGTCGCTCCCGGTCTCCCCGGGGAAGGGGTTCGGGTTCAACGGCTCTCAGTGCCGGATCCGCTCGAGGTAGGCCGCGTAAGCGAAGTCGGGGCTCCGCTCGGCCGCGTGGCAGCGGAGGCAGAGCGCCTCGCCGCGCGCGGGGGGCGGGTAGGGGGCGGCCGGGTTCGCGAGGTGCGCCTTGCCCGGCCCGTGGCAGGCCTCGCACTGCACCTCGGCGAGGAAGCCGACCGCGGCGGGCCGCTCGTAGCCGGCGCGCTCGCCGAAGCCCGTGGTGTGGCAGCCGACGCAGGACGGGTCGAGCGACGAGCCGACCCGCGCGAGCGCCTCGAAGGCGCGCGCGTGGCGGCTCGCGCGCCAGCTCCGCGCCGCCGCGCCGTGGCAGCGCTCGCAGGCCCTCTCGCCGGCGTAGCCGCTCGCCTCGGGGCGCGCCTCGCCGCCGGGGGTGAGCCTCGCGAGCTCGCGCGCGTCCGCGGCCTTTCGGTAGCGCGAGACCATCGCCTCGATCTCCGCGTCCGGCGGCAGCGACGCGTCGAGCGGCTGGAGCGTGCCCGCGGCCCAGGCGCCGGCGCGACCCCGGGCGAGGAGCGCCTCGTCCAGGTCGATCCGGCCGAGGAAGCGGTTCTTGTTCCCCGTGCGGACGGCGATGGCGCCGGAGGGCAGCCGGGTCGGGGCCCGGGCCACCCCGCCGTGGGCGCCGACGAGCAGGTCGATCTCCGGCACCGCGGCGGCGAGCGGCGCGTCCTCCTCGGGCGGCTCGTGCGCGAGCGCGACGACGACGTCGACCGGGGAGAGCTCGGCGAGGCCGCGCCGCACGGCCTCGGCCGCCGGGAGGGCGCGCCACCCCGCCGGGGCGAGCGCCGGCGAGAGGACCCCGACGAGGCCGACGCGCAGGCCGCCGAGCTCGACCGAGGTGGCCGCCGGGAACGGCGCCGCGCCCGCGCCGTCGCGCAGGTTCGCGGCGATGAGGGGGACGCCCGCGCCCGCGGCGAGGTCCCGCAGCCGCTCGACGCCGAGCGACAGGTCGGCCTCGCCCGGCACCGCCGCGGCGACGCCGAGCTTCGCGAGGACGCCGTAGATCAGCGCGGCCCGCCAGAGGGCCTCGTCGCCCGGCGCCGCGGAGGGGGGCAGGAGAAGGTCGCCTCCGTCGAGGAGGAGGACGGGGATCCCGGCGCCGCGCCAGCGCGAGAGGAGCGACGCCTGCCGGGCGAAGCCGCCCAGCGGGTGGCGCGGTCAGCCGCACGGCTCGAGCTCGCCCCAGACGTCGCCCGTGTAGGCGATCGCGATCGCCGAGGCCTTCGCGGCGGCCGCCGCGGGCCGCGGCGCCGAGGTGCGGCAGGCGGCGGCGAGCGCGACGGCGGCGGCGAGCGCGACGGGGCCGGTCGGTCGGGGCATCGTGACCGACGCCTACCACCCCCCGCCGGTGGGCGAAAAGCCCCGGCGCCTCTAGAGGAGCGCCTCGAGCGCGGCGGCGACGTCGCCCACGGGGACGAGCTCGAGGCCCGCGGCCCGCGCCCGCTCGGCGCTCGCCCGCGGCAGGACGGCGCGCCGGAAGCCGAGCTTCTTCGCCTCGGCGAGCCGCAGCTCGGGCTGCGAGACCGCCCGCACCTCGCCCGCGAGCCCGACCTCGCCGAGCACGACGGTGCGCGCGTCGACGGGCCGCTCTCGAAAGGAGCTCGCGAGCGCCGCCAGGACCGCGAGGTCGGCCGCGGGCTCGTCGATCTCGGCCCCGCCCGCGACGTTCACGAAGACGTCGTTGCCGACGAGATCCAGCCCGCCCTTCTTCTCGAGCACCGCGGCGAGCAGCGCGACCCGGTTGCCGTCGATCCCGACCGAGGTGCGGCGCGCGGTGCCGTAAGCGGCGGGGGCGCAGAGCGCCTGGATCTCGTAGAGCACGGGCCGCGTGCCCGACAGCGCGGGGACCACCGCCGAGCCCGAGGCGCCCTCCGGCCGCTCGGCGAGGAAGAGCGCCGAGGGGTCATGGACCTCGGCGAGCCCGGCGCCGCGCATCTCGAAGACGCCGATCTCCGAGACCGAGCCGAAGCGATTCTTGTGCGCGCGCAGCACCCGGTAGGCGTGGCCGCGGTCGCCCTCGAAGTAGAGGACGGTGTCGACGAGGTGCTCGAGGACGCGGGGGCCGGCGATGGCGCCGTCCTTCGTCACGTGGCCCACGAGGAAGGTCGGCACCTCGGAGGTCTTCGCGTAGCGCAGGAGCCGCGCGGCGACCTCGCGGACCTGGGTCACCGAGCCGGGCGCGGAGGCGACGTCCGGCAGGTAGAGGGTCTGGATCGAGTCGACCGCGAGCGCGCGCGGCCGCAGCTCGGCGGCCGCGGCGAGGATCCGCTCGGCGTCGGTCTCGCAGAGCAGCTGGAGCGTCTGCGACCGGACGGAGAGCCGCTCGGCGCGCAGCTTGGTCTGGCGCGCCGACTCCTCGCCGGAGACGTAGAGGACCGGCCCCTCGCGCGAGAGGCCGGCGAGCGCCGCGAGCAGGAGCGTCGACTTGCCGATGCCGGGATCGCCGCCGAGCAGGATGAGCGCGCCCGGCACGACGCCGCCGCCGAGCACCCGGTCGAGCTCGCCGATGCCCGTCTGGGCGCGCAGCTGCGCCTCGACCGGGACCTCGGCGATGGGCACGGGCTTCGCCGCGGCGCCCACGCTCCCGAGGCCGCGCGGCGCGGGGCCAGCGGCGGATTCCTCGACGAGGCTGCCCCAGGCGCGGCAGTCGGGGCACTGCCCGAGCCACTTGGTGGTCTGGTAGCCGCAGGCCTGGCAGACGTGAACGGTCTTGGGACGCGCCATGACCCGCGGAGGATGCCCGCTTGGGCTGACAGCGGCCCCGCTCCGTCCCCGACGAGCGGGGCCGCGGTTGACAGCCGTCGGGCGAGCGTTCGACAGTGGGCACGCCCCTCTGACAGAGGGTTCTGCTTTAAGGTGGTACCATGCCGATCGCCGGGGGCCCCGCCGTGACCGATCGCGCCCCTCCGGGCGCCGAGGCGCTCCTGCGCGCGGCGCTCGAGCGGCTCGTCCTCCTCGAGTGCCAGCCCGGCGGGCGCGATGCCGAGCCGCCGGCGCCGGAGCTCCTGCAGAACGATCTGCGCCGAGCCGAGGATCGGGCGCGCGCCGCCGAGTCGAAGCTCGACCGGCTGTTCGGAAAGATCCTCGCCGCCGAGCGGGTCCGCGCCGGATTCGAGCGCGAGGGCGACCCCGACGGGGACGTCGACCTCGCGGGCTTCATCGCCGAGCTGCGCTCCGAGCTCGCCGACGTGCAGCGGGGCCGCGACTTCGCCGCCCGCAAGAACGTGGAGCTCTCGGCCGAGCTTCGCCGCCTCCAGTCGGAGGCGCGGCCGCGGAGCGCCGTCGAGTGGGCCGAGCGGCTCGCCCGCGAGGGGCTGCTCTTCTCGCCCGGGGCGAGCCTCGGGGAGCTCACGCCCGCCCTCGCCACCGGCGCCTCGGCCGAACGGCTCCTCCTCACCGGCGTGCTGCGCGACCTCGCGAGCGGCGATCCGGTCCTCCAAGACGCCGCCTGCCGCCGGCTCGCGGCCGTCTCCCCCGCGCACGCGGCGCCCATCGTCGCCTCCGCGCTCGGCCGGCTGCGCGAGCCCGGGCTCCTCTGCAAGCTCCTGCGGCTCGCGGGCCAGTCGGGCGTCGGCTCGTTGCGGCCGCTCGTCGAGCGTGAGCTCGACCATTCGGCCGACGGCGTGCGCGCGGCCGCCCTCTGGGCGCTGCTCCGTCTCCCGGGGGAGGCGGAGGGCCGGGGCGACCTCCTCGAGCGGGCGCTCGAAGACCCCTCGCCCCGCGTGCGCCGCGCCGCGGCGCTCGGGGCCGCCCTCTCGCGCCCGGACGAGGCGCCGGCGCTGCTCGACCGGCTCGCCGCCGATCCCGAGGCCGCCGTCCGAAGGCTCGCGGCCGGCTGCGCCGCCGCGCTCGCCGAGCCGCACGAATCGGTCCTGCGCCGCCTCGGCAACGACGAGGAGCCGGCGGTGCGCGCCGCAGCCCTGCGCGCGCTTCGCCGCTCACCGCGCGCGGAGGCGCCCCC
>JAJXUD010000029.1 GCA_021783235.1 Myxococcales bacterium | reverse complement strand
GCCAAGGTACGGACGTCGGGCGGAACCTGAGACTCGGGCATGTGGCCTCCTTGCGGTGATGATAACCGCAAGGCCTCATGCCGTGGCCACCGAAATCTGCACCCCTAACTTCGGTGACGTGCACCCGATGCGCGCCGGCTTCTTGCGGTCGCCCGCAAACCGCTCTAGCATCCAGAGCCACTCCGTGCGACGGCTCACCCTCCTCTGCCTCCTGTCCCTCTCCCTCCCCGCGGTCGCGGGCGAGGTCCGCGTTCGCGGGACCCGCAAGCCCGTCTTCGTCCGCGGCGAGGTCGAGGCCTACCACCCCATCGGCATCGGCTGGCCGGTCGACGCGATCGTCGTCGGCCCCGGCGACCTCGCGCTCGGGTTGCGCGTGCAGGTGGCGGAGGCCGGCGAGGGGCGAGCCACGGTCCGCGTCTCGGTGGACGGCTCCGAGATCCTCCAGGTGCCGCTCGAGGGGGCGGCGGCCGGCCGGTTCCGCGGCCAGCACCCGACCGCGCCCGGTCCCTTGGTGGCGCGCCGCATCCGCATCGGCGAGGGGCGGCACGAGGTCGTGATCTCCGCGCAGGGCGGCTCGGCGGTGGTCTCCCTCCGGCTGCAGGGGTCGCCCCCGGCCGCGCTCGCCCTCGCGCCGCTGGCGCCCGCGCCGCTCGCCCCCGAGCCGCTCGCCGCGGCGCCCCTCGAGGCCGCGCCGCTGACGCTCTCCCCGGCACCCCTGACCGCCGAGCCGCTGGCTCCGAGCGCGCCCGCGAAGCGCTCGCCGAAGGCGAAGGCGACCCTCGCGCTCTCGCCCCATCCGCCCCCGGATTCGACCGCCGAGCCGCCCTCCGGCGCGACCGCGAGCAGCGTGGATCGGGGAAGCGGCCGCACGATCCAGTACTCCCTCCTCGGCGGAGCAGCGCTCTTCGCCGTCGGCGCGGGAGTCTCGTACGGCCTCGCCGCCGGCGCGAACGGTGAGTACCGCGCGACGCCGGAGGTCCGGTCGGGCGCGTCGACGAGCCGGCAGGAGATCCTCGCGCGCGCCAACAACGAACTCGCCTGGGCGCAGGGACTCGGAGCCACGATGGTGCTCCTGCTCGCCGGGGCCGCCATCAGCTTCACCTTCTGACGGGAGCACCGCATGACCATCTCCGCTCGGACGCTGCCTTTCCTGATGGCGGTCGCCGCCCTGGCGGGCTGCTTCCAGTACACCTCCTCCCCCGGGCCCTGCCAGAGCAACGCCGACTGCGCCACGGGCGAGAGCTGCGTCGCCGGACAGTGCGCGCCGCTCCCGAGCGCGCAGTCGACCTGCACCCTCGCCGGGGGGACGATCTGCGGATCGACCTGCGCCGTCCTCGCGACCGACCCGAAGAACTGCGGGAGCTGCGGCCACGCCTGCCTCGCCGGCGAGAGCTGCTCGGCCGGCGCCTGCGCCGCCACCTGCGCGAGCCCGCTCACGACGTGCGGCAGCGGCGCGACCGCCTACTGCGCGAATCTCCAGAACGACCCTGCCAACTGCGGCGGCTGCGCGGGCGACGGCGGGGAGGCGTGCGGCGCGGGGCGAGTCTGCACGGGTGGGATCTGCGCCTCGACCTGCCTCCCGCCCACGGGCACCTTCTGCGCGAGCACGGGTCTCTGCGTCGACGTGAAGGCCGACGACCAGAACTGCGGCGCCTGCGGCACGGCGTGCCCCGCGGGCGAGAGCTGCAGCGACGGCGGCTGCGCCTGCCCGGCCAGCGTGCCGAAGCTCTGCGGCACCGCGCCCGCCACCTTCTGCACCGACACCGACACCGACATCGCCAACTGCGGCGCCTGCGGCAATCCGTGCCAAGGCGGCCAGACGTGCGACGGTACCGGCCACTGCTCGGGGAGCTGCGCCGCCGGCTTCGCCACCTGCGACGGCGGCACCGGGCCCTACTGCGCCAACACCAACATCGACCTGAACAACTGCGGGAGCTGCGGCCACCTCTGCCCGAGCGGAGAGATCTGCAATGGGTCCGGCGCCTGCGCCGTCACCTGCCTCTCGGGTGAGAACCAGTGCGGCTCCCTCTGCGTGGACTTCGCGAACGACGACAAGAACTGCGGCAACTGCGGGATCCAGTGCACCGCCGGGCAGCAGTGCGAGAGCGGCCAGTGCAGGGACTGCGGCGGGCTGAACGAGCCCACCTGCGCGTCGACGAGCTGCGGCCCCGGCCTGGTCGTCTCCGGCAGCATCTGCGCCTGCAACAGCGGGGCAAGCTGCCCGTCGACGAGCGGCGGATCCTGCAACTCGAACTCCTGCCCCGACGGCTGCTGCGATTCGAGCGGCGACTGCGAGCCAGGGAACACGAGCGGCGCCTGTGGCAAGAGCGCCGCGACCTGCACCGCCTGCGGCGCGGACCAGAGCTGCTCGGCCTCCCAGGCATGCACCGGGCCCACCTGCGGCGGCCTCGGCCAGCCGCCCTGCGCCGGAGGGAGCTGCAACCCGGGGCTCACGGTCTCGGGCAGCAGCTGCGCATGCAGCGGCGGCGCGGCCTGCCCGTCCACCGGGGGCGGTTCGTGCTCGGCCAGCTCGTGCCCGAGCGGCTGCTGCGACGCGAGCGGGAACTGCGAGCCTGGGGACACGAACGGCGCCTGCGGCAGCGGCGGCGCCGGATGCGCCACCTGCGGCGCCGACGCTCTCTGCACGGGCCACGCCTGCGGCAGCGCGACCTGCGGCGGCCTCGACCAGCCGCCCTGCGCCGGAGGGAGCTGCAACCTCGGCTTGACGTCGAACGGATCGCTCTGCGTCTGCAACTCGGCCGCGACCTGCCCCTCGACGGGCGCGGGCTCCTGCAACACGACCTCGTGCGCGCACGGCTGCTGCGATGGGAGCGACAACTGCCAGCTCGGCACCGGCACCGGCGCCTGCGGCAAGAACGGCGGCGCTTGCAGCGCCTGCGGCGCGGACCGGGCGTGCGTCTCGGGCTCCTGCAGCGCCGCCTGCGGCGGGCTGAACGAGCCTCCCTGTGCCGGCAGTACGTGCAACGCGGGGCTCGCGAAGTCCGGCAGCGTCTGCGCGTGCAGCCCCGGCGTGAGCTGCCCGTCGACGGGCGCGGGCTCCTGCAACACGACCTCCTGCGCGAGCGGCTGCTGCGACCTCAACGGCAACTGCGAGCCGGGCAACGTCACGGGCGCCTGCGGCACCGGGGGGAATGGCTGCTTCGCCTGTGGCGCCGACCAGACCTGTGTTTCGGGCGCATGCAGCGGGGTGTGCGGGGGGCTGAACGAGACCCCGTGCGGCGGGACCAGCTGCAACGCGGGGCTCGCGAAGTCCGGCAACGTCTGCGCGTGCAGCCCCGGCGTGAGCTGCCCGTCGACGGGCGCGGGCTCCTGCAACACGACCTCGTGCGCGCACGGCTGCTGCGACGTGAGCGGCAACTGCCAGCCCGGGGACACGACCGGCGCCTGCGGCATCGGGGGCAACGGCTGCAACCTCTGCGGCGCCGATCAGACCTGCTCCTCCGGCAGCTGCAACGGGGTCTGCGGCGGCCTGAACGAGGCGCCGTGCGCCGGGAATAGCTGCAACGCCGGGCTCACGTCGAACGGGTCGATCTGCGTCTGCAACCTGGGCGTGGCGTGCCCCTCGACGAGCGTGGGCTCGTGCAACGCAACCTCGTGCGGCTACGGCTGCTGCGATTCGACCGGCGACTGCCAGCCGGGGACCGATCCGGGCGCCTGCGGCGCGGCCGGTAGCGGCAACTGCAGCGTGTGCGCGGTGGGCGGCGTCTGCACGAGTGGCTCATGCGGCTGCCCGACCGGCGAGACGAACTGCGGCGGGACATGCATCGACACGCAGAGCGATCCGAACCATTGCGGGGGCTGCTCCGCCACGCCCTGCACCGCGACGCAGGTCTGCGTCACCGGCGTCTGCATCACCTGCGGAGGCCTGAACGAACCGTGCTGTGCGGGTGGCACGTGCAGCGCCTCCTGCACGGGCTGCGGCTGCGGCAAGAGCACTCCGGGCATCTGCAGCACCTGACGGCTCGTGGCCTCGCGGCGCCCGTGCTACGCTCGGGCGTGGCCCGCGTCTACCGGCTCGCCGTCTGCAAGGGACCGAACTGCGCCTTCAACGGCGCGAACGAGGTCTTCCAAGCCGCGAAGCAGGCGGTCGAGGATCGGGGGCTCGGGGCCCGCTGCCTGATCGCGTGGGGCGGCTGCTACGGGATGTGCGCCTTCGGCCCGAACCTCGTCGTGCGGGTCCACGAGGAGTCAGGGCCCGCGGAATCGCTCTCGTCGGCCGACTTCCGTCTCGTCGGCGAGGCGGGCGAGTACCTGTACCCCGGCATGGACCCCGCGCGAGCAAGGGCGATCGTCGAGGAGCACGTGGGGAGGGATCGACCCGTCTCGGCCCTTCTGCCCGCCAACGCCCCGAGGCGCTGAGAAGCCGTCGGGCGGCAGTTCCTAAGATCGCCCGGTTCCGGTATCGTGTCGGCCGGATGCCGCCGCCGATCGACGAACGCACCATCCCTCGGCATGCCATGGTCCACCGGGTCGCGCTGCGCTTCTCCGGCGCGGAAGAGTACCTCTCGGCCTTCAGCGTCAACGTCGGCAAGGGTGGGATGTTCGTCCACACCGAAAACCCGCCGCTGCCGGGGACCCAGGTCATCCTGAACCTGAGCATCGAGGGGATCGACGACGAGATCTCCCTCCCGGCCGTCGTGGCGCACACCCGCGCCGACGGAGTCGGCGTCCGCTTCGAGGCGCTCACCACGAACCAGCGCTCCGCCATCGATCGGCTCTGCCAGCGCGCCGAGAGCAAGGTGAAGGGGAAGGGCGCGCCGGAGCCCACCCATGCCTCCACGTTGCCCAAGCCGGCGGAGGGGCTCCTCGAGCCGGGGACGCTCGTCGACGGCCGCTACCGGGTGACGCGCCACCTGGCCTCGGGCGGGATGGGCGAGGTCTACGAGGCCGAGCACATCTACATGCGGCGGACCGTGGCGCTGAAGGTCCTCCACCAGGAGTTCGGAAACGACGCCGAGATGGCGACGCGCTTCCAGCGCGAGGCCCAGATCGCCAGCTCGCTCGATCACCCGAACATCGTGCGCGTCTTCGACTTCGGAAAGACGCCCGACGGCAAGCTGTTCCTCTCCATGGAGCTGGTCTCGGGAGAGGAGCTCGAGAACCTCCTCGTGCGAGAGGGGGCCATGGAGCCGCGCCGCGCGGTGGCGCTGATGTCGCAGATCTGCGACGCGGTCCAGGACGCCCACGCCCACGGCATCATTCACCGCGACCTCAAGCTCGCGAACGTCATCGTCACGAAGCGACGGGACGACGAGTCGGCGAAGGTCCTCGACTTCGGCATCGCCCGGCTCGCGGACGAGCAGTCGCTCGGCGGCAAGGCGGTGACCCGGCGGGGCATCGTCGTCGGAACGCCCGAGTACCTCTCGCCCGAGCAGGCGCTCGGCCAGCCGCTCGACGCACGCGCCGACGTCTACTCGCTCGGCATCATGGCGTACACGCTCATCGCGGGCCGGCTGCCGTTCTACTCGGACAACCTCCGCCACGTCGTGACGATGCAGCTGACGCAGCCCCCGCCCCCGCTTCAAAACGTCCAGCCGAAGCTCCGGTCGCTCCCCGAGCTCTGCGCGGCGGTGGTGCGGGCGCTCGAGAAGGAACGCGAGCGCCGCTTCCCGAGCGCCGCGAGCTTCGCCGAGGCGCTCCGCGCGGGGCTCGAGGGGAGGGCCCTCCCCGCCGCGGCCCGCTCCGCGACGGCGCCCATCCCGGCCGAGCCGCCCGCGATCGCGCCGGGGGGCACGCCGTGCAACCGCTGCGGCGCACGGGTTGCGCCGGGAGAGCGCTTCTGCGACGCCTGCGGCGCGCCGGTGGCGCCGCCCTGCCCGCGCTGCCAGAGCCCCACCTCGCCGGACGCTCGTTTCTGTCCCTCCTGTGGCCTCGAGGTGTCGGCCGCCGCCTCGCCCTCGCGCCAGCTCGCGGCCCGCTCGGCGCTCGAGGCCATGCGCGGCCTCGGGCCCAAGGGCGGGCCCAGCGAGCGGACGGCCACCGAGCTCGAGCAGATCGCCCCCTTCCTGCCGCCGAGGACGTTCGAGGCGCTGATCGACGCGCGCGCGCAGGTCCGCGGCGAGGACCGGCGCTACGTGACGGCCCTCTGGATCGCCATCGACGACGGGCCGCGGGAGGCGCGCCACCGCAGCCTCGCGGCGGCGCTCGAGGTGATCCACGAGGGCGGCGGCGTCCTGCACCGGATCGGCGAGAAGGGGCTGCTCGCCTTCTTCGGCTCGCTCTCCTCCCGCGAGGACGACGCGCACCGCGCCATGACCGCCGGCCTCGAGATCCAGCGGCGGCTGCGAGCGATGCCGCGGACCGACGCCGTCGACCTGCGGGTGGGCCTGCACGCCGGCGTCGCGGTCCCGGGCGAGGTCGGCGCCGAGGAGGAGCTCGGCACCGAGGCCGCGAGCGACCGCGGCACCGAGGCGACGGCCCGCGCGCTCGCGGAGGCCGCCCCGAAGGGCGGCGTCTACGCGAGCGCGCTGCTCGCCGAGCAGTCGGCCCCCTACCTCCAAACGCAGCCGGCGCCGCCGCTCGCGCCGGCGGGGCAGACCGAGCCGCTCGCCGTGCTGCGGCTCGTCGGCCTCAAGACCCCCGCGCGCGTCAATCGGCCGCAGCTCTGCGGCCGGGAGAAGGAGATCGGCGCGTTCCAGCGGCTGGCGCTCGCGACCGAGAGCGGCAAGACGAAGCCGGTCGTGCTCGTCGGCGACGCCGGCATCGGCAAGTCGCGGCTCGTCGAGGAGGTCCGCCGCTTCGTCGAGGGGCGCGGCTGGAGCGTCGCCGTGGCTCACCTCGACGAGGAGTCCCAGGAGCCCTTCGCGCCGGTGGGCGAGCTCGTGCTCGAGATCCTGCGCATCCCCCGCGCGGCCCGCCACCAGGCGCTGCGCGAGGCGCTCGCCAAGGCCGTCAAGCCGGTCGGCCCCCGATCGATCCTCGAGCAGGTCGCGGGCGTCGCCCCGAGGCTCGTGCGGCTGAGGGCCGGCGCCGTGGCGGGGGCGCTCCAGGCCCTCGAGGCGACGGCCACGCGCGAGCGGCCGGCGATGCTCGTCTTCGAGGATCTCGACCGGCTGGACGCCGGCAGCCAGGAGGTCTTCCGCCTCCTCTGCGACAGCCACCAGCCCGTCGGCAGCCTCCTCTTCGGGACGAGCCGCGCCGACCCGACGGATCGGCCGAAGGCCGCGACCCTCTACCGGGTGCCACCGCTCAGCCCGGAGGCGAGCCTCGCGCTCGTCAAGTCGGTCCTCGGCGATTCGGGGGTGCCGCCGCCGCTCGCCCGGCTGTCGGAGCAGGCGAGGGGCAACCCACGGCTGCTGCTCGAGCAGCTCCACCTCCTGCTCGACCGGCGGATCCTCGTCGAGGGGCCGAAGGGGATCTTCCTCGTCCAGGAGCCCCGAGAGCTCCCCTCGAGCGGCCGGGAGCTCGCCCGGGCACGGACGGCGTCACTGCCCGCCGACCAGCGATACCTCCTTCAGGTCGGCGGGCTGCTCGGCGACTCGTTCGACGGCCAGCTCCTCCGGCGCGCCCTCAGCGGCATGGACGTCCCGGCGCTGCTCACCGACGCCCAGGCCAAGGGGCTGCTCACCCATGGCCTCGGCCACGCGCAGCAGCGCTTCGTCACCGAGGAGATCCGGGCCGCCCTGCTCGAGGCGCTCTCTCCTCCGGAGGCGGCGAAGCTCCACCGCATGCTCGCGGAGGCGCTGCGGCGCGACGCCACCAGCGCGGGCGCCCCGATCCCCGAACGGCTGGTGGCCCGCCACCTCGCCCGCTCGGGCGATCGGTCGGGGGCCATCGTGGGCCTCGTCCGCGCCGCCGGTCAGGATCTCGCCGCCCGCAACCTCCGCTCGGCGAGCGAGGCGCTCGCCGAGGCCGCGAGGGAGGCCGAGGCGACCGGGACGGGGCTGCCGGCGGGATTGCAGAACGCCACGGAGTGCCAGGCGCGCGCTGCGGCCCTCGCGGCCGCCGCCGGGGACCTCGACCGGGCCGAGGCGCTCCTCGCGAAGGCAAGGGAGCTCGGGAAGGCGGTGACGGATCCGGCCGTCCGCTCGGAGATCTTCCTCGCCGATGCGCTCGTGGGCCGCGCGCGCCAGCAGCCGGATCGCTACCGCTCGCAGCTTCACGCCGCCTTCGGCGCCTTCGGGGGAGCGGTCCCGACGCGGCGGCTCGGCCTGCTCGCCTCGCAGGCCGGCGGCGCGGCGCTCGCCTGCAACGAGCCGCTCGAGGCGATCCAGATGCTCGCCGAGGCGCTCCCGGCGACCGAGGGCGACCGGCTCGGCCCCTGGTTCGGCCTGCTCAGCCTCGACATCGACACCCTCGCCGACCTCGGCGCGGCCCACGCGCGGGCGGGGCACGTCGAGGAGGCCGCCGAGAAGCTCGACCTCGCGCTGCGCCGCGCGAGGCCCCGGCGCGATCCCTCGCTCGAGGCGCGGATCCTCCAGCGGCTCGCCGCCCTCGCCGAGGTCGCCGGCGAGTGGGCCTCCGCCGCCTCCCACCACCAGGCGGCGGCGATGGCCGCCGAGACCGCGGGAGACCTCGAGACCGCCGCCCGGGAGTTCTTCTCGCTCGCGAAGCTCCGCCACCGCGAGGGGCTCGGTCAGGCGGCCCGTTCGTTCGCGGTCCGCGCCACCGAGATCTGCCAGAAGATCGGCTGGGAAGAGGGCATCGAGATGGCCCGCGGCCTCTTCGAATCCCCCGCCGCGGGCTGACGTCCGCGACGGGCCGGCGGCCGGCTACCGCTCGAAGCGGTGGGCGATCGGGAAGCGCCAGCCGTCGCCGAAGGCCCGCGAGGTCACGCGCAGGATCGGCGGCGCCTGGCGCCGCTTGTACTCGCTGCGCACGAGCAGGGAGAGGATCTGCCGCACCGGCCCCTCTGGGAGGCCGCGGGCCACGATCTCGTCCGCCGAGAGCCGCTCCTCGGTCGAGAGCCGAACGACCTCGTCGAGAAGCTCGTAGGGCGGCAGCGTGTCCTGGTCGGTCTGGCCTTGCCGCAGCTCAGCGGTGGGCGGCCGGGTCAGCGTCCGCTCGGGGATGAAATCGCGCTCCCGGTTCTGGTGGCGCGCGAGCCGGTAGACGGCCGTCTTCGTGACGTCGCCGATCGGGGCGAGGCCGCCCGACAGATCGCCGTAGAGCGTCGTGTAGCCCACCGACAGCTCGCTCTTGTTCCCGGTGGCGAGCAGCAGAGCGCCGCTCTGGTTCGAGAGCGCCATGAGGAGCGCGCCCCGGACGCGCGACTGGAGGTTCTCGGCGGTCACCCCGGCGGGGGGCCCGATGACGGGCGTGAGCGAGGTGAGGTAGCGCTCGAAGACCGGCTCGATGGGGACGACGTCGAAGCGGATGCCCAGGGCGCGCGCGAGCCGCTCCGCGTCCTCGTCGCTCATCGACGAGGTGAAGCGCGAGGGCAAGGCGACGCCGCGAACGGCGTCGGGCCCGAGCGCCCGGACCGCAAGGCAGGCGGTGAGGGCGGAATCGACGCCGCCCGACAGGCCGAGCAGCGCCCCCGAGAAGCCGGTCTTGCGGGCGTAGTCGCGAAGGCCGACGGCGAGCGCGCGCTCGAGCTCGTCGAGCTCGGCGTCGCTCCCGGCGGCGGGCAGCGGCGGCAGAGGCCGTTCCTGCCAGGCGAGGACCAGCGCATCCTCGAAGGCGGGCCCGCGCGCCGAGACGCCGCCGTCCGCCCCCAGGGCGACGCTCCGGCCGTCGAAGACGAGCTGGTCGTTCCCGCCGACGAGGTTCGCGTAGGCGAGCGGGACCCGGTGGCGCCGGCAGAGCGCCGCGAGCATCTCCTCGCGAAGCTGGGACTTCCCCTGCGCGAACGGGCTCGCGCTCAGGTTGACGAGCAGGTCGATCCCCTCCCGCACGAGCTCCGTCACCGGATCCTCGGGGTAGCGGCGCGTCCGCCAGAAGGCCTCGTCGTTCCAGACGTCCTCGCAGATGGTGAAGCCGACGCGCCGGCCGGCGATGGCGACGGGCGCGCTCGGCGGCCCGGGATCGGTGGTGCGTCGCTCGTCGAAGACGTCGTAGGTCGGCAGGAGCCGCTTCCGAATCCGGTCGACCCGACCGTCCTGGAGGACGGCCGCCGCGTTGTAGACGCCGGCGCCGATCCCGCCGTGCCGCTCGGCGAAGCCGACCGCGACGGCGATGCCCTTCGACCAGTCGGCGGGCGCCGCCAGCGCGGCGAGCGTCGCCTCGGAGCGGTCGACGAAGCGGCGCAGCTCGAGCAGATCGCGCGGCGGATAGCCGGTGAGGGTGAGCTCGGGGAAGACCACGAGCTGTGCGCCGGCCGCCCGGGCGCGGGCCGTGGCCTCGCGCACCGCCGCGGCGTTCGCCTCGAAGGCGCCGACGGTGGTGTCGATCTGGGCGAGCGCGACGCGCAGCGGCAGCAAGCGGGTTCTCCGGAAGGTGCGGCCCGACCGCGCGGATGATACTCGGCGCAGGGACCGTGTGCTACGCTCGGCACCACCCGTTCCTCCCGGTGCCCCATGAGATCTCTCGTCCTCGCTTCGGTCGTCCCGCTCGTTCTCTCGCTGGACCTCGCGCTCGGCTGCGGCGGCAAGCCGTCGCAGGGCCAGTCGGACGCGGGCCCTCCTCCGTCGGGGCCGCACCCGCTCTGGACCGCCGACGCAAATGACCCCTCGAACCCGTTTCCGGATGGCCGGCTGGTCGACGCCGACGGCGGCGTCTTGACCCGGCCGAACTACTGGCAGCCGTTCACCCCGCCGGCGCTCGCGGCCGAGGGCGGCACGGCCTTCTCCACCTACCTCGACCAACTCGGCGCCCTGATGGAGACGAGCCAGGGCTTCGGCAATTTCGCGGCCGAGCTCGTGCCGTTCTCCAGCACGCCCGACGCCGCCTCCCTCTCGAGCGCGTTCGCCTACGTCCAGCTCGGGAGCAGCCCGAAGCTGGGCCCGCCGCCGGTCGTCTCGGTCGATCCGACCCTTCCCGTGGCCCGCGTCCACCCGTCCGTCCCGCTCGACGAGGGGACGCCCTTTGCGCTCGTGCTCACCGACGCCGCGACCGCGGGCGGCACGCCGCTCGTCGCCTCGCCCGACTTCTGGGCCTGGAAGAACGGCCCCGGCGCCGGCGACGTCTCGGCCATCGCGGCCGCTCTCGGGACCACGGCCGCGCACGTGGTCTTCGCGGATCTCTTCACGACGGCGAAGGCGCGCTCCGATCTCGAGGCCGTGGTGCCCTGGATCTCCCAGCCGCTCTCCACCTTTCCGACGCTGATCGTCGCCTCGACGCCGCTCACCCAGTGCGGCTCGGGCGCAACGAGCCTCTCGGGCCAGTGCCCCGAGGGCGTCTTCAGCGCCGACGCGGGAACGATCTCGACCCTCGACCCCTGGTTCCACCAGGAGGGCTGGGAGAGCCCACCCGTCGACGTCGGCACCGTCGTCGCCGGCGCCCTGCCGATGAAGGATCTGCGCGACGGTGAGCAGGGCCACTTCCAGCCCGCGTCCGTGGCCGACCCCGGGAGCGCCCGCGACGTCACCCGGCAGTTCGTCCTGGCGCTCCCGAATCCCGCCACGATCCCGATGCCCGCCAGCGGCTATCCGATCGTGGTGGCCGGCCACGGCCTCGGGGGCGGCAACAGCCTCCACGAGAACGGCAACGGCGGGCCCGATCCGACCTTCTGCCTCTCGAAGGCCGAGTGGCTCGCCCAGGCGGGCTTCGGCTGCATCGGCATCGACGCGCCGAGCCACCAGAGCCGGGGCAGCTCGCTCGAATTCTTCGACCTACAAGACCTCACGGTGACGCGCGACTACTTTCGCGAGATGGCGTTCGACATGATGCAGGTGATGCGGATCGCCGCCTCGTGGCCGGCGGGGCTCGACGGCGCCACGATCGACCCGACCCGCCTCGGCTACCTGGGCGAGAGCCTCGGGGGCATCATGGGGGCGACCTTCGTCTCCCTCGACCCGCGCGTCACCGGGGGCGTGCTCCTCGTCCCCGGCGGCGGACTCTCCACCATCATCGGCTCGCCGAGCATCGAGAGCTCTCTCGGGCTCCTCATCGCGGGAAACCTCGGCGTCAGCCTCTTCGGGGCGAATGGGGGCATCGATCCCAACTTCCAGGAGTTCTTGCCGGTGGTGCAGACGGTGGGCCAGGTGATCCTCGAGTCGGGCGACCCCATCGACTACGCGCAGACGCTCGATCCGAAGAAGCACTTCCTCCTGATCGAGGGGCTGAACGACCAGACGATTCCGAACGAGGCGACCGACGATCTGGCCGCCGCCTTCGGCATCCCGGCCCTCGACGCGGCGGCCTCCGCGAGCGGCGGGATCAGCGGCCTCTGGAAGTTCGACCTGTCCCATTACGGCTTCCCCGATCCCAAGAAGGACAACCCCCACGGCGTGTTCGAGCTGGTGTCCGCGGCCCGCGCCCAGGCGGGGACCTACCTGAAGAGCGGCGACAGCCAGATCGACGCGGAACCCTGACGTGAGGCGATTGCTCTTGTGCGCGGCGCTGATCGGCGCCGGCTGCTCGGGCCCGAGGAAGCTGACGCTGGACGAGCTGTCGAACGGCGTCCAGGTCGATTCGCTGCCGGCGGGAGCGCTCGTCGCGCTCGACGGCCATCCGGCCGGCCGGGCGCCGACGGGGGTCGACCTGCCGGCGGGACGGACGGTGACGCTCACCATCGCGCTCCAGGGCTTCACGCCGCGGACGCTGACGGGCAGCCGCGCGCAGCTTCTCGGCGGCGGCGATCGACTCGGGGTCGTGCTCACGCCCGAGGGCTGGCGACCGCCGAGGCCGCTCGACATGAACGAGCCGAAGGGCCTCGGCGCCCTGGCCCGCGAGCTCGAGCGGCGACGCGACTGGGGCCACGCCGCCGAGGCCTGGGCCCGGCTGCTCGAGCTCTCGCCCCGCGATGCGCGGGCCCACCGCGGCATGGGGAGCTGTTTCGCGAAGATGGGGCGGGACGAGCAGGCGATCCGCGAGTACGAGCAGTACCTCTTCCTCGCGCCCGACGCGCCGGACGCGGCCCGGGTGCGGCACGCGGTCGATTCCTACCGCGGCGGCATCGACCTGCCTTCGAGCGCCCCGCCGTGAGCGAGGAGCCGCGACCGCACGAGCGCCATCGGCAGGCGGCGCCGCGGCGGGTCCCCTGCTTCGTCATCAGCTGCTCGTCGACCCGCACCGAGGCCGACGACCTGGGCGGCCGGATCGCCCGCGAGCTCTTGACCGGGGCCGGGCACGAGGTCGTCGGGGCGTGCCTCGTGCGCGACGATCCCGCCGAGCTGCGCGACGCCCTGATCCGGCGCGCCCCGCAGGCCGGCGCGCGGGCCGTCGTCCTCACCGGCGGCACGGGGCTCTCGCCGACCGACCGGACGCTCGAGGCGCTCGAGCCGCTCTGGGACAAGCGGCTCGACGGCTTCGGCGAGCTCTTCCGTGCCCTCTCGTTCCAGGAGATCGGGCCGGCCGCGTGGCTCTCGCGCGCCGCCGCCGGCACCGCCGCCGGGCTCGTCGTCTTCGCCCTCCCGGGCAGCCCCTCGGCGGTCCGCCTCGCCCTGGAGCGGCTCATCGTCCCCGAGCTCGGCCACGCGGTGGGACTGCTCGGCCCCCGGCACGGCCAGGCGGAGGCCGCCAGCCCGTTCCAGCGCGAAGCGGGGGCACACTAGCATTGGCTCCCCGGGATCCCCGATGTTGACCCCCGAGCGCGCCGAGCGGCTCCGCCCCGTGCTCGACCGGTTCCTCGAAGGAGCCGATCTCCGCGCGCGGCTGCCGCACGATCCCGTCGAGCTGGTCCACGCCTACGACGACCCGGCCGACATCGAGGTCGCCGGCCTGCTCGCCTCCGCGCTCGCCTACGGCCGCGTCGACCTCTTCAAGCCCCTCGTGGCGGCGCTGCTCCAGCGCATGGGCCCCTCGCCCGCCCGCTTCGTGGACGCGCTGAGAGAGTCCTCCGACTGGGCCGGGCTCGAGCGCTTCGTCTACCGCTTCAACGTCGGCGCCGACGTCGCCTGCCTCCTCTGGGCCGCGGGCGAGGCGCGCCGCGAGCACGGCGGCCTCGGCGCCCTCTTCGCGCGCTGCCTCTCCCTGGCAGGCGGCTCGGAGGATCCGCTCGCCGGCGCACTCGGCCGCTTCACCGCCTGGCTCAAGGGGCGCGACTTCTCGTCCGTGATCGCGCGGCTCGGCCCGCCGCGCTCGCTCGATCACCTCCTGCCCGGGCCCGCGACCGGCGGGGCCTGTAAGCGGCTCAACCTCTACTTGCGCTGGATGGTCCGCGGCCCCGACGCCGTCGACTTCGGCGTCTGGGCGGCCCAGGGCGTCCCGAAGCGGGCGCTCGTCATCCCGCTCGACACCCACGTCGCGCGGATGGCGGGCAACCTCGGCCTGACGCGCCGCCGCGACGCCTCTTGGAAGACCGCCCTCGACGTCACCGCCTCGCTGCGGCAGCTCGACCCCGACGACCCGATCAAGTACGACTTCGCGCTCTGCCACTACGGTATGAGCGGCGCTTGCCCACCCGCGCGCCGCGCCGACGGCTGCCGGGCCTGCTCCCTGCTCGGCGTCTGCGGCCCCGGGCCCCGCGTCGTCCGGCTGGGCGCGATCGCCCGTCGAGCGGGCGAGGCCCCCGTTGCGCGGCCGCTCCCCGTTCACTAGCATCCCTCGCGCCATGGCGCGTGCGAAGACGAAGCCGCCGGATCTGATGGAGCTGGTCCGGGCCTACCGGAGATCCGCGGGCCGCCGGCCCGAGACGCACGTGGCCGTGCCGCTGCCGCCCGCGCCGGTGCGGCTGGCCCGCGCGCTCGAGCCGATCGTGCGCGACGCCGGCCAGGAGCGGCTGGTCGACGCGCTCGAGCTGACGCGCGTCTTCAGCCTGGCCGATCTCGGCGCCGCGGAGGCCGGCGAGGAGCGGCCGGAGCTGCCCCCGGCCGCACCATCCCCCCTCGACCCCGATCTACGGGCGGTGCCGCTCTTCGGCGAGCTCTCGGCCGCGGCCTGCGCCGAGCTCGCCCGCTCCTGCCACCGGCGCGAGCTGGCGTCGGGCGAGATCGTCTTCTACGAGGGGCAGCCGGCGCGCAGCTTCTTCATCGTGGTCGAGGGGGACCTCCAGGCGGTGCGCGCCCGGGGTCGACGCTCGCCGGTGCCGACGCCCTTCCGCCGCGTCGGACCCGGCGAGCTGCTCGGCGTCTTCGGCCTCTTCGCCGGGCGTCGCCGCGCCGCCACCGTGCGCGCGGCGAGCGGGGCGGTGCTGCTCGAGGTCCCCGGCACCGCGCTCGCGCGGCTCGTCAAGCGGCACGCCTCGGCCCGGATCGCCCTCCGTCGCTTCTACCAGGAGCGGCTGCTCACGGTGTTCCTCGCCTCGTCGCCGCTCTTCGCCGAGATCCCAGACGCCGAGCGGCCGGCCGTCACCGCCCGCTTCACGTCGGTCGACGTCGCGGCCCGCGAGATCCTGGTGTCGACGGGCGAGGTGACGAACGGCCTCTTCCTCGTCATGAACGGCCAGGTCGTCCTGCGTCGCCAGCCGAAGGGCGAGAAACCCACGGAGATCGCGCGGCTCACCCGCGGCCAGTTCTTCGGCCACGTCTCCGCCCTGGTGGGGACGCCCACCTCCGTCGCGGCCGTCGCGGCGACTCCCTGCTCCCTCGCGCTCCTCTCACACCGCGCCTTCGCCGAGCTCCTCCGCGATCAGCCCGAGCTGAAGCAGCTTCCGGAGCGGCTGCGCGCCGAGGGGCTCCTCGTGGCGCGGGACGTCTTCGTGGGCGACACGGGCGTCCCCGGACTCGCGGCCTGACGGTTGCGCGGACGCCCGGCGTCCCCTAGGCTTTTCTCGTGGCGGAGAAGGCCGACCGGACGTTTCGCCCGAGCCCGGCGCTCATTGGGGCGCTCGCTGCCGGCGCGGCGTCGTGGCTCTTCGTCCTGCTCGTGCTCTGCACCCTCCCCGGCGTGGGCGGAAAGACCTACCTCACCGTCTTCTTCTTCCTCGGCTTCTTCGGCGTCTTCCTCGTCTACCACGCGAGCCAGTCGATCGCCGTGCACGAGGACGGGCTGACGGTCCGCCGCCTCCTGCGGCTCCAGTCGTTCGACTTCGGCGACATCCTCCGCGTCGAGATCTCGCCTGGCCCCGCGATGACCGTCTACGAGGTCTTCACGCGGCGCGGCCCCATCCAGTTCTCGAGCTGGTTTCGCGGCCACCGCGAGCTCTTCGATCTCATCGTCCGAGGCGCCCGGCTGAACCAGGCCTGACCGGACCGTCGCGAGGGGGCCTCTTCCGGCGCCGCCCCCGGCGTGGCGCGGGCGGCGCGCGATCTGCTAGCTTCTCGCCGCCATGAACAGACCCCGCTCCAGCGCCCTCGCGGCGCTCCTCGCCGTCGGCCTCGCCTCCGCGGGCTGCAAGGACTCGCTCGCGCCGAACCCCTCGCGCCCTCGCACGCCCTACGCCCCGGAGGGCTCACCGACCTCGCCCTACGCGCCGAACCAGCCCCAGCCACAGGCGCCGCGCGAGCCGCCGAAGCAGGCGTTCCTCGCCGCGCCGCCCGCGACGATGCACCCGCTTGCCTCGGCCAAGGACGGCGCCACCTTCGGCGGCGGAGCCGTCCGCTACCTGGGCTACGAGTGGGCCCCCGCCCAGCCGTTCCCGGGGGGACTGATGCGGCTCACCCACTACTGGAAGGTCGAGAAGCCGCTCGCGGGCGGCGACTGGACGATCTTCGTCCACCTCGAGCGGCCCGGGGAGCCTGGCATCGTCGTCAACGGCGACCACGTCGCGATTTCGGGCAGCCTGCCGACCTCGGAGTGGAAGCCGGGCCAGCTCTTCCGCGACGACGAGCTGCTCCGGCTCCCGCCGCAGCTCTCGGGCAAGGCGCTCGACCTGTACGTCGGCCTCTTCCAGGGCGAGACGCGGCTTCCGCTCGACGATCCCAAGCTCGGCGCCGAGAACCGGCTCCACGTCGGAGAGATCCCGATCGGCGACGGACCGAGCGCGCCCTTGCCCACCTATCGCGCCGCCCGCGCGAAGGGGCCGATCGTGATCGACGGCAAGCTGGACGAGGCCGACTGGCAACGGGCCGCGCCGGTGCAGCTCGTGCGCAGCCTCGACGGCGCCCCGACGAAGCTCCCGACGCAGGCGCGGATCCTCTGGGACGACCAGAACCTCTACGTCGGATTCCAGTGCGAGGACCCCGACGTCTGGTCGAGCTACACGAAGCACGACGAGCCGCTCTACAACGAGGAGGCCGTCGAGGTCTTCATCGACGCCGACGGCGACGGCAAGACCTACGACGAGCTCGAGCTCTCGCCCGCGAACGTGACCTTCGACGCCTACTTCCCGGCGCGCCGTCAGGGGATGGATCTGACCTGGGAGTCGGGGATGAAGACCGCCGTCGTGGTGGACGGCACGCTGAACGACCCCTCCGACGTCGACCGCGGCTGGACGGCCGAGCTCGCCATCCCCATCGCGAAACTCTCCTCGGTGCCCCACGTACCGCCGCAGCCCGGCGACCGCTGGCGGCTGAACCTCTACCGGCTCGACTGGTCGCAGAATCGCAAGGTCAACGAGGGCAGCGCCTTCAGCCCGCTCTTCCAGCCGGACTTCCACAACCTGCCGCGCTTCGGCTGGCTCGAGTTCGAGAAGTAGACGGCCCGCTCGGCCGGCCGGCCTTCGACACCGCCTCGCCCCGCTTCAATCCCCGGCGCCGATCTCCCACGGGGTCGTCGCGCCGGACCGGTCGCTCGGGTCGCCCTGGAAGCGCAGGTAGCCGCGCATCTCGAGCGTGTCGACGAGCTCCTCCGCGACGAGCGCCGAGCAGCCGAGCAGCTCGGTCGCGAGATCGCGGAAGTAGGCCTTGCCCCGCAGGTAGCCGACCGGGCTGCCGAGCGGAATCCGCTCGCGCAGGCGACCGGCGAACTCCCTCAGATCGATGTCTTCGATGTCCTGCACGCCAGAGGACATCGTAAGCATCGCGGGGCGACTTGCTTCAGGCCGCTTCGCCGCCCGCGAGCCGGTACTTGCGCGCCTGCCCGCGGCCCGCCTTGGTGCCGGTGAAGCGGGGCTGCTTCGCGCGCATCGACTGCACGAGCGCAGAGGAGACGAGCGCGCTGGCGTTCGCCGCCGCGACCTTCTCGGGGTGCCGCTTCGCGATCTCGACCCGGAGGTCGCCGACGGTCCAGCCCTTCGAGGCGGGGCCGGCCTTCATGACGTCGGTGATGATGTCGAGCAGCGAGGGGCCGCCGCCGCGCGGCGGGCGGCCGGGCCGGCGGCCGAGCGGAGCCGCCGCTGCCGGACGCCCCGGGGGACGGCCTGGGCCGCGGCGAGCGGGGGCAGCCCCCGCGCCGGCGCCCGTCGCGGTCAGCGCATCCCTGAGGAAGTCGCGCTCGCGCTCGAGCCGCGCGATCTCGGCCGGGATCTCGGCCAGGCGGGCGCGGGCGGCGGGGACGTTGATCCAGCTCTGGTTCTGGCTCTTGTTCGACGATCGGCGGGGCATGCGAGGGCTCCTTGGCTCGCCTCCCCAATAACACAGCCTCCCCGCCGGCGAGAACACATTTCTGCGGGTTGGGCCGCGGGCCCGCGCCGTGGTAATCCGTCCGGACGTGGACCTCTTCGAACAGGCGGCGGAGAGCGCCGCCGCGCTGACCGCCCCGCTCGCCGAGCGGATGCGGCCGCGCGCGCTCGCGGACGTGGTGGGGCAGGACCAGCTCCTCGGCGAGGGCAAGTGGCTGCGGAGCGCCATCGACCGCGACGAGCTGCCCTCGCTGGTCCTCTGGGGGCCGCCCGGCACCGGCAAGACCAGCCTGGCCCGCATCGTCGCCCGCCACACCCGGAGCGAGTTCGTGCCGTTCTCGGCCGTGCTCGGCGGGGTCGCCGAGATCCGGAAGATCGTCCTCGAGGCCGAGCGCCGCCACGCCGAGCGCCGGCTGCGGACGATCCTGTTCGTCGACGAGATCCACCGCTTCAACAAGGGGCAGCAGGACGCGTTTCTGCCTCACGTCGAGCGCGGCACCATCACCCTGATCGGCGCCACCACCGAGAACCCGAGCTTCGAGCTCACCTCCGCGCTGCTCTCGCGCTGCCGCGTGCTCACGCTCCGGCCGCTCGGGGAGGAGGAGATCGGCCTTCTGCTCGACCGGGCGCTCGCGCGCGACGCGGCGCTGCAGCGCCGGGGGCTCGCGCTCGATCCCACGGCGCGCGAGGCGCTCGCGCGCGGCGCCTTCGGCGACGCCCGCCGCGCGCTCGGCGCGCTCGAGTCGGCCTGCGCGGGGCTCCCCGACGGCGCGATCGTGACGCTGCCGCTCGCCGAGCAGGCGCTCGCGCGGCCCGTCCTTCGACACGACCGGGCGGGCGATCAGCACTACGACGTCGTCTCGGCCTTCATCAAGTCGCTGCGCGGCAGCGACCCCGACGCCGCGCTCTACTACTGCGCGCGGATGCTGGAGGCGGGCGAGGAGCCGCGCTTCGTCCTGCGGCGCCTCGTGATCTTCGCCTCCGAGGACGTGGGCAACGCCGACCCCATCGCGCTCATGGTGGCGGTGAACGCGCTCCACGCCTTCGAGCTCGTCGGGATGCCCGAGGGCTACCTGCCGATCTCGCAGGCGGTCGCCTACCTCGCCTGCGCGCCGAAGAGCAACGCGGCCATGAAGGGCTACCTGGCGGCGAAGGCGGACGTGGAGGCCCACGGGCCGCTCGAGGTGCCGCTGCGGCTGCGGAACGCGCCCACCTCCCTCGCGAAGGCCCAGGGCCACGGGCAGGGCTACCGCTACCCGCACGACCTCCCCGGCCACTTCGTCCCCGAGCGCTACCTGCCGGGCGAGCTCTCGGGCCGCCGCTACTACGAGCCGTCCCAGAGCGGCCGCGAGCGCGAGATCGGCGAGCGGCTTGCCCGCTGGCGCGAGGCTGCGAGCGCGGCGGAGCCGAGCGGGCGCTCGCGAGACCCGGAGCAGAAGCCGTGATCGCGCTCGCCCTCGCCGCGGCGCTCTCGGCGCCCTTCGGCCCCTTCGAGAGCGACGGCGCGCCCGTGACGCACGACGCCCGCTTCCCGGCCGCCTCCCGCGTCGTGCCGCCGACCGGGAACCCGCTCTACCTCGCCTTCGACGTCTACCGCTGGAGCATCACGGTCTTCGACGGCCCCCGCTGCGTCCACCGCCCCGTCTGCTCGGTCTACGCCATGCGCGCCGTCGCCCGGCACGGCCTCGCCGGCATCGGCCTCGCCATCGACCGGCTCTGGCGCGGCGACGAGAGCAGCGCCCTGCGCAAGCTCCCGGTCTACGTCCGCGGCAACGAGGCCTCCTACGACGATCCGCTCTCCGAGAGCGACTTCTGGCTGCCGGGACGGCCGAGGACGCGGCCGTTTTGATCGCCCTGCTCTCGCTCGCGCTCTCCGCGGCCGCCCCGCCCCCGAGCGTCGCCTTCGCCGATCACCTCTACGACACGGGCGACTACTACCGCGCCATCGGCGAGTACGAGCGCTACCTCTTCGAGGATCCGGCCGGCGACGCCGCGGCCCACGCGCAGATCCGGATCGGCCAGAGCTACCTGCGCGGCGAGCGCTTTCCCGAGGCCGCGGCCCACTTCGACACGATCGCCGAGCAGAGCCGCGATCCCGCCCTGCGCGGCCTCGCGCGGCTCGACGCCGCCGCGGCCCGCTCGCGCGGCGGCGAGCAGGATCTCGCCGTCCAGGAGCTCTTGGAGCTCGTCCCCGACCCGGCCCTCTCGCCCGCGCTGCGGGACCGCGCGACCTACCTGCTCGGCTGGGCGTACCTGCTCGGCCACGACCCCGACCTGGCGATCCGGACCTTCGGCGCCGCCGCGGCCTCGCCCGATTGGGGGCGGGAGGCGCGCGCCCTCGCCTCCGAGGCCGAGGGCGCGAAGCGGCTGCCGCACCGAAGTCCCCTCCTCGCCGGCCTGCTCTCCGCCGTCCTCCCCGGCGCGGGCTACTTCTACCTGGGTGAGCCGGGCACCGGCCTCGCGGCGATCGCCTGGAACGGCCTCTTCGGCTTCGGCGTCTACGACGCCGCGGCCCACCGGCTCTGGGGCATCGCCTCCGTCCTCGGAGTGCTCGAGGCCATGTGGTACGGCGGCGCGATCTTCGGGAGTGTCTCCGGGGCGCACAAGTTCGACCGGGACGCCTGGCGGAACTACACCGACGGCCTCGAGGAGGAGCACGACTGGAGATCGGCCACGGTGGGGCCCTGAAGGGCGATCTGCTACGCTTCCGAGGATGCGCCGGCTCCACCCCCTGCTCGCGGTCCTCGCCTTCGCCGCCGCCTGTGGGCCCGATCGGAGCGACCCGCAGCCCCCCGCCCCGGTGGTCCGCTGGATCGGCGCCGACCCACGACCGCTCGCCGTCGGCAGCGCGGAGACGCTCTCGTTCGAGCTCGTCTCGGGCGAGGCCTGCTGCGACGGCGGCTACGCGGTCCAGAGCAGCGCGCCGAGCGTCCTGACGGCGGAGGAGCTCGGCGGCCAGGTCGTCCAGGTGACGGCGCTCACCGCGGGCTCGGCCCAGCTCTCCGTCTCGGCCGCCGGCGGCCAGCTCGGCTCCCTGCCCATCACGACCGCGCTCCCGGCGGCCATCGCCTTCGAGGACCCCTCCCGCGCCGCCGCCGCCATTCCTGGCGAGCCCGCCCTGCCCGCGCGCTTCTCCCTGCTCTCCAGCGGACAGGCCGAGATCGACGCCGTCATCAGCGACGCGACCGGCGACCCGCTCTTCTCCCAGCGGCTCGCCGTCGGAGCGGGGAGCGGGGCCGTCGACGTGGAGAAGGTCGAGCCCGAGCGCTTCCTCCTCACCGCCCTCCCCACCCCCGGCGGCGGCCAGCTGAACGGCCAGTTCGCGGGCGCCCTCGCGGGCGACCCGGAGAGCGCCCTCACCTACCCGGTCGAGGTCGCCGGCGGCGCCGCCTCCGCGTCGCTCCTCGTCCGCAAGGCCCCCGACGGCTCCGCCATCGTCCTTGCCCGCGCCCTCGCGCTCGACGGCACCGAGCTGCTCGGGCTCCCCGCCTGGACCTTCGGCATCGCCGGCCTCGCCACCGTCATCCCGCTCGAGGACGCCGCCGCGACCGTCCTCTTCGCGCCCGGCACCGCCGAAAAGAGCGTCGAGCTCACCGCGACGAACCCCGTCGGCCTGTCGGCCCAGCTCGCCCTGCCATAGCGGGCGGGGAGCGGATGGGATAGAAGCGTTGCATGATCGGGGCCGCGCTCGCCTTCGTCCTCGCCGCCGCGGCCGCGGAGCCCGCCGGTGAGCTCTCCGCCGAGCCGACGGCCTGGGCCGCCTGCGCCCCCGCTGGCGCCGAGCGCAGCCCCTTCCTCCTCGGCCGCTACGGCGCCGGGGCCGGCGTCCTCGAGATCGGCGCCAGCCGAAGCGCGCAGATCGCGCGCCTCTGGGCGAAGGCCGCTCCGGGCGGCCGCGAGGTCGGCTGGCCCGGCGGAAGGCCCGGCGTTCGCCACCTCGTCGATCCGAAGCTCTGGCCCAAGGCCGCCCCCGGCGCCGCCGCCGGCCGGCTCTACCTCTGGACCTCGTCGCAGGGCTGGAACGGCGGCGAGGTCGTCCCCATCGAAGGCGTCGAGCTCGCGAAGAGCCTCTGCGACGCGAGGGAGATCGTCGTCTACCTCGACGTGAAGGTGGGCGAGGAGGGCAGCGGCTTCGCCGTGGGCTCCCTCCTCCCGCCGCCGGCCGGCGCCGACACCCCGCCCGCCGTCCCCGAGGACGCGCCGCGGGCGGCCATCGACCGGCTCTACGGCTCCGTCACCACCGCCCTCGAGAAGGGGCTCGCCGCCCAGCGGCTCGCGCCCGCCTCCGTCGCCATCAACCTCTTCCCCGGCCACTTCAGCGCGAAGGGCGAGCGGCAGTACGCCGTCTCGCTCCGCTGGGGCAACGCCTTCGACGACCGATTCAGCCTGCTCTACCTCGCCGACGCCGCGGGCAAGCTGACGAAGCTCGTCGATCGGCAGGAGGGTGGCGCCGGCGGCGAGCTCGTCCAGGTCGCCGACCTCGACGGCGACGGCCTCGACGAGCTCTTCTACGAGGTGACCACCCTCGACGGCAGCTCCGCCGCGCTCTGGTCGCTCTCGGGCGGCGCGCCGAAGGCGCTCGTGCAGACCACGCCCGTCGGCGAGTGACGAGGACCGTGAGGCCGCGAGGCGTCACGTCGGCAGAGAGGACTGGCTGGATCGCCGTCTTCGTCTTCCTCGCCGGCGCGTTCACCCTCTTCTTCGCCCGCGCCCTCTTCACGGGCGGAATCCCCTACTACCGGGACCTCCTCGACACCTGCCTGCCGCTGCGCGCCTACGCGAGCGCGCGGCTGCGCGCGGGAGAGCTCCCACAGTGGTTTCCGTACGAGGGGCGCCACGCTGCCATCGGCCACCTGGCCGAGCTTCTGCGGACTAGCGGCGCGCCACCTCTTTCGCCTCCTCAGCGCGCCGCATGAAGAGATCCTCGAGGTTCTCGCGCGAGGCGACCACGCTTTCCACCGTCCCCTTTGCCGCCACGATCTCGGCGACGAACCGGTTCGCCTCGTCGTGAGACGGAAAGCTGACGAGCACACGGCCCTCGCCTTGCGCGCGCCCGCTGCGCTCCTTGACGAGTCGCTCGGCGAGGTCGGGGGCGAGGCTCGAGGCAGTCACCTCGACGGCCCGCACCCGATTCGAGAGCAGATCGTCGAGCCGGCCGATGTCCGTAAGCCTGCCCTTGGAGAGCAGAGCCACCCGGTCGCAGATGGCCTCCACGTCCGGCAGGATGTGCGTCGAGAAGAAGACCGTGCGCCCCTCATCCCGCAGCTTGAACATGATGTCCCGCACGTCCTTGCGACCGATCGGGTCGAGCCCGCTCATCGGTTCATCGAGAATGACGATGGCCGGGTCGCCGACGAGCGCCTGCGCGAGCCCCAGCCGCTGCACCATGCCTTTGCTGAACTTGCGGATCGCGAGGTCGCGGGCGTGAGTGAGCCCCACGAGTTCGAGCAAGCGGTCCGCCTCCTCGCGAAGGACCTTCGTCTCGAGCTTCACGAGCGAACCCGCGAGCGCGAGGTACTCCTCCGCGGTGAGGAACTCGTAGAGCGCGGGGTTCTCGGGAAGGAACCCGAGCCTCCGCCGGCTCTCAGGCGAGCCGATGGGGTGGCCGTCGATGATCCCGGTCCCCGAGGTCGGCCGGATGAGGCCGAGGAAGAGCTTGATGGCGGTGGACTTGCCGGCGCCATTCGGACCGACGAGGCCGAAGATCCTTCCTGTCTCGACCTCAAGGGTCAGCTCGGAAAGCGCATCCACACGCCGACCCCAGAAGCCGACCCGGTAGACCTTCGTCAGGTTACGAACCTCAAGCATCCTTCGAGCTTCGCGGGGCCACCGGCAACAGTCAACCCCTCAGTGCGCGCCGAGCAGGGCAAGAAACTCTTCTCCGCCGGCAGCAGGATGAAGCCTGGCGCCCTCTTGCGCCGCAGCGATGATGCGACTGGTCGAACTTTGCACGATGCTCGGCGGCAGTTGCTTCATCTGGATCGCCGCTTCGCCAAAGTCCCCTCGCAGAGCGAGCGCGAGCAGGAGGTTCATCCTCGCGTTGCTGGAAGCCGGTGATCGCGCCAGGGCTTGCCTGGAGCGCTTGATGGCCGCTTCGAGATCCCCCCGCGCGAGCGCCATGGCGGCGAGGTTTGTGTAGGGAGAAGCGGTGTCGGGGTCCAACTCGATTGCCCGAAGGTACGCATCCCTCGCTGCAGACAAGTCGCCGCTGCGATGAAACGCGAGGCCTCGATTGTAGCAGATGAATCCGCGCTCGATTTGAGTGGTCATCGGCTCCAGCGAGAGCGCCGAGCCCCCCAGAGCGAGGATGATCCACGAGGCGACGTCGATCCATCTCTTTACTGGTGACTTCATCAACCCGAGAAGCCTCCCAGCCCCCTCCCCTGCGGCCAAACACAAGACGGGGACGAGAAGCAGCCGGTAGCGCAAGGACACCCCGCTCACCAGGAGGCCGAGGAGCGAGGCCCCCCCGAGCGAGAGCCAAAGCCGGCCGGCTCGGCTCTGCCAAAGCGGCAGTAAGCCCAGCGGTGCGAGGATGAAGACCGGGAACAGGCCCGGAAGCATCGACCACGGGATCCGACGCCTGAAGTACGTGAGATCCTCTCCAGCCGAAGCTTCGGCAACATTCCAGGCGAGGAGCAGCTTTCTCGCTTGCAGGCGCGCGAAGCTGACGGGCTGTTCGGACGCAAATCTTCGGACCAGGCCGAGATAGAATCGATCCCGCTCGCGCTCGGTCCGGGCACCCGACTGCTTCGCCAGATCATTGACCTTCGCCCAGGAGCTTCCCCCATCCACGTTGGGCGTCCCGTCGGCCATGGGACCGTTGGCGATGAACACCGCGAGGCCCCCGTTGTCTTGGAGCACCGCCTCAGTCGGTCCCCGCCGGACCACGCGCACGGCCAAAGGGATGGAACCCACTGCCATCCCTGCGACGAAAGCGCAGATCGCGAGACTCCGTTTGCCGGCCAGAAGCCACACGAGGGCAATTGGAACGAATATGAGGATCGTCGGCCGGCATCCACAGGCGAGAGCGATGGCAGCCCCACTCGAGAATGCCCAGAGTGCCCTTGCCCAGTGAGTCCCGGACGCGTCGCTCCAAGACAGCCCAGCGACCCCTGAGATCGTCAACGCGGTCGCCAAGGACTCCGAGAGGAGACTCGCATCGACGAGCACAGCGCCCCAGTACGTTGCCCAGAGCAGGGCCGCAACCGTCGCGGCGAGAGGTGAGCCCAATGAACGGGCGGCATACCAGAGCGCCACCGTGGCTGCGGTGCCGAAGATCGCCTGAATGAGCAGTGGCATCCAGGGAGAGTGACCAAAAACCATGTAGAGGAAAGCCAGGAAATGCGGGTAGACCGGCCCATGGAGACGAAAAAAGCCGCTCTCTCGGAGCCCGCGCGCGATCTCCCAGCCATTCCTGTCGTACTGCCCCTGATCGACGACCGGAGAATTCCAATACGGGGACCTGGCCGTCGAGACGACGGCCCACATGCGGAGGGCGAAGGCCAGCGCACCAGCGGTTGCGGGGCTCGCTATCGAGAACCAGCGCTGTTTTCCACTCGGCAAGAAGCCTGCTAGGCTAGCGTTGGATGGCATCATCCGTGCATCCAAGCCCCGGGGAGGACGAGCCATGAAGAGGCGGCGACCAGCCGGGTTCACGCTGATCGAGCTCATGATCGTGGTGGCGATCATCGGGATTCTCGCTGCCCTCGCCATCCCGAGCTTTCGCCACTATCAAACGCGCGCGCGACAGGCGGAAGCGCGAACCAATCTCAAGTCGATCTTCACTGCCCAGAAGTCCTACTATGGTGAGCATCAGACCTATCTCGACATCCTCGACGCAGTCGGTTTTTCGCCGGAGTTCAACAACCGATACTCATACTACGGCGGCGCCTCTGGAATCGAGCACCGCGTGGCTCTTGGCAATCCGTCGCTCTCCCCCGCCGCATCCACATCGTGCCCCGACGTGAATGGCATCGGAACGATCAGTACGGACGAAGCCAAGTGGGGTACGGCCGCCTACTACGGGGCGACGCCGCCGAACAGCTCCATAGCGCCTCGAACGCCGAACAGTGGCAGCTTTGCGACGGGGATGAGCAGCGCTGGGGTTCTTCCGGTCGCCTCGAACGGAGCCTGCTGTCCGAATGGAATGTGCGAGTTCCTCGCGGCAGCTGTCGGAAACGTCGACAACGACGTGGATTGGGACATCTGGTCAATCTCCTCCCAGGGGGGGGCCGCCGACGTCTCCATCGCCTGCCCAAGCGGGCCGGGGGGCACAGTCAACTCCTTCGCCGGCGGTCAGCCTGTCAACGAGTGCGACGATTCGCTCGCCGGCTTGTGACGTTTTTCGGCACCTGCCCGACGCATTTCGGCCAGCAACAGCCAAGAACGGGAGGATCCAGAGCGGAATGGCTGTGGTACTCTGATTGCATTCGGTACGAGTAGCGCATCGCCCCACCCCAAAGGAGTCTGAACCATGCGACGTTCAAGCCTAGCGAATGGCTTCACCCTCATCGAGCTGATGATCGTCGTCGCGATCATCGGCCTTCTCGCTGCACTTGCGATCCCGAACTTCCTAAAGTTCCAGGCCCGTTCGAAGCAGTCCGAGGCCAAGGCCAACCTGAAGTCGGTCTTCACGGCCCAGAAGTCTTACTACGGCGACAAGCAGATGTACCTGGACCTGCTGAACGTGATCGGCTTCGAACCGGAGTTCAACAATCGCTACACCTACTATGCGGGCGGTTCGGGAACCGAGATTCGAGCCACTCTTGGGAACCCGACGTTGACCCCGACGGCTTCCACGTCGTGCTCAAATCTCTCCGGCATCGGCGTTGTTTCGGCCGACGAAACCAAGTGGGGCGTCGCGGACTACTACGGCACCACCGCTCCCGCCCTGGCCCCAAGGACCGCGACCACGGGAGGCTTTGGAACTGGCCTCTCTGCTGTCGGCGTCCTGCCGGTCGCGGCCGCCAATGCCTGCTGCCCGAACGGCCTCTGCGAGTTCCTGGCGGGAGCAGTCGGCAACATCGACAACGACCAGTCGTGGGATGTCTGGTCGATCTCGTCCCAGGCTGGAGCTGCGGACACCTCGGTCGCCTGCCCGGGCGCTGCCTCGAGCGGCTCGGTCAACCAGTTTGCCGAGGGCGAGCCGGTCAACGAATGCAATGACGTGAACCTGTAGCGACGTTTCGCTAGAAGTCGAAGAGTCCCGAGGAGGGGGCGCCCGTCCGGGCGCTCCCTTCGTTTTCGGCTCCATGATGGCATCGACGATGGCATCGATTTTGACCCGCGGTATGCTCTGGATCGCCGTCCTCGCGGCGTTCCTGGCAGTGGTGGGCCCTCTCTCAGAGGCGACCTCGCGGCTGCCCCAACCAGCACTGCCCGAGGATGATGTCCCAGTCATCCTGCCGTCCGCCGCGGCGCGCTCGGCGGCGCTCGGCTTCTCTGCAGTCGAGGCCGACTACGACTGGCTACGAGCCATCCAGTACTATGGCTCGTTCATGAGCAACGAGGAGCGCAACCGTGGCCTGGTTCCGCTGCTCCGCGAGGCCGCAAGTCAAGATCCCGACTTCGGATACCTCTTCCAGTTCGCTGGACAAGCCCTTCCGTTCAGAGACCAGAAGACCGGCAATTGGTACAACACGGGGGTGACGATCGATCTGCTCGAGAGGGGGGTCGAGAGCCGATCGAATCGGTGGCAGATTCCTTGGTTGCTCGCCTATTGCCTCTACACTTTTCGAGGAGACTATGCGGATGCCGGGAGGTACATGCAGCTAGCCGCGGAGCGCCCCAAGGCACCGGCGTACCTCCACGGAATGGCCATCCGCCTCCTCGCGCAGGGGGCGCAAGTCCAGACGGCAATCGAGATGACGCGCTCGGCCCTTAGCCAGGCGAAAGAAGAGAAGCAGCGAGTTGCACTCGAGGATCGACTGAAGTCGCTGAGGCTTCAAGAAGCCCTGGAGCGACTCCAGACCGCTGCCCGCGAGCGTTCAAGGCTTGGGCTTCCGATCAACGTCATTTCGGACCTCATCGGCTATTCTGGCCTCGTTCGGCTGCCGCAAGACCCCTTCGGTGGGCGATTCGAGTGGAATTCCGCGCGGAAACAGGTCGTGACGACGAGCGCGAATCATCTCCTTCACCTCTATGTTCATCCCGGCGAGCCAGCCATCGAGAAGGCCGTCAATTGATGATGCCAACACTTGAAATAGCTCGGCTGACATTCAGCGACTTGGTCCGTCGAAGGGTCTTCGTGGTGCTTGCCCTTTTTGCCGTCGGGCTCGTTCTCCTCTCCTTTCCACTCCGAGAGCTCACGATCGGTCAATGGTACCGGCTCATCACCGACGTCGGCCTCGCATCGACCGATGCCGCTCTATCTCTCCTCGCGATCTTCTTGGGCGCTTCGCTGATCGCGGGGGATCTCGAGCGGAAAACGCTCTATCCCTTGCTCGCAAAGCCAGTCAGTCGACGGGCCTTCGTCACCGGGAGATTTCTCGGCCTCGTCGCGGTCCTCGCCTCGCTGGCGCTCGCGATGATCTTGGGGACGGCGGCAATGCTGGTTCTCGCGCGCCAGCGCGGCTTCGGCCCCGTTCTCCAGGCCGGGATGCTTCTTCTGGTTCAGGCAATCACGATCGGGGGCCTTTCCATTCTATTCTCTTCGTTCACGTCGACGACACTCGCGGCGACATTTGGCCTTTCCTTTGCCATAATTGGCCACCTGACGAGTCAGTTGGCTTATTTTGGAGGCAAATCAACCTCCGCACTGTCGCGGTCCCTGACGCAGGGCGCGGCTCGCGTCATCCCGAATCTCGAATTCATGAACATCAAGACCCTCGCGGCTCACCACCAAATGCTCAGTTGGCCAAACGCGGGCATCCGATCGCTTTACGGGCTCGCTTACGCGATTGTGGTTGTAGCGGCGGGGGCGATGATCTTCGGCCAAAGGGATCTCAAGTAACTAGGGCAGTCAAGGCTCGGCCTTCATACCGAGCTTCTGGAGGCGGTATCGGAGCGATCGGAACGAGGTCCTAAGCAGTCTTGCGGCAGCGACCTTCACGCCCCCAGTTCGAGCCAATGCTTGCTCGAGATAGGCTCTCTCGACGCGCTCGAGTTCGTGGTCGATGTCGATGCCGTCCGCGGGTAGGTTTACGCCAGCCGTAGTGGATGAAACCGGTCGGGCTTCTTCGGCGCAGAGAAGATCCGGGCCAATTTCATCTCCATCTGCCAGAGCGACCGCCCGTTCAATCAAGTTCTCGAGTTCTCGCACGTTACCAGGGAAAGGATTCTGAATCAGGCGGTTGGCCGCATCCGTAGTCATTTTCCATGGCAATCGGCCCAGTGCCAGGGCGAGCCGGGCCAGAAAATGCTCTGCCAAGGGAAGAATGTCCTGAGGACGATCTCGAAGTGCAGGGACCCTCACCTGGATGACGTTGAGGCGATAGAAGAGATCTTCGCGAAAGTTTCCCTTCGCCACCTCGGACGCGAGATCCCGGTTCGTCGCCGCGACGAGCCGCGCCTGCACGTCGAAATCCTGCACGCTCCCCACCGGCCGCGCCTTCCGCTCCTGGATGACCCGCAGGAGCTTCACCTGGGTCTCCTTCGGCAGCTCGCCGATCTCGTCGAGGAAGAGGGTCCCCTCCCCGGCGGCGGCGAGGAGCCCCTGCCGGTTCGAGACGGCGCCCGTGAAGGCGCCCTTCACGTGGCCGAAGAGCTCGCTCTCGATGAGCCCCTCGGGGATGGCGCCGCAGTTGATCGCGAGGAAGGGAGCGTCGCGGCGCGGGCCGCGCGCGTGGATCTCCCGGGCGACCACCTCCTTGCCGACACCGCTCTCGCCCGTGATGAGGACGTTGGCGCGGACCTGGGCGACCTTGTCGACGAGCTTCGAGAGCTCGCGCATCGCCTCGCTCTTGCCGATGAGCTTCTCGTTGCGGGGCCGCTCGCCGAGCTCGCTGCGGAGCCGGGCGTTCTCGGCCACGAGCGAGCGGCGCTCGAGCGCGCGGTCGACGAGGAGCTTCAGCTCGTCCAGGTTGAACGGCTTCTGGACGTAGTCGTAGGCGCCGGCCTTCATGGCCTGGACCGCGGTCTCGATGGTGGAGAAGGCGGTCATCACGATGACCTCGCAGCCGGGGGCGCGCCTCTTCACCTCGTCGAGCAGGGTGAGGCCCGAGTCCTTTCCCAGGCGGAGGTCGGTGAGGGCGAGATCGAAGGGGCGCCCCCCGAGGAGGACGAGCGCGTCCGAGAGGTTGCTCGCGCAGGTGACCTGGTGGCCCTGGCGGGTCAGGTAGACCTCGAGCATCTCGCGGATGGAGCGCTCGTCGTCGAGGACCAGGAGGGTGGACATGTCAGCGGCCGCGGATCGGCGCCGCGGGCAACGGTGGCGGAAGGGGTCGCATGGCGGCTGGCGGCCGGCGAAGGGGCCTCACGAGGCGATCCTCAGACCGAGCGCGTCGCGGAATTCGGCGACCTTGCGGCCGGCGATGGCGGAGAGGTCGGCGGCGAGAACGAGCCAGGCGCGCGGGGAGGCGAGGGCCCCCGGCGGCAGGAGAAGCCCGAGGTCGAGATCGGAGTCCGGGCGTGGCTCTCCGCGAACCATCGACCCGTGGGCGTAGAGCGCGACGACCTCGGGTAGGGCACTCAGGACGCGGCGCACGAGCCTCGCGCGCAGCAGGGGCGAAATGATCTCCATCCCCGGAATCGTAGCGCGAACTCGGCGGCGAGACCAACGAAGCGGAGCCAGACGGGGCAGCCACGACCAGCTTCGCATCCATCAGCGTCCGGGATCGAGCGGGTTGATGACCTTCAGCCCCGGGAAACGCATGAAGTCCCGGTCGGTGGTGCACAAGACGGCGCCGCGCTCGACCGCCAGCGCCGCCAGATGCGCGTCCGTCACGAGAGGGCCGCGGACCTGCCCCTCGGTGCACAGCCTCGCGAAGATCTCGAGGTGACGCTCGCCGGCTTCCAGAAGGACGACCGGCGGCTGCTTCAGCCACATCGAGGCGATCGAGAGCGCCTCGTCCATCGACAGCGGCACCGCCATCGCTCGCGGGTTCGTGCTGATCCGAAGAAAGGCCAGCAAGGTGACCCAGGCGAGGGCCACCGGGGCTGTTCCAGAGAGCGCCTCCTCGAGCCATCGCTTCGCCCTCGCGTGGCTCGGTGAGCTGGAGTCGTAGGCGTAGAGAAGCACGTTGGCGTCGACGAGGGTCACCGATGGCTCGGCCCTTCGATCTGCTCGAGAAGCTCGGCGGTCTGGTCGTAGCTCAATCCCGGCCTGAGGCCCATCGGGCGGGCGCGCACCTCGAACGGAACCCTGGGGCCGCTGCCCTGCGGTGCATGGAGCGCTCGACGGAGCAGCTCATTCACGAACTCCTTGAAGGACTGCCCGCTGCGTCGAGCCGCCGCGCGAAGCTCCAAGTCCACGTCTTCATCGAGCGTCATCGTCGTTCGCACATCTTGATGCTATGAATGGAACATCTTGATGTCAAGAGCTGCGGACGGGCAGCGAGACCACGAAGCGGGCGCCGCCGCCGGGGGGGCTCTCGAGGTCGACGGTGCCGCCGTGGTTGCCGACGATCCGGGCGACGAGGGCGAGGCCGAGGCCGGTCCCCTTCTCCTTGGTGGTGAAGAACGGCTCGAAGAGCCGCAGCGCGACCTCGGGAGGCACCCCGGGGCCGTCGTCCTCCACGGAGAGCAGCACGCGCTCCTCGGCCAGCCGCAGCGAGACGGCGATCTTCCCCCCGGGGCCGGTCGCCTCGAGGGCGTTTCGCAAGAGGTTGTCGACGACCTGCCGGAGCTGGCCCGGATCGACCTCGAGCGACGCGGCCTCGACCTCGCAGGCGAGGCCTCTGCCCTGCCGCTGGGCGACGGGGTCGAAGGAGGCGCAGCGGTCCCGCACGAGCGTCGCCAGGTCCGTCGGCTGGAGCGCTGGGCGAGGCGGACGCGCGAAGGCGAGGAAGTCGGAGACGAGTTTGCCGAGGTGGGCCGACTCGCGGCGGATCAGCTCGAAGAGCCGGGCGTCCCCCTCGTTCTTCGGCTCGGCGGAGAGCATCTGCACGGCGCCGGAGAGGGCGGCCAGCGGGTTTCGGATCTCGTGGGCGAGGCTCGCCGAGAGCTCGCCGAGCGAGGCGAGGTGGCTCTGGCGGCGGACCGACGCCTCGAGGCGGCGGAGGTCGGTCACGTCTTGAAAGCTGACGACCTTTCCGGACGGCAGACCGCCGCCCTCGCGGAGCGGCGAGCTGGAGTAGCCGAGCAGCCGGCGGCCGGCGGCCCGCTCGAGGGAGAGCTCTCCCCGGCCCGCGAGCCGCTCGGGGGCGAGCTCTGGCGCGAGCCGCTCGATGGACTGGCCGCTCGCACCCTCGGAGTCGATCCCGAGAATCTCGGCGCCGGTCTGGTTCACGAAGAGGATCTCGCCCGACGAAGAGAGCGTCATGAGGCCGCTGCCGAGCGACTGGACGACGTTTCGGTAGAGCTCACCGAGCCGCTGCAGCTCCCGCTCCCGCTGCCCCAGCGCCCTGTCGGTCCGGCTGAGCCGCTCGGTCAGGTAGCTCGCGAGCGCCGCGGTGGCGAAGCAGCCGCCGCTGTTCGCGAAGACGGCGGCAGCGGCCCGGCTCGAGTCCGACGGCGAGAGGCCGAGCCAGGAGGCGCCGCTGGCGAGGAGGACGAGCTCGAAGGTCGAGGCGGTGGCGGCGGCCAGGGCGCCCGCGCTCCCCGCCGCGAGGGCGCCGTGGACGGTGCTGAGGAGCAAGAGGAAGGTGAACGGCCCCTCGGTCCCCCCCGTGAGCGCGACCAGCCAGCCGGCGAGCAGCGTCTCGGCCGCCACGTGGACCCAGGCGAGCAGCCCGTAGGCACGGCGCGTGAGCAGCCAGACGAGCTCGAGGGCGGCGGCGGCATAGGCGGAGACGAGGAAGGCGTAGAGCGCCGAGCGGGCGGCCGCCTCCTGCGCCGACCCGCTGAGGGAGGTCGAGAGGGCGGCGCCGAAGAGCGCGCTGACGACCAGCACCCGGACGAGGACGAGCCCGGAGAGCCGCCGCGCGTCCTCCGCGAGCTCGCGCGCCACCGCCGGCTACTTGATGGCGCTCGCGATCGTGAAGATCGGGAGGTACATGGCGATGAGGAAGCCGCCGACGACGCCGCCGAGGAAGACCATCATGAGCGGCTCGATGGCGGCGGTCATCGCGGCCACCGCGGCGTCGACCTCCTCGTCATAGAAGTCGGCGATCTTGGAGAGCATCTGATCCATCGCGCCGGTCGCCTCGCCGACGCCGATCATCTGCACGACCATGGTGGGGAAGACCTTCGACTCCCCGAGCGGCTGGGCGATGTTCTTGCCCTCGCCGACCTTGGCCCGCACGTGCAGGATGGCGTCCTCGACGACCCGGTTCCCTGCGGTCTTCGCGACCACGTTGAGCGCGTCCATGATCGGGACGCCCGACGAGATCATCGTGCCGAGGGTCCGCGTGAAGCGCGCCACGGCCGTCTTGCGGACGACGTCGCCGATGATCGGGGTATGCAGCAACGCCATGTGAAGAAATCGCGTCCCCTTCTCGGTTCTCAAGGCCGCGGCGATGCCTGCGACGAAGGCTCCAGCGACCACGACCATCATCAAGCCATGGTCCACGAGGAAGTGCGAGATGTCGACGACCACCTGCGTCGGCGCTGGCAGCGTCCCGCCGAAGTCCTTGAACATCTTCTCGAACGTCGGCGTGACGAAGACCATCAGGACGACCGTGACCACGACGCCGATCACGAGCACGATGCTCGGGTAGACCATCGCGCCCCGGACCTTGCTCGCGAGCTTGGCCGCCTTCTCGATGTAGACGACGAGCCGGTTCAGGATGGTGTCGAGGATGCCGCCGACCTCGCCGGCGGCGACGAGCTCGCGGTAGAGCTCGTCGAAGATCTTCGGCTGCTCGCGCAGGGCGTCCGCAAACGTCGATCCGGACTCTACGCGCTCTTTGATCTCACCGAGGGCCTGCTTGAAGCCGGCGTGGTCCTGCTGGCCATAGAGGATCTCGAGGCACTGCACGAGCGGCAGGCCGGCGTCGATCATGGTGGAGAGCTGGCGGGTGAAGATGATGAGGTTCTTGCGCGGGACGCCGCCGAAGCTCGGAAGCTTGATCTCGAGCGGCTTCTTCTTGACCTTGGTGGGGTTGATCCCCATCTGGCGCAGCCGCTGCTGCACCGAGTCGGCGTCGGCGGCCGACATCTCGCCCTGCCGCTCCTGCCCCTCCTTGCTCGTGCCCTTCCAGATCCAGACGGGCGCGGCCTTCTTCTTCACCTTCTTGGGGGCGGCTTCTTTGGTCGCGGCGGCGGCGGTGGCCATCCCTCAGCTCCTATCGCGTCCCGGACGGACGAGGTCCAAAGGCAAGTATCGCACGGGAGGGCGACGGCGGGAAATCATCGGTCAGCGCGCCGCGTTCGGCGGGCCGGCGGGGCCCCGCGCGGGCATCACGCTGCCGCCCAGCATGTTGCGCAGCTCCTCGGGGTCGGAGCTGCGACCGAGCGCCTCCTCCATGCTGATCCAGCGCTTCTGCACCAGGGCGAGGAGGGCCTGGTTGAAGGTCTGCATCCCGAACTTCGACTGGCCGATCTGCATCTGCGAGTAGATCTGGTGGATCTTGTCCTCGCGGATGAGGTTGCGGATGGCGGGGTTCGGGACCATGACCTCGATGGCGAGGCAGCGGCCGCCGCCCTGCTGCTTCGCGAGCAGCGCCTGCGAGATGACGCCCTCGAGCACGAACGAGAGCTGGGCCCTCACCTGCGGCTGCTGGTAGGGCGGGAAGACGTCGAGGATGCGGTTGATGGTCTGGACGCAGGAGTTCGTGTGGAGGGTGCCGAAGGCGACGTGGCCGGTCTCGGAGACCACGAGCGCCGACTCGATGGTCTCGAGGTCGCGCAGCTCGCCGACGAGCACCACGTCGGGATCCTGCCGCAGGATGTACTTGAGCGCCTTCTTGAAGCTCACGGTGTCGGCGCCCACCTCGCGCTGGTTCACCACGCAGTTCTTGTGCGGGTGGAGGTACTCGATCGGATCCTCGATCGTGATGATGTGCTCGTGCCGCTCGGTGTTGATCTTGTCGATGATCGAGGCGAGCGTGGTGCTCTTGCCCGAGCCGGTGGGCCCCGTCACGAGGATGAGGCCGCGCGGCCGCTTCGAGAGGTCCGCGACGACGTTCGGCAGCCCGAGCTCGGCGAAGGTGAGGATCTTGAAGGGGATGACCCGGAAGGCGCCAGCCACCGCGCCGCGCTGCATGAAGACGTTGGCGCGGAAGCGAGAGAGCCCCTTGACGCCGAAGGAGAGGTCGAGCTCGCTCTCCTCCTCGAACTTGTGCTTCTGCGCGTCGGTGAGGATGGAGTAGCAGAGCTGCTTCGTCTCGACGGGCGTGAGCGGCGCGGTCTTGAGCGGCACCAGGCGGCCGTCGATGCGGAGCTGGGGCGCCGAGTTGGTGGTGATGTGCAGGTCGCTCGCGCCCTTCTCGACCATCGCCTTCAGAAGCTGGTGCAGATTCGCCAATTCGGACTCCGTTCAGCGGTGGGGCTGCGAGGGCGCGAGCGGGCGCGGGCTAGAAGCGGTCTGGGGCCGTGTTGCCGACGACCTCTTCGAGGGTCGTGATGCCGCCCTTCATCTTGGCGATGGCGGACATGCGCAGGGTCTGCATGCCCTGCCGGATCGCCTCCTGCTTGATCTCGGCCGTCGAGGCGCCGTTGATGACGAGCTCCTTGATCGGATCGAAGAACGGCATGACCTCGTAGATGGCGAGGCGCCCCTTGTAGCCGCGGTCGTTGCAGAGCTTGCAGCCGCCCGGCTCGTAGACGGTGTAGCTCCCGGCCTCCTCGGCGGGGACGCCCGCGTCGATGAGGGCCTGCGGCTCGACGGGCGACTCCTTCTTGCACTCCTGGCAGAGCTTGCGGCAGAGCCGCTGCGCGAGGATGAGGTTCAAGGAGGCCGTCACGAGGAACGGCTCGATGCCCATGTTGAGCAGCCGGCTGATCGTCGCCGGGGCGTCGTTCGTGTGGAGCGTCGAGAGCACGAGGTGGCCGGTGAGCGCGGCCTTGACCGCGATCTCCGCCGTCTCGAAGTCGCGGATCTCGCCCACCATGATGATGTCGGGGTCCTGCCGGAGGAACGACCGGAGGGCCGAGGCGAAGTTCAGCCCGATGTCCTCGTGCATCTGGACCTGGTTGATGCCGGCGAAGTTGAACTCGACCGGGTCCTCGGCGGTGGAGATGTTGTCCGACACCTGGTTCAGCCGCGAGAGGGCCGAGTAGAGCGTCGTGGTCTTGCCCGAGCCGGTGGGGCCCGTGACGAGCACCATGCCGTACGGCCGCTCGATCGCCTCGAGGAACCACTTGAGCTGGTTCTCCTCGAAGCCGAGCTTCGTCATGTCGAGCTGCAGGTTCGACTTGTCGAGGAGCCGCAGCACGATCTTCTCGCCGAAGAGCGTCGGGCAGACGGAGACGCGGAAGTCCATCTCCTTGCCCTGGCCGATGCGCAGCTTGATGCGGCCGTCCTGCGGGAGCCGCCGCTCGGCGATGTCGAGCTCGGCCATGATCTTGAGGCGCGAGGTGAGCGCGTTGCGCAGCTTGAGCGGCGGCTTCATCACCTCGTAGAGCACGCCGTCGATCCGGTAGCGGACGCGGAAGTCCTTCTCGTACGGCTCGACGTGGATGTCGCTCGCGCCCTTCTTGATGGCGTCGAGCAGGATGAGGTTCACGAGCTTGACCACCGGGGCGTCGTCGGCGGCCTTCTCGATGTCGGAGATCGACTCCTCTTCCTCGTGCTCGACGGAGATGTCGTCCTCGGCCGCGCCGAGCACCTCCTCCACCGACGGCCCCTTCGCGGCGTAGTAGTGCTCGATCGCCTCCTTGATGGCGACCTCGGAGGCGACGACGCTCTCGATGTTGTAGCCGGTGAGGAACTTGAGGTCGTCGACCGCGAAGATGTTCGAGGGGTCGCTCATCGCGACGATGAGCGACGGTCCGGCGCGGTTCACCGGGATGACGAGGTGCTTCTCGGCGACCTCCTTCGGGACCAGCTTCAAGACCTCGGGGTCGATCTCGAAGTCCTTCAGGTTGATCGCGGGGACGCCGTACTGCTTCGAGAGGAAGTCGGTGAGCTTCTGCTCCTCGATGGCGCCCGTCTTGATGAGGTGGTAGCCGAGCCGGCCGCCGTCCTTGGTCTGGGCGTCCTGGGCCTTCTTCAGCGCCTGAAGCGAGATGAGGTTCTGCCTGATGAGGAGCTCGCCGAGCCGGCGGCCCGCCTGTGCTGGGGGAGGGGCTTGACCCTCGGGCATCTTCCGACCTCACGGGCTGAGAAGGCGTCGAACGACAGGCGAAACGATAGCTTGCGGTCCATCGGAGGTCAATGCCGGCGGAGGTCAACGGCCCGGCGCGTTCCCGATCCGCGCGGCCAGCGCGACGTCGCGGCCGATCTGGACCGCGAGCGCCTCGACCGACGGGAAACGCTGCTCGTCCCGCAGCCGCTCGAGGAAGGCGACCCGCATCGGCTGGCCGACGAGCGACTCCTTGCCGGCGAAGCCGATGAGGTGGATCTCGAGCGTCTGCCCGGCGTCCTCGCCGAAGGTCGGCTTGCGGCCGAGGTTCGCGGCGCCGGGGAGCTCCCCGAAGGTGCCGCGCGCGCGGACGGCGTAGACGCCGTTCGCCGGCAGGAGCTCGGCGTCGGGCAGGACGTTCGCGGTGGGGAAGCCGAGCCCGCGACCCCGCCCCATGCCGGTGACGACGCGGCCGTCGACGTCGAAGGGGCGCGCGAGCATCCGCGCGGCCTGGGCGACCCGCCCCTCGAGCACGAGCTCCCGGACGCGGGTGGAAGAGACCGGCGCGCCGTCGAGCTCGACCTTCGGGACGAGGCTGAGGCGCGCCCCCCCCGCGGGGAGCCAGGCGCGAAGCTGCTCGGCGCGCCCTCGCCGCCCCTGGCCGAAGGAGAAGTCCTCGCCGACCACGACGGCGCCGACGCGCAGCCCCCCGAGGAGCAGCCCCTGGACGAAGGCCTCGGCCGAGACCGCCGCGAAGGCCGCGTCGAACGGCTGCACGACCACGGCGTCGAGGCCGGCCTCGGCGAGCAGCTCGAGCTTGCGCGCGGGGGTCGTGAGGAGCCGCGGGGCCACCTTGGGGCCGAGCAGCTTGCCGGGGTGCGGCTCGAAGGTCAGCGCCGCGGCGGGCGTCCCCTGCGCGCGGGCGAGACGGAGCGCCTCGGCGAGGAGCGCGCGGTGCCCGAGGTGGACGCCGTCGAAGTTGCCGATGGCGAGCGCGGCCCCCGGGGCGAGCCCCGCCGATCCGCTCGCCTCGTCGATCGACCCGAAGACGCGCATCCCGGCGTGGCTCTAAAGGAACGAGCGGGCGAAGGCGTGCGGCATCAGCTCGCCGAGCGCGAGGAGCCGCCGGACGCCGCGCAGGTTGACGAGGAGCACGGGCATCTCGGGCGAGCCGAACTCGGCGAGCGTCTGCAGGCACATGCCGCAGGGCGGGCTCGGCTCCTCGGAGCCGGTCAGCACGGCGGCCGCCAGAAGCGAGGTCTCGCCCGCCGCCACCGCCGCCGCCACCGCGCCGCGCTCCGCGCAGAGCGCCAGTCCGTACGAGCAGTTCTCGACGTTGCAGCCGGTGTAGACCCGCCCCGAGGCGCCGAGCACCGCGGCGCCGACCTTGAAGCGCGAGTAGGGGGCGTAGGCGTGCTCGCGAATCCTCGCCGCCTGCAGGGCGAGATCCTCGAGCAGCTCGCCCGCGACCTGGCGAGGCCGTGCGGCGGCCGCCGGCCGTCCCTTCCGGCCGTTCGCGGCCGAAGGGGGCTTTCTGCGCGAAACGGTCCTCTGGTCGACACGCGCCGGCACGGCTGCCTCTCTACCAGAGAGAGACGGCGGCGCGCCAGCGGCGGCCGTGCTAAGATGGCGGCCCGATGCCCCAAAGGCGCGCGCTCGTCGTCGACGACTCCCCGTCGATCCGCCAGGCGGTCGTGGGAGCGCTCGGCCTCATCCCGGATCTCGCCTGCACCGAGGCGGGCGACGGCGCGGAGGGAATCCGCGTGGCCAGCGCGGCCACCTTCGACATCGTGCTGACCGACCTCAACATGCCGCTCGTCGGCGGCCTCGGACTCGTGACCTGGCTGCGCGGCCGGCCGCAGACGCGCGCGGTCCCCATCGTCGTGCTCACCACGGTCAGCGACGAGGAGAACCGGCGCCGGCTCCTCGCGGCGGGCGCCACGGCGTACCTGACGAAGCCGGTCGACGCGCCGCTGCTCGTCGCGAAGGTGACGGAGCTGCTCGGGCGGCCGTAGCGGCGCCGCCCGCCCCGCCGGATCACGACCGTCAGATCCGGGCGACGAAGGCGTCGAGCAGCCGCGCGAAGTCGCCCTCGACGCGAGCGGCGGTCTCGGAGACCTCGGCGTGGGAGAGCGGCCTCTGCGCGAGGCCCGCGGCGAGGTTCGTGATGCAGGAGAGGCCGGCGACGCGCAGGCCCGCGTGGCGCGCGGCGATCGCCTCGAGGGCCGTGCTCATGCCGACCGCGTCGGCGCCGAGCAGCCGCAGCATCCGGATCTCGGCGGGCGTCTCGTAGGAGGGGCCGAGGAGCTGCGCGTAGACGCCGCTCCGCAGCCCGATCCCCGCCTCCGCGGCCGCGCGATCGAGCAGCTCGGCGAGGGCCGGGTCGTAGGCGTCCGTGAGATCGGGGAAGCGCGGGCCGAGCCGCTCGTCGTTCGGCCCGACGAGCGGGTTGCGGCCGGTGAGGTTCAGCTGGTCGGTGATCCGCATCAGCTCGCCGGGAGCGAGGTCGGTCCGCACGCCGCCCGCGGCGTTCGTGAGGACCACGACCTCGCAGCCGAGCGCCCGGAGGAGCCGAACGCCGAAGACCACCCGCGCCGGATCGTGGCCTTCGTAGAGGTGGACCCGCCCCTGGAGCACGGCGACGGGCGTCGACCGCACCCGGCCGATCCAGAGCCGACCGGCGTGGCCCGGCACGCCGACCCCGGGGAAGTGCGGCAGCTCCGAGTACGGCACGTCGACCGCGTCGAAGAGCCGCTCGGCGTAGCGGCCGAGCCCGCTGCCGAGGACCAGTCCGACCCGGGGAGCGCCGACCTTGGAGCGACCGAGGACGAGCTCGGAGGTCTCCCGCGCGTCGTCGAATGGGCCCCTCTCCGCCAAAGGCGTCAGGGATTGGCCCCCTGGGCGACCCAGACGGTGAGCAGCTGAATCTCGCAGGCGCTCAGCGAGTGGAAGCCGCCGTCCGAGTCGACCGGCATGGGGAGGGCGCCGGCGCAGAGGCTCGACGAGTTGGAGAGCGTCTGGAGGAGGAAGGACGAGGCCGGCACGCCGGGGACGACCCGGGCGGCGCAGGGGCACGCCTGCGAGGGGACGCTGCCGAAGCCGCCGGTCGGGCCGCCGTCGCAGGACGAGGCCACGCCGCCGTCGGCGCTCCCGAGCAGCCCGGCGTAGGCCGCCTGCGCGCTCGAGAGGTCGAGGCCCCCGGCGTGGGCCTGGGCGCTGTGGCAGCCGGAGGTGGCGCAGCCGAGGGGTGCGCTCGGATCGGTCAGGATGGGCGCCACGTCGGCGAAGGCGAGGCGCGGCTGCTGGCAGGCGCTGCCGCCGTCGGCCGCCTCGCAGGCGCAGGCGAGCGGCGATGTCTGGCCGATGCAGAGGATCTGCACGTCGGTGCAGACGCAGTGGCCCAGGCTGCAGCTCGAACCCTGCGCGAAGCTCTGGGCGCAGGCGTTGCCGCAGCTCCCGCAGTTCGAGACGTCGCGCGAGACATCTGTGCAGCTCGCGTTCCCGCCGCTCGTGCAGAGCTGCGTCTGGGCGGGGCAGGTGCAGTTGCCGTCGGTGCAGCTCGTGGTCGGCGCCGGGCAGGGGGCCTGGCAGCGACCGCAGTTCTGCGCGTCGCTCATGAGGTCGACGCAGCTTCCGCCGCTGCCCGAGGCGCAGATGCTTCCGCTCGAGCCGCTCGCGAGGGCGCAGACGCAGCTCCCCTGGTCGCAGGCCACGCCCGACAGCCCCGCGCCCGGCCCGAGGGCGCAGTCGTTGCCGCAGGCGCCGCAGTGGTGGACGTCGGAGAGCAGGTTCGTGCAGTCGGTCCCGCACTTCGTGTACGGCGCGTCGCAGACGCAGACCCCCCCCACGCAGTTGCCGGTCGGGCAGAGCTGGCCGCAACCGCCGCAATTGTTCGGATCGCCGTTGGTGTCGACGCAGCCGCCGCCGTTCGCGCCGCAGGGGGTCAAGGTCCCCTGGCAGCTGCAGCTTCCCGGCTGGCCCGGCGCGGGCGCGAGGCAGAGCTGGGTGGCCGGGTCGCACTGGCAGCTCCCGCCGTCGCAGCCGAGGGCGCAGCCGCCGCAGTTGTTCGGGTCCGACGAGAGATCCGTGCAGACGACGCCGCCGTCCGCGAGCGGGCAGATCGTGTTGCCGCTCGGGCACTGGCAGAGGCCGCCGACGCACTGCTCGTTCTCGGGGCAGAGCTCGCCGCACTGGCTGCAGTTCTGCGGGTCGGACTGGAGGTCCGAGCAGACGAGGCCGCCGTCGGGGCCGGGGCACTGGGCGGCGTTGCACTGGCAGCTTCCGCCGAGGCAGGCCTCGCCCGCGGGGCAGACGACGCCGCAGCCGCCGCAGTTCTGCGGGTCCTGGGAGGTCTGCACGCAGACGGTCCCGGCGTCCGCGGCGCCGCCGTCGGCGCTCGCGGGGCAGGCGGCGAAGTTCACCTCGCACTGGCAGCGTCCGCCCACGCAGGTCTCGTGGAGCGGGCAACCGCCCGAGCACTCGGGTCCGGCGTCGGAGCCTCCGTTGCCGGGGCAACCCACAGAGGCGAGGCAGAGCAGCGCGAGCAAGGCCTTCGTCTTCATGGGTCTCCCGCTCCCGGATGAAGTCGTCAGTTTACGGGCCGAGCGGCCGGTTGTCCACCGGACAGCGGGGCCGCTGATCCGTCGAGACGAGGGGGAGTCCGCGCGCGGCTCCAGGGCGATTGGCGATGCGCGGCTAACTCGCGATCCGCTCGAGGATCAGCGGCCCGGGCGGCGGGGCCTCGGGGGCGATCGCGAAGGCGCGGCCGAGCATCTCGCGGGCGCGCTCGATGCGGCTGGGCTCGCGGCCGTGAATGGTGCAGAGCGGCTCGCCCGGCGAGACCCGATCGCCGAGCTTGCGGTGGAGGACGACCCCGACCGCGGGATCGATCTCCTGGTCGGTCCGCTCGCGGCCCGCGCCGAGGGCGACGCCGGCGAGGCCCACGAGCTCCGCGTCGATGGCGGCGACGGCGCCCGCCGAGGAGGCGAGGAGCTCCTCCTTGCGCGGGGCGCGGGGCAGCCCGGCGCAGCCCTTCTCGAGCGACCTGGGATCGCCGCCCTGCGCCTCGACGATCTCGTCGAGCTTCTTGCGGCCGCTCCCGTCGGCGATCGCCCGCAAGAGGACGTCCCGGGCCGCCTCGCCCTGCGCGACGCCGCCGAGGGAGAGCATCTCGACGCCGAGCGCGATCGTCACCTCGACGAGGTCCGCGGGCGCGCCGCCCTCGAGCAGCTCGACGGCCTCCGCCACCTCGAGGGCGTTCCCGATCGCGAGCCCGAGCGGCTGCTCCATGCGGGTCAGCAGGGCGGTGGTCCGCTTCCCCATCGAGCGGCCGATGCCGACGAGGGTCTCGGCGAGCTCGCGCGCCGCGCCGAGCTCCTTCATGAAGGCGCCGCTGCCGACCTTGACGTCGAGCACCAGCGCGTCGATCCCCTCGGCGAGCTTCTTGCTCATGATCGAGGCGGCGATGAGCGGGATCGACTCGACGGTGGCCGTGACGTCCCGCAGCGCGTAGAGCTTCCGGTCGGCCGGCGCGAGCCGATCGGTCTGGCCGATGAGGCAGGCGCCGACCTGGGCGACGAGCTCGCGGTAGCGGTCGACGCCGAGGTCGGTCCGAAAGCCCGGGATCGCGGAGAGCTTGTCCAGCGTGCCGCCCGTGTGGCCGAGGCCGCGCCCCGAGATCATCGGCACCCGCAGCCCGCAGGCGGCGGCGAGCGGCGCGAGGCAGATCGAGACCTTGTCCCCGACTCCGCCCGTCGAGTGCTTGTCCACCTTCGGGCCCGGGATGTCGCCGAGGTCGAGGACGTCGCCCGACTGGAGCATCCCCATCGTCCAGGCGGTGAGCTCCTCCGGCGAGAGGCCGCGGAAGTAGATCGCCATGAGGAGCGCGGAGATCTGGTAGTCCGGGATCCGGTCGACCGTCGCCTCGTCGAGGAACCAGTCGATCTCGTCGGGCGTGAGCGCCCCGCCGTCCCGCTTCCGCTTGATGAGCTCGTAGGCGATCACGGCTCGGGTCGTACCCTCGCCGTTCGGCCCACGTCAACCGCATTCGCCTCAGGGTCGTGGTATGAAGGCGGGATGCGCCCGCTCCTCTGCGCGCTCCTCGCCGCGACCGCCTGCCGGCGCCCTCCTCCGGCGCCCCGGGCGAGCGGCGAGAAGACGATCGGCGTCGTCACCGACGTCGGCGGCCGCGGCGATCAGTCCTTCAACGACGGCGCGCTCCGGGGCCTCGAGGGCTGGGCCTGCGGGCTCGCCTACGGCGCCTCTGGCTACCGCCCGCTCTCGGAGCCCGAGCGCCTCGCGGGCGTGCCGGCCGACGTGATCGAGCGAGCCGGCGCGGCGGGCCTGCCCCGCGTCGCCGGACTGCGCCCCTACGTCCTGCAGGCGCGCGCCTCCGAGGACTACCGGCCCGACCTCGAGCTGCTCGTCTCCCGCCACGTCGCGCTCGCGCTGGGCGTCGGCTTCATGCTCGAGGACGCGGTCGCCGCCGAGGCGCGGGCGCAGCCCGAACAGCGCTTCCTGCTCATCGACAGCCCGATCCTGGACGCGGCCGGCCGGCCGGTGACCCTGCCCAACGTCGAGAGCCTCACCTTCCGCGAACAGGAGGGGAGCTACCTCGTCGGCGCGCTCGCGGGGCTCGCGACGAGGAGCGGCAAGGTGGCCTTCGTCGGCGGCATGCAGGTCCCGCTCATCCAGCGCTTCGAGGCCGGCTTCCGCGCGGGGCTCGCGGCGACGAACCCCGCGGCCGCCGCGGCGGCCATCGTCCAGTACACCGGCAGCTTCGACGACTCGAGCGCCGGCAAGCGGGTCGCGCAGGCGCTCTACGCCGGGGGCGTCGACGTCGCCTACCAGGCGGCCGGGGCCGACGGCCTCGGCGTCATCGAGGCCGCGAAGGAGGCCGGCCGCTTCGTCGTCGGCGTCGACAGCGACCAGTCGCAGCTCGCGCCCGCCTCGGTCCTCACCTCCATGATCAAGCACGTCGACTACGCGGTCTACCTGGCGGCGCGGGACGCCGCGGCGGGCCGCTTCTCGCCGGGCAACCGAGAGCTCGGGCTCGCCGAGGGCGGGGTCGGCCTCGCGCCGATCCGGATCGACTTCCCCGGCAAGGCGGCGGCGCTCGAGAAGCTCGCCGCGCTCCGCGCCGCCATCATCGCCGGCCAGATCTCCGTCCCGAGCCGCCCCGAGCCGCTCGCGGCGGCGCCCCGTTGACGCCGATCCTCGAGGCGCGCGGGCTCTCGAGATCCTTCGGCGAGCTGCGGGCCGTCGACCGGGTCTCCTTCGCCCTCGCCGCGGGCGAGGTGCTCGCGCTCGTCGGCGAGAACGGCGCCGGCAAGACCACGCTCCTGAACCTCCTCCTCGGCTTCTACCGGCCCGACGAGGGGGAGATCGCGCTCGACGGCGCCGTCCGCCGCTGGCGCTCGCCCGCCGACGCCGAGGCCCGGGGCCTCGGGATGGTCCACCAGCACTTCACGCTGGTCGAGCCGCTCACCGTCGCCGAGAACGTCGTCCTCGGACGCGAGCCGCGCCGGTTCGGCCTCGCCGGCCCCTTCGACCGGCGACGCGCGGAGCGCGAGGTCGCCGAGGTCGCCGAGCGCGAGGGGCTGCCGATCGATCCAAGGGGCCGCGTCGCCGAGCTCTCGGTCGCGAGCCGGCAGCGGGTCGAGATCCTGAAGGTCCTCTGGCGCGGCGCCCGCGTCGTCGCCTTCGACGAGCCCACCGGCGCCCTCGGCCCGGCCGAGTCCGAGGCGCTCTGCGAGACGGTGCGCCGGCTCGCGCGGGGAGGGCGGGCGGTCCTCTTCGTGAGCCACAAGCTGCGCGAGGTCCTCGCGGTCGCGAGCCGGGTGGCGGTGCTGCGGGCCGGGCGGCTCGTCGCGACGCTGGACGCGAAGGGGGCGGAGCCCGAGCGGATCGCGCGGCTGATGGTGGGCGACGCCTCTGCCCCCCCGACCGGCCTCCCCCGCCCTTCGCCCGGGGGAGCAGCCTCCCCTCCCCCGCGAAGTCGGGGGGTCGACGAGATCGTCCTCCGCCTGTCGGACGCCGCCTGCCGCGACGACCGCGGCGCGCCCGCGCTGCGCGGCGTCTCGCTCGCGCTGCACACGGGCGAGATCGTCGGCGTCGCGGGCGTCGACGGGAACGGCCAGCGAGAGCTCGCCGAGGTCTTGACCGGGCTTCGCCCCCTCGACGCCGGCCGGCTCGAAGTCGAGGGCGTCGACCTCACCTTCGCCCGGGCGCGGGAGCTGCGCGCGCGCGGCGTCGCCCACGTCCCCGAGGACCGGCTGCGGGGCGGCCTCTTCGGCGCGCTCTCGGTCGCCGAGAACCTCGCGCTCGGCTCGCCGGGCCCGCTCCGCCGGCGGCGGCTGGTCGCCGAGGCGGCGGCGGCCATCCGCGCCTACGACATCCGCCCGCCGGAGCCGGGGATGCGGGCCTCCGCCCTCTCGGGAGGCAACCAGCAGAAGCTGCTCCTCGCGCGCGAGCTCGGCCGCCGCCCGAAGCTCGTCGTCGCCGTCCACCCCACCCGCGGGCTCGATCTGAACGCGCAGGCGCTCGTCCGCGCACGGCTGCGCGAGGCCGCGGCGGGCGGCGCCGCCGTCCTCCTCGTCTCGTTCGACCTGGACGAGCTGCGCGAGATCGCCGACCGGATCGTCGTCCTCTGCGCCGGGAGGGTGACGGGCGAGGCGGCCGCCCGCGAGGCGACGGACGGCCGGCTCGGGCTGCTCATGTCCGGAGCGGCGGCGTGACGCCGCGCGCGCGCGCCCGCTGGCTCGCCCAGGAGCCGCTCCTCCTCCCCGTCCTGGCGGTCGGGCTCGCCTTCGGGCTCTGCGCCGTCGCCATCGCCGCGCTGGGCCGCTCGCCCCTGCTCGCGGCCGAGGCGCTCTGGGACGGCGGCCTCGGCGGCCTCGGCCCGCTCGGCGAGTCGTCCCTCAAGGCCACCGCGCTCGCCTTCACCGGGCTCGCCGTCGCCGTCCCGTACGCGGGCGGCCTCTTCAACATCGGCGCCCAGGGACAGTTCGTCGCGGGGGCGATCGCGGCCGCCTGGATCGGCGCGGCCCTCGATCTGCCGGGGCCGCTGCTCATCGGCGCGGCGCTCGCGGCGGCCTTCGCGGCCGGCGCGGCGCTCGGGGCGCTCGCGGGCTTCCTCAAGGCCTCGCGCGGCGTCCACGAGGTCATCTCCACGATCCTGCTCAACTGGATCGCGATCCACCTCGTCGACTCCTGGCTCGTCGTGGGGCCGCTCCACGCCTCGGGCAGCTCGGGCTTCTCCCACTCCGGCACCGAGGCGGTGCGCTCGGCGGCCCACCTGCCGCTGCTCGCGGGGCCCGACAGCCGCCTCAACGCCGGGATCCTCTTCGCGGCGCTCGGGATCCTCGCCGCCGCGCTGCTGCTCCGCCGCAGCCGCTTCGGCCTCGAGCTGCGGGCGCTCGGCGCCTCCGAGAAGGCGGCGCGGACGGTCGGCATCCCGGTGGGCGCCCGCACGATCCAGGCGCTCGCGCTCGGCGGGGGGCTCGCCGCCCTCGGCGGCGCCCTGCTCTTGCTCGGCGGCGGCACCGACTACCGCTTCCCCGAGAACTACCGCGACCCCTACGGCTTCGACGGCATCGCCATCGCCCTCATCGGCGCGGGCGACCCCGTCGGCGTCGCGCTCGCGGCGGCGCTCTTCGGCGTCCTGCGCGCGGGCGCCGTCCGGCTCCAGGACCCCGAGGTCGGACTCCACCGCTCCTGGCCCGAGATCGCCCAGGGCGTCGCCGTGGTCCTCGTCGCGGGGCAGCGGCTCCTGCGCGGCCTCTACCGGCTGCCGCTCCGGCAGCGAAGGACGGCCTCGGCCGCCCCCGCGCCCGCCCCTCCGCCGCTCGCGAGTCCGCCCGCATGAGCGAGCTGACGACGCTCGTCGTCTCGATCCTCGCCTTCGCCCCGCCGGTGGCGCTCGCGGCGCTCGGCGGCGTCCTCTCCGAGCGCGCGGGCGTCGTGAACCTCGGGCTCGAGGGGATCATGCGCTTCGGCGCCTTCTTCGGCGCCTGGGCGGCGCTCGCCTCGCAGAGCGCCTGGGTCGGCCTCTCGGCGGGGGCGCTCGCGGGCGGCGCCGCGGGCGCGCTGCTCGCGGCCCTCGCGATCTTCGCCGAGGCCGATCAGATCGTCGCCGGGGTGGCGCTGAACCTGCTCGCGCTCGGCCTCGTCACCTTCCTGCTCGAGTGGGCGCTCGGCGCCGCGGGCGGCATCACCGATCCCGTCCCCGCGCTGCCGAGCCTCTCGCTCGGCGGCCTCGGCCGGCTGCCCTGGGTCGCCGCCGCGGCCATGCTGCTGCTCCCCGCCCTCGCCTCCCTGTTACTCGCGAAGACGCCGCTCGGCCTGCGCTGGCGCGCCGTCGGCGAGAACCCCCGCGCGGTCGCGGCCGCGGGCGTCTCGGTGCGGGGCCTCCGCTTTTTCGCGGTGACCGCGAGCGGCGTCGCTGCCGGCCTCGGCGGCGCGCTCCTCCCCCTCGCGGTGCTCGGCCGCTTCGAGGACCGGATGCCGGCGGGACAGGGCTTCATCGCGCTCGCCGCGGTGGTCTTCGGCAAGTGGAGCCCGCTCGGCGCCCTCGGCGCGGCGGTCTTCTTCGCGGGCGCCGAGGCGCTGCAGATCGAGATCTCCTCGTCGGGCGGCGCCCTCGCGGCGCTCGTGCCCCGCGGCCTCTTCCTCGCCCTCCCCTACCTGCTCACGCTCCTCGCGCTCGCGGGCTTCGTCGGCCGCGCCGTGCCCCCCGCGGCCGACGGCGTGCCGTGGGACCCCGAGGCGCGCTGACGGGGTGGGAGCGCGCGCTGGGGGGCTCACCGCGCCGATTGGATTCCAACTCGGGCCGATTGGATTCCAACTCCGGCTCATTCGATCCCAACTCGGGCCGATTGGATTCCAACTCGGGCCCATTCGATTCCAACTCGCGCCGATTGGATTCCAACTCGCGCCGATTGGATTCCAACTCCGGCCGATTGGATTCCAACTCCGGCCGATTGGATTCCAACTCGGGCCCATTCGATTCCAACTCGGCCGAAATGGAATCCAACGAGCCCTCGGTGGAGGCCAGCTCGATCGAGCTGGAGCCCAACGAGGCCTCGGTGCGATCCAAGGGAGCCCGTCCTGGCTCCGAGCGAGCCGTGCCTAGCCTGACCCGAGCCGCTTGCAGACCGCCGTGAGCAGGCGGACCTGCTCACCGAGCGGCGAGAGGAAGCGACGCTCGGCCAAATCGAGCGCGGCGCGGGCCCGCTGGGCCGCGAGGAGGCCCTCCTTCGTGAGCGAGACCAGCCGCTCTCGCCCAACGCGCGGCGGGCGGAGCGACAGGCCCGCCCGTTCGAGCGACGAGAGCCGCCGGGAGACCTCGAAGGGCGGGAGCTGCGTCTTCTCGATGACCTCTTGCTGCGACAGCGGCTCGGGATGGCGCTTCAGGAGCGCGAGGAGAATCGCAGCCTGCATCAGCGAGAGCCCAAGCGGCTCCACCGAGGCCGCAGCGAGCTCTCGCCAGCGCGTCGCGAGGTCCGCCAGCCGCTCGGCGGGGCCCACCCCGGGCAGATGGAGGCGCTGCATGGGTCCAATCGTAGCTCGTGCAACTGACGAAGTCGCCGGCTGGAGCGCACCCGGCCGTTGGGCGGCCGAAATCGGCAGTCGTTGCGCTGGCCTACGGGCCCGCGTCGGTCCGTCTGCATTTTGTCGCCGCGCTTTCGCGTCGGCCAGGCCCCCTTACTGAGTGAGAGGACGATGCAGGCGCGGCGGTGGTCAGAAGCGCTGTCCTCCGCGGGGAAGGCATGGGGCCTTCCCGAGGACCACCGACGCGCCGCGAAGGCCGGCCGCGAGCCCGGCAGAAAGGACAATCGAATATGGTCAACAACAACAACAACGGAAACCAGACCCAGGGCGGCCCGCCGTCGGGGACGATCCCCAAGGCGATGACGCTTCCGCAGTC
>JAJXUD010000133.1 GCA_021783235.1 Myxococcales bacterium | reverse complement strand
GACCCCCATTGCAACCGCCCCGCATTGCTGCGCTCCGTCGAAACTCGACGTCATGCATACCGCGCGAAAGCCGCATGACCCATGGGGAATCTCATGCAAGAGTCATGCAAAAAGATCACGCATGCAGTGCGTTGCTGAGCTCATGGTCCTCGACCAGTTCCGCAGCCTGCTGCGTCGCGCCAGGGAAGCGATAGGCCCGGTCGATCGGACTTCTCAACCCAATGCCAGAGAGGACCGCGTCTCCGCCCCCGTGAAGAAAACTCTGCTCTATGAGATATTCTCTCCACTGCTGCCCGCCGTCATCATTCACAATCAAAGGAAATGAAGTTCCCGGGGGCGTCTCGAGGACGGCAGTTTCAGTGACTTCGTTCGCCACCGGGTGGCGCTCGTCCGGCCCCCATCGCCAGTGGACTGGGTCTAGAAGCTCGACGGCGCCTCTCGCATCAAGCTCGCCAGCGCATGGACATTCGGATCCCGAAAGAGGTCGCATTCCGGCAAGAGGAACTCCGGAAGGCTGGAGCACCCACTTTCGGCCAGCGATCAGGAAATCGGGTCCCCAGTGGGGGTGAATCCATGGCCAGTCCCTTTGCGCGACGCGGTCGGCGACAACGAGGATCGAGAGCGACTGGGACAGGGCTGCGCTTCCCCTTTCTGGAAACGTGGCCGGGGGAGCGAGTTCTCTCCAGCAACCCGAGAAGAGAACAAGGAGGGGGCCAACACCGCACAGGCCTTTCAGGGGTCGCCCCCGCCATATGAGTGATTGGCCGAAAGGTCCGCTCCCCCACCACCTGCAATGCTGTCGTCGGAAGGTTCACAGACCCGCCCAACAATCCAGCCAGGATCGACTGCACCGCTCCCTGACGTCGAATCAGATGGCATGAGGTCGAGGCGTGGAAAGAAATGCAAGGAGGCCGGGTCCTCTGGATAACCGCTGGAGTCATCCACGGGCTCGTTGTACTGGTTCTGGAACCAGTGGACGGCGTTGCCGTAGCTGAGCGAGGCCACCACCCCGTCCGGGAAGTAGCTCACCCCGCTCGCGCTCACCGACTGCCCGCCCTGGTAGCCCACGTCGATCTCGCTCGGCCGCGGCACCGGCGCCATCCCGCCGGCGCTCGGGTAGTCGTACGTCACCTGCTCGCCGTCCGGGTACGTCATCCCGGGCAGCTCGGAGTTCGCGCCGGAGTCGCGGGCGCTGCGCCCACTTCGCCTTGGGTCGATTGCGGAAAGTCGACCCGCCAGCCCCGGCCGTGCGGCAGCGGCGTCACCCGCGCCCGCGGGCTGTCGATTCCGAGCTGCGGAGTCTCGAACCGGAGCGCGGAGGGCTGGTTCGGAGGAACCGAGGCCAGCGCCCGCGCGACGGCTTCGATGGCCCTCTTCCCATCCAGGTGCAGGCAGGCCTCCCGCGTGGCCACGTCCGCCTGGACCCGGCCGGAGAAGCGCACGCTGTTCCCGTGTCCGAAGACAAAGGCATCCCCGAGGCGTCGTGCCGCTGGATTGGGGTCACTCGTCGCGCGGAGCGGCTCGACGAAGTAATGATCGCCGTGCTGTGCAGCGACCAGCACCACCGCGGAGCCGGGGCCAACCGAATGTTCACACTCCGGCCCTCCCTCGGCGTTTGGCGAGAACGACTTCCCCCACCTGGGCCTGCTTCTCTCCTGCGATTCCTGCGACCTGACCGCGGCCTCATGCCACTTGATTCCAACTCGGACCCTCTCAGCGAGCGAGAGATGGTCGGTCGCGAACGCCTGCTTCCAGCCGCGCTCGAGGCCGTCGAGCACGAAAGCAAGGGCCCCTCCAACCACCCAGGGTCTTTGATAGAGGAGCCAATATTCTGGCCAGAGGTCTGCCATCCCTGCGTTCAACTCCGCGGCGATGGATTGGATCGCCCGCTGCTTCCCTTTGATTACGGCGGCGGCGACATAGCGCTCCAATCCCAGATACGTTGAGAGATGTTCTTCTTCCTCACCACCCTCTAGAATAGCAAGACGCTTGCTGATCTTCACCCACTCCGCGTACAGGGGAAGGCGGTCGGGAGCCGCACGAAAGAGAATATCCGATAGGATCTTCTCCTCGCTCCGCGCGTCGTCGAGGAGTTGCGGTTCGGAAAGGGACCTCTGCCTCGGCCCGAGAAAGAACAGTCCGATGACCCGTTCGCCCTCTGCCGGCCAACTGCTGATGAACCCACTGAACGCGTCCTCAGCCATCGCGAGTTCGAACGGCCTCGCGCCGGTCGCGTACGTCGAGAGCGTTGTCGCTCGCTCAAACTCGCCCCTCTCCGCAGGCGCTGGCGGCACCGAGGCCCAGTCCCACGCTTCTGGGTCCTGGCTGAAGGATTCGAAGCCGAAGGGCTTGGATGTCACGCCCCGGCCACCTCGGAACGGCGCTGGACAGTCGGCACCGAAGCACTCGGCCTGGTGCTCGTCGATGACGACGAACGTCCCGGGCACCAGCTTGAAGCCCGGCCACGCCTTCGGACCCTCCCGCGCCAGCCGCGCCTGGAAGGCCCGCACCCGCTCGGCGAGCGTTCGGTCGTTCGAGGAGGGCGGCCGCACCGTCCCGTGGCTGCAGCCGACCCAGCCAATCGCGAGCCCCACGAGGAGCCCGCGCAGGTTCACCCGCCTGCTCGCAAAGAGGTTCATGTCAGCGCGCAGCTCTTGTCGTAGAGGTAGGCGAGGCTCTGGTTCGTCACCGAGGAGTTCATGGCCGTGATCCGGCCGCCGAGATCGTACTGGTCCTGCATCAGGTTCCCGTTCGCGTCCTTCGCCTCGGCGATCTGGTTCGCCCCGTCGTGGTTGTGCACCCAGTTCCCCATTCCCACCGATCCCTCGCTCTACCGCTCGAACCCCTTCGCCCCGAGGTTGTGCAGGATCGCCACCCCCTGCGTCGTCGCCACGACCAGGTCTGGCTTGCCGTCGCCGTCCATGTCGCCCACCGCCAGCGCGTTCGGGCTCTGCGGCACCCAGACCTCCACCGGCGCCGCGAACTTCATCCCCCCGAGCCCCCGCAGAACCGTCACCGTCTTCCCCACCCCCTGCCCG
>JAJXUD010000092.1 GCA_021783235.1 Myxococcales bacterium | reverse complement strand
ACTGCTCATTCTCCCTCCCCGCAGGCCTCGCCGCTACGCTCGCGCGGTGAAGATAAAGATGAGCAACTACAGCCGAAATTCCGCCCGAGGGAGCACTCGCCTTGCTTAACTCACCGGCATTGGGGCTTACCCTCGTTTCCGCCCGCCTTGTGGTCTCCCCCATCGAGATCCGCAGGCGCTTCTCCCCCGCGCGGAGCGTGGAAGGTTGGGCGGGGGGGGCGCCGAGCGCGTGGATCCGCTCCCGGGCGGTTCACTCGCGCGAGAGCGCTGAAACTTGCCTGCAACCTCAGAGGCCAGGGAGCCACGAAGGTCCTCGTGGAAGCAGTTGGCTCGCTCCATGAAGCCACCCGACCTGGCGGCAAGGTGCGGATCGGTCTTGCCGGTTCGGAATAATCGCTCGACCTCGTCGGCGATCGTGGGCTCGGGCTCCGACACGCTACACCTCGATCGGTACGTGCGCTTCCGCTTCGATTCTCGGCTTGATGGCCGCGTAGACTCCTGGGCCGAACACCGACACGACGAGCGAGAACGGCATCTCCTGCGTCTTGAGATGTTTGCGCTGATCCCACCAGCCGAGCACTGGAACGATGGCGATGAGCTTGTCGCCGACCAGCGCCGACATCTTGCCGCGCCATCGGTCGCTCTGAACCGTGCCGCGGCTCCTCCATTGGATGCCAACGTCCCACGGGAACGGCTTCTTGCTGGCGACTTTCATGGGCCTACCGTCGGAGCCCTTCGGGCGCTTGAGCACGTTGATGCGCTGCAGGAACTCATCTTGAGATTCCTGCGGGCCTTGCATGTCCCACTTCAGGTCCAGCCCGCGATACGTGCGTCGCCCGAACTTGTTCGGCTCCGAGAAGTACGAGAGCGTGACGCGCAGTTCCGCGTCTGGGTCCGATTCGAGCAGCAGGCTCTCGGGAAGAGGCAGCCGGTACACCTTGACCTTGCGGCGCGGCTTCGGTTCGGTCGTCTTTGTAGTTGGCCGCTTCGGTGCTCTCTTCTTGGGCGCGTCTTCGAACACGGCGTTCGGAAGCTTGTCCTCGACCACAATCGTCGCTACCCCGTGAGCGCACTCTGAAGCGAGTCGCTCGTTCGGGACACCGTACCCGCACGCGAGCAGCCGGTCATTGATGCCCGGAAACTGCTCGACCATCGTCGTCGTCCAGCTTGCCGAATGGACGATGAGGCCACGAACTGTCTCAGGTCGGAGCTTGGGTTCGGAAGACCAGAGTGAGGCCGCCAACCGCGCCGCGTGTGCCGTGGCTTCGCTCGTCATGTTGAGCGTCGTCAGCGGCTTGCCGGCAATCTGCGTCCTCTGCGTGGTCAAGGCGGAGAGCGTTGCGATGCCCGAATCGTAGAGGAGCTGCGAGACCGCGAGATTCCCACCTTCCAGCACCACGTCAGGCTTAATGGGCCACTCTGGGTCGGCAACACCGGCGCTGGTGAATGGTGAGATTCCCCCGCGCTTTGCGGCCACGACGCGGTACTCTGCGTAAGTCGGACCCGGTGGAAGCTCAACACGTTCTGTGTACGCTCCGACAGTGAGTGCATTGGCTGCTTGGGCTGGTTCGTGGATCTTCTCGGAGAGCTGCAACTGCGGATATTGCTCGGCAAGGGCTAGCCATTGCGATTCCCTTGCATTTCCAGCGGAGACGACCAGCAATCGTCCTTGGCCCTCGCCGAATGCGACGACGTCTACTGCGTGACTCCACAGCGTCGGCACCGGCTCTGTGAACGGCGGGTCCTGCATCGTGCGCGTGACGGCCATCGTGAAGACGCGGTTGCGCGGCTGGGGGTCCGCGTCCTCGGCGGCGCGCACCGCTCCCTGAGTGAGCACGGGCCACTTCTCGTGGCTCGCGTCGGAGGCTGTCCCGCCATGTGGCCTAACGAGGAGCCTGCTGCCCTGGAGCCAATGCGTAGCGACGTGTGCGCCTTGCTCGATCGACGCGCCAAGGTCTGCGTAGAGGGCCAACCCGGCCATCTGAGTCCCGTGCCCGTGGGTGTCTTCAGGCCCCGTGATCTCCGGGCCGGCCACGGTAGGCGGAAGGAGCGCGGGCTTCAGCAGCGAATGTTCCGTGGCTATGCCCGTGTCCATCACCACGACCACGGGGGCATCGGCAGGCGGCGCCTGCAACGAAAAGGACTTCAGGTCGACCGGCGTTACCGTGTCGACGAGCTTCATGTCGCGAATGGCCGGTGGTGCGAGCTCGACCTCATAGACGCAGTCGGTCGCCTGGAGGAGCGCCTCCAGCTGGTGTTTCGTGAGTCGGAGAAAGTAGTAGACGTGCTCAGGGCCACTGAACTCCTCGAGCGTAAGCGGTGATGCCCCAAGGCGATGAAGCTGCCGCGCGATCTGCAAACGGCTGCTCTCGCTGAGCTTTCCTGGTCGGCGATATCCACCTCGGCAAGTGACCTCGAACCAGTATGCCCGGTCCTCGGAGATGGCCTCCGCGCGAAGACGCGGCCCGCGAACGTCATCGAGCGAGGCGATCTGCAGGGCCTCGATCGGAGCCACCGCCGTCTCCGCTGCACGCGAGATCACCTGGGCGCCAGCCTCGTCCAGCTTCGGAGTCCCGTCCTTGTGCGTCTTCGAGGCGACCTTCGAGTCGTCGCCAAAGGCTTCGATCTTCTTGCGCAGGTACCCGACGTCGGCGCTTGCCACGTCAAGCAGCACGGCACCGGTCTCGGGAACCACACCAACCAGCCACGCTTCCTGCGCATCGTCGAGCTGGTTGGGAGTGAGGTCTGCCCCGGGGACCGGATGAACGGCGATGATCTCGCGAGTCGCAAGTTCATCTCGCATGGTCTCGGACCGGGAGTTGACGGTCGCTCGGATCGCGTCAAGCTGGGTCAGCAGTTTGGCGCTGTGGTCGTGTGGCTCGAGAGATGGAAGCCGCGGGGGCTTTCCTCGCCCAGGCTGCGGGGCCTGATAGGTATCGACCGAGGTGATGCGCCCTCGAAGTAGCGGAAGCCGGTCTTCGGCCATCGGTTAGCTCCTGGCCGGTAGCTTGCGCCGCTTGAGCTCCTCCAGCGCTGCAACGACGTCGCGGTCGGAGATCTCCTCGCGGTCGTCGAGGGCCATGCTGCGTACGGCGTCGTCGCAGGCGCGGACAACGTCGGCGAAGCTCCAGCCCTCGGCGTTGCCTGCAAGACGCTCCGCGTCCCGTTCGCCGAGCCCGATCGTGCCGAGTCGCAGCTTCAGAAGATCAACCAGCTGCTCGCGCGTCGGCGTGTCGAACGGAACGATGACATCGAACCGGCGGAACACCGCGCGGTCGAGTAGCTCGACGTGGTTCGTCGCGGCGACGAGGATGCTTCCGCTGACGTCGGCGTCGACCAGTTGCAGGAAGGCCGTGACGACGCGGTTCATCTCGCCAACGTCCTGCGAGTCGCCTCGCGCCTTCGCGACCGAGTCGAACTCGTCGAACAGATAGACCCCCGGCCGCCTCGGCATCTCGGCGAAGATCGCGCGCAGCTGGATTGCGGTCGCCCCGAGGAACCGCGAGAAGAGCGCGTCGAACCGCACCGTCATCAACGGCAGCCCCATCTCGCCTGCGAGCACAGCCGCGGCGAGGGTCTTGCCGCAGCCCGGCGCACCATGGAACAGGAGACGCCGTCGAGGAGACACCCCGAAGCGCTCGAGGCGTCCGCGCGAACGGTTCTCGGAGATCACGCGCAGCAGCAGCTCGCGCACATCCGAGCGCAACACGATGTCGCGCAGTCGTTCGTCGCGGTGCCCCCCTTCGAGCAGGTCAGCGAGTTCGCCGCGCGGGGTGGCGATGTCGACGACAGGTTCCGTCTTTCGCGTGCTGGTCGCCGGCATCTTCGCGATGATCGCGCGGATCTCCTCAGCCACGCGAACGTGCCCGGAGGTGCTCTCCGCTGCCGCGAGCTGCAGCGCTGCCTTGCGGAACGACGACTCGTCGCCATCCGCATGGGAATGAAGCAGCAGCTTGAGGATGTCCGCTCTCATGGCGTCGCTTCAGGCTCCGAATGGATCCGCCTCCGCAGTTCGAGCACTTGGCCGCGAAGGTATAGCCGGGATCCGTTCATCGGGTGGAGCTTCGCTCAAAGCTTCCCGGTCTCGTCCCAACGACGCAGGGTCCGCTCGCTCACGCCGAGCGGCCCTGCTGCCACCTTGATAGTCAGAAGCTTGGGCCCATCGGGTTCGGGCACACCCACTAACAAAGCGTATACAACCCTGCTCGCGGGGACAAGGTTCTTGCCTGCAGGTTCGGCCTGCCCCGGGCGTTCGAACGGCCGCATTCTCTTCAAGCGGCTGTTCGGCGCGCCCGCGCAGTCGAGGCCGCGAACGTCTACTGGATCGACTTTCTCTGGAGCGTCCCGCTCGGCAGCAACGTCCGGCGGCTCCCGACGAGCGGCTGCGCGCTGGCCGCCGGCGTCTCGGAGTTCCGGCTACCGGCGGGTTCCAGTGCTCTCGCTCGGTCAGGAGGCGATCAGGATCCGGCCTGAGACTGGAGGATCCTTCCTGGACCGAAGGCGAGGCCCCGAAGCTCCAGCGTCAGCCGCCGCCCGCCATGCGATAGCTCCGCCCGAGCCACGTCCCGCCCCCGCTCCCGCAGCGCCTCGTACGTCTCCCGCCTCAGCGGGTAGATCAGCGTCGCGGTGATCTCCTCCGCCTCGTACAGCGCCGCGTAGGCGAGCAGCTGGTGGACGTCCGCGCGGTGGGCGTCGCGGCTGTCGTCGGCGAAGCGGTGCCAGCCCTGCTCGTCCAGCTCGGCGAGGTGGGCCTTGTACTTCGCGTCGACGATTCGCAGCTCGCGGCCGCGTCGGACGACGAGGTCGGGGACGAGCTTGCCGAGGGAGCCCTGGGCGGGCTGGGACCAGCGGATGGGGAAGGTCGTCTCGCCGAGGCGGCCGGTCTTCACCTCGCCGCCGACCTGGGCGGCCTCCCGGCGCACCACCGACTCGACGTAGCCCTCCCAGAGCCGGTCGAGGGGGAGCTGCCAGGCGAGGCCGTCCTGCTCGCGGCCGCCACCGAGGCCGCGCTCGTCGACGATCCAGCCGACGGCCTCGATGCCGCGGCGCAGGGCCTCGGCCCCGGCCCTGCCGGGGCCGAGGGCGACGCGCAGCTCGTCGCGTCGCGGCTCCTCGGGCCGGACGTCGTGGAGCAGCTCGATGAGCCGATCGGCGAGCCAGGTGAGGGACGTGGCCACGGGATCGCGACCGCCGATGGCGACGAGGTCGCGCCGGATCCGCTCGATGGCCCAGCGGACGGTCCGCTTGAGCCTGGGGTCCGTGCCGAGGTCGGGGAAGCGGCAGGGGAGCTTGTCCCAGCGGCCGTGGGGCAGGAGCTGGCTCGCGTACTGGCCCCAGAGGATGCGGCCGCGGGGGCGGCGAAGGATCTCCTCGCGATCCTCGTAGCCGCGCCGCAGGGCGCGCAGCAGCGCGGCGAGGCGGGCGAGGACGGGGCCCGCGAGAACCCACGGCGGCACCTCGCGGCCGCTGCCGGGGACGAGCGGCAGCGCGAGGAACTCGGGCGCGGCGTGCCAGCCGGTCTCGGAGAGGACGCTGCCGACGCCGGCCCAGCCGAAGCGGGGGCGGACGACGAGGCCGGCGGCGACGTGGCCGGTCTGGGCGGAGCGGAGGGGGACGGCGCCCGTGCGGCCGCCGGGGACGAGCCGCACGCGCGCGCCCTCCGCGGTGGCGTCGACCTCTGGCCTCACGTCCAGCGCCGCCAGGGCGGGCTCGTTCAGCCGGAGAAAGGACTCGGCGAACGGGCCCCAGCCGCCGCCGCGCTGCGCGGGGCCAAACCGCTCGGGCTCCAGCGTGACGGGGCGGCCGTGATCGGTGGCGTGGTAGAGCCGGCTCGGGTCCGCGAGCCTGGGCGCGGACCAGAGGGCGGGTCCCCGGACGCGCCGGCGGCTCGGCCTACGCGCGGCCGGCATCCGAACCGGCGGCGTCCTGGAGGGCGTCGCGCACGGCGTTGAGCTCGCTCGCGGCGGCGCCCATGAAGCCCTGCCGCAGGTACTCGTCGAGGAGCGGGAGCAGCTCGTGGCGGGAGCGCTCCTTCAGGTCGGCGTCGGTCTTCGCGAGGAAGTAGGAGTGGCCGGGGAAGAGGTCCAGGGCTTCGTCGGGGGCGTGCTCGACGAAGACGTCGGCCAGCCGATCGAAGAGCTGGAGGCCCAGCGGCGTGGAGCCGGCGGCGACCACCGTCCGGTCGGGGGGCAGGGTGACGAAGGCGAAGCGGCGGCGCACCGCGAGGTCGAGGCTCGCGATGCTCCGGTCGGCCGTGTTCATGGTGCCGAGGACGAAGAGGTTCTCGGGGAGCGTGAGCGGGTCGAGCCCCGGCACGGCGTGGGCGAGCTGGACGCTGCGCCCCTTGGGACCGCCCAGCTCGCCGGCCTCGAAGAGGTAGATGGCCTCGCCGAGCACCTTGCCGAGGTCGGCGCGGTTCAGCTCGTCGATGACGAGGAGGTAGGGGCCCGCCGCGGCCTCGCGCACGGCCTGGAGCAGCCAGCCGGGGCGGACCTCGAAGCGGAGGCTCTCGCGGCTCGCGTCCGGCGAGAGGCCGACGACGAAGTCCTCGTAGGTGACGGCGGGGTGGAACTGCACGGTCTTCCCGCGCCCCTCGAAGGCGTTCTCGAGGATCTGGCGCGCGAGGCGCGACTTGCCGGTGCCCGGCGGCCCCTGCAGGACGACGAAGCGGCGGCGGCGCAGCAGCCCCGCGACCTCCTTCTCCCGGACGGCGGGGAAGAGGTCGTCCCGCAGCCGCGCGTGGAAGGCGTCGAACTCGGACTTCGCGTCCTTGAGCGGCTGCCAGCCGCGCTCGTAGGCGTAGAGGTCGAGAAGCGCCTGGACGACCGGGCGGGCGGCCTCCGGCTCTCTGGGGACGCGCGCGAGGCAGTAGACCTCGTTGCCGTAGCGGCGCAGGGCGTTCTCGAAGCCGGGGAAGCGCTCGGCGGCGACCTTGGGGACGGGGACGCCGAGGGCGGAGGGGTCGGGCTTCGTCCAGGCCTCGACGCCCTGGCGCGAGAGCAGCCGGCGGAGCGCGGCGAGGCGGCGCCGGTGGCCGGGCCGCGTGAGGATCCCTTCGTCCGGCGAGAGGCCGCGCGTGCCGACGACGAGCGCGAGCAGGCTCTCGCCCTCGCCGGCCGGGTCTCCGCGGGGGAACCAGACGAGGCTCGTGCCGCCGTAGGGGCCGGAGGGCGGGTTGTCGGGCTGGACGAGCCCCGCGTACGGGACGCCCGCGTCGGCCTCGGAGGCGAGCGCGTAGGCGTCGCGGACCATCGTCTTCTCGAAGTGGCGCTGCTGGTAGCGCTTGCCGAAGAGCCCTTCGAGCAGCGGCCTGACGCCGCCCTCGGGCCCGGGGAGCCCGCGGCGGATCACCTCGACGAGCGCTTCCATGGCATCGGGCATGGCGGACCTCCGAGGTCGGACCGGAGTTGTAGCCTACCCGCCGCTCTGGAGGCCACCATGCCGCAAAGGATCAAGCGACCGACCTGCCCCTCCTGCGGCTGGGATGGGCGCGAGCCTGGGGAGCACGACGACTGGTTCCGCTACCTCGAGGACGAGACGCGCGAGCGGCGGCTGGAGCTTGGGGAGGGCGGGGAGTTCGAGGTTGCGGACGAGGGGGAGCTCTTGCTGGTCGACGAGGGGTCGCGGCGGCTGCGCTGCGGCAACTGCCTCTTGGAGTTCCGGCTGCCGGCGGGGCTGGAGGGGTTGGGGTGACGAGGGCGCCGAGCGCGGTATTCTGCGTCTCGATGCCGCCAGACGGCCCGCCGCTACGGGCACTGGTTCACGAGCAGCTTCACCGTGGCGTCGAAGACGTTGTGGACCGCGAGGTCTAGCCTGCCGTCGCCGTTGAAGTCGGCCACCGCCACGGAATCGGGGTGGAGCCCCACCGCGTAGGTCAACTGGGCGGCGAACGTTCCGTTTCCCTGGTTCAGGAGCACGCCCAGCGTGCCCGCGCCGTAGTTCGGCACGGCGAGGTCCGGCTTGCCGTCGCCGTTGAAGTCCCCGACGGCCGGCTGGAGGAACTGTGCGGTCGCGTCCAGGGGCCCCACGGCGTAGGTCTGCTGCGCGGCGAACGTCCCGCCGCCCTGGGCCAAGAGCACGCTGACCGTGCTGTCGTTCAGGTTCACGACGGCGAGGTCGGAGCTCCCGTCGCCGTTGAAGTCGCCGACGTTCAGGGAGACGGGACCGCTCCCGACGCCGTAGCTCACGGGGGCCGCGAAGGTCCCCCCGCCCTGGTTCAAGAGCACGCCAACCGTGCTGCCGGTCACGACGGCGAGGTCGGGCTTCCCGTCGTGGTTGAAGTCCCCCACCGCCACGTGGCCGGGGGCGCTCCCCGCCGCGTAGGTCAGCTGCGCCTGGAACGTCCCGCCGCCGCTGTTCAGGAGAACGCTGACCGTGTCGCCGTTTCCGTTCGCCACGGCCAGGTCGGGCTTGCCGTCCCCGTTGAAGTCTCCCACCGCCACGGAGTCGGGGAGGTTCCCGACCGGGTAGGCGACCGGCGCCGCAAACGTCCCGCCGCCCTGGTTCAGGACCACGTCGACCGCCATGTTCGTGGCATCGATGAAGGCGAGGTCCGGCTTTCCGTCGCCGTTGAGATCGCCCATCGCGAAGCCCTCGCTCTGTCCATTGGCGACCACGGCCGGGTACTTGAGCGGAGCGGCCAAGGCCCCGTTGCCCTCGTTCGAGAGCAGATCCCATTCAGTCGTGCTCCGCGCCCCCAAGGCGAGATCGGGTTTGCCGCCGCCGGTGAAGTCGCCCGCGACCGCCCCCGCGGAAAAGGTGGGCGCGCCGAGGACCGTCTGGCCGACCGAGAAGCCGGTGAAGCCGCTGGAGGCGCAGCTCCCCGCATCGGGCGCACCGGGCGTTGGGCCGCAGAGGGCGAGGAGCACGTCGAGTCCGCCGCCGCCCACCGCCACGGCCAGGTCGGGCTTGCCATCCCGGTTGAAGTCTCCCGCGGCCATGGGAAAGGTGTAGTTCCCGTTGCCGGTGATGGCATGGGTCGTCTGGGCGGCGAAGGTCCCGCTGCCCTGGTTCAGAAGCACGCTCACCGTGTCATCGCCGGTATTCGCCGTGGCGAGATCCGGCTTGCCGTCGCCGTCGAAGTCTGCCGCGACCACCGAGGTGGGCTCCATTCCCACGAAGTAGGTCAGCTCGGAGGCGAAGGTCCCCCCCCCCGCGTTCAGGAGCAGCCCCACCCTTCCGTCGCCGGAGTTCGCGACGGCGAGGTCCGGCTTTCCATCGCCGTTGAAGTCGCCCACCGCCACGGAGGTGGGGTAGTTCCCCACCGCGTAGGTCGCCTGCGCTCCGAACGTCCCGTTCCCCTGGTTCAGCAGGACGCTGACCGCATTGTCGTTCAGGCTTGCCACGGCGAGGTCCGGCTTCCCATCGCCGTTGAAGTCTCCCACCGCCACGGAGTCGGGGTCGTTCCCAACGGCATAGGCGACCGGGGAGCCGAAGGTCCCGCCCCCCTGGTTCAGCAGCACGTCGACCGTGCTGCTGCCCGCGTTGTTGCCCGCGTTGGCGATCGCGAGATCGGGCTTGCCGTCTCCGTTGAAGTCCCCCACGGTCACGAAGGTGGGGGTGGCGCCCGCGCCCCCCGCGGAGAGGATCAGCTGGCCGGCGAAGGTCCCGCTCCCCTGGTTCAGGAACAGATGCACCATGCCGTCGGCCGTGATCGCGGCGAGGTCGGGCTTGCCATCGCCGTTGAAGTCCCCCGCCGCCACCGAGAGCGTCTGGCTGCCGGTCAGATAGCTGCTCGCGGCGCCGAACTGTCCATTCCCCTGGTTCAGGGAGACGCCCACGCCGGACGCGCCGGCGGCGACCGCGATGTCTGGATTGCCGTCACCGTTGAAGTCGGCCACCGCGACCGAGAAGGCCCCAATGGGGTAGGCCTTCGCGGCGGCGAAGCCCGGGAATCCCTGGACGGCGCAGGCAGTGCCGCCGCCGCTGCTGCCGCCACTCCCGCTGCCGCCGCTGCTGCCGCTGCCGCTCCCGCCGCCGCTGCTGCTGCTGCTGCTGCCACTCCCGCCGCTGCTGCCGCCGCTGGTCGAGCTCCCCGTCGACTGGCAGGCTCCGGCCACGCAGACGTCGGAGGCTCCGCAGGGTGGCGAGCAGGCGCCGCTGGAGCAGAAGCCGCCGAGGCAGCTCCAGCCAGCGGGACAGTCGCCAGCGCTCGAACAGGCCGTCGGCACGCAGCTTCCGGCCAGGCAACGGAGCCCCGCGCCACAGGCTGGCGTGCAGCCGGCGCCGCCATCGGGGCCGCCGCGGGCGCCGCCGGCGCAGCCGGCGAGGCCAAAGGAGACGAGAGAAGCGGCCAGCGCCAGCCATCGGACTCTTGGCATCGCGCCGCACATCGCGAAGCGCCTCGGCTCTACCGTCGCTGTGATCATCCGAACGATCAAAGCAATCTCGGGGCCGTCGCGAGCGCTGCCGATCTGGCCGGTTCTCCGCGCCATCGGGGGCCCGGCAGCGGAAAACCGTGGTGTCGTCTCCACATCGACTGGGGGGTGGAGCCCACAGGCGTCTGGAAGCGGCGCGCGAGGAGCCAGAGGATCGTCCGGCCGAGCGCGTAGAGGTCGCTCGCCGGCCCCGGCGCCCGGCCGGGGCGTGCCGGCGAGCGTGAGCGCGTGCGCGTCCACGAGAAAGACGCGCCCCCTCCGCGTCGACCAGCGCGTGCATGGGGAGGACCTACGAGGCGGCGAGCGCTGGGGCCGACTCCACCGCCGTCGGCCACGGTCGTTCGCGCCTCAGATCGACATGCGCGAGGAACTCCCCCGAGAGCCTCACGCCGGGGTGGACGACGGAGACAATCTGTAGCCCGCAGACGCGGCCGTACTTCATCGCTGGGATCAGGTCGGTATCCGCTGCGATCATGAGAACGCGATCGACCGACCGGTGGTTCGCCAGGTTGGAGAGGTCGAGCCCGATCCGAAGATCGACCCCTTTCTGCACGAAGTTTGGCTTGAAGTCGGCATCCGAGAGCGGTTGAGACGACGCTCCATCCTTGCGCGTCCACCCTCGGAACTTGAGGACCCCCTTGCGCACGGCAAAGAGGTCACGCCGGGCGAGATCGTCGAGCCACCCACCGTCTCCTTTGAACTCCGTCTGGAGGCCGGAGATCGGCAGCCTGGCGGTTCCGCGGTAAGGGGCGCAGTCGTAGTAGAGGACTCGAATCAGATCCTCCGTGTTTGGCTCGACCGCTTGCTGCGCCACCCGCTCGATGAAGTCCGGCGAATACTTGATACCTGCCTTTCTTGCGGTCGCCATGAGGTGGCCGCCATCGATCAGCAACTGGACCGTTTTCACCTTGACCCCCGAGGCTTAGGCAAAGAAAAAGGCCCCGGTGCGCGAGCACCGGGGCCAGGAAACTTGCCCGCCTACGGGCGTAGCGGATGCGAGGAATGTGGCACGGGCGTCCTGCCCCGTCAAGCCCCGATCCTGAGGATCTGCCCCACTTTCTTTCGGCTGAGCGCAGAGACATGCGGCGGCTCAAGAGCTCGAAAGAACTCGTGATTGTCGCAGGGGCTTGCGAGCACGAGGAGGCGGCGAGCCCCTCGCGCATCGCCTGGATCTCGAGCGCCTCGAGCCAGGCGGGCGTGTTCTCGAGCGAGCTGCGCGGCGGCACGGGGGCGGCTGGGCCCTTGGCTAAGGCGGCTGCCGGTGCGGCGGCGGCTCCACGGGCGCCGGGACCCGTGGCCGGGCGAGTCACGGAACGACCGGCGTCGGCGCCGGCACGGGCGGCGCGAGCGGAGGCTCGTCGAGCGGAGGCGCCCGCACCAGCGGAGGGGCCGCGTCGTGCGGTTGCGACGCGGCCGTCTGCGTGGGGGGGGCCGCGCCGGCTGCGGCGTCCCCGGCGGCGCCTGCTGCCCGGACGGGACCTCGCGCCTTCGACTCCTTCTGCGACGCGGGGGCATGCATCGCCTGGGGTGGCAACGGCGAGCCCTGCTGCCCCCCCCAGGACGCCGCAGGCGCGCCGACCTCGGGGTTGAGAGCCTCGACGGACCGGAACACCCTCTTGACGGGTTGGTGAAGAGCCATCACGGACCGGTGAAGCCTCATGACGGGTCGGTGAAGAGCCATCACCGACCGGTGAAGCCTCATGATGGGTCGGTGAAGAGCCATCACGGACCGGTGAAGCCTCATGACGGGTCGGTGAAGAGCCATCACCGACCGGTGAAGCCTCATGATGGGTCCGTGATGAGCCATCACCGACCGGTGAAGCCTCATGACGGGTCGGTGATGAGTCATCACCGACCGGTGATGCCTCATGACGGGTCGGTGATGAGGCATGACCGACCGGTGAAGCCTCATGACGGGTCGGTGATGAGCCATCACCGACCGGTGAAGCCTCATGACGGGTCCGTGATGAGCCATCACCGACCCGTGAAGCCTCATGACGGGTCCGTGATGAGTCATCACCGACCGGTGATGCCTCTTGATGGGTCCGTGATGAGCCATCACCGACCGGAACAGGCTCTTCACGAGTCCGTCGAGAGGATCGAGCCAGCCGTCGTGGCTCTGCGCCTACCGGTTGAGGCCCTCCTCCAACCCGCCCAGCCGGTGCCGCCAGGGCGAGGGCCTCTCGACCTGCCGCTCGAGGCTCACGAGCCCTCGGTCGTGCTCGCCGACCTCGAGCTTCTCGTCGTCGACGTCGAGGGGCAGCCCCTCGTCGAAGCGCTCGTCCTCGAGCGGCTCGTCGCCCACCGCCACGACGACGAGGAGCTGCCCCTTCGGCGAGCGGTCGAGCGTCACCCGCGGGCCGACGTGGCCGCAATCCTTGCCGCAACGGCTCTCTTCCTCGCCCGAGTGGGCCAGCTCGGCGTCGCCGTGCGGCGCTTCGAGCCCGACGGCCGCGTGGAGGCCGCGAGCGTCGCGCGTCACCTCGAACTCCAGCGCCTCTCCCTCGCGCTTCACCGCCACCGGCATGCCGTTGTCCTTCATCGGCTGCTCGTCGAGCCGCCTCGGCGCGAGCGCGTGGCCCCCGTGCTGCCCGTGATCCGCCACCGCCACGAGGACCGGCTCGACGACGGGGACGGCAGGGGCGCGTTCAAGCTGCCCTTTCGGCTGTCCCGTCCGCTCGATGAGCCGCCTCGCCGCGCGCAGCGCCTCGCTCTCGCCCACCAGCGTCGCGCGCACGCCGTCGCCCGTCGGTCAGCTCGCGGAAGGCGCGGCGATGGCCTCGGGCCGCTAGCGCCCCTTCTGGTACGTCCCCACGAGCTCCGCCTTCGCGAGCACGTGCCCCTCCATCGCCCGCTCGAGCTCCGCCTTGGTCGGCTGGCCGAGCCCCTCGAGCCTCCGGTCGAGCGCGTAGAGCTTGAAGAGGTAGCGGTGGCGGCCGACGGGGGGACAGGGCCCGCCCCAGGCGGCCTTCTTCCAGTCGTTCGTGCCGGCCTTGGCGCCCGCGGGCAGTTTGCCGTCGCCCGCGCCCTCCGACAGGCCGGTCGAGTCCGGCGGCAGGTCGTACACGAGCCAGTGGACCCAGCTGGTCTTGGGCGCCGCGGGATCCGGCGCGTCGGGGTCGTCGACGACGAGCGCGAGCGACTTGGTCCCCGCCGGGATCCCCTCGAAGCGGAGCGGCGGCGAGCGGTCGGCCCCCTCGCAGCTGTAGGCCGAGGGGATGGCCCCGTTCGGCTCGAACTTCGGCGAGACGATCTTCATCGCTCCTCCCCGCGCGAGCAGCGCCGCCCAGATCAAGGTGGTCATGCCGCCTCCCTCGGGGCGGTCGTATACCACCGAAAGCGGCCCGTCCGCGTGCCCGCCGTGGTCGACGCCGTCGTCCACGCCGCCCGCGCGAGCGGCGTCCGCCAGCGGCGCCGCCGGCCGCGCGGCGGGGCAGCGGCCCGAAAGCGGCGCGGCGCCCTCCCTCAAGGGACCGCGAGGGTCTCGGCGATCGCCTGGAGGGCCGCGATCCTCTCCTTGGACGGTCCGTCGACGAAG
>JAJXUD010000091.1 GCA_021783235.1 Myxococcales bacterium | reverse complement strand
CCCGCCCCCCGCGCCTCCGCTGCGCCCCCGCCCGACGCGAGCGCGGGGCAGGTCGCGAGCGAGCTCCGGCGCCGCAAGCTCCGCAGCCGACTGGCGGCGCTCGCGGTCGCCGGCCCCACGCTCGATCCGGACTCGCCGCGCGCCGCCGAGGAGGTGCTCGGCGCGGCCGAGGCGCTGGCACGCGAGCTCGCCCAGGCGCGGGAGCGGGGCGAGGCGCTCGAGGCCGAGCTCGCCCGCTCGCGAGCCGAGCTCGACCGCGCGGTCGGCGAGGTCGGGCGCCACCGGCGAGCCCGCGAGGAGGCCGAGGCGCAGCTCGTCGCCAGCCGCTCCCTGCTCGGATCGCTCGAGGGCGAGCTCTCCGCGCTCGAGGAGGAGCGGGACGAGGCCCTGCTCGAGATCGGGGCCGGGCGCGCCGCCGAGGCGGCGCGGGCCGAGGCGCTCGCGAAGGCCGAGGGGCAGCTCGACGAGGCCCGCCGCCTCCTCGCGGAGCTCCGCGGCGAGCGGTCCGAGCTCATTCGGGAGCTCGACGCCGAGCAGGTCGAGCGGGCGGCCCTCGAGCGGGAGGTCGCCCGGCTCGCCATCGAGCAGAAGCGGCTCACCGAAGAGCTCTCCCGGGCGGCGCGCGAGCGCAGCACGCTCGCCGATTCGCGCAAGGCCCTCGAGGAGGTCCACCGGGTCCTCTCGGTGGCGCGCGCCCCGGCGCGATAGCCCCTCGATCAGCCCGGCGAGCCCTCGGGTTTCGGGCTCGGCTCGGCGGCGGGGACGGGGCCGACGAAGAGGCCGCAGTCGGGGCACTCCTCGGCCCGCGGGAAGACGAAGCCGCAGGCCGGGCAGGCGATCTCGGTCGCCGTCAGATCGACCACCGCGTCCTTCACCTCGACCCCCTCCGCCTCGAGCATGCGGCGGCGCCGCTCCGCGAGCGTCTGGCGCGCGAGCTCGACGTCCTCCGGCAGGAGGGCGAGCTGGTAGTAGACCGGCGCGCCGCTCGAGGTGAGGACGGCCGGGTTCCCGTAGAGCAGACACGGGATCCGGGCCTCGTGGAGGAGCTCCTGGTCTCGCTGCGCGTCCTCGAGGCTCCGCGGCTCCGAGAGGGCCGCCTTCCCGTCGTCGAGGAGCCCCTCGAGCTTTCGAAAGGCCTCGTCCGGAAGCCGCTCGAGGTGCGCGACCAGCTCGACCTCGCAGCCATCGCAGCGCGTGAAGCCCTCTCGGAACTCGCTCTGGCAGACCGGGCAGATCATCGGACCCTCCTTGGGGGCAACGACTATACACCTCCCGGGACGGAAGGCCCTGGGCGCCCTCCCGCCAGGGCGAGCGACCTTTGCCCCACCCGGCCGAGCGTGCCTAGCTTTCGACCCGTGGCCTTGCGGGTGAGAGAGCGGTCCCTCTGGGGACGGGGTGGCGGGGAACGGGGGCATCGATGGGGCGACGCACTCGGCGACGGCGGCTCATGCGCTGGATCTGGCTCGGTCTCTTCGGTTTGTCGGCCGGGGCTGCGGCGTGCGCGCCGCGCGAGCCTCCGGAGGTCCTCGCCGTGAGGCAGCGGATGGAGTCCGAGCGGACGGCGCTCTCCGAGGAGCTCGACGGCGTCGAGGCCCGGCTCGAGGAGGACGCGCAGCGGCTCCGCCTCTACCGGATCCTGGCCGAGCGACACCGCCACGTCTCCGCGCTCGCCTGCCAGAGCGCCGAGGGGCACCTCGACTCGATGGACCGGCTCGCCCGCCACGAGCGGGAGAAGCGGGCCGCGCGGCGCCGGCTCGCGCGGCTGGAGACCTCGCCCGCGACCCAGGGGACGAGGTGACGGCGCGGCGCTGGGCGCTCTTCGCCGCGGCGGCCCTCTTGGGCTGCGCGCACGAGCCGCTCCGGAGCCGCCCAGAGGAGGGCGGCGAGCTTCGCGGCCAGCTTCAGTCGGTCGATCCCTTCGAGCAGCGGCTCACGATCGTGACGCCCCAGGGGAGCGTCGAGCTGCACGCCACGGCGAACACCGAGGTCGTCGATCCGAAGAACGTCGGCTGGAGCAAGCTCTCCGACCTGCGACCCGGCGACGAGCTCCTCGCCGACTACGCCGTCTCGCCGGGGGGGCTGCGGGAGGCGAGCCGGCTCGTGATCCTCGACGAGCGGCCCGCCGCGCGCGAGGAGGAGAGCCAGTCGACGCTCGGCGACGACGAGCCGCAGGTCTTGCCGCCGGCGGGCGGCCTCGCGCCCATGCCCGCCGGCCGCGAGTAGCGCCGGTCAGAACTCCCAGCCGAGGGCGCCTTCGACCGAGCCGCCGTAGAGGTCGATCCACTCGGCGTCGCCGCCGACGTAGAGGTGGTCGAAGAACAGGTAGCGGGCGCCGAAGCCGAGCTCGAAGATGCCGCCCACGAAGTGGCTGTTCTGCTCGCTCCCGCCGAAGGCGCCGCCACCGATGGAGAGGTAGGGCTGGAAGGCCCGATCGCCCCCGGTGGGGATGACGTAGCGCAGGTCGAGCGTCGCGCCCTCGAGCCGATCGAACGCCGACGGGACCGGCATCACCGTGAAGCCGTGCAGCCGGAGCTGCCAGCCGTAGTCCGAGTCGACGCCGATCTCGACGCCGCCGATGGCGGAGCCGAAGTACGGGTAGCCGCAGTTCCCGAAGGAGTCGCAGGTCGGGGTCGCGAGCGAGCCCGGGACGGGCATGCCGACGCCGCCCCCGGTGACGCCGACGAAGAGGTGGTCCGCGGTGAAGGCTTGGGCGGGCAGGGCCGCGCCCAGGGCGAGGACCGAGAGGGCGACCGAGCTGACGAGGCGCATGCGGGCGAGCATAAATTCGTCTCCACGGGCGTGCCAGGCGTCGGACGGCCGGGGGGGGCGGCGCATTCACTCGCGGGCCGCGCCGCGACGCGTGCTAGCCTCGCTAGTGTGCCCCGCCAGAATAAGCGGCACGTTTCGGCGTTCTGGGCACACTAGCCCTTCGACGGAGGGCGTGCCGCCCTCCCTGCCAGGCCGCTGGCGCAGCCTGGCATTCCCTCCCTGCCACGGCCGGACTCCCGGCCGGGCCGCCTCCGGCGGCCGGATCGATCGTTCCGCTGATTGTGACGGGGTACATTAGGGCCATGGTCGATCTCGCCCTCGTCCTCCACATGCACCAGCCGGACTACGTCGATCCGGAGAGCGGGGAGGCGATCCTCCCCTGGGTCCGGCTGCACGCCTCCCGCGCCTATTACGACGTCGGCCGGCTCCTCGAGGCCCACCCGGGCGCCCGGGTCCACGTGAACCTCGTGCCGAGCCTGCTCGACCAGATCGAGGGCTACGTCGAGGGGAGGGTGCGCGACCGGTTTCTCGAGCTGTCCCGCAAGCCCGCCGCCGATCTCTCCCAGCCGGATCGGGAGCAGATCCTCCGCTCGTTCTTCATGGTGGACTGGGAGACCGAGATCCGGCCCGTAGCTCGCTACTGGGAGCTCCTCGCGAAGCGGGGGCCGGATCTCTCGCGGGTCGACCTGCCGCGCCTCGCCAAGGCCGCCTCGGTCGAGGAGCTGCGCGACCTGCAGCTGCTCTTCAACCTCGCCTGGACCGGCTTCTCGCTGCGCGCCGAGGAGCCGATCCTGCGGGCGCTCTTCGAGAAGGGGCGCGGCTTCGACGAGGACGACAAGCGCGCCGTCTTGGCCGCGCAGGAGCGGGCGTTGCGGGCGCTGCTGCCGCTCTACCGGGGGCTCGCCGAGCGGGGCACGGTGGAGCTGACGGCCACGCCCCACTACCACCCCATCCTGCCGCTCCTCGTCGACAGCGACTGCGCGCGAGAGGCGCTGCCGGACCGGCCGATGCCCGAGCGGTTCGCCTTCCCCGAGGACGCGCGCGAGCAGCTGCGGCTCGCCCGCGAGAGCCACGCCCGCCGCTTCGGCGCCCCGCCCGCCGGCATGTGGCCCGCCGAGGGGAGCGTCTCGTGGGAGGCGGCCGCGATCTTCGCGGGGGCGGGGACCCGCTGGATCGCCTCGGACGAGGGCGTCCTCTTCCGCTCGCTGCCCGCCGGATCGCCCCGCGACCTCCTCTACCGCCCCTACCGCCTCGAGACGCCGGCCGGCGAAGTCGCGATCGTCTTCCGCGACCGCGGCCTCTCCGACCTCATCGGCTTCAGCTACGCGAAGAGCCCGGCGGCCGCCGCGGTCCAAGACCTCTTCGGCCACCTGCGGGCCATCGGCCAGGGCGCGAGCGGGCGCGAGCGGCCGCTCGTCTCGATCGTCCTCGACGGCGAGAACCCCTGGGAGCACTACCCGGAGAGCGGCCGCGAGTTCCTGCACCGACTCTGCGAGGCGCTCGAGCGCGAGGAGGGGGGGGTGACCCCGATCCTCCTGCGCGACCGGCTCGCCCGCTCGCCCCCGACCTCCACCCTCCAAAGGCTCCACGCGGGCTCCTGGATCGAGTCGAGCTTCCGGATCTGGATCGGCCACGCCGAGGACCGCGCGGCCTGGAACGCGCTCGGCGAGGTGCGCAGGCTCTACGACCGGGCGCGGGCCGAGGGCGCCTCGGCCGCGGCCCTCGACCGCGCCCGGGACCAGCTCCTGCGCGCCGAGGGGAGCGACTGGTTCTGGTGGTACGGTGACGATTTTCAGACCGACAGCGCCGCCGAGTTCGACGCGCTCTTCCGCGGCCACCTCGCCGCGGCCTGCCGGGCCCTCGGCCGCCCGCCGCCGGAGGCCGTGCGGCGGCCGATCTCCGAGGCGGCGCGGCGGCAGCGCGCGGCCGCGGGCGCCCGCGAGCCCGACGCGCTCCTCCACCCGGTGATCGACGGCCGGGTCAGCGTCCACGGCGAGTGGGCCGGCGCCGGCCTCGTCCCCGCCGCCCCCTCCCGCGGCGCCATGTACCAGGGCGAGCCGCCGTTCTCGCTTTTCCACTACGGCTTCGACCTCGAGCGGCTCTACTTCCGCCTCGACCCCGGCGCCCCCGTGCCCGCCGGCCTCGCGCTCGCGCTCGAGTGGCACGCGCCCTCGGGCCAGGGGGAGGTCCGGTTCCCCGTTCGCCCCGGCGCGAGCCGGGGGGAGGGGGGGGCGGTTGGCGAAATCGCGCTGTCCGATATACTGGAGGGGAAGATCCCGCTCTCGGCGCTGGGCGTCGGGGCGGGGGAGAAGCTCTGGCTCGCCGTGCGGCTCCTGTCGGGGGAGGTCGAGGTGCAGCGGTTTCCTGCGAACGGCCTGCTCGAGCTCGAGGTGCCGACGCGCGACTTCGAACGGATCCACTGGAAGGTCTGAATGGCGGGCGACCAAGAGACCCGGGTCACCAAGGTCAGCGTCATCGAGCAGCAGCTGCTCGGGGACGGCAGCTCCTGCCTCGTCGTCATCTACGGCCCGGACCTCGGCCACCGCTACGAGCTCTCGGACAGCGAGTTCACCATCGGCCGCGACATCGGGAACCAGATCACGGTCGATCTCGACAACGTCTCGCGGCGCCACGCGCGGCTCGTCCAGCGCGAGGGCAAGGTCTTCCTCTCGGACCTCGGCTCGACGAACGGCACCTTCCTGAACGACGCGGAGGTGCGCGGCGAGGTGGCGCTCCGCTCGGGCGACCTCGTCAAGATCGGCGGGGCGATCTTCAAGTTCCTCTACGGCGGCAACGTCGAGAGCCTCTTCCACGAGGAGATCTACCGGATCACCATCGGGGACGGCCTGACGCAGTGCTACAACAAGCGCTACTTCCTCGAGTTCCTCGAGCGCGAGATGGCGCGCGGCCAGCGCTACGGCCGCCCGCTCTCGCTCACCATGTTCGACATCGATCACTTCAAGGCGGTCAACGACGGCCACGGCCACCTCGCGGGCGACCAGCTGCTGCGCGAGCTCGCCGCGATCATCCGCTCGAAGGTCCGCAAAGAAGAGTGCTTCGCCCGTTACGGGGGCGAGGAGTTCGCGCTCGTCTCCCCCGAGAGCGGCCCGGCCCGGGTCCGCAAGTTCGCCGAGAAGCTGCGCCAGCTCGTCGAGGCGCACGAGTTCTGCTTCGACGGCAAGCGGATCCAGGTGACGCTCTCGGCGGGGGTCGCGGACATGACGGCCGAGATCACCGAGCCCGCGCAGTTCATCAAGCTCGCCGACCAGAACCTCTACGCGGCGAAGCACCAGGGCCGCAACCGCGTCGTCGGCTAAAAGCGCGCCGGAGGGCGAGCCCCCCGGATCCGCCCTGACGAGCGAGGGCCTTGCGCGCAATGCCCTGGCCGTCGAGAAGGGTGCAGATGCGAGGCGGAGGGCTGGCGAGCAGCGGAGTTACCGTGGTGGGGTAATGAGCAGCGCAGCCAGCCCGACAACGAAGCAGCTGCGCCCTTATCGACGGCCAGGGCCCGGTTGACCCGGGCGGCGCTGGGGCGGTACGACGCGGAGCGTGTCCCTGACCTTCGAAGAGCTCTCCCGCTCCTGCGTCGGCACCGACGCCGTGGTCCCGTTTCTCGGCGGCGAGCGGCGCTACGTCAACCTCGACAACGCCGCCACGACGCCCGCGCTCCGCCAGGTCCAGGAGACGATCGACCGCTTCCTCCCCTGGTACTCCTCGATCCACCGGGGGACCGGCTACAAGTCGCGCCTCTCCACCGAGGTCTTCGAGCGCTGCCGCGCCACCGTCGCGGACTTCGTCGGCGCCACGGCGAACGAGACCGTCATCTTCGGCAAGAACACCACCGAGATGGTGAACAAGCTCTCCCGGCGGCTCGGCCTCTCGCAGGCCGACGTCGTCTGCCTCTCCGACGCCGAGCACCACTCGAACGACCTGCCCTGGCGCAAGGTCGCCCAGGTGGTGCGGCTCCCGGTCGACCGGCGCGGCGCCATGGATCTCGACGCCCTCGAGACCGAGCTGCGGCGCGGCCGGGTCCGCGTGGTCGCCGCCACCGCGGCCTCGAACGTCACGGGCCACCTCTCGCCGATCCACGAGATCGCGGCGCTCGCCCACCGCCACGGCGCCCTCTGCTTCGCCGACTGCGCCCAGCTCGCCGCCCACCGGCGCGTCGACATGCGCCCGCCCGAGGATCCCGGCCACCTGGACCTCCTCGCGTTCAGCGCCCACAAGATGTACGCCCCCTACGGCGTCGGCGCGCTGGTCGGCCCGCGCCGCCTCTTCGACCAGGGGGAGCCCGACCACGTCGGCGGCGGCATGGTGGAGGTCGTCACCCCCACCCGCGCCTACTGGTCCCAGAGCCCCGACCGCGACGAGCCCGGCACGCCGAACCTCCTCGGCGCGATCGCCCTCGCCCGCGCGATCCGCTGCCTGCTCGAGGCCGGCTTCGACGCCATCGCGGAGCACGAGCAGCGGCTCACCCGCTACGCCCTCGCCCGCCTCGCGAAGCTGCCCGGGATCACGCTCTACGGCGACGCCGGCTGGGTCTCGGGCGAGGACCGGGTCGGCGTCATCCCCTTCAACCTCGCGGGCGTCGGCCACTCGCTCCTCTCCGCGGCCATCTCCTGGGAGGGGGCCATCGGCGTGCGCCACGGCTGCTTCTGCGCCCACCCGTTCATCCAGCGGCTGCTCGAGCTCTCGGCGGCCGACTCGAGCCGGATGATCGACCAGGTGCTCGCCCACGACCGGCGCGAGATCCCCGGCCTCGTGCGGATGAGCTTCGGCCTCTACAACGACGAGCGGGACGTGGACGCGCTCGCCCTGACGCTCGAGCGCTTCGCCCGGGAGGGGCTCTCGGGCCGCTACCGGTTCGACGCCGTCCTCGGCGAGTACGAGCCCGAGGGGTTTCGGCCGGCCATCGACCCGTCCCTCGGGATCTGAAGCGTGACGCGCCGCGAGCTCCTCGCGCTCCTCGCCCTCTCGCCGCTCGCCGCCCGCCGCGCGCTCGCCTTCGGCGACGCCGCGAAGCTGGTCTTCGCGCAGCTCGTCCACGGCGGCCGCTACGAGCCGCGCGAGCACGCGCTGCGGCGGCTCTGCTGGGAGCTCGAGGCGCGCACGAGCATCGAGGCCGTGCCCGAGGCCGTCTTTTTCCCCCCGGACGACCCGCGCCTCTTCTACCACCCGTTCCTCTACCTCGCGGGCGAGGGGCCGTTCCCGCCGTTCTCGGAGGCGCAGGCGCGCGCGCTGCGCCGCTTCCTCGTCTTCGGCGGCTTCCTCCTCTGCGACTCGGCCGACGGCTCGTCGGGCTTCGACGAGGCGGTGCGGCGCGAGGTCGGCCGCGCCCTCCCCGAGTCGCCGCTCGCGCGCGTGCCGGCGAGCCACGTCCTCTACAAGAGCTTCTACCTGATCGACCACCAGGGCGGCCGGCAGATCGTCCGGCCGTACCTCGAGGGGGCGCAGGTGGGCAACCGGCTCGCGGTGGTCTACAGCCAGAACGATCTCGGCGGCGCCTGGGCCCGGGACGACCGCGGCGAGTGGGAGTTCGACGTGGTCCCCGGCGGCGAGGCGCAGCGCGAGCAGGCGTTCCGGCTCGGCGTGAACCTCGCCATGTACGCGACCTGCCTCGACTACAAGGACGATCAGGTCCACCTGCCGTTCATCCTGAAGCGGCGCCGATGAGCGCGGGCTACGACAGCTTCCGGCTGGTCTCGCTCTCGCCGCTCCCGCGCGCGCTCCTCGGGCTCCTCGTCGCCGCGGCCCTCGCCTCGCTCGCCCTCGCGGCGCTCGGGCTGCGGCGCGAGCGGAGGCGCTCCCGCCGCGCGATCCTCCTCGGCCTGCGCGCCCTCTCGGCGCTGGCGCTCGCGGCGCTCTTCTTCGAGCCCGGCGTGCGGCTCATCCAGACGCTGCGGGTCAAGAGCCGGCTCCTCCTCTTGGTCGACGTCTCGCGCAGCATGGGGCTCCCGCTGGAGCCGGGCGGCGGCGAGCGGCCGGTGAGCCGCGAGGAGGCGGTCGCCCGCTGGCTCGGCTCCCACTCGGCCGAGCTCTCGGAGCTCGGCCGCCGCTACGAGCTCGAGCCGTACGGCTTCTCGTCCGAGGCGGTCCCCTCGGATCTCGCCCGGCTCGGCCAGGGGCAGGCCCCCACGGGCGACCGCACCGATCTGCTCCCGTCGCTCGAGGGGGCGGCCCGCGGCGAGGGGGGCCGGGGCGGCCGCAAGCTCGCCGCGGCGCTCGTCGTCTCGGACGGCGCCGACAACGGCGCCCTCGCCGGGGGCGCCGGCGCGCGGGAGCTCGCCCGGCTGCGCGCGCTCGGGGCGCCGGTCTCGACGATCGCCGTCGGCTCGGGCGCGCTGCGGGACCTCGCGGTCGCGGAGGTGAAGGTCGACGACTTCGCCTTCGTCCGCAACAGCGTCACCGCGGAGATCACGATCGCGAGCCAGGGCATGGGGGGCGAGAGCGTGCCCGTCACCCTGACGCGCGAGGGGCAGCTCGTCGCGAGCCAGACGATCCAGCTCCTGCCGGGGGCGCGCCGCTACCCGGTGACCCTGAAGCTCCTGCCGGATCGGACGGGCGAGTTCGTCTACACGGTCTCGGTGCCGGTCTTTCCGGGCGAGGCCTCGGCCGAGAACAACAAGCGGGCCTTCGTGCTGAAGGTCATCCGCGACCGGATCCGCGCGCTGCTCGTCTGCGGGCGGCCGTCGTGGGACGAGCGCTTCTTGCGCGGCCTGCTCCGGCAGGACCCGAACGTCGACCTCGTCTCGTTCTTCATCCTGCGCGGGGTGCGCGACGACCCGAAGGCCGGCGAGGACGAGCTGTCGCTCATCCCCTTCCCCACCGAGGAGATCTTCCGCACCGACCTGCACACCTTCGACCTCGTCATCCTCCAGGACTTCGCCTACAAGCCGTTCTCGTCCGGCCTCTCCGGCCTCCACATCGACAGCTACTTCCCCGACATGGCGCGCTACGTGAAGGAGGGCGGCGCGCTCTTGATGATCGGCGGCGAGAACAGCTTCGGCGAGGGGCACTACGACGAGACCGAGCTCTCCGAGATCCTGCCGGTCCAGTCGGTCGGGCTGCCGCCCCCGGAGGATCTCTTCTCCCCCGCGCTCACCGCGGACGGCCGGCGCCACCCGGTGACGGCGCTCGCCGAGGGGGGCGAGGCCTCGGCGCGGATCTGGGCCGCGCTGCCGCGGCTGCCCGGGCTGAACCTCGTGCGGGCGAAGCCGGGCGCGAGCGTCCTGCTCGCCCACCCGCTGCTCTCGACCGGCGGCGCGCCGGCGCCCGTGCTCGCGGTGATGGACGTGGGGCGCGGCCGGAGCATGGCGCTCATGACCGATTCCTCCTGGTACTGGAGCCTCCCCGCCGAGGGGCGCGGCCTCTCGAACCGCCACTACGAGCGCTTCTGGACGAACGCCGTCCGCTGGCTCGTGCGCGACCCGCAGCTCACCCAGCTCACGCTCGAGCCCGATCGCCGCACGGTCGAGCCGGGCGCGAGCGTCGGGCTCACCGTCAAGGCGCGCTCGGCCGACTACGGGCCGGCCCGCGGCGCCCAGATCGCGATCCGCTTCGTCGAGGCCGAGACGGGCAAGGAGGTGGCGCGGCTCGAGGGGGTCGCGGGCACGGACGGCAGCGCCCACCTGGAGCTGCCGGCGCCGCCGCCGGGCGCCTACCGGATCGTCGCCACCGCGACCCTGGGCGGCGCCCCGCTCGGGCAGGCCGAGGACGCCATCGCGGTCCGCCAGACCGGCCGCGAGCTCGCGGAGCCGCTGCCGCGGCCGGAGCTGCTGCGGCAGATCGCCGAGGCGACGGGCGGCAGCTTCTCGGACGGGCTGCCGCGGGGGCTGCCGCGGCTGCACGCGAAGGAGGCGGACGTGGTCGAGGTGGGGCGGCAGAAGGATCGGCCGATCTGGGACAACGGCTGGCCGCTGTTCGCCCTCTGCCTGACGCTCGGCGCCGAGTGGCTCCTCCGCCGCCGCTGGGGGCACCCCTAGCGCAGGGCCCGCGGGGCGGCTCTCATCGTGAGAGCGGGCGCTCTCATCGTGAGAGAGGGCGCTCTCATCGTGAGAGAGGCCCTTCTCATCGTGAGCGAGGGCTCTCTCATCATGAGAGAGGCCACTCTCATCGTGAGAACGGCCCTTCTCATCGTGAGAGAGGCGGCTCTCATCATGAGAACGGGCCTTCTCATCGAGAGCGAGGCCGCTCTCATCATGAGCGAGGCCATTCTCATCGGGAGAGAGGCCGCTCTCACGATGAGCGCCCCGGCCGCTCGCCTCAGAGCGGTGGCGCCCCTCCGCCGAACCGTCGTCTTTCGCGAGCGATCGCGCGGCCTTGCGCGCCATCTCCAACTTTTTTGTCACGCTTTTCGTCCGCGCGGCCCCCTTCTGTAGTGAAGGGCGCGAACCGGCCCGGAAAGGAGGTGCAACGACATGACCACGAAGATCGAACAGAAGTACCAGCTGATCGCGGCGGGACTCGGGAAGCTCTTCCCGGCGAACGCCACGACCACGCTCTCGGGGAAGGCCTGGACGGGGCAACAGCTCGTCCAGTTCTTCCAGGCGGTGGTGGCGGCGCTGAACGCCATCACGACCGCCCGCGCCGAGGTCGTCCAGGCGGAGCAGGCCTGGAAGACGCAGGCTCCGGCCGCTCAGGCGACTTACCTCGCCCTGGGCGACGTCCTGCGGGCCCAGCTCGGCAAGGGGAACCCTCTCCTCGCCACGCTGGGCTACAAGACCGGCGCCCGTCGGCCGCCGTCTCCGGAGACCGGGACGCTCGCGAAAGCAAAGCGGCTCGCGACCCGGAAGGCCCGTGGGACCCTGGGCAGAAAGCAGCGCCTGGGGATCACCGCGACGCCCCAGCCCCAGCTGCTGATCCTGGGTCCGGACGGCAAGCCGCTCGGGAAGTAGCCCGGGCGGTGTAGTCCAGAGGGAGCCCCCCGGGGAGCGGATCCCCCGGGGGGCTCTTTCGCGTTATGCTCTGGGGCCGTGACCCGAGCGTTCGCCCTCGCCTCCACCCTCGCCTGCCTGTCGGCCTGCTGCGGCTCGCCCGCGGTCGGGAGCGCGGGCGACGGCGGGGGGGCGGACGCGGGCGGCGGCGGGGACGCGGGCGGCCTGACGGTCGGGCGCGACGGCGGCGCGGGCGACGCGGGCCCCTCGGGGCCGCTCGTCCTCGTCCCCTCGCAGGCGACGCTCACCGTCCAGAACGGCGCGCCGGCCACGCTGCTGCTAGAGGCGGAGGAGGGCGGGGCGCCCGTCGCCGCGAGCTTCGTCTCGAGCCGGCCCGACCTCGCCTCGGTCGACCCGGCGAGCGGCCTCGTCACCGCCGCGGGGCCGCGCGGGGGGCTCGTCACGATCAGCGCCGGGGCGAACGGAGAGAGCGCGAGCGCGACGATCACGGTGGTGGTGGAGCAGACGATCTACGCGGGGACGCTCCCCTCGGTGGCGAGCCTCTTCACGGGGAGCCCGAGCGCAGACCCGAGCCACTCGCCCGCGTTCCTCTACCCCTACGACCGGGTCGTCGTCCCGGTGAACCTGCCGGCGATGGACTACCAGTGGCAGGGCGGGACGGGGAACGACAGCTACCGGCTCACCTTCACGGGGCCCTACGCGAGCCTCGTCGCCTACGTGAGCCCCCCGAGCGCGGCCGAGCCCGCCTGGACGCCAGACGCGGCCACCTGGAGCGCCTTCGCAGAGAGCAACCTCGGCGCCGCCGTGACGGTCGACCTCGCGGCGACCTCGTCCCAGAGCCCGGGGCCGGTCTACGGGGCGCCCGAGCAGCGGCTGACGCTCGCCGCCTCGCGCTTCGCGGGGACGATCTACTACTGGACCGTCAGCGGGCCGGGGCAGGTCCTGCGCATCTCGGCGGGCTCTTCGACGCCGCAGCCCTTCTACACGCCGCCCCCCGCCCCGACGACGGCCGACGGCTCGCCGACCGACCGCTGCATGGCCTGCCACGTGGTCAGCGCCGACGGCACCAAGATGGCGGCGGAGCTCTGGAACGGCGGGGTGCCGGGGTCGGGGACGATCCTCGACCTCACGCAGTCGCCGGCGCTGCCGCTGCTCCCGGGCGGGCAGAAGACCTGGATGTTCTCGGCCTTCGACGCGACCGGCCGCGCGCTGCTCACCTCGCTCGGCGGCAGCTTGACCCTGCGCGACGGCAGCTCGGGCGCGCCCATCCCGGCGGGGAGCGGCGAGGGGAACCAGGCCGCGGTGGGGCTCGGCCCCGGCGGCACCGCGACGCAGCCGGCCTGGTCGCGGGACGACGGCCACGTCGTCTTCGTGCAGGGCGTCCCGGGCGCCTTCGGCGGCGACGTGAGCTTCACGCAGGCGGACCTCGACGTCGCCGACTGGGACGCGGACGCGGGGAGCTTCGCGGGGCTGCGGACGCTCGTCTCGCACGGCTACGACGGCCAGGCGCTCGCGAACTTCTACCCGTCGATCTCGGTCGACGGGCGGCTCGTCGCCTTCACGCGCAGCTCGTGCAGCTACGACTGCGCGACGAACGACGGCCTCGAGCTCGTGCCGATCGACGGCGGCACGCCGACGGAGCTCGCCACCGCCGAGGGGAGCGACCTGCGCAACCGCTACCCGAACTTCTCGCCCTTCCACGAGGGCGGCTACCAGTGGCTCGCCTTCTTCTCGATGCGCGACTACGGCTGGGTGACGAAGGGGCAGGGGCAGCGGCAGGTCTGGATCACGGCCATCGACGACCCGGCGGGCGGGCTCCCGCCCTCGGCGGGCGACCCGTCGCACCCCGCCTTCTGGCTCCCCGGCCAGGACCCCACCACGATGAACGACAAGGCCGAGTGGGCGGCGCTGCCGTGCGTCGGGACGGGGCAGGGCTGCCAGGGGGACATCGACTGCTGCGCGGGGCTCGTCTGCGCCTACGGCACGGACGGCGGCTCGGCCTGCGCGCCGCCCTCGCAGGCCTGCGGCTTCTCGGGCGCCTCCTGCCAGAAGAGCGCCGACTGCTGCAGCCCGCTGACGTGCCTTTCGAACGGGAGCTGCGGCTCGACGTTTCAGTGAGCGGGCCGGTGAGCGGGGCCGCGAGTGGCGGCGCCGGCAAAACGGGGGGCGGGTGCACGTCACGATTGTGAGGTGAGCTCAGGCGGCGGCTTGGTGGGGGACTGACCGACGCTCCCAGAAGTCCTCAAAGCGACCGCTCAGCTTGCAGCAGCGGAGGGCGATGATCGCGTCGGC
>JAJXUD010000028.1 GCA_021783235.1 Myxococcales bacterium | reverse complement strand
TGGGCGCCATCCTACGTGAGCGCAGGCCCGCCCTTCGCCTCGCAGGCTGGTTCAGCAAAACCAAGCATCTCCCGCCATCCCCGTCCTCTCGCCAACTTAGCTTTCAAATCTCGGGGTAGCTCCTGGACGAAGCGGGGCTCTCCGCGGAGCGCTCGAGGGCCGAGCGGTCTTCCCAAGGAAGCGCGGCGCGACGCCTTGACGGCGGCGAGCGCTCGCCGACAATCGGCCGATGAGCGATGACGTCGGCTTGGTCGACCGGCCCTTCCCGCGGCCCTCCTCGGGAATCCGCTGGGCGATCGCGGGATCGATCGGGTGGGCGCTGCTGTCGGCCTGGCTCGTCCACGGCCATCCGCCCTGCGTCGACCTGCCCGCCCACGCGGCCCAGATCCAGACGCTCGCGGCCCTGATGCGCGGCGACGCGGCGGTGGCCGCGGTCTACCGCTGGCGTTTCCAGCTGGGCTACGGGCTCGTCGACTGGCTGGGCCTGCCGCTCGCCCTGCTCTGGAACGGCGCCGTCGCGGCCCGGATGCTCCTCTGGGTCGCGCTCGTGCTCCACCCGGTCGCCTGGGCCGCCGTCCTTCGGGCGCTCGGTCGCCCGCTCGGCGTCCTGCCCTGCCTCTTGCCGCTCTCGTTCGGCATCTCTTACTGGTACGGCTTCCTTCCGTTCTACTTCACCGAGCCGCTGCTCTTCCTCGGCCTCGCGCTCTTCCTTCGGACGCTCACCCGGCCGACCGTCGCGGGGATCGCCGCCGTGAACGCCCTCGCCTGCGTCGTCGCGGAGGGGCACCTGCTCCTCTTCGGGGTCCTGCTGGCGCTCGCCGGCTGCGCGATTCTCGCCCGGAGGACGACGGCGAGGAGCGCCGCCGAGGCGGCGGCGTGCTTCATCGCGCCGCTCGCGCTCGCCTCGCCCCGGATCGGGACCCTCCTCTCGCGGGTCGTCTCGCCCGGCGGGGCCCCGGCCACCGAGTACGCGGCGATGTCGCACCTCAACTGGTTCTTCAAGAACTACCGCCCCGAGGGCCGGCTCGTCGCCCTCTTCCCGCTCGTGACCACGGCGATCTTCTTCCTCGTCTGGGCCCTGCGGCGCGGCTGGCGAACCAGGTCGCCGTTCGCGATCTTCGCCGGCATGGCGGCGCTGTACGCGCTCGCTCCGAAGACCCTCTCCGGGGTCTGCCTCGTCAGCGTCCGCCTGCCGGCGCTCGTGGCGGCCTTCGCCGCCTTCCTCGTGGAGTGGCCCACCGTCCCCGCCTGGCTCCGGCGGTCGCTCATCGCCCTCGCCGCGCTCTCCCTCGGGGAGACCGCGCTGTTCCACTGGCGCTTCGAGCGCGCCCTCGACGGCCTGGGCGAAATGACCGCGGCCGCTTCGGGCCGGGCCGACGGCTACTTCTCGACGGCGGGCGACCGGATCCTCGGGAGCAAGCACCTCTACCTCGAGCACCTGGGAGGCTGGGTCACCGGGACGCGCGGCGGCATCGGACAGAACTTCTTCGCCGACGCCGATCAGCAGCCCGTCGCGCAGCGGGTCCCGGGCGTGCCGCCCTCGGATCTCTCCCACGCTACGCCGGCGGAGCTCGCCCTCTTCGACACGATCCTCGTCTTCGGTCCCCCACCGTTCCCGGCGGCATTTGCGGGCTGGCGGACGATCGGTTCGGCGGGCGCCTGGACGCTGATCGGCCGCCCCACTGGCCCGGGTGCCGGTCGCTGACGAGGCTCCACCTGGCTGACGAGGTCCTGCTCGCGCCAGCCGAAGGGCCGCGCCTTCCTGGAACGGCTAGAGCGCTGGAATCCGGAGCCGCTGGCGCGCTTCGTCGGGCGTGGCGAGGGGGCGCCCGAGCTCCTTCGCGACCTCGGCCACCTTCGCGACGAGCTCGTGGCTGCCCTTCGCGAGCACGCCCTTCGACAGGTAGATGTTGTCCTCGAGGCCGACGCGGGCGTTGCCTCCGAGCTCGAGGGCGAGCTTCGCGAAGGGGAGCTCGTGGCGACCCATGGCGGCGACCGTCCAGCTGCAGCCCTCGGGGAGGCGGGAGACGAGGAAGCGGACGGCCTCGGGGGTGGCGGCGAGGGCGCCGGGGACGCCGAGGACGAAGTCGAAGTGGGCCGGGAGGGCGAGGAGTCCCTCCCCTGCGAGCGCGCGGGCCTCGTCGACCATGCCAGCGTCGAAGCACTCGATCTCGGGGACGGCGCCGCACTCCCGGATGCGGCGGGCGATGTCGCGGATGAGCGGGCGGGGATTCGAGAAGACGTCGTCGCCGAAGTTGACGGTCCCGGTGGTGAGGGTCGCCATCTCGGGGCGCAGCTCGCCGCGCAGGGTGAGCGGCCCGCAGCGCTCGTCGACGCCCATGCCCACGGCGCCGCCGGTGGAGACCTGGACGATCACGTCGGTGCGCCGCCGGATCTCGCGGATGGCGGCGGCGAAGAGCTCGGCCGACTGCGAGGGCTTGCCGTCGGGCTCGCGGACGTGGAGGTGGACCATGGCCGCGCCGGCCTTCCGGCAGGCGGCGGCCTCGGCCGCGATCTCGTCGGCGGTGATGGGAAGGTAGGGCGTCTGCTCGCGGCTGACCTCGGCGCCGACGAGGCACGCGGTGACGATGGCCGGCTCGCTCACGTCGGCCTCCGCGTCACCTGGTTGCCCTCTGCAGCGCCGCGGGGACGACGCAGGTGCCCACCGCGCGGCAGACCTCCACGGGCGCGGGCAGGACGTCGCAGGCCGATGGGGCGTTCGGTGCGCCGGCGGGGCTGATCACCTTGCGCGCGGTGAAGCGCATCTTCCGGGAGGTCTTCCCCTCCGAGACGATCTCGCCCTCGACCTCGAGGTAGTCGCCCGCGTGGACGGGGGCGAGAAACTCGATGCTCTCGTAGGCGCGGAAGAGCCCCTCGTCGCCGTCGCGCCGGATGCAGAGCTCGGTGGCGACGTCGCCGAAGAGGCCGAGCAATCGGGCACCGTCGACGAGCTCGCCGCCGTAGTGGGCGTCGTGAGAGCTCATGCGAATCCGCAGGCTGGCTTTCATGCCGCCTCCTTCTTCTGGGTGATCCGGGCGAAGAGGTAGTTCGCGACGTCCGAGGCCTTCGTGCCGGGGCCGAAGCCGGCGTCGAAGCCGAGCTCGAGCGCGAGCTTGTGGTCGATGCGTGGGCCGCCGAGGACGAGGACGGTCTTGCCGTGGAGCCCGTGGGCCTTCGCGAGGTCGATGAGTTGCCGCGCGTTCTCCTTGTGGAGGTCGCGCTGGGTGACGACCTGGGAGATCAGGACGGCGTCGGCGTTCCACTCCTTCGCCTTCTGGAGCAGGACCTCGTTCTCGACCTGGCTGCCGAGGTTGTGCGCCTCGAAGCCGGGGTATCGCTCGAGCCCGTAGTCGCCCGCGAAGCCCTTCATGTTCATGATGGCGTCGATGCCGACGGCGTGGGTGTCGGAGCCGGTGCAGGCGCCGACCACGACGATCTTGCGGCCGAGTTCGCGCTCGATGGCGGCGTTGAGGTCGTCGAAGGAGAGCTTTCGGACCACCACTTCGGGCACCTCGATGGCGGCGAAGTCCACCGCCGCGTGGGTGCGGCCGTAGGCGACGAAGAAGCTGAAGCCCTCGCCGCAGGGCTCCATCGTCGCGACGAGCGCCTGCTGGAAGCCGAGCTTCTTCATCAAGAGGACGGCCGCCTCCTTGGCCTTCTCGGAGGGCGGCACGGGGAGGGCGAAGGAGAGTTGGACGACGCCGTCGTCTCGCCGGTCGCCGTAGGGTCGAATGAGCTCGCGATGCTTGGTCTCGGGCACGGCGGGTAGCTACCCTCCGGTCGCCCCGCCGGTCAATGGGGCATGAGCGGCAGGAGGCCCCCTGATCCGTCGAGGCGTCCCCGAGTTCGATGGTGGGCCGCGAGCGTTGACGCCCGGACGCGGCGCGGGCTAACACGGACGGCCATGCCCGAGACCCCGATCGTCTCCACCCTCTCCCGCCTCGCCGCAGAGACCCTGGGCCGCCCCGCCGCGGACTTCACGGCCAAGAAGCTGAAGGGCGACGCCTCGAGCCGCTCGTACTACCGGCTCGCCGCGCCCGGGAGTTCGCTCGTCGCGATGGTGCTGCCGCCCGACGCCGGCAAGAGCGAGGAGGCGAGCAAGCCCGGCGCGGCGCCCGCCGAGCTGCCGTTCCTCGACGTCCACCGTTGGCTCGAGCGAGGAGGCACGCCGGTGCCGAAGATCCTCCGCGTCGCCCTGGACGAGGGGGTCCTGCTCCTCGAGGATCTCGGCGACGTGACGCTCGAGGCTGCTCTGCTGCAACGGGGCGAGGCGGCGCGCGAGAGGCTCTATGGCGAGGCCATCGACCTGCTCGTCGCGATGCGCGCCCGCGCCGAGGCGCGGCCCGAGGCCGAGCTGTCGCGCGAGTCGATCGCCTTCACGCGCGCCTTCGACTTCGACCTGCTCCGCTGGGAGTGGGACCACTACCTCGAGTACGGGCTGCGAGCGCGCACGGGGCGGACGCTCTCTCCCGCGGAGGAGGCGCTGCTCGCGGGCGCGGGCGACCGGATCTGCCGTGTCCTCGCGGACCTCCCGCGCGGCTTCACTCACCGCGACTACCAGAGCCGCAACCTCATGGTGACGCCGCGCGGCCTCGTGGTCATCGACTTCCAGGACGCGCTGCTCGGCCCCCGCCAGTACGACCTCGTCGCCCTCCTGCGCGACAGCTACGTCGAGCTGCCCGAGCCGTTCGTCGAGAAGATGCTGCGCCGCTACCTCGACGGCCTCGCCCGCGCGGGCGCTCGGCCGGAGGCCGACGAGCCGTTCCGCCGGGCCTTCGACCTGCTCACCGTGCAGCGCAAGCTCAAGGACGGCGGCCGGTTCGAGTTCATCGACCGGGTGAAGAAGAACCCGTCGTTTCTGCCGCACGTGCCGCTCTCCTTTGCCTACGTGGGGAGGGCGCTCGAGCGGCTTCCCGACGAGCGGCCGCTCCTCGATCTGTTGCGGACCATCCACCCGGAGCTGCGCTGCCGTACCCCGCCAGTATGAACGGCACGTCTCGGCATTCGGGGCACGCTGGCCCTTCGACGGAGGGCGTGCCGCCCTCCCTGCCGCGGCGGACTCCCGGCCGGGTCGCCTTTGGCGGCCGGATCGATCGTTCCGCTGATTGTGACGGGGCACACTAGCCCGTGAGGGCGATGATTTTCTGCGCGGGGCTCGGCACGCGGCTGCGGCCGTTGACGGAGCTCCTGCCGAAGCCCGCCTGCCCGGTGCTCGACCGTCCGCTCGTCTGGTACGACCTCGCGCTCCTCGCCGGCGCGGGGGTGGCCGAGGTCGCGGTCAACACGCACCAACTGCCCGAGCGGATGGCGGAGGCGGCCCGCGAGGGCGCGCGTCTCCTCGGCCTCGGCCTCGAGATCTCGCGCGAGCCCGAGCTCCTCGGGACCGGCGGGGGCCTGCGGCGGGTCGCGCCGTTCCTGCGCGGCGGGACCTTCTTTCTCCTGAACGGCGATATCCTCTTCGACGTCGATCTCGAGGCCGCGCTGCGCGCCCATCGGGCCGCGGGAGCGGCGGCGACGATGGTGGTCCGGCCGATGCCGAGGGACGCGGGCTACCGGCCGGTCCACGTCCGGCCCGACGGCCGGGTTGCCCGAATTGCCGGCGAGGGGCCGCCGCCGTCCGGCACCTCCCCATGGCTCTTCACGGGCGTCCACGTCCTCGAGCCGGAGATCCTCTCGCTCCTCCCCGACGGCCCGAGCGGCCTGCACGAGCAGGGCTACGGTCCGCTCCTCGGGGCGGGCCGGCCCGTGATCGCGCACGAGGATCGCGGCTTCTGGGACGACCTCGGGACGCCGCGCCGCTACCTCGACGCGAACCTAGCGGCCGCCTCTGGCGAGCTGCCGCTGCGCCGCTTCGGCGCGCTCGGGCTCGACGGGGCGCGGAGGGAGAAGGGCAGCTGGGTCGGGGTCGGGGCGCGGGTCGAAGGGCGGATCGAGCGCTCGGTCGTCGGACGTGCCGCTCGGGTGCCGGCGGGCGCCTCGGCGATCCGCTCCTTGCTCTGGCCCGAGACGGAGCTGTCGCCCGGCGAGGCGCTCGAGGGCGCCATCGCGGCCCCGGGGCTGCGCGTCCCTGCCTGACGGCGTTCGAGGCCGTGAGCCTGTTCGGAGCCGCCGGGCGGGAGGCGCTTTCCCCCACGCCCGTCTTGAATCCCCGGCTCATCGACCCCAGATCAAGCGTGTACGATTGAACGCGAAGGAGGATTCATGCTTTGCGAAGAGTTGATGGAGCGCGAAGTCGAGTGGGCGTCGCCCGGCGACACCGTCCTCGACGCGGCGCGAAAGATGAGAGAGTTCGACGTCGGCTTCTTGCCCGTCTGCGAGGCTGACGGGCGGGTGATCGGCGTCATCACCGATCGCGACATCGCCCTGCGCGTCGTCGCGCAGGATCTGTCGGCGAGCACGAACGTCTCGAATGCGATGACGAAGGACGTCGTCTACTGCAATCCGACGGACGAGGTCGGCCTGGCGGAGAAGCGGATGGGGGAGCGGCAGATCAGCCGAATCGTCTGCCTCGGCGACGATCGAGAGCTGCTCGGCGTCATCAGCCTGTCCGACATCCTCGACGTGGAGGAGGAGAAGGGGGCGAGGCAGATGTTCCAGCAGGTGAAGGCCGGCCACCGCGGGGCCTCGCAGCCGGGCGCGACGTACCACTGACGGCCTGGCCCTGCTAGCGGGCGCAGCCCGCGGGAAGGGGGAGGTCCGCGATCGCGGCCATGGGCGCTGAGGCCGGCCTCGGCGTCTCGGGGCAACGCGCGAGCAGCGGGCGGAGGCCCGCGGCGCGGAGGCGCGCGATCCCTTCGGGCGTCGGCCAATCCTCGGTGGCGCGGGCATCCGAGTAGAACATCGCCTGCGGTGCCCAGCGGAGGTTGAAGACCACGTCGCCTCGGGCGAGCGAGGAGGCACGCGCTCGAAACGCTGCGTAGCCCGCCGGGACGGCGAGCATCCGCGGGAGCGCCAGGGCCGACGCCGCGAGGGGCCAGAGGGCGACCGAGGCGAGGAGCGCCGAGGCGGCGAGGCGGCGGGCTGAGCGCTCGGCCCCGCGCCATCGAGAGGCGACGCCGGCGGCGAGCAGGGCGAGCGCCGGGATCTCCGGGGCCAGGTAGCCGTTCATCTTGGTCGCGGCGCCGCCAAAGACGGCCAGCGGCACGAGGATCCAGAGGAGCAGGAAGCGCTCGCCCTCCCGATCGGGGCGCCAGAGAGCTGGCAAGGCGGCGAGGGGCGCGAGCCAGGCCGCGGGACCGAGCCAGCGGAACGCCTCGACGGCGTAGAAGCCGGCTCCGCCGGCGTGCCCCTCGAGCGGCTCGACGAAGTGGCGGAGGGCGTAGGCGCGCTCCGCCGCCGCCGCGAGGGGCCAGCGCGCCGCGGCGTAGAGCTTCCATGGCTCGGCCGCCGCGACGCCGCCGAGGGCGGCGAGCCCGATCGCCGAGGCCGGCCTCCGGCCGCGGCAGACGGTGAGGGCGGCCGGCAGCGCCGCCAGCGCCGGCCACGACTTCGTGAGGATGCCGCCGCCGAGCGCGACGGCGGCGAGTACGACGGCCCCCGGGCCAGGTCGCCGCGCGACCCGCCACAGCGCGAAGGCCGAGAGCGTCACCCAGAAGACCAGCTGGGCGTCCACCTGGTCGGTCGCCTTGCCGCCCGAGGTGAGCCAGAGCAGCTCCGGGGCGATCGCGACCGAGAGCGCGGCGAGGAGGGCGGCGGTCTCCGAGAAGAGCTCGGCGCCGAGCGAGAGCGTGAGGGCGACGGCGGCGGTGCCGAGGAGGGCCGAGCCCGCGCGCAGCGCCCATTCGGAGCGGCCGAGCAGCCGGAGTCCCGCCGCCATGGTCCAGAGCGCGAGCGGAGGCTTGTGCAAGAAGATCGAGGTCGTGGTCCAGCCCTCGCCCGGCGCCCCGGCACCCCCCGGGACGAGCGAGGGCTCGAGCGGTCTGGCTGCGAGGTGCTTCGCGACGAGGGCGTGGTAGCGCTCGTCCCAATCGTGCAGGACGGGCGGGCTGCCGACGAGGAGGCGTGCGCCGAGAGAGAGCGCGAGCAGCGCGAGGGCCGCCTGACCCCGGAGCGGCGCCCACGGCGACCCGACCGGCCGGCTCGGCCCCCGCGGCGGCACTGGGCTAGTCCTCGATGAGGCCCGCGTCGCGCTTGCGGTCGCGCTCCGCCCGGTAGCGGACGTGCGGGTCGAGTTCGCGCTTGCGCAGCCGGAGGTTCTTCGGCGTCACCTCGAGCAGCTCGTCCTGGCCGAGCCACTCGAGGCTGCGCTCGAGCGACATCTGCCGCGGCGGGGTGAGGATGACGTTCTCGTCGCGGCCGGCGGCGCGGATGTTCGTGAGCTTGCGCCCCTTCGTCACGTTGATGTCGATGTCGCTCGGGTGGCTGTGCTCGCCGACGATCATGCCGGGGTAGACCGGGACCCCCGGTCCGAGGAACATCGAGCCGCGCTCCTGGAGGTGGAAGAGGGCGTAGGCGACGGTTTCGCCGTCGGTCGCCGAAACCAGGGCACCGTTGAGCCGCTTCGGGATGGAACCCTGCCACGGCTCGTAGCCGTCGAACTGCGAGGAGCAGATCCCCTCGCCGCGCGTGACGGTGAGGAACTCGGTGCGGAAGCCGATGAGCCCGCGGGCGGGGACCCGGTAACTGACGCGCGAGCGGCCGGAGCCGAGGGCGCTCATCTCGACCATCCGGCCCTTGCGGGGCCCGAGTCGCTCGGTGACGGCGCCGATCGCGACGTCGGGCACGTCGCAGACGAGGAGCTCCAGCGGCTCGTGGAGCTTGCCGTCCACTTCCTTCGTGATCGGCTCGGGGTTCGAGACGGTCAGCTCGTAGCCCTCGCGGCGCATGGTCTCGACGATGACGGCGAGCTGGAGCTCTCCACGGCCGATGACCTTGAAGGCGTCGGGGGTCTCGGTCGGCTCGATCCGAATCGAGACGTTGCGGTAGGCCTCGCGCTCGAGCCGCTCCTTGAGGTTTCGGCTCGTGACGTACTTGCCCTCCTGGCCGGCGAAGGGGCCGTCGTTGACGCGGAAGACCATCGACATGGTCGGCTCGTCGACGGTGATGCGCGGCAGCGCCACGGGCTCCTCGGCGTCGGCGACCGTGTCGCCGATGCCGATCTCCTCGATGCCCGCGAGCGAGACGATCTCGCCCGCGGAGGCCTCGGGGATCTCGACCCGCCCGAGCCCGGCGAACGAGTAGAGCTTCATCACCTTGCCGCGCACGATCCGGCCGCCATCGCGGACCACCGCGACCGGCATGCCCTCGCGCGCGACGCCGGCGCTGAGGCGGCCGATGGCGAGGCGGCCCACGTAGTCGTCGTAGTCGAGGTTGTCGACGAGCATCTGAAGCTTCTCGCCGGTCGACGGGGGCGGCGGGGGGAGGTGGCTGAGGATCGCGTGGAAGAGCGGCCGGAGGTCCTCGCCGGGCACCTGCAGCGAGGTCGAGGCGCGCCCCTCGCGGGCCACCGCGTAGAGCACCGGAAAGTCGATCTGGTGGTCGTGGGCGCCGAGGTCGATGAAGAGCGAGTAGACCTGGTCCAAGACCTCCTTCGGGCGAGCGTCGTGCCGGTCGATCTTGTTGATGACGACCACGGCCGGCAGGCCCAGCGCGAGCGCCTTCGAGAGCACGAACCGGGTCTGGGGCAGCGGGCCCTCGGCGGCGTCGACGAGCAGGAGGACGCCGTCGACGAGCCGAAGCGCTCGCTCCACCTCGCCGCCGAAGTCGGCGTGGCCGGGCGTGTCGACGATGTTGATCTTGACCCCTCCGAAGGTGACCGCGGTGTTCTTCGCGAGGATCGTGATGCCCTTCTCGCGCTCGAGGTCGTTGCTGTCCATCACCCGTTCGGCCACGGCCTCGTTCGCCCGGAAGACCCCCGCCTGGCGCAGCATGTGGTCGACGAGGGTGGTCTTGCCGTGGTCGACGTGGGCCACGATGGCGAGGTTTCGGATCTGGAGCCGGTCGGTCATGAGTGTCCTGAAGAGACAAAAGGGCGCGTCTTATATTCCGTTTCCACCAGGGAAGTCCACCGGGGGGACCGGGGCCGATCCGTCGAAGCGTCTCTCCCGTTGCGCGCCGGGGCGAGGGACGGATAGCGTGCGCCGAACCGCATGTCCGCGACCGCGACCGTCCTCGGGGGGCTCTGGCTCCCGATTCTCTTCGCCGCCGCCGGGGGGGCAGCGGTGGCCTGGGCCTGGTCGCGCTGGCGGCGGCTCGATCGGTCGGCCGCGGTCTACCTGAAGGGGCTCCGCTACCTTCTCTCCGGCGATCCCGACGGCGCCATCGCGATGCTGACGAAGGTCGCCCCCTCGGGCACTCCGGAGGCCTACTTCACGCTCGGGACGCTCTTTCGGCGCAAGGGGGAGCTGGAGCGCGCCATCCAGCTCCACCGGAACCTGCTCCTCTCGGGGCTGCTCGACGGTGAGCGGCGGCGTGAGGCGCTGCTCGAGCTGGGGCGCGACTACCGCGAGGCGCGGCTCTGGGACGAGGCCGCGAAGACGCTCGAGGCGGCGCTCGAGGAGGAGCCTCGCGGCTCGGGTGACCAGGCGCTCGGGGCCGAGCTGCGCGACGTCTACCTGGCCCAGGGACGCTTCGAGGAGGCCGCCCGCCAGCAGCGGGCGCTCGCGGCGCCAGGGGCCGATCCGCTCGGCGCCCACCTCTGGGCCGAGGCCGCGCGGCTACGGCTCGGGGAGGGGCAGGTCGACCTGGGCGAGCGGGCCGCCGTCGAGGCGCTCGCGGCGGACGCGGGCTCGGCGCACGCCCACTGGGCCAGGGCCGCCGTTCGAATCGCCCGTGGCGACCTCGCGGGGGCGCGCGTCGAGGCGCTCGAGGCGGTCCGGACCGCGCCCGAGGCCGCCGGCCTCGTCTTCCCCTGGCTGGTGCCGCTCCACGAGGGCCGCGAGGCCCGGGCCGCGCTGCTCGCCGAGATCGACCGCTGGCTCGAGGGCAGGGCGCTGCCGGACGATCCGCTGCCCGACGCGCGGCTCGCTCGCGCCCAGCTCCTGCGTGCCGCCGGCCGCCAGGAGGAGGCCGTCGCCGAGCTGCGCGCGCTGCTCGGCTGTGCCCCCGGGTTCCTCGAGGCGCGGCAGGAGCTCGGCCGGCTCCTCCTCGAGGGCGGCGTGGAGGGCGAGCTGCGGGCGGAGTACGAGCGGCTGCTTCACGCCCTCGGCGCCGACACCGCGCTCGGCCGCTGCCGCCAGTGCGGCCAGCCCGCGAGGGAGGTCTCGTGGCGCTGCCCGGCCTGCGGGGCATGGGATTGGCTGGATTCCCGCCCGCGCGAGGCGCGGGTGGGCTGAGGGCACGGCCATCGCAGGCCCGGTCGCTCCTCCCTCGGGTCGTGGGGGATCGAGCTAGAGCGTCTTCTTGAGCGCGTCTTCGATCTTGCCCTTGGGAACCGCGCCGACGATCTGGTCGACGACCTTGCCGCCCTTGAAGAGCAAGAGGGTCGGGATGCTGCGGATGCCGTACTGCTGCGGCACGGTCTGGTGGTCGTCGACGTTCAGCTTGCCGACCTTGACCTTGCCCTCGTAGCTCGCGGCGAGCTCCTCGACCGCGGGGGCGATCGCCCGGCATGGCATGCACCACGAGGCCCAGAAATCGACGAGCACCGGCTTGTCGCTCTGTAGGACCTCCGACTGGAAGTTGTCGTCGCGAAACTCCTTGATGTGCTCGCTCGCCATGCCTGCCTCCCGGACCTGCGGGGTTTGGGGTCGTCCCGCTTCTTAATCCCCGCCCCCGCCGAGTTCAAGCGCGCCGGACGGCGCGCCGCGTGTTATGAAATCGTCGTGTCCAAGACGGCCATCTTCCTCCTGAACCTGGGCGGCCCGCGCGACCTCGCCGAGGTGCGCCCCTACCTCTACGAGCTCTTCGCCGATCCGCGCATCCTCCACGTGCCGGCGCCGCTGCGGCACCTCCTCGCGCTCCTCATCTCGAGCCTGCGGGCGCCGTCGTCGCGGCAGAAGTACGCGCTCATCGGCGGCGGCTCGCCGCTCGTCGCGGGCACCTTCGAGCAGGCACGCGCGCTCCAAGCGGCGCTGGGCAGCGCCGTCGGCGAGGAGCCGCTCTGCCTGCCGGCCATGCAGTGCGGCCACCCATCCATCCGCGAGGCCGTCCGCGACGCGCTGGCCTGGGGCGCCGAGCGAGCCGTCGCGCTGCCGCTCTACCCGCAGTACGCGGGGCCGACGACGGGCTCGGCGTTCGAGGCCTTGCGGCGCGCCTGGCCGGCCGAGCGCCCGCTGCGAGAGATTGAGCGATACGGGACCGATCCCGCCTACGTCGAGGCGCAGGCCGTCCGGGTGCGAGAGGCGCTCGGGCAGCTGCCCGGCCGCGCACCGCGCCTCGCCGTCTTCAGCGCCCACGGCCTGCCGATGCGCGACATCCGGGCCGGCGACCCTTACGAACGCGAGATGCAGGAGAGCGCCCGCGCCCTCGCGGCGGCGGTGGGGCTCGCCGACGCCGAGTGGCGCCTCACCTACCAGAGCCGCGTCCGGCCTCGGGAGTGGCTCGGGCCCGACACCGTGAAGACGGTCGCGGAGATCGCGCGCGGGCGGGAGCTCGTGGCCGTGCCGATCTCCTTCGTCTCCGAGCACCTCGAGACGCTCTACGACCTCGACGTCCTCGCCAAGGAGGCGGCCGAGCGGGGCGGCGCGGCGGCCTTCGTCCGGGCCCGGGCGCCCGGCGCGAGCCGCGAGCTGGTGGCCGCGCTCGCTGGGCTCGTGCGGCCGGCGCTCGCGGCGGAGACGGCCGCGTGAAGGTCGCCGTCGTCGGCGGCGGAATCGCGGGGCTCTCGGCTGCCCGGCGGCTGCTCGACCGCGGCGCCGACGTGGAGCTCTTCGAGGCCGAGGGGCGCGCCGGCGGCAAGATCGGCTCCCACGCCGAGGCCGGCTTCCTCGCCGAGAACGGGCCGCATTCGCTCCTCGGATCGGCCGAGCTCCTCCGCGAGCTCGCGGTCGGGTCCGGGCTCGAGGCCGAGATCGTCCCCGCGCAGAAGCCGGCCACCCGCTTCGTCCACCTGCGCGGCGCGACGCGGAGGGCGCCGAGCTTCGGCATCTTCTCCCTCGGGGGAGCGACGCGGGCCGTGCTCGAGCCGTTCTTCGCGAGGCGGCTCGAGGGAGACCCGACCCTCGAGGAGCTCCTCGTGGCCCACCTCGGCCGAGAGGCCGGGACCGTCGCGGCGCGGCTCATGGCCGGGGGGAGCTACGCGGGCGACCCGGGCAGGCTCTCTGGCCGGCATGCCTTCGAGGCGCTCGGCTCCATCGTCGAGCGGCACCGCAGCCTCCTCGTCGGGGTGCTCTCCACCGTCCGGGCCGCGCGGCGCCGCGCCCGCGCGGCTCCTCGCCGCACCAGCTGGTCGCTCGCTCGCGGCCTCGGGAGTCTGCCGGAGGCGCTCGCGGCTTCCCTGGGCCCCCGCCTGCGGCTCGGCGCGCGCGTGACGTCGCTCGCGCGCGCCGGCGGCGGCTTCGAGCTGGGCTGGGCGGGCGGCCGCGCCTCGTTCGACGCCGCCGTGCTGGCGTTGCCGCCGCCGCTCTCGGCGGCGCTGGTCCGCGAGCTCTCGCCGGCGCTCGCGTCCCCGCTCGGCGAGTTCGAGCTGGCCCCCGCTGCCATCGTCGACCTCGGGGTGCGGGAGGACGAACTGCGGCTGCCGGCCCGCGGCTTCGGGATGCTCGCCGGCGACGACGGGCTGCGGCTGCTCGGTACGCTCTTCTCGTCCTCGATGTTCCTCGGTCGGGCGCCCGCGGGGCACGCGCTCCTCGCCTCGTTCGTCGGCGGCGCGCGCCGGCCGGAGCTCGTGGATCTGCCGGACGGAGAGCTCGTGGATCTCTGCCGCCGCGACCTCGAGCGGGCGATGGGCCTCTCGGGGACGCCGGTCTTCGCCCGCGTCTTCCGCCACCGGGTGGGCATCCCCCAGATTGCGGTGGGGCACGCCGAGCGGCTCGCCCGCATCGAGGCGGAGATCGCGCGCTGGCCGACCCTCGCGCTCGCGGGGGCGGGCCTTCGCGGCGTCTCGGCCGAGGCCGCGGCGCAGAGCGGCCTCGCGGCGGCCGAGCGGTTGCTGTCATTGTGATCGCCCAGGCCCGGCGTTAGTGTCCCCGGCATGCCGAATGCTCGCGCCGTCGCGCTGGTGGGGAAGCCCGGTGGCGGCGAGCCGGTCGCCCTGGCGCGCGAGATCCAGGCGCTCCTTCGCGCGCGCTCGCTGACGGCCCTGGTCGAGGAGGGCCTCGCGCGGGATCTCGGCGTCGAGGCGGCGGCTCCGGCGCGGCTGCGCGAGGCGGACCTCTGCGTCGTCGCCGGCGGCGACGGCACGCTCATCCACGCGGTCCGCCTCCTGGACGGCGTCCCCGTCCCCATCTTCGGCGTCAACGCCGGCGGCCAGCTCGGCTTCATCACCGAGATCCCGCGCGACCGGGCGATCGACCTGCTCGAGCGGGCGCTCGCGGGCGAGCTTCCGGTGGAGCCGCGCCAGAAGCTGCGGGTCGAGCTGAGCCGCGGCGGCAAGGGCCTCGTCGACGTCGAGGTGCTGAACGACGCCGTGATCAACCGGGGCGCGAGCGCTCGGATGGTCGACCTGCGGACCAGCATCGACGGTGCCACCATCTCGAGCTTCCGATCCGACGGGGTCATCGTCGCGACGCCGACGGGGAGCACGGCTTACAGCCTCGCGGCCGGAGGGCCGATCCTCTTTCCGACGATGGACGCCATCGTGGTGACGCCCATCTGCCCGCACACGCTCTCACAGCGGCCCATCGTGCTCCCGGCCCGCTGCTGCCTGCAGATCGAGGTCCGCGCCGCCCATGGCGAGCTCCTCCTCTCGCTCGACGGCCAGATCGGCGAGAACCTCGAGGTGGGCGACCTCGTCGTGGTGAGTCGCGCTGCAAACCAGGTGCGGCTCGTCAAGAACCCCGACCTCGACTTCTTCGAGATCCTCCGTCAGAAGCTCCACTGGGGGCAGCGGTGAGGATCGCCAATCGGAGCGTCCACGCGGTCCGCGGCCGGATCGACCGGGCCTTTGCCGGGGCGCAGCGGGTCCGGCCCGACGGGCCCTCCCGCGTTCACGCCTGACGCAGGGTCAGGATGGCGATCTCGCTCGGCGCGCGCAGCCGCACGGGCAGGGACGCGCCGAGGCCGCGGCTCACGTAGAGGAGCGCGTCGCCGACCCGGTACTCGCCGCCCAGGCGGTCGAAGCCGCGGCGGCGCATGAGGCGGCGGGTGATCACTGGCACGTTCACCTGGCCGCCATGGGTGTGGCCCGCGAGGATGAGCGCGGCCCCCAGGGGGGCGGCGCGGTCGGCCTGGCGCGGGTCGTGGGTGAGGGCGACGCGCAGTCCGTCGGCGGGGACGGACGCGAAGGCCCGCTCGATGTCGGCGTGGCGGGTGCTGCCGTCGTCGATGCCGACGACGTGCAGCGGCGCGCCGCGCAGCAGGACGGTCCGGTGCTCGTTGCGCAGGACGTCGATGCCGGCGGAGACGAGCGCCCGCTCGACCGCCTCGGCGCCGGCCCAGTGGTCGTGGTTGCCGAGGGTCGCGAGCGAGGGGACGGCGAGGCGGCGCAGCGCCTCGGCCAGCCGGGGGAGCGGCTTGGGGCTCAGGCAGACGTAGTCGCCCGTGAGCAGCGCGAGTTCGGCGCCACACTCGGCGATCCGCCGGACGGCGCGCTCGAGGAGCCGCGGCCGCGTCAGCGCGCTCACGTGGACGTCGGAGAGGTGGGCGATCCGGACGCCGTCGAGCCGCGCGTCGAGCCCCTCGACGGGGACCTCGATGAAGCGGACCATCGGCCGGCGCAGGGCGGCGCTCCTGCCCGGCCGGGGCCGAAGCGGGCCGGCCGGGGCGGAGGGATCGCGCTCGGGGCGGAGGCGGCGCGCGGCCTTCGGCATCGAGGCTGCGAACGGCCTCGCGGGAGGCTTCATTCCCGGCCGGCCGCCCGCGCGGTCCCGGCCGCGCCGAGCGCGGCGACATGGGCGGCCGCGTCGACCGGCTCGAGCAGGGAAAAGCCCGTCACGGGCCACCAATCGTAGCGGGAGTTGCGGGCGACGAAGTGGTCGAGTGGCTCGTCCACGGCGCGGTGGAAGACCGTGCTCGCGTGGCGCAAGAAGGGCTTGCCGCCATGGCGGACGAGGAAGCCGAGGTGGGTCACGCGGTCGGGGTTTCCGGGGCGGTCGGCGCGCACGACGAGCAGGATCGTGCCGGCGGGGATCCTGGGCTCGACCTCGAGCACGCGGGCGAGCGGCACGACTGCGAGGGTGAAGTCGCCGACGGGGGCTCTCGACGGCGGCAGCTCGATGTCGCGAGAGCTCCTTCGGTCGCGCCAGGAGCGCGCGGTCACCCGCTTCCGCGCGAGCACGGCGAGCGGGCCGGCGATCGCGCGGGTGACGTCGCGCAGGTAGCCCTTCCGCTCGTTGCGCGGCACCCATTGCGACATCATGAAGTGGTCGCGCTCGGCGTAGGCCGGTGGGCCGAGGTAGCGCACGTCGTCGAGGACGGCGAGCAGATCGTCGGCGCCGCGCGCCTCGGCGAGCGCGAGGCTCTCCTCGACGAAGGTCTGACAGTCGACCCGATCGAAGCGGATGCGCGGGGCGCCGTTCGGCTCGCCCTCTCCGAGCGGGGCGTGGCCGTAGGGGGTTTCGAGGAGGAGTGCGCTCGCACGCAGGAGCCGCTCCCGCCCGGCCGGCCAGCGGGCGAGCCACTGGAACAGCGCGGGTGGCGGTGTCGGATCGCGTGGCTGCGGCCAGGCGGGGGCGGCCGCGAGGAGGAGAATCAGGAGGCTCACTTGCGCGCCTCAGGATAGCAGATCGGGTGGCTCGCTTGCCCGGCCGGGGGGCGCGGGCTAGCATCGACCCGAATGCGCGCGATCCCACTCTGCGTCTTTCTCAGCCTTGCCACGGCCCTGCCCGCGGCCGCCGCGCCGGTGCGGGTCGAGGGCGGCAAGCGGCTCTTGACCGTGAGCGGCGAGCCGCTCGCCGTCTACCACCTCGTCGAGAAGGGCCATTCGCTCCAGGCGAAGCTCTCCGGCCCGCTCATGCTCCACCTCGAACTGCGCCGCCACTCGCGCGGTCTCAGCGTGGGGAAGACCGAGGCCGCGCTCGATCTGGACGGAGCCGAGGTCGACCGCTTCGAACTCGGCGCCTCGCCGCGAGGGCGCTACCTCGGGGGCTTCGGCTTCTCGCCCGGCCCGCCGACCAAGCGGTCGATCCAGCTCGGGCCGGGGACGCACACGGTGCGCATGCGTGCCCTCGGCGGGGCCATCGCGGTGGCTCTGACGAGCGAGCCGATGCGTCCGGCGCCCGCGGCGGTGCCGCTGGCGCAGCGGTCGCCGGGCACGCTCTCGCCGCAGCCGCTGGTCTCGTCCGGACCCCAGGCGGCCCCGAAGTCCTCGTCGAAGGCCTCCCCGGGGCCCGCCGCTCCTGCGGCTCCGGCGGCGGCGTCGCCGCCCCAGGCCTCACCGCCGGGCGAGAGGCTCTCGGAGGCAGCCGCCGCCGCGAAGGCGGAGGGGCCGCTCGAGGCGGAGCGGCAGCTACCGGGCCCCGCGACCGAGAAGGCCCCCGTGCTCGTCCTCGCGATTCGGGCGGGCTCGGTCTCGCAGCCGCAGTTGGGTTCGACCTCGGTGTCCGGCGGCCTCGATCTGCTCGCCGCCGTCTCGAACCACTGGCGAATCGGCGTCGGGATCGACGTCTTCGACCTCGGGCTCGTGAGCCTTCCGGCGCGCGTCCCGGGCGCGGCTTCGAGCCTGTCGGTGGGGCTCGCGATGCTCGAGGTGCCGGTCTACGCCGAGGCCGCCTACGACGCCCGGCTCGCGAGCTGGCTCATCGGTCGTCTCGGGATCGGGCTCGGCGGCGCCTACGTCCGCTTCGACCGGTCCGCGTCCGCCGGCTCCTTCGCGCTCGCGACGGCCACCGCGAGCGGCATCTCGCCTTTGGCCGCGGCGCTCGCGGGCCTCGCGGTCCCCGTGGGGATGGGTCGGGTTGGGCTCGGCGCGCGCTTCCTCGTCTCCCCGGCGGAGGACGCCGCCGGTGTCGAGCGAGCGACCGTGCCGGGGGCCCTGCTCGGGGAGGTGAGCTATCAGATCGTCCTCTAAGCCGCGCCCTCGCAAGGAGGTCGCTCGCGACCGTTCGAGCCCGGCGGGAGAGGGCTTCCGGGAGCTCACCTGGCAACGCTTCGACGAGCTCGCCCGGGCCCTCGCCAAGTCCATCGCGCGCGACCCGCCCGACGTCGTGATCGGCATCGCCAAGGGGGGCGTCTTCGTGGGCGGCGTCGTCGCGGGGCTCCTCAACCGCGAGTTCTTCCCCGTCCGAATCTCGCGCCGCAGCCGCGACCGGGTCGTGCGCCGCCGGCCGCGCGTCTTCGGCAAGATGCCCACCGAGGTGAAGGGCAAGAGGGTCCTCGTCGTCGACGACGTCGTCGCGAGCGGCGAGACCTTGAAGCTCGCCTGCGAGCAGGCGCTCGCGGCGGGCGCGAAGCAGGCGAAGTCGGCCACCTTGGTGGTGCGGGAACAGGGCCCCCGGCCCGATTGGTTTGCCCTCGAGAGTGCCGAGCTCGTCGTCTTTCCTTGGGACTACGACGTCATCGAGGACGGACGCTTCGAGACTGATCCGGGTTCGACCGGGGTCTAGTCGAGGGCGCTCGGGGGACGGACAGTGAAGCGGATCGTCATCGGGACCGCGGGCCACGTCGATCACGGCAAGACGGCGATCGTGCGCGCCCTCACGGGCGTCGACACCGACCGGCTTCCCGAGGAGAAGCGGCGCGGGATCACGACCGAGCTCGGCTTCGCCCACCTCGAGCTTCCCGGCGGGCTCGTCGCGGGCGTGGTGGACGTCCCCGGGCACGAGCGGTTCGTCCGGGCGATGGTCGCGGGCGCCGGCGGCATCGACGTCGTGCTGCTCGTCGTCGCGAGCGACGAGGGGGTGATGCCGCAGACGCGCGAGCACGTGGACGTCTGCCGGCTGCTCGGAGTCCGCGCCGGCGTCGTTGCCTTGACCAAGGCCGATCTCTTGCCCGGCCTCGGCGAGGACTGGCGCTCCATGGTGCGGGCCGACCTCGCGGGGGCGGTGGCAGGATCCTTCCTCGAGGGGGCCGAGGTCGTCGAGGTCTCGGCGCGCAGCGGACAGGGCATCGAGGCGCTGAAGGCCGCGATCGCACGAGCCGCCGAGGGTGCGCCCGACCGACCGGCCGACGGCCCCGCCTACCTGCCGATCGATCGCGTCTTCACGCTCAAGGGCTTCGGCACGGTGGTGACGGGCACGCTGCTGTCCGGCACCCTGCGTCCCGGAGAGCCGGTGGAGCTCTCGCCGGGCGGCCCGGTGGGGCTGCGGATCCGCGGGCTGCAGCTCCACGGGCGCGAGGTGGCCGAGGCGCGCGCGGGCCAGCGGACCGCCGTCAACCTGCCCGGCGTCGAGGTGGATCAGCTGTCCCGGGGGAAGGTGCTCGTCCGCGAGGGCGAGCTCGAACCCACGCTGATGCTCGACGCCGAGGTCGAGCAGCTCGCGGGGGCGCCGGGGCCGCTCAAGGCGCGACAGAAGCTGCTCTGCCACCTCGGGACCGCGGTGGTCCCGGTGACCGTGGTGCCGCTCGATCGCGCGGCGATCGCGCCCGGTCAGAAGGGGTTCGCTCAGCTCCGGCTCGGCCGGCCCCTCGTGGCCTTGCCGGGGCAGCGCTTCGTCCTGCGCGGCTTCGGCAAGGCCTCGGGCGGCCAGACGAGCGGCGGTGGGCTGCTGCTCGCGATCTCGCCACGCAAGCGCAGGCCCCTCCGGCCCGAGGCCACCGCCGGGCTCGAGCTGCTGCGGGACGGCGACGCCGGCGCGCGTGTCGGCTGGCTCCTCGACGACGCCGGGGCCGCGGGGCTCACCGAGGCGGATCTCGCCCGGAGGACCGCGCTCCCCCCGAAGCCGCTCGCCCAGGCGCTCGCGGTGCTGGGCTCGAGAGGCGAGGCGCTCCTCTTCGATCGGGACTTGCGGCCGGACCGGCGCGCGTACGTCTCCGGCAAGACCTTCGCGACGCTGGTCGAGCGGGCGGCCGTGCTCGTCGCCGAGCACCACCGGCGCGACCTGCTCGCGCCCGGCCTCCCCAAGGAAGAGCTCCGGCAGCGACTCGCGCGCGAGCTCGACCCGCGCCTCTTCCAGCGGATCCTGGGAGCGCTCGTCGAAGGCGGACGCGCGGTGGCCACGGCCGACATCGTCCGCTCGCCGGAGCGGGCAGGCGAGGTCCGCGCGGAGGGGGCCGAGGTCCGCGAGCGGCTCTGGCGGGAGCTCGCGAGCGCCGGACTCTCTCCCCCGACCACCGCCGAGCTCGCGCAGGCCCTCGGGCTCGGGCCCGACCGGCTCGTCGGGCTCTTGCGCCAGCTCTGCGCCGAGGGGAAGGTGGTGAAGGTGAAGGACGACCTCTACTTCGACGCCGCGGCCATCGGGGGGCTGCGAGCACGGCTCGTCGGCCATCTGCGCGAGAAGGGTGGGATCACGACGCCGGAGTTCAAGGAGCTGACCGGGGCGACCCGCAAGTTCACCATCCCCCTCGGCGAGTACTTCGACCAGGAGAAGGTGACGCTCCGGCTCGGGGACAAGCGGGTCCTGCGCGGCGAGGGGAGGGGATGACCCTTCCCGGCGACGAGGGCGAGCTGGCCGGCGTGCTCCTGGGCCGCGAGGCGCCCGAGCTCCTCGAGATCCCGTCGCTCGACGAGCGCGAGGTGATCGCGCAGAGCGCCCGCCTGGCGGCCGAGAGCTGCGGGGCGGACGGGGCGGTCGTGATGCTCGCCGATCCCGAACGCCGGCAGCTCATCTGCGAGGTGGGCTTTCCGCCCGAGCTGACGATCGATCCCATCCCGATCGACAGCGATCTGCCGACCGCGCATGTCTTTCGCGGCGACGCGGCGATCGTCATCAGCGATCTCGGCGACTTCCCGATGACGCTGCCGCGCGCGGTCAAGCTCGGGATCTCGTCCGTCTTGATCGTTCGGGTCAACGGCCATTCGAGCCCCGTCGGCTGCATGCTCCTCGGAGGCTTCCGGCCGCGGCGCTGGAGCTCCTCGGACGTCCGGCAAGCCGAGGCGACCGCGCGCCACCTCGGGCTCTCGATCGAGAAGGCGAGGCAGTACCGCGAGGCGACCGATCGAATCGCCGACCTCTCGGTGATCCAGGACGTCGCGAGCGCCCTGAGCCGGGGGGAGCCGCTCTCCACGGTCCTCGACTCGGCGGCCCGTCGGCTCACCGCCCTCATCGACGCGAGCGGCTGTTTCGTCCTCCTCGTCGATCCCAAGAGCGGCGATCTGCGGGGGGCCGCGGGGATCGGCGAGCAGGAAGAGGCCCGGCGCACGCTTCGCATCCCGGCGGGGCCGGTGGGCTCGCTGTCCCAGCTCGCCCTCTCGGAGCGGCGGCCGATCGCCGTCTACGACGCGACGACCGACCCGCGCGCCAACCCCACTCTGGTGGAGCGGTTCGGCGACAAGTCGCTCCTCGCGGTCCCGATGATCCACGGCGGCAAGCCCATCGGCTCGCTCCTGTTCGACGAGACGCGGACCTTCCGTCGCTTCAGCGAGAAGGAGATCGATCGCGTCCAGGCGGTCGCGAGCCACCTCGCCGCCGCCGTCGAGAACGCGCGGCTCAACGAGGACCTGCGCCGCTCGTACGCGGAGCTCGAGACCACTCAGGCCCAGCTCGTCGGCCGGGAGCGGCTCGCGGCCCTCGGCGAGCTCGCCGCGGCGGTGGCCCACGAGGTCAGAAACCCGCTCGGCGCGATCTTCAACGTCCTCGGCGGCCTGCGGCGCCGCTGGTCCGAGGACGGCGAGATCGGCACGCTGCTCTCGATCCTCGAGGAGGAGGCCGACCGGATCAACCGGATCATCGGCGATCTGCTCGACTTCGCGAAGCCGCACGAGCTCGCGGTCGAGAGCGTTCCCGTCGCCGAGGTGATCGAGGACGCGGCCGCCGCCTCCATCACCATGCCTGGCATCGACCTCGATCTCGCGGTCGAGCCCGGCATCGACCGGGTCGCGATGGATCGGCGGCAGATCCGGCAGGCGCTCCTGAACCTCTTCGTCAACGCGGTGCAGGCGATGGGCGATCGGGGGCGGCTGCGGGTCGTCGTTCGCCGCGGGGAGTGGAACGGCGCGGCCGCCGTGGTCGTCGACGTCGAGGACGACGGTCCCGGCGTCGATCCGCACCTGCGGGACCGGATCTTCGAGCCGTTCTTCACGACGAAGGCCACCGGGACGGGCCTCGGCCTCGCGGTGGTGCGGCGAATCCTCGAAGGCCACGGCGGTGGCGTCACCGTCGCGTCCGGAGCCCCCCGGGGCGCCGTCTTCAGCCTCCACCTTCCCGAGCAGCCGGGAGCGAAGCCATGATTCCTGGGAAGCGGCGAGCCCGAGTGCTCGTGGTCGACGACCAGAGGAACATGCGGGCGACGACCGCCCTGATGCTCTCGCACGAGGGTTTCGACGTGGACGAGGCCCCGGATGGGGAGTCCGCCCTCGCGAAGCTCGCGGGCGAGGGTTTCGATCTCCTCCTGACCGACCTCAAGATGGAGCCGATGGACGGCCTGGAGCTCCTGCGGCGCGCCCTCCAGGCCGCCCCGGGGATTCAGGTCGTCATGATGACGGCCTACGGCACGATCGACAGCGCCGTCGAGGCGATGAGGCACGGGGCCGCCGACTACGTCACGAAGCCGTTCAAGCAGGAGGAGCTGCTCATCCGGCTCTCGCGGGCGCTCGAGCGGCGGCAGCTCCTCCGGGAGGTCGGGCTCTGGGCGGGCGAGTTTCGCGAGCGCTTCGGGACGCAGGCCATCATCGGCCGATCGAACGCGGTCCGCGACCTGCTCGCCAAGGTCGCGCGGGTCGCCGCCGGCGATGCCACCGTCCTCGTGACCGGGGAGAGCGGCACCGGCAAGGAGCTCGTTGCGCGCGCCGTCCACGCGGCGAGCCCCCGGGCGCAAAAGCCTTTCGTGGCGGTCAACTGCGCCGCCATCACCGACACCCTGCTCGAGTCCGAGCTCTTCGGCCACGCGAAGGGCGCCTTCACCGGCGCGATCAAGGCGCGGCGCGGCCTCTTCGAGGAGGCGGACGGCGGCACCCTCTTCATCGACGAGGTGGGGGAGACCTCGCCGAGCTTCCAGGCCAAGTTGCTCCGGGCGCTTCAGGAGGGCGAGATCCGGCGCGTCGGCGAGAGCGAGAGCGTCCAGATCGACGTGCGCGTGGTCGCCGCGACCAACCGCGACCTGCGGCAGGAGATCGCGGAGCGCCGGTTCCGCGAGGACCTGTTCTACCGGCTCAACGTCGTTCCGCTCCATGTCCCGCCCCTTCGGGACCGCAAGGAGGACATCCCGCTGCTCGCGCAGCACTTCGTCGAGCGCTACAACGCGAGGAGCGGAACGCGTCGCGTGCTCACCGAGGGGGCGGTCGCGCGGCTCGTCGGACACGACTTCCCCGGCAACGTGCGCGAGCTCGAGAACGCCGTGGAGCAGGCCGCCGCGCTCGCCGAGAGGGAGCTGCTTCAGGCGGACGACTTCCCGCTCGGCCCCGTCGAGGGGCCCCCGCCGCCCGAGGTGCGCCAGGGCGACGGCCGCTCCCTCGCCCGGATCGTCGACGAGGCCGAGCGGGAGGCCATCGGGGCGGCGCTCTCTCGCCACGCCTTCGACATGGCCGCCGTCTCCCGGGAGCTCGGGATTCACCCCGCGACGCTCTGGCGGAAGATGAAGCGGCTCGGAATGTCGGGGACGGACCCTCGGCGCCAGCGCGGCGCCAACTGACGCACCCTTGCAATGTTTGTTGCATTTCTGCAATGCGCGGATGCAAATGCAGCCGCCTCGCCCGGGCGGGTGACCGGTTGAATCGTCTGATTTCAAAGACTTGTGGACTGTCATTCGGTGGCACGAGGGTTGCTTTAGTAGCATGCCGGAAGCGCGATACGCTTGATTGAAGTCGGTCCCCCCCCGCCACTTCAATTGCGTATGGCGCTTCTTTTTTTTCTCCCGAAGGGCTCCTCGCCACGCTGCGCGGCGGCGGTCGCGGGGAGCGCTACTCCTCCCGAATGACCGAGGGATCGAGGCTCTCGAGCCGGCGCGCGGCGTAGCGGGCATCGACCGAGACGCGCTCGCCGCGCCGCTCGGGGGCCTCGAAGAGCAGCTCGGCGAGGACCTCCTCGAGGATGGCGCGCAGCCCGCGGGCGCCGAGCCGCTTGTCCACCGCATAGCGGACGATCTTCTCGAGGGCGCCGTCGGTGAGCGAGAGCTCGACGTCGTCGATCGCGAAGAGCTCCCGGTACTCGCGGACGACGGAGTCCGGCGGCTCCGTCAGGATCCGGGAGAGCTCTCGAGGGGTCAGCTCGTCGAGCTCCACGAGCACGGGGAGCCGCCCGAGAAGCTCCGAGAGCATGCCGTACTCGAGCAGCTCCCGCTGCGTGAAGCGGTGGCGCTCGGCCTGCCGGCCCCCATGCCCGAACCCGACCGGCCGGTTGCCCTGCGCCGCGTGGAGGTCGCTGAAGGTGCCCGCGCAGATGAACAGGATGTCGCTCGTGTCGACCTGCACGAAGTCGTGCTTGTTCCAGTGCTGGGTGACGTTGAGTGGCACGAAGATCTCACGCCCTTCGAGGAGCTTGAGCAGCGCCTGCTGCACCCCCTCGCCGCCGATGTCCCGGCCGCCCGCGCCCGTCCGGCCGCCCTGGCTTCGGCGGGCGATCTTGTCGATCTCGTCGATGAAGATGATGCCCCGCTGCGTCTCCTCGATGGAGTGGTTCGCCTTGAAGAGCAGCTCGGCGATCATCACCTCGACGTCCTTGCCGTAGTAGCCCGCCTCCGTGTACTCGGTGGCGTCGGCGACGCTGAAGGGCACCGAGAGGATCTCGGCGAGGTTGCGGGCGATGTGCGTCTTCCCGCTTCCGGTCGGTCCGATGAGCAGGACGTTGCTCTTCTTGAGGAGGGAGCTTGGGTCGAAGGCCCGCTTGGCGCAGCGTTTCTGGTGGTTGTAGGCCGCCACGGAGACTGCCCGCTTGGCCCGCTCCTGTCCGATGACGTAGCGGTCGAGCCGTTCGTAGATCTGCCGCGGCGTGAAGAGCGGGGGCGCGTCGATGCGGGGGATCGGGTTCATGTTCCCTTGAAAACTAACCGGCCCCGTCGGAAGGCGCCACCGCGCGGGCGTGCGCCCACCCGCCGCCTCGCTTATATTGCGCGCTCATGAACGAGCCCTCCCCCCCTCCGCGCCTGACGTCGCTCGCCTCCGGCGGCGGCTGAGCCTGCAAGCTCCCCGCGAAGGACCTCGGCGAGGTCCTCGAGAGCCTGCACCGGCGACACGATCCGGCCCTTCTCTTCGGGGAGGGGCCCGGGGACGACGCGGCGATCTACCGCGTGGCGGAGGGAGTCTGCCTCGTGCAGACCGTCGACTTCTTCTCGCCGGTGGTCGACGACCCGTTCACCTACGGCCAGATCGCGGCGGCGAACGCGCTGAGCGACGTCTATGCCTTGGGGGCGCGGCCCGTCACGGCGCTGAACCTCGTCGGATTTCCGTCGAAGGTCCTCTCGCTCGAGACGCTCGAGCGGATCCTCGCCGGAGGCCTCTCGAAGACCGACGAGGCGGGCGTCGCCGTGATCGGGGGCCACACCGTGGAGGACCCCGAGCCCAAGTTCGGTCTCGCCGTCACGGGGCTCGTCGACCCGGCGAAGGCCGTGCTCAACCGCGGCGCGAGGCCGGGCCACCGGCTGCTGCTCACCAAGGCGATCGGGACGGGGGTCGTCAGCAACGCGATCAAGAAGGGGATCGCGAGCCCGGCCGCCATCGAGGAGGCGGTCGCCTCGATGGCCCGGCTCAACCGGCGCGCCTCGGAGCTCATGCTCGAGCATGGGGCCGCGGCCTGCACCGACGTGACGGGCTTCGGGCTGCTCGGCCACCTGCACAACCTCCTCGCGGCCAGCGGCGTCGCGGCGCGCCTGCGCGCGTCGGCGGTCCCCCTGCTCGAGGGGGCCCGCGAGCTCGCGGTCAACGGGAGCTTCCCCGGCGGCAGCCGGCGCAACCTCGACTGGGCGCGAGGCTTCACCCGCTTCGACGCGGGGGTCTCCGAGACCAGCCGGCTCCTCCTCGCGGATGCCCAGACCTCGGGCGGGCTGCTCGTCGCGCTTGCCCCGGAGGATGCCCTCGGCTACCGGGAGGCGCTCGCCCGCGAGGGGCTCGTCGGCGCGGAGATTGGCGAGATCGAGGCGACCAAACGGGACGGCGAGGCGGGCACGATCGAGGTGGTTTGAACCTGGGACGCGGTGGTAGCGTCCAGCGGCATGGAACGAGCCCTCGTCTGGTCTGCCGCTCTCCTGACTCTCTCCGCCTGCTGCCGTCCGCAGAACAAGACGAACGCCGCGCAGGGCGCCATCGCCCTCTACGACGGGACCGTGGACGTCACCGGCAAGGCCGTCGACTTCGGCGGCGGCTGCCCGGGGGCGGCGGTTCCGAAGAGCCTCTCGCTCGCGAACGTCTCGGACGTCGACGTCCAGGTCACGTCGATCTCGGTCTCGGGCACGGGCTTCGCCGGGACGGGGCTGCCGCCGACCCCGTTCACGCTCGCCTCGGGCGGCCGATCGGCGCTCCCCCTCGCCTTCACCGCGCCAGGCCAGGGACCGGCCTCGGGCAAGATCGTGGTCGACGGCGACGGCAGCCCCGCCGAGATCTCGGCCTCGCTCATCGGCACCGGGCAGGGCGGCGCGAGCGCCCCGAGCTACTCGGCGGTCTGCGGCTACAGCCAGGCCGGCAAGCCGGTCTCTCGGCAGGACTGCAGCGTGCTCCTCTGGGACGGGGTCCTCGTCGGCAGCCACGGCGACGACACGCTCGTCGTCTCGGACGAGGGCTGCCCGCCGCTCGAGATCACGCAGGTGACGATCGCGGGCGCCGACGGCGGCGCCGGTCCCTTCAGCCTGCCGGGGCTGCCCGCGCTGCCCATCTCGGTCTCGCCCGCAAGCCCGCTCACGCTGACGATCCGTTACACCCCGACGACCACGAACCCCCCGGACAGCGCGACGCTGACGCTCGTGACGAACGATCCCTCGGGCACGAACACGAGCACGCCTGGGACGTTCGTCTACCAGCTCGAGGGCGCAGGGCTCGCCTCGACGGTCGCGCTGAACCCGGAGAGCTACGACTTCGGCGCGGTGCCCCAGGGTGCCACCGTGACCGAGAGCTTCCAGGTGACGAACACGGGCGCCATTCCGGTGACGCTCGACGCGCCGCTGCTCGCGAACGGCGCCCCCCCGTTCGCGGTCGCGCAGGGCTGGGACGCGGGGACGCTGCTCCTGCCGGTCGGCGCCGACGGCGGCGCCTCGCAGCTCGTCTGCGTCGTGGCCTTCACCTCGCCCGGCACGGGCTTCTTCCAGGACCAGCTCGGAATCGGCTACAGCTCGGCCGCGGGGAGCGGCAGCGTGACGGCCGCGGTCGTCGCTCACTCGGGGGGGAGGCTCTGCGCCGCTCCCGAGCCGGTTCAGCTCCAGCCCGTGCCCTTCTGCGGCAGCGCGCAGGCGCTGCTGACGCTCGGCAACTGCGGCAACTCGGCGCTGACCATCTCCCAGCTCGGCTTCCCTGCCGGCAACGCGACGAACCCCCTCGGCACCTTCTCGGCGGTGCCGGCCCAGCCGCTGCCCGCCACCGTGCAGCCGGACGCAGGTCTTCTGGTCACGGTGGCCTACGCGGACGACGGGCTCTTGAACGACCCGGTGGGCTCGCTCGTCATCCAGTCGGACGACCCGGGCGCGCCGGACGGCGGGCAGATCGTCACGGTGCTCGCCCAGGCGACGGCCGTCCCGAAGCCCGCCGCCTCGCCGGTCCCGCTCGAGGACGGCGGAATCGGTCCGGGGGTGACGGTCGAGTTCGTCCCCTCCCAGGACGACAGCGCGAACTACGCCTACGGCTGGGACGTGGCCGCGACGCAGCCCTCGGGGCTCGCCTACGGCCTCGTCCCGGACGGCGGATCCGCCTACTTCACCCCCTCGGCCCAGGGGAGCTACTACGTCTGTCTGGAGGAGTGGGAGATCCCCGGCGCCGATGGCGGAAGCTGCGGCTTCGACGCCGGAAGCGTCGGTAATTGCACGATGTTCTCGGTGCCGTAGGCCTCGAGCCGAGGGGTGGGGGACCCCCCTCGCTTGCCTTTTGCGTCCATTGGAAGTAGTTAGCCCCGCCCCAGTGTTGAAAGACGACCTCTAGCCCTCCCGGAGAGCCGAAGGAAAACCATGGCCGTCCCCATCGAGAAAGTCCGCAACATCGGCATCAGCGCCCACATCGACTCGGGCAAGACCACGCTGACCGAACGCATCCTCTACTACACCGGCCGGATCCACGAGATCCACGAGGTCCGCGGCAAGGACGGTGTCGGCGCCAAGATGGATTCGATGGACCTCGAGCGCGAGAAGGGGATCACCATCCAGTCGGCCGCCACCTACTGCATGTGGGGCGACCACAACATCAACATCATCGACACCCCGGGCCACGTCGACTTCACGATCGAGGTCGAGCGGGCCCTGCGCGTCCTCGACGGCGCCATCCTGGTGCTCTGCTCGGTCTCGGGCGTTCAGAGCCAGTCGATCACGGTCGACCGGCAGATGAAGCGCTACCGGGTGCCCCGCATCGCCTTCGTCAACAAGATGGACCGGGCCGGCGCCAACTACCAGCGCGTCGCGACCCAGCTCAAGGAGAAGCTCGGCCACCACCAGGTGATGCTCCAGCTCCCCATCGGCGCGGAGGACCGCTTCCAGGGCATCATCGACCCGATCACGGGCAAGGCCTTCTACTTCGACGGCGACAACGGCGAGAACATCCGCGTCGAGGAGGTCCCCGCCGACTACAAGGACAGCGCCATCGCGGCCCGCCGGCAGATCGTCGAGCAGGTGGCCGAGGTGGACGACCAGCTCGCCGAGAAGTTCGTCGGCGACGAGGAGATCTCGAACGACGAGCTGAAGGCGGCCATCCGGCGCGCCACCATCGCGCTCAAGATGACGCCGGTGATGTGCGGCTCGGCCTACAAGAACAAGGGCGTTCAGCTCCTCCTCGACGGCGTTCGCGACTACCTGCCGAACCCGACCGAGGTCGTCAACGAGGCGCACGACCAGAAGAACAACGAGCAGAAGGTGGTGCTGGTCTCCGATCCGGCGAAGCCGTTCGTCGGCCTCGCCTTCAAGCTCGAGGACGGCCGCTACGGTCAGCTCACCTACATGCGCATCTACCAGGGGCGCATCGCGAAGGGCGACTTCATCCTGAACCAGGCGAATCAGAAGAGGGTGAAGATCCCCCGCATCGTCCGGATGCACTCGAGCGAGATGAACGACGTGGGCGAGGCCTACGCCGGCGACATCGTGGCGCTCTTCGGCGTCGAGTGCTCCTCGGGCGACACCTTCACCGACGGGCAGGTCAGCTACACGATGACCTCGATGCACGTGCCCGACGCCGTCATCTCGCTCGCGGTCGCCCCGAAGGACCGCAACGGCCAGGCCAACTTCTCGAAGGCGCTGAACCGCTTCACCAAGGAGGACCCGACGTTCCGGGTCCACCGGGACGAGGAGTCGGCCCAGACGATCATCAGCGGCATGGGCGAGCTCCACCTCGAGATCTACATCGAGCGGATGCGGCGCGAGTACAACTGCGAGGTGATCGCCGGCAAGCCGCAGGTGGCTTACCGCGAGACCATCACGCAGCGCGGCGAGTTCGCGTACACCCACAAGAAGCAGACGGGCGGTTCGGGCCAGTTCGCCCGCGTCTGCGGCTTCATGGAGCCGCTGCCGGCGGACGCGGTCGAGCACTACGAGTTCGTCGACGAGATCACGGGCGGCACGATCCCGCGCGAGTTCATCCCGGCCTGCGACAAGGGCTTCCAGGAGGCCATGCGGAAGGGCAGCCTCATCGGCTTCCCCGTGTCGGGCGTCCGCTGCGTCATCAACGACGGCGCCTTCCACGCGGTCGACTCGAGCGAGCAGGCCTTCCGCACCGCGGCCATCATGGGCTTCCGCGAGGGCTACGACGCGGCGAAGCCGACCATCCTCGAGCCGATCATGAAGGTGGAGGTCCAGGCCCCGGAGGAGTTCCAGGGGACGGTCGTCGGGCAGCTCAACCAGCGGCGCGGCACCATCCAGACGACCGAGAGCGCCGAGGGCGGCTTCACGGCGGTGGCCCTCGTCCCGCTGAACAACATGTTCGGCTACTCGACCGACCTCCGGTCCGCGACGCAGGGGAAGGGCGAGTTCACCATGGAGTTCGCGCGCTACTCCGCGGTGCCGAAGCCCGAGCAGGAGGCCATGATGAAGGCCTACCGCGACAAGCTCGCGGCCGAGCGGAAGTAGCCCCTCTTCCCGGTCGAGCGAACGCTCGGGCGTGTGCAGGGGGGCCATCCCCTCGCCGACGACGAGCTCTCCCTCTCGAGGAAACGACCGTTTCCTCGGAGGGAAAGTGCTTTCCCTCGGAGGGAACGACCATTCCCTCGGAGGGAAAGTGCTTTCCCTCGGAGGGAACGACCATTTCCTCGGAGGAAAAGTGCTTTGCCTCGGAGGAAATGACCATTCCCTCGGAGGGAAAGTGCTTTGCCTCGGAGGAAACGACCATTCCCTCGGAGGAAAAGTGCTTTGCCTCGGAGGGAACGACCATTCCCTCGGAGGAAAAGTGCTTTGCCTCGGAGGGAACGACCATTCCCTCGGAGGAAAAGTGCTTTGCCTCGGAGGAAATGACCATTCCCTCGGAGGAAAAGTGCTTTGCCTCGGAGGAAACGACCATTCCCTCGGAGGGAAAGTGCTTTACCTCGGAGGGAACGACCATTCCCTCGGAGGAAAAGTGCTTTGCCTCGGAGGAAACGACCATTTCCTCGGAGGAAAAGTGCTCTGCCTCGGAGGGAATGGTCGATCGGGGCGAAGGAGAGCGCTTCGTCTCCGAGGGAGCATCGGGGGGCCAGTCGTCGATCGCCCGGGCGACGGGAAGGAATTTCAGGCTCTTAGAGGCTCCAGGCCAGCAGCGGCCGCGCCTCGGCCGCGCCGAGCGCGCCGTCGTTGGCGCCGCGGGCGGGCGGCGTGAAGAGCTGCTGCGCGAGCACCGCCGCCGCCGCGGGGATGGCGGCGTTCAAGAGGCCGCCCACGACGAGCCCGAGCGCCAGCGAGGCCCCGAAGCCGACGAGCGCGACGATGAGCGCGCCGGTGCCGAGGAGGCAGCCGGCGTAGGCGCCGATCAGGGGAACGGTGAGATCCGTCCGGCGGCCCCGGTCGATCCGGCCGAACGCGTTCACGATCAGCGCGTCGGCGAGCGGGTGCAGGAGGAGCACGAGGCCGAGCCCGAGGTAGGCGCCGAGTCCGGGCGTGAGCCCGCCTCCGCCCAGGGACGCGAAGCCCGTCCCGAAGCCGAGCAGCGCGAACTCGGTCGCCGTCACCCCGGCCTCGAAGGCGAGGTCGGTCGCGAAGGCGAGCCAGCCGACCCCGGACCAGCTCGGCGCCTCGCCCTGGGGCGCTGGGAGCGCGGCCGGAATCGTCAGGGAGGAGATCTCGGGCAGATCGAGGCGCAGCTCGGTGGCCCGAGCCGCGAGCGAGGGCGCCGCCAGGGCGAGCAGCACGAAGAGCCCCCCTCCCACCGTCCGGGTCATGCGGGTCGCGGGGTCTCGGGGAGGTGGAGCGGCTGGAGCGACGGCTCCTGCGCGCTCTTCATCGCGAGCCGGTCGAGGCGGGTGGCTCGGTAGACCTCGATCATCCGGTCCTGCCCCTCCTTCCAGATCGCGTACATGGTGCAGGCGGGGGAGAGGCCGCAGGCGTCCCGGCCCTCCTCGGCGAGGCAGACGTTGACCTGGATCGGGCCTTCCACCGCCTCGATGACGTCGAGGAACGAGATCTCGGCCGGGGGGCGGGCCAGCGCGTAGCCGCCGCGGGCGCCGCGCACCGAGCTCACGAGCCCCGCGTCGACGAGAGTCTTCAGGATCTTCGCGAGAAAATCCTGAGGAATGTTCATGAGCTTCGCGACCTCCCGAAACGGGACGACCGACCCTTGGGCCACGGAGGCGAGGTAGATCGCCGCCCGCAGGCCGTAGTCGATCTTGCGAGAGATCTGGAGGGTGTGCTGCACCCCGGAAGCTTATAGAGCGGCTTTCGGCCGGTCAACCAAAGGGTGCGACGCGGAGGCGATCGGCCCCTGGCCGCGCTACTGCCGCAGCATCGAGCGGGTGGCGGCCTGGGTCACCGTGTAGAGCGGCGTCCAGTAGAGGCCGAAGAGAAACAGGGCGGCCACCGAACCCAGCATCAAGAAGCCGTAGGTCCCGGGCATCGCGACCTTCGCCTCGGTCACGGGCTTGTCGAGCACCATCGCCTTGACGACTCGGGCGTAGTAGTAGAGCGAGATGGCGCTGTTGATCGCGCCCACCACGGCGAGCGCCACGTACCAGCCGCCGCCCCGCTCGAGCAGCGCCGCGAAGAGGAGGTACTTGCCGGTGAAGCCGGCGAGCGGCGGCAGTCCCGTGAGCGAGAAGAGGAAGATCGTGAAGGCGATGGCGGTGAAGGGGGCCCGCTTGATGAGCCCGCGGTACTCCGCGATGGTCTCGCCGCCCGTCCGCTGGGCGATCGCCGTGACGACGAGGAAGGCGCCCAGGTTCATGAAGAGGTAGATGGCCAGGTAGGCGAGGACCGCCTGGAAGCCGAGGACGGAGGCGGCGGCGAGCCCCATGAGCAGGTAGCCCGCGTGGGCGATGGAGCTGTAGGCGAGCAGCCGCTTCAGGTTCGTCTGGCCGAGGGCCGTCAGGTTCCCGAGGGTCATCGTCACCGCCGCCAGGATCCCGAGGATGGCCGGCCACGGGACGGTGGTCGTGTTGACGAAGGCATCGCCGCGCAGCTCGGTGAAGGCGACGCCGAAGAAGCGGACCGCCACCGCGAAGCCCGCCGCCTTGGGGCCGACCGACAAGAAGGCGGTGAACGGGGTCGGGGCGCCCTCGTAGACGTCGGGGCACCACATGTGCCAGGGGGCCACCGCCATCTTGAAGCCGACGCCCGCGAGGACGAAGACGACCGCCACGACCATGGCGAGCTGCGCCGCCGGGCTCTGCCCGAGCGTCGTCTGCAGGAAGAGGCCGCCCGAGAAGGCGCGCACCTTCGGCGCGAGGAGCATCAGGTCGGTGGTGCCGAAGAGGCCATAGAGGTAGCTGATGCCGAAGAGCATGATGCCGGAGGCGACGCCGCCGTAGATGACGTACTTCAGCGCCGCCTCGGTCGAGCGGCTGTCGTGCTTGCGGAAGCCGGCGAGGGCGTAGCTCACCATCGAGACGAGCTCGAGCGAGAGATAGACCATGAGGAGGTCGCTCGAGACCGCCATCAGGTCCATGCCGAGGAGGATGGCGAGCAGCAGGGCGTAGAACTCCCCGAGCCGCTCGCTCGGGATCTCGTCGGAGTGAGCGACGATCCCGGCGGTGTAGGCGGCGGTGGCGAGGAAGATCCACTTGAAGAAGGTCCCGAGGCCGTCCGAGACGATCATCCGGTTGAAGAGCGCCACCGGCTGAAGCGGGCTGATCGCGAGCGCCACCGCGCTGGCCAGGAGGACGACCGCCATCGCCGCGGTCAGCGGCACCACCCGCTTCGGGTGGCGCTTCCAGACGAGGTCGAGCACAAAGAGGGAGAGAACCCCGACCGTGAGGACGGTCTCGGGCCCGAAGTAGGCCAGCGAGGCCAGGTTCTGCGCGTTGGCGAGCGGGTTCATCGTCTCTCCGAGGGGTGCCTAGAACCGCCCCATCAGCGTGTGGCTCATCGCCTCGAGCGCCCGGTTGAAGGTGCCGAGGATCGCCTGGGGATAGAAGCCGAAGAAGATGGCGAGCGCGCCGAGCGGGTAGAGCGTCAGCCGCTCGCGCCAGTTCACGTCGGGGAGCTCCTTGTACTTCTCGTTGAGCTTGCCGAGGAACATCCGCTGGATGGTCCAGAGATAGTAGGAGGCCGTCAGGATGACCGAGGTGGCCGAGACGATGGTGAGCGTCCGGTAGACCGGGAACGCGCCCTGGAAGACCATGAACTCGGAGATGAAGCCGCAGAGCCCGGGCAGGCCCATCGAGGCGAAGAAGGCGAGCCCCATGAGCGCCGTGTACTCGGGCAGCCGCGCGGCGAGGCCGCCGAAGCCCTCGATCTCGCGGTGGTGCGCCCGGTCGTAGATGACGCCGACGATGAGGAAGAGCATCGCGCTGACGATGCCGTGGGTCCACATCTGGAGCATCGCCCCGGAGAGCGCCTGCGGGGTCAGCGCGGCCATGCCGAGCAGCACGAAGCCCATGTGCGAGACCGACGAGTAGGCGATGAGCTTCTTGAGGTCCTTCTGCGCGAGGCAGACGAAGGCGCCGTAGACGATGTTGATGGTGCCGAAGATCGCGAGTGCGTCGGCGAAGTAGCGGGTCGCCTCCGGCAGGATGCCGAAGTTCACCCGCAGGATTCCGTACCCGCCCATCTTGAGGAGCACGCCGGCCAGGATGACCGAGATGGGCGTCGGCGCCTCGACGTGGGCGTCGGGGAGCCAGGTGTGGAAGGGGAACATCGGGATCTTGATGGCGAAGCCGATGAAGAGGCCGATCCAGACGACCCGAGCGAAGGAGAGGCCGAGCAGGGGCGCCTGGTGCTCCCAGAGGTGGTGGGCGCCGAGCTGGGCGAGCGAGAGCATGTTGAACGTGTGCTGCAGGGGCGTTCCGTCGACGAGCCGCAGCGGCACGTTCGGCATCGGCGTCGAGGCGTAGTAGAGGCCGATGAGCGCGAGCAGCATGAGGACCGAGCCCGCGAGCGTGTAGAGGAAGAACTTGATGGCCGCGTACTCCTTGCGCGGGCCGCCCCAGATGCCGATGAGGAAGTACATGGGGAGCAGCATCAGCTCCCAGAAGACGTAGAAGAGGAAGAAGTCGAGCGAGGCGAAGACGCCGACCATCGCCGCCTCGAGGAGCAGGAGGAGCGAGAGGTAGCCCGGCACCATCCGCTTCGAGAAGTGGACGGGACCGTGGCCGTGCTCGTCGTCGTGGATGAACCAGGGCATCGAGGCGATCGTCGCGATGAACGAGATCAGCGACGAGAGGATGATCATCGCCACCGAGAGGCCGTCGGCCCCGATGAAGTACTCGATGCCGAAGGAGCGGATCCAGACCGCGTGCTCGACGAACTGGGGGCCGATGGCGCCGCCGTCGAAGCGCGCCCAGAGCCAGAGGCCGAGGGCGAGCGGGATGGCGCTGAAGACGAGGGCCAGCATCCGGGCCGCCCGGTCGACCTGCTCCTGGGGGAAGCCGATGAGCCGCCGCAGCGCGAGGACGAGCAGGATGCCCGTCGCGCCGGCGAGCGGCGAAAAGATCATGTAGCTGAGAAGGTGGGTCTGGATGGCGTCCATCTCGTTCTCCGAAAGGCGGCTGTTCCTGCTCAGTGGACCAGGTAGTTGACGGCGACGAAGACCAGGGCGCCGGCGAGCGCGCCCATCAGGTAGTTCTCGAGCCGTCCGGTCTGGAGGCGGCGCAGCCGGCGGCCGCCGGCGAGGACGAGGGCCGCGACCAGGCTCACGGCCCCGTCGACGAGGTACTTGTCGATGAAGCCGTCCACGTTCGCGACGAGGCGGACGATCCAGGCGACCAGGGTCACGAGGCCGTCGATGACCACTCGGTCGAACCAGGAGAAGACCGCGGCGAGGACGAGCCCGGCCCGCACCACCGTCGCCCGGTAGATCTCGTCCACGTAGTACTTGTTGAAGACCAGCCGGTGGACGCCCGGGAAGGAGGCCATCAGCCGCGCGGGGGCCGGGTTCTCGCCCGTGACGTACATCCAGCGGGCGGCGAGCCAGCCGGCCGTGGCGACGCCGACCGAGATGAGCATGAAGAGGGTCTCGAGCCCGCCGCCCGGCTCGGCGAACCGCAGCCGCGCGTTCGAGCCGGCGAGGACCGGCTCGAGGAACCGCTCGAGGAGCGGATCCGAGCCCACCCACGACTTCGGCAGGCCGAGGAAGCTCGCGAAGAAGGCCGCCGCCGCCAGCGCGATGAGGACGTAGGTCATCACCGCGGGCGACTCCTGCGGGAGCCCGCCGTGGTGGCCGTGCGGATCGCCGTGGCCGTGGCCGTGGCCGTGGCCGCTCCCGTCCGCCGCCTCGCCCGGCGCGGCCGCGGCGGAGTGGCCCGCGGCGTGCGCCACGTCGGCGCCGAAGCTGCCCGCGTGCGCCGCGCCGAGGCTGTGGGTCGCGAGGGCCGGCGCGGCGTGGGCGCCGTGATCGTCGTGGCCCGGGCCGCCCCGGTACCGCCCGCTCCAGAAGGTGAGGTAGTACGAGCGCCACATGTAGAACGAGGTGCCGCCGGCGGCCACGAGGCCGACCGCCCAGAGCAGGGGGCCGATCCAGGGCGCGACGAGGTTCTGCGTGGTGAACGCCTTCCAGAGGATCTCGTCCTTCGAGTAGAAGCCGCTCATCACCGGGAAGCCGGAGATGGCGATGCAGGCGAGCGCGTACGTCCAGCGGGTGATGGGCGTGTACTCCTTGAGGCCGCCCATCTTCCGCATGTCCTGCTCGTGGTGGCAGGCGAGGATGACGCTGCCCGATCCGAGGAAGAGGCAGGCCTTGAAGAAGGCGTGGGTGAGCAGATGGTAGCAGCCGGCCCAGTAGGCGCCGACGCCGACGCCGAGGAACATGAAGCCGAGCTGGCTCACCGTCGAATAGGCGAGCACCTTCTTGATGTCGACCTGGAAGAGGCCGATCGAGGCCGCGAAGATGGCGGTCAGCGCCCCGGTGCAGGCGACCACCGTCATGGCGGCGGCGGAGAGCGAGAAGAGGAAGTTGAGCCGCGTCACCATGTAGACGCCGGCCGTCACCATCGTCGCCGCGTGGATGAGGGCCGAGACCGGCGTCGGGCCGGCCATGGCGTCCGGGAGCCAGACGTAGAGCGGGATCTGCGCGCTCTTGCCGGTGGCGCCGACGAAGAAGAGGATGCAGACGAAGGCGAGCAAGGGGAAGCCGAAGATCGTGGTCGTCGTCAGGTGGTGCATCACGCCGGTCGACGGATCGAGCAGCTCGTCGCGCAGCTCGCGGAAGTCGACGGTCGGGCCGACCGGCATCCCGCCCGCGCGCGGGGTGGCCGCGAGACTCTCCGCGGCGTCGCCGCCCGCGTGGAACGGCTGGTAGGCGGCCGACGGTCGGTAGTCGTCGCGCACGCCCAGCTCGCTGCGCGAGGCGGGGCCCCAGGCGCCGCCGAGCCCCCAGAGGAGCGCGAAGAGGCCGGTGATGAAGGCGAAGTCGCCGAAGCGGTTGACCACGAAGGCCTTCATGCCGGCCTTCGCCTTCTCGACGTCGGTGTACCAGAAGCTGATGAGCAGGTAGCTGCAGAGGCCGACGCCCTCCCAGCCGAAGAACATGACGACGAAGTTGTCGCCCATGACGAGCAGCAACATCGAGAAGACGAAGAGGTTCAGGTAGGCGAAGAAGCGCCAGTAGGCCGGCTCGTCCGCCATGTAGCCGATGCTGAAGACGTGGATCAGAGTCGCCACGTTGGTGACGATGAGGGTCATCATCGTCGAGAGCGGGTCGAGGCCGAAGGAAAGGTCGACGCGCAGGCTGCCGACCGTGAACATGTTCCAGCAGAGGTCGTGCAGGTAGCGCCCCTCGGCCGGCAGCGCGAGCAGCCGCGCGAACGCGACCCAGGCGAGGGCGGTCGAGAGCAGCATGGCGCCGACCGCGATGCCGTGGTTCACGGCCTTGCCGAAGCGGTCCTGCAGCCGCTTGCCGATCGTCACGTTGACGAAGGAGCCGACGAGCGGGAAGAAGGGGACGAGCCAGAGCCACGAGAGCTCGACCCGGGTCGCCTCGCGGACGCCCTCCGCGAGGATCGTGCCCGGCGGCGGTCCCCCACCGAGCAGCGCCGCCTGGATCGCGTGGAAGAGGGGCATGCGCTACTCCTTGAGCTCTGCCGCCCGCGTGACGTCGATGGAGCGCAGGGCGTGGAAGAGGGCGAGCACGATGGCGAGGCCGATCGCCGCTTCGGCCGCGGCGAGCACGATGACGAAGAGGGCGAAGACCTGCCCATGGAGGCCGCCGGCCGAGTAGTGCTCGAAGGCGACGAAGTTGATGTTCGCGGCGTTCAGGATGAGCTCGATGCCCATCAGGATGCCGACGGCGTTCTTGCGGGTGATGACGCAGAAGGCCCCGAGCGAGAAGAGCGCCGCCGCGACGACGAGGAAGTGGGCGAGGCCGACGTGGAGCATCTAGCGAGTCTCCTGTGAGGGGGCTTCGGCCCGCGTCCTTTGCCCGTCGGCCGGCGAGGGCGGCCCCCCGGCATCCGCCGGGTCGTCCTTGCGGGCGATGACGATCGCGCCGATGAGCGTGGCGAGCAGGATGACGGAGGCGATCTCGAAGGGGAGGAGGTAGGTCGACAGGAAGGCCGTGCCGATGTCGGCGGTCCGGTCGGTGAGCGGGGCCGCGGGCAGCTGCTTCCAGGGGGTACCGCCGGCGACGACGGTCAGCAGCCCCAGGCAGGCGAGGAGCACGACCGCGCCCGGCCCGAGGCCGAGCGCGCTGTTCGTCACCTTCACGTCGCGGATGTGCGAGGTGAGCATGACCGCGAAGAGGATCAGGACGAGGACGCCGCCGATGTAGATGAGGACCTGCGTCACCGCGAGGAACGGGGCGCCCAGGTAGACGTACATCGCGGCGACCCCCAGGAAGGCGCCGAGCAGGGAGAAGGCCGAGTAGATGATGTTGCGCGAGAAGGCGACGCCGGCGGCCGAGCCGAGGGTCAGGAGGGCGAGCCCGTACCAGAGGAAGTCCGAGGGCTGCCCGAGCTCGAAGAGGCGGCCGACCTGAAAGAGGAGGCCGGTCCGCTGCTCGGCCGGCAACCCCTCGGCGGGCATGCCGCCGATCAGGATGCGGCCGACGATGACCGCCGCGAGGCCCAGCGCCGAGAGCAGGGCGAGGCCGATGAGGATCTTCTGCGCGGCCGAGCCGCGCCTGTCTGCTTGCGCCATTCTCGTCACCTCGTCAGGCCTTGGGGGGCTCCCCGGCGGCCGTGGGGGCGGGGGCGCCGCCAGCGGGCACCGCGCCCGTCTTGAAGGTCAGCATGATGAGATCGGTCGCGGCGTGCGTCTCGGCGCCGCCCGGGCTGCAGAGGTTCGTCCGTGCCTCTTTGCCGCTCGCCATCGCCACCGAGTAGTCGTGGCAGGTCGGGTAGGTGCACTCGCCGCAATCGGTGCCCGCCTGAGTCTCCTCGAGGATCACGGTGAGCCTCTTCGCGTCGGCGCCGATCGCCTTCTTCGCCTGCTCGACCGCCTGCGCGTTGGCGGCCCCCACCGCCTTCTTCGTCGCCGGGGCGGCGGTCCCCTCCCGGGCGGGCGGCAGCCAGGCCGGTCCCGGGTCGTCCCAGGCCTTGATCTTGGTCCGCACGAGCGAACCGAGCGGCTTTCGCAGGTAGGCCTGGGTGCCCTTCGGCACCTTGTAGAGCGGCGACGGCTTCGCGGGATCGACCCAGCGGAAGGTGAGGTTGCGAAGGTCGATGACCGAGCCTTCGAACTCGCGGGTGTGCTGGATGGCGCCGGTGGGGCACGGCTCGACGCACATGCCGCAGAACATGCACTTCGCCTCGTCGAGGTCGAACTGCGTCATGTAGCGCTGCTTCGGGTTGTTCGGGTCCTTCTCCACCTGGATCTTGATGCAGCCGATGGGGCAGGCCTTCTCGCAGGCGAGGCAGCCGGTGCAGATGTCGATGTCCACCTCGAGGAAGCCGCGGTAGCGCGACGGCAGCGTGTCGCGCAGCGGCGCCCGGGTGTCGGGGTACTGCAGCGTGTCCGGCCGGCGGAAGAGGTGGCTGAGCGTGATGCTCATGCCGTGCCAGAAGCTTCCGACGGTGCCCTTGATGTTCTCGACGTACTCGATGGCCATGGCCTGGTTTCCTGGAGCTTCAGTGCCCCGTGCCGAGCAAGCGGCTGCATGCCCAGAAGGTTGCGAAGGAGAGAAGCCACGAGACGGTGGCCCAAAGACGATCCGATTTGGGCTGGGCCAGAACCGTCCCGATCAGAATGGATCCTGCGGAGAACACCACCCAAGGGTGCGCCGGGAAGCAGAGAGACAACATCTCGGCCGCCCCGGACGCCGTCAGGCAGATGACGCTCCCGGCCAGACGGCGCGAGGAGGAGCGTTCGTTTGCCGGGGCTCGGTCGGGGATGGAATCGAACCGCTCCTGGGCGGTGGTCGCTCGCAGCTGCTGCTCGATCGATTCGGTCATCGCTTTACCAGTTCGTCAGGTCGACGCGGTCGCCGACCAGCCTGAGGTTCTGGAACGTCTGCCGCACGAAGAGGACCAGGGGCACGATCCCCGCGACGAGGAAGAAGGCGAGGTGGAAGCCCGAGATCACCGAGACGGGGACGACGCTCTCGCCCCAGATCCAGCCGGCCGTGAGGAGGACGCAGCCCATCGCGACGGGCACGAGGTACTTCCAACAGAGGATCATCATCTGGTCGACGCGGATGCGCGGCAGGGTCCAGCGCAGCCAGACGACGACGTTGACGAGCGCGAGCGTCTTCACGACGAAGACGAGCACCGAGGCCACGACGAGCCAGCCCGAGTGGTCGACCGCCTCGGAGGCGACCCCCGGGATCTGCCAGCCGCCGAGGAAGAGCAGGGTGCCGAGCGCGCTCATCACCCAGACGTTCGCCCACTCGGTGAGGAAGAAGTAGGAGAAGCGCATCCCCGAGTACTCGGTGTTGTAGCCGGCCACGAGCTCGCTCTCGGCCTCGGGCAGGTCGAACGGCGTCCGGTTCCCCTCGGCCAGCGCCGCGGTGAAGAAGATGAAGAAGGCCGCGAAGGCCATCGGGTTCTCGAAGAGGAACCAGTTCCAGGGCCAGCCGCCGATCTCGAAGAACGAGCCGCCCGCGGGTCCGCCCTGGGCTCGGATGATCCCCTGCGTGGAGAGGGAGCCCGCGAGCAGCACCGGCACCATCACCGCGAGGCCGGCCGGGATCTCGTAGCTGATGACCTGCGCCGCCGAGCGGATGCCGCCGATGAGCGACCACTTCGAGTTCGACGACCAGGCGCTCATGATGATGCCCACGACGACGAGCGCGGTGATGGAGAGGATGTAGAAGAGGCCGAGGTTCATGTCGGCCGCGATGATCCGGTCGCCGAAGGGGAGGGCGACGAAGGTGAGGACGAGCCCGGTCACGACGAAGTAGGGCCCCATCCGGAAGAGGATCGGGTCCGCGTCGGCGGGGATGACGTCCTCCTTCGTGATGAGCTTCAAGGCGTCGGCCACCCAGACGAGGAAGCCGGCCGGTCCCACGCGGTTCGGGCCGATGCGGCTCTGCATGCGGGCGGCGACGCGCCGTTCGTACCAGGAGAGGGTGCCCGAGAAGACCGCCGCGAAGGTGGTCATGATCATGCCGGCGGCGAGCATGAACGCGAGGTAGACGAGCTGTGTCCAGGGCCAGCTGCCGGGGTCCTGGTGGAAGAGGGAGCGGATGAGCTGGTCGGCGGCGGTTTGCATTCTCGCTCCTTACCGGTCGATCTCGGGGGCGACGACGTCGAGCGACGCGATGAGGGCCACGAGGTCCGCGATCATCATGCCGCGCGAGAGCGGCTCGACCACGCCCATGGCGAGGTACGATCCCGTGCGGATGCGGACGCGCTGGGCCTTCTCGGAGACGCCGTCCGCGGTGACGTAGTAGCCCATCTCGCCGCGGGCGCTCTCCACCCGCGCCCAGGCCTCGCCGGCGGGCGGCTTCACCTTCTTCGGGATCTTCGGGTGCATCGTCTCGCCGGCCGGCAGCTTCTCGAGGGCCTGGCGGACGATCTTCACGCTCTCGCGCATCTCGAGGATGCGGACGTAGTAGCGGTCGAAGCAGTCGCCGACCTTGCCGACCCAGCCCTTGCCGACCGGCACCTGGAACTGAAAGTCCCGGTAGCAGCCGTAGGGGAGATCGCGCCGCAGGTCCCAGTCGACGCCCGAGGCGCGCAGGTTCGGGCCGACGAGGCCGTAGTCGATGGCCATCTCCGCCGGGATGACCCCGAGGTCCGCGAGCCGCTTGACGTAGATCTCGTTCCAGGTGAGCAGCCGGTCGTACTCGTCGAGGATCCGCTCGAAGCGATCGAGGAAGCGGAGCGTCTTCTCGGCCCAGCCGTCCGGCACGTCGAAGGCCACGCCGCCGATCCGGTGGTAGTGGTAGGTGAGGCGCGCCCCGCAGAGCTCCTCGATCAGGTCGTTCAGGGTCTCGCGCTCGCGCAGCGCGTGGACGAAGGGCGTCAGCGCGCCGATGTCCTGTCCCATGGTGCCGACCGAGATGAGGTGGCTCGCGATCCGGTTGAGCTCGCAGGAGATGGCGCGGCAGTACTGGGCGCGCGGCGGCGCCTCGAGGCCCATCAGCTTCTCGACGGCGAGCGCGTAGCCCTCGTTCGCGAACATCGCGGCGAGGTAGTCGGCCCGGTCGGTGTAGGGCATGAAGCCAGGGAAGGTGACGATCTCGCCGATCTTCTCGATGGCTCGGTGCAGGTAGCCGACCACCGGCAGGGCCACCTTGATGACCTCGCCGTCGCCCTTGACGACGAAGCGGATGACGCCGTGGGTGGAGGGGTGCTGCGGCCCCATGTTGAGGACCATCTCCTCGTCGGAGAGCGGCCCGAGTTTCTGGATGACGAGCTCGTCCATCGCAGCCTCTCAGTGGACCTGCGCGCCGCCGGCGGGTGCGGGGGCGGCGGGGGCGGTGGCCGGAGTGGCCGGGGTGGCGTTCGTGGCCGCGGACTTCTCGGCGGCCGCCCTGACCGCCTCGTCCATGCGGCGGAACTCGACGAGCGCGCTGTCGCGGACGTTCGTGATGTCGAAGTAGCCGCCCGCCTCCTGGTAATCCTTGCGGAGCGGGTGGCCCACCCAGTCGTCCGGCATCATGATCCGGCGCAGGTCCGGGTGTCCCTCGAAGGCGACGCCGAAGAGGTCGTAGACCTCGCGCTCGAGCCAGTTGGCCGCCTTCCAGACGGGATCGAGCGACGGAAGCGACGCCCCGTCCCGCGGCAGCTCGGCCTTCACCACGATGCCGTGCCGGTGCCGGTAGCTGAAGAGGTGGTAGACCAGCCGGATCAGCGGCTCCTTCGGGTGGTGGTCGGTGGCCGTCACGTCCTCGAGGAAGTCGAAGGCGAGCGAAGGATCTTCCTTCAGGAAGGCGCAGACCTCGCGGATCTTCGCGGGCGTCACGGTGAAGAAGGCGTCCTTCGCGGGCGGCTGCAGCTCGCCGACGGCTTCGCCGAACGCCGCCTTGGCCTTCGCGTGGATCTCTTCCGGGGAAAGGGTCATCGAACGCCTCGCTCAGACCGTCTCGGGGACCTGGTACTGCACGCCGAGCCTCTTCTCGGTGCGCGGCCGCATCTTGGCCTTCCAGCGCTCGCGCATCATGAGGTCCTGGATCCGCATGAAGCCCTCGGTGAGCGCCTCGGGGCGCGGCGGGCAACCCGGCACGTAGACGTCGACGGGGATGATCTTGTCGACCCCCTTCACGACCGAGTAGCTGTACTGGAAGAGGCCGCCGCAGGTGGCACAGGAGCCCATCGAGAGGACGTACTTGGGCTCCGGCATCTGCTGGTAGAGCAGCCGGCAGCGGATCGCCATCTTGTAGGTGAGCGTGCCGGCGACGATCATCAGGTCGCTCTGGCGCGGGGTGGCGCGCGGCACCGAGCCGAAGCGGTCGAGGTCGGCGCGCGGGCCGCCGGTCTGCATCAGCTCGATGCCGCAGCAGGCGAGGCCGAAGAGGAGAAACCAGACCGAGCTCTTGCGCGCGAGGTTCAGGACGTTCTCGACGATGCTCGTCTGCGTCGTCAGGACCGTCGCGCCGGCGCCGGGGTCGTGTGCGTAGTCGTTCGGCATGGTGGCTCTCCGCTAGCCCTGCGCCGCCGGTGCAGGGGTGGCCGGCGCGCTCTTTTCGGGGGCGATCCGCTTGATCCACTCGAGGTCGCCGTGGGCCCAGGCCCAGACGAGGCCGACCAGCAGGATGATCGTGAAGGTGAGCAGCTCGGCGAAGGCGAGGCCGCCGCCCTTGCCCGTCACCCAGGCCCGGTAGACCAGCGCCACCGGGAGCATCAGCGCAATCTCGACCTCGAAGATGACGAAGATCAAGGCGATGACGTAGAAGCGGGGGTTGAAATTGAACCAGGCCTCGCCGACCGGAAGCTCGCCGCACTCGTAGATCAGCGACTTCTCGTGGCTCGGAAAGTAGGGCCGGAGCAACGAGCCGATGAGCAGGTTGCCGAGGCAGAAGCCGATCGCCGCGCCCGCGAAGACGAGGACGTTCGCGAAGTGAAATCCCACGAGGAGAACCTCCGCTCTCTATACCCCCTGACCGCCGCGCTTTAGACAACATCCAAACTAGAGTGTCAAGGCGAGAGGCAGCTTGACACCGCGCGTCGCGCCCGCGAGGGTCGCCCCGTGCCAGGCGCGCTCGAAAACCGGCTCCGCAAGCGGGACCGCCACCTCTCCCGCTGGGCGGCGCGCGAGCCGACCGACGCCTATCGGCTCTTCGACCGCGACCTGCCCGGCTACCACTTCGCGGTCGACCGCTACGGGGAGTGGGTCGTCGTCCACGAGTACCCGTGGAGACCAGACGATCCGCTGCACGAGTCGAGGCGCCAGGAGCTCCTCGAGGCCGTCCCGGCGGCGCTCGGCGTCCCGACCGGCCGGATCGTGGTCAAGACCCACGCGCGGCAGCGGCCCCTGCTCGGGCGGCCTCGGGCCACGCCGTCCGCTCCGCCGCCCCGCCCGAAGGAGTCACCGCGCCAGACCGTCGCCCACGAGCACGGCCTCGCGTTCGAGATCGACCTCGACTCCCACCTCGACGTCGGCCTCTTCCTCGACCACCGCCAGACTCGGGCGCTCGTCCGCTCGCTCGCGAAGGGGCGCCGCGTCTTGAACCTCTTCTGCTACTCGGGCGCCTTCACCGTCCACGCGGCGGCCGGGGGGGCGCGCGAGAGCGTCTCGGTCGACCTCTCGCAGCGGTACCTCGACTGGACGCGGCGCAACCTCGAGCTGAACCGGCTGGCCTCCCCACGCCACGCGCTCGTGCGCGGGGACGTGCTCGAGGTCCTGGAGCGCGGCCTTTCGCGAGGGAGCTTCGGCCCCTTCGACCTCGTCGTCCTCGACCCGCCGCCTCGCTCGACCAGCAAGCGAGGCCGCGCCTTCGAGCTGCCGCTCGACCAGGGGAGGTTCCTCGCCCCCGCGGCCCGGCTCCTCGCCCCCGGGGGCGTCCTCTTCTTCTCGACGAGCGCCCCGGGCTTCCAGCTCGATCCCGGGCCCCTCGCCTCCTGTCGGATTCTCGAGCTGACCGCGCTGCCCCCCGACTTCGAGGGCAAGCGCGCGCGAAGGTGCTGGCGGATCGAGCGACCGTGAAGCGGCCGCGGCCTGGATCTCGTCAGCGGTAGGTGACGACGCCGCTCACCGGAATCGTCGCGCCGATGGTGACGGTGGCGTTCGCGCAGGGCGCGGTCTTCTGCGTGGTCCGCCCCACCACGATCGCCCCGACGTCGCCCGGGTGGAAATTCGCCATCAGCGAGGCCGGCACGGTGAGCGTCCCCGCGGCATCGGAGGCACGGCAGACGACGTCGCCGTCGGAAGCGCCGTTGCGGGCGCCGTTCAGGGACGCCGTGACGACGTCCCCCGCCGCGCCAGGGGTCCACGACACCGTGAGCGGCTGGCCCGCCGGGATCGACGTCGTCCCCAGGTTCTGGAGCGCGGGGGAGGTCACCGTGGGCGGCGCGGGAGCGACGAGGCTCTGCGTGAACGGCCCGACGATCGAGCCCGAGGCGTTGGCGGAGAGGCTGTGCCCCGGCTTCCAGGAGAGGCCGCGGGCGTTCGTCATCGACGAGAGCGGCGCGTAGCCGCCGTCGAAGGTCAGGGTCCCGATGGTGTTGCCGTCGTCGGTCAGCGTGATGGCGCCCGCGCTGACCTGCGGCGGCAGCCCCGCGTCGGCGTCCGGCGGGAAGTAGCAGCAGTCGCCCGTGGGGACGCCCCCGAGGCAGGCGTTCGGCGCGGTGGCGCTGAAGCCGGCGAGGGCGTTGTAATAGGTCGCCTGCGGCATGGAGGTCGCCGTGAACTCCACGCTGCCGAAGTAGCTCGCCCCTCCGCTGGAGCCGCCGGACGTGGAGCCGCCGGACGTGGAGCCGGCCGACGTCGTGCCGCCGCTCGCGCCGCCGCTCGCGCCGCCGCTCGCGCCGCCGCTCGCGCCGCTCGTGCTCCCTCCCCCGGTGGTGCCACCGGTGTTCGTGCCCGCAGAGGTCGTGGTCGAGCTGCCGCCGCTCGTCCCCGACGCGTTGCCGCCCCCGCTGCCCGGCGCGCAGGCGAGAAGGCCGGCGCCCAGCGCTGCCACGATCGACTTTCGCATGGTCTTCCTCCCCGAAAGGTGGCTCGAGGATAAGGCGAGTGTGGCCCGCGTCAACTCCCTCGGCGGGTGGGGACAGAGGCGGCTGCTAAGCTGGGACGCATGGTCTCATTTCTCTTCCTCCTCGCGGGAGCCCTCCTCGGCGGGGCGGTCGCCTGGCTCTGGCGCGGTTCGGAGCTCGCGGCGGCGCGGGCCCGGCTCGAGGAGCGGGAGCGGGCCCTCGACGGGCGGCTCGCGGCCTCGGAGCAGCGGCTACAGGGCGTCGTCCGCGAGGACCTCGCCCAGGCGCGCGGCGAGCTCGAGAAGGCGGTCTCGCCCGTCGGCGCGGCGCTCGAGAAGCTCGACCGCGAGCTGCGCGGCCTCGAGGCGAAGCGCGAGGGGGCCTACGCGGCGCTCTCGAGCCAGGTCACGGGGCTGCTCGCGGTGCAGGGGCAGCTCGCCTCGCAGACGCGCGGCCTCGCCGACGCCCTGCGCCGCCCCGAGGTGCGCGGCCGCTGGGGCGAGCTCACGCTGCTGCGCGCGGTCGAGCTCGCCGGGCTCACCGAGCGCTGCGACTTCGACGCCCAGGCGAGCCAGAAGAGCCTCGCGGACGGCCTCTTGCGCCCCGATCTCGTCGTGCGGCTCCCCGGCGGCAAGAACGTCGTCGTCGACAGCAAGGCGCCGCTCTCGGCGTTCCTCGAGGCGGCCGAGGAGGGGGACGCGGAGAGGCGGGAGGCGCGGCTCGCGGACTACCTGCGCCACGTCCGAAAGCACGTCGAGCAGCTCTCGGCGAAGGCGTACTGGGAGCGGCTCCAGCCGGCGCCCGAGGTCGTCGTCGCGTTCCTGCCGGGCGAGGCCTTCTTCAGCGCGGCGGTCCGCGGGGAGCCCGGGCTCCTCGAGTGGGCCGCCGAGCGGCGCGTCCTGCTCGCCTCGCCGACGACGCTCATCGGCCTGCTCAAGGCGGTGGCGCAGGGCTGGCGCGAGGAGGCGGTCCAGGAGGACGCGCGGCGCGTGCGCGACCTCGGCGCCGAGCTCTACAAGCGGCTCTGCTCGATGGGAGACGCCTTCGCGAAGCTGGGCAAGGGGCTCCGGGGCGCGGTGGAGGCCTACAACGGCGCCGTCGGCTCGCTCGAGAGCCGCGTGCTCGTCACCGCGCGCAAGCTCGAGGAGCTGCACGCCGCCCCGGCGGGCGAGAAGCTGCCCGAGCTCTCGACCCTCGACGCCTCTCCGAGGCCAATCGGCGCCGAGGAGCTGCTCCCGGCCTCGGAGTCACGAATCGGCGCCAGATGAGCATTCTCGAAGCAGCGCCGCGCCCCTACTTCTGCCGAGGGCTGAGCGGCTCCACCTTCTCGAGCGTCTCGACGAGCGGCCCGGCCGCCTGGGGGCCGGGGCCGCCCTCCTGCGGCTGGGCGAGGAAGACGCGGACCTTGGCGACGAAGCGGCCGTTCACCCTGCCGTAGTCCTGGAAGTGCAGGTCGATGGAGAGCCCCTCGGTCCGGATCTGCGCGTCCTCGAGGGCGTTCTCCGGCGAGAAGAAGAGCGTCGCGGCCGCGCCGCCCACGGGCGTCACCTTCACCATCGGCCGTCCCTTGCCGTCGCGGCCGAGGTCCTCGATCTTCGCCTCGCCGGGCAGGGCCCAGCTCCACGAGGCGAGGGCGGCCCGCGTCCGCGCGAGCCGCAGCGATGCGCCCGACAGGACCTCGGTCTTGCCCGAGACCTCCCGCTTCGCGTGGCGGCCGATGACGCGGACCTCTTCGGCATAGGGTCCGGTGCGGACGACCTTCAGCCGGTGCGCGCCCACCTCGTCCACCTCGCGGCCGGTCGGCCCGTTCGGCACCTTCGTCGACCAGAACCAGCGCTGCGGGGCGACGGCCGGGAGGGCCTCGGGGCCGCCGAGCTGCTCGATGAAGGCCTTCGCGGCGGGGGGGAGGTTCGGCGCGAGCTTCGGGGTGGCGGCGAGGAGCGCGAGAGAGAGAACGAGGGACATGTGCTAGACCTCCACCCGCCAGAGCCGGTGGCGTCACTGCCGCCGACGGAGGTCTACATGCCCGACGCCGCGCCCGCGCGCAAAGCCTTTTCGGTCTCGGTCCTCGCCCGGAACGGGGGGGAGCTCTTGCTCGTCCACCACCGGCGGCTCGGCCGCTGGCTCCCAGTGGGCGGCGAGGTCGAGCCCGGCGAGGCGCCGCTCGAGGCGGCGTCGCGCGAGCTCCGCGAGGAGACGGGCCTCACCGGTCACTTCCCGAGGCTCCCCGGCGCGCTGCCGGGCGAGCCGCCGGGCCTCGTCGGCTACGAGGAGCACGAGGCCGGCGCGAAGGGGACGCACCTGAACTTCTGCTTCGTCGCCGACGTGGACGGACGGGACGTCCGCCCGAACGACGAGATCCTCGACTTCGCCTGGGTGCGCGAGGCCGAGAGCCAAAACGCCCCCGAGAACGTCCGGATCCTCGTCCGCCGCGCGCTCGGCGACTGGCCCGCTCCGCTGGCACGGATCGGCCGCGAGTGGCTCTCCCGCTTCAACGCCCGCGACCTCGACGGGCTGCTCGCGCTCTACGCCGCCGACGCGGTCCACCTGAGCCCGAAGCTCGCGGTCCAGAAGCCCGAGACGAAGGGGAGGGTCGTCGGCAAGGCCGCGCTGCGCGCCTGGTGGCAGGACTGCTTCGACCGGTTGCCCGGCCTGCGCTACGTCGAGCGGGCGATCGCCGCCGACCGCTCGCGCGTCTTCGTCGAGTACCTTCGCGAGTGCCCTGGGCAAGCGCCGCTCGAGGTGGCCGAGCGCTTCCTCTGCCGCGACGGGCTCATCGTCGAGTCGGCCGTCTTTCACGGCTAGCCGCCGTCGAGGCCCATCTGCTCGAGCAGCGAGACCGCCACGTCGGGCTGGGCGGCGCCGCAGTTCGGGCAGGCCGGGCCCTGTGCCGGGATGTTGAGCCAGTAGCCCGAGACGGTGCCGAACGTCGAGAGCAGGTCGCCGTCAATCACCCCCGCGTCGGCCCGCTGGCCGCTCGGGTTCGTCGAGATACCCGCGTAGAGCGCGACGCCGGACTTTCCTGCCCGGGCCTGCGCCGCGGCGCCGTCGACGAACTGCGCGAACAGGGAGGCGTCCATCTCGCTCCCCTGCGACTGAATTTCGAAGACGTCACAGGAGGGGGCGATTCCCGAAGCGAGGCCGAGCGAGAGGAAGGCCTGGTACTTCTGGCCAGGCCCCGCGTCGGGGTCGAGGACCGAGACGAGGTCGGTGGCCGGCGCCGCCACGACGAGGAGCGGCGCGCCGCCGTCGCGGCAGCTCGCGTTGTAGGCCTGCACCGCCTGCCAGGCGGTCGCGTAGGCGGCCACGGGGTCGGACTTGTCCGTGGCTGGCGTCAAGGACCAGCTCTCGAGGTCGATGAGGACCGCGCCCACCCGCGCGGGGATGCCGCAGCCCGCGAGCGCTGGGAGAAGCCCCGCGTCCACCGCGGTGAAGGTGCGGGTCCAGGTGGCGCGCGGGAAGGGGGGCGGCGATCCGGACGAGTAGAAGGTCGCGGGGTGGTCGAACCAGGCCGCGCCGAGCGCGGGGGCTGCCGGGCCGCCGTCGAGGAAGCGGGCGTAGGAGCTCTGGTCGACGATCCAGCCGACGCTGCCGGGCGCGAGAGAGGGCCCCGCGTCGCGCCCGCCGTCCACGAGGCCGCCGTCCGCCGCTCCCGCGTCGGCGAGCCCGGCGTCGGGACCCGCGTCCGCGTCCGGGGCGCCGCCGCCGTCGCCCAGGGCGGGCACTGGGGGCCGCCCGCAGGCCGCGGCGGCGATGGAGATGAGGACGAGCCGCTTCATCGGGACCACCCCCCACTGCCTCGGGGCCGGTGCGAGAGCCTGGACCGGCGCCGGGCAGCGACCTATCATGCCACCGCCCCGATGCGCCTGCTCATCCTCTCGCGCAGCCTCTCGATCCACAGCACGCGTCGGCTTGCCGAGGCGGCGCGCGCCCGCGGCCACCGGGTGCGGGTCGTCGATCCCGCGCGCTGCGAGCTCCTGATGGCCGGCGCGTCGACCCACCTCTACCACCGGCGCAAGCGGATCGCCCACGTCGACGCGGTGATCCCGCGCATCGCCGAATCGCTCACGAACTACGGGCTCGCCGTCCTCGAGCACTTCTCCCTGCGCGGCGTGCCGGTGCTGAACGACACCTCCGCGGTGGCGCAGGCGCGCAACAAGCTGCGCTGCCTGCTCGCGCTCTCGTCGCACGGCATCCCGGTCCCCGCCACCGTGATGGCGCGCGACGCGGGCGACATCAAGGAGATGATCGACCTCGTCGGCGGCACGCCGGTGCTCATCAAGATCCTCCGCTCGGGCGAGAAGGCCGGCGTGATGGTCTGCGAATCGGTTCAGTCGATGAGCGCGGCGCTCGAGGCGGTGCTCGGGCTCGGCCACAACCTCATCGTGCAGCAGTACGTCCGCGGCGGCGGCGGCAAGGATCTGCGAGCGCTCGTCGTTGGCGGGCGGGTGATCGCGGCGGTGCGGCGGCGGACCCGCCCCGGCCAGCTCGCGCGCACCCTCGGCAAGGGCGCTCGCCTCGAACAGGTGCGGCTCAGCGACGAGCAGGAGCGGCTCGCGGTCGAGAGCGCTCGGGTCATCCGGCTCGAGGTGGCGGCCATCGACATGATCGAGGTGAGGGGAAAGACGCAGGTGTTCGAGGTCAACGCCTCGCCGGGGCTGAAGGATCTCGAGGCGGCCGTTGGCCGCGACCTCGCGACCCCAATCGTGCTGCTCGCCGAGCGGCGGGCCGGAGTCGCCCCCGACGTCGAGCCGCCCCGCCGTGCGAGCCTCGCCTCGCGCGGCCAATGAGGAGGAAGAACGTGACGAAGCTGCTGCCGTTGATCCTCGCGCTCGCCCTGCCCAGGGCGGCGCGCGCCGCCGAGGCGAGCGCGGACGTGGGACTGTCGCCGGAGGCCGTGGCCGTCGGCCAGGCGGCGCGGCTCGAGATCCGCTTCCGGGTGCCCGAGGGCTCGCACATCAGCCCCGACGCGCCGCTCTCGATCCGCGTCTCGGCCCCGCCGGCGGTGAAGATCGAGAAGCCACGGCTCCGTTACGCGGACGCGGTCTCGGTCGGCGCCGCGCCGAGCTTCGCGGACCGGCTGACGCCGACCGCCGCAGGGGAGCAGGCGATCGAGGTCTCGATGTCCTACTACGTCTGCAAGAAGGACCTCTGCGATCGGCGGACCCAGCGCGCGACCTTGAAGCTGGAGGCGAGGTAGCGCATGCCGCGAATCGTCTTCGGGGTCCACCCCATCCGGGAACTCCTGCGGGCGCGGCCCGAGGACGTGGAGCGGCTTCACTACGCCCCCCGCGCGGGACACGGCGTCGGCGAGCTCGTCGCCGAGGCCGAGGCGCGGGGAGTTCGGGTTCGGCGCGCCGAGCACGACCAGCTCCGCCGGCTCGCCGAGGGCGGCGTGCATCAGGGCGTCGTCGCCGAGGTGGCGGAGTACCGCTACGCCGACCTGGAGGGTCTACTCGAGAAGAGAGAGGAGACGCCGCCGCTGCTCGTGCTGCTCGACAGCGTCGAGGATCCGCACAACCTGGGCGCCATCGTCCGCTCGGCGCACGCGCTCGGCGCGAACGGCGTCGTCATCCCCCAGGACCGCGCCGTCGGGGTGACGGCGGTGGTGGCGAAGGCCTCGGCCGGGGCGATCGAGCGCTGCCCCATCGCCCGGGTCGTCAACCTCTCGCGCGCCATCGACCAGATCAAGGAGGCGGGGCTCTGGGTGGCCGCCGCCGAGCCCGAGGGCGAGCGACCGCTCTGGGACGCCGACTTGCGCGGGCCGCTCGCCCTCGTCGTCGGAGCCGAGGGGCAGGGGATTCGCCCCCTCGTCCGTCGCCACTGCGACCTCTCGCTCCGAATCCCGATGGGGGCGCGGCTCGGCTCCCTCAATGCCAGCGCCGCCGCGGCGATCGCCCTCTACGAGGTCGCGCGGCAGAGACGGTGAGGGCGGCCGGGCTTGGCACGGCGCTTGACAAGGCGCGGCGCGTCGACTACAAGCCCCAGTTCCCTTTTCACGGGTGGCAGGAGGCGTGCGCGCTGGCGTAGCTCAGTTGGTAGAGCAACTGCCTTGTAAGCAGTAGGTCGCGGGTTCGAGTCCCACCGCCAGCTCTTCAAGCGGAGGTCCGAGCGCGAGCGACGGCGGGTCCGAGCGGTCGAGCGAGAGAAAGGAAGAGGTCCCCCGGAGGGGTACCCAAGCGGCCAAAGGGAGCAGACTGTAAATCTGCCGGCGTCAGCCTACGTAGGTTCGAATCCTACCCCCTCCACCGGTGGCGGTGAGCGAGAGACGGAAAGAGAATGCGCGGGAATAGCTCAGTTGGTAGAGCGTCAGCCTTCCAAGCTGAATGTCGCGGGTTCGAATCCCGTTTCCCGCTCCAGGTCGGGCGTCAGGGAGGCGGGTTTGCAGCGAAGCGGGTGAAGTTGCCCTTGTAGCTCAGATGGCAGAGCGCGTCCTTGGTAAGGACGAGGTCACCAGTTCAATCCTGGTCAAGGGCTCAAATAGAGGCAGCGGGTCGGTTGTTCAGACTGAGTTCAAAGGGAGAACGCGAACATGTCCAAGGCGAAGTTCGAGCGTAAGAAGCCGCACGTCAACGTCGGGACGATCGGCCACGTCGATCACGGCAAGACGTCGCTGACGAGCGCGATCACGAACGTGCTCGCGAAGCGGGGGCTCGCTCAGGCGCGCAGCTACGCGGAGATCGACAACGCCCCCGAGGAGCGCGCTCGAGGCGTGACCATCAACGCGCACCACGCGGAGTACGAGACCGACAAGCGCCACTACGCGCACGTCGACTGCCCGGGCCACGCCGACTACGTGAAGAACATGATCACGGGCGCCGCGCAGATGGACGGCGCCATCCTGGTGGTGTCGGCGGCCGACGGCCCGATGCCGCAGACCCGCGAGCACATCCTGCTCGCCCGGCAGGTCGGCGTGCCGTACATCGTGGTCTTCCTGAACAAGGTGGACATGCTGGACGACCCGGAGCTGCTCCAGCTCGTCGAGATGGAGGTCCGCGAGCTCCTCACGAAGTACCAGTTCCCGGGCGACAAGATTCCGGTCGTGGCCGGCTCGGCCACGAAGGCGCTCGAGTGCCTCTGCGGTAAGGACGACTGCAAGTGGTGCGGTCAGATCCTCAAGCTGATGCGCGAGGCCGACAGCTACATCCCGGAGCCGAAGCGGGACGTGGAGAAGCCGTTCCTGATGCCGGTGGAGGACGTCTTCACGATCACGGGCCGCGGGACGGTGGCGACGGGGCGCGTGGAGCGCGGCAAGATCCACGTGGGCGACGAGGTGGAGATCGTCGGCCTCGGGGCGACGAAGAAGACGGTCATCACGGGCGTCGAGATGTTCCGCAAGCTGCTCGACGAGGGCATGGCGGGCG
>JAJXUD010000027.1 GCA_021783235.1 Myxococcales bacterium | reverse complement strand
GGGGGGGGGGGGGGGGGGGGGGCGGCGGGCGGGGCGGCGGCGGGCGCGGCCGGCGGGGGGGGGGCGGGGGCGGCGGGTGGGTTGGGCGCGGCGGGCGGGATCGGCGCGGGTGGGATGGCCGCGGGCGCTGGGGCGGTCGCGGCGGGCGGCGGGACGACGGGGGCCTGCGCTGCCACGGGAGCGGGAAGGGGAGACGGCGTCGCGGGGGCTGGCGTCGGAGCGGGGGGACTCGGGGGCGGGGGCAGCGCCTCCAGCGGCTTCCGCGCCGGGGCGAGCGACGTTTCCGGAGCCGCCTCCGTCGACTTCCCGCGGACGAGGATCACGGCGGCAAGGGCCGTCGCGCCGATCGCGACCGCGGCCGCGACCCAGCCGACTGGGCTCCGCCGCGCCGCCGTCGCCTCGGAGCCGGCGGCCCGGGCCGCCGCCGGCCTCTCGGCGCGCGACTCGTGGGACGAACTCGCCGGCGCGTCGAAGAAGGAGTGCTCGTTCGCAGGCGCCTGGTGCCCCTGCTGCGCGACGCCCTCGCGCTCGGTGCGCCGGCTGGACGGGAAGCGCACGATGTGGAGCGGGGCCGCCTCGGGGACAGCTTCGGGCGCGGGCTCCTCGGCGCGGGGAGCAGCCTCCTCCCTCGGGCCCTGGGTGAGTTCGTGTGCGAGCGAGTCGTCCTCGGGAGCGGTGAACCAGGCGGCGGGCTCGGCTGGCCTTTCCGGAGTCTCCGCCGCCGGCGGCTCGAAGGTCGCCTGGGGCGGCGGCGAAGGCTGGGCCGGCGCGGGAGCGGGGACCGCCTCGCGGAAAGCCTCGGCAGGCCCGGATTCGACGGCCGCTGGACCGATCGGCTCGGCGGCTCGCGTCCCCGCCGGCGTCACGGGGAGGAGAAGCCCCTCGAAGTAGAGCTTCGCGATGAGCCCGAGCGCGGTGGTCTCGTCGAACGGCGCGTCGTCGACGACCTCGGAGAGCGATCGCTGGCCGTCCACGAGCCGCAAGAGCCCGTTCACTTCGTCCGGGATCTTCGGCAGCTTGCCGACGAGCCCCGCGTAGTCGAGTTCGAAGACCCCGGACAGCGGTGGGATCTGCTCGAGCAGCCGTCCTCGCTCGTCGAGCCGGCGCATCCCCTCCAGCAGAAGCCCTTGCGACGAAAGCGAGATCCGATCGGCGCGGTCGATCTGGCCGAATTCGATGGTGAAGGTCCCCTCCACCACCGAGAGGAGCCGGTAGAACGCGCCCTCGGCGGTCAGCTTGCCGTGTTCGGCGTCGACGACCTTTCCCTCGCGGATCCAGATTCGCGACTCCGCCTCGCCCGCCTTGCCGAGCCGAATCCGGATCGTGCCGTTCTTCCGGCTGGACTCGAGGGTCTGCACCAGATCGACGAGCCCCATGTCGCTCAGGCTGCCCTGGAAGGCGCCGCTCGTCCCGGAACTCTTCGACTCGAGCCGCTCCTTCTCGCGCCGCTGCAGCACGAGCTTCACCCGGGTGACGATCTCCTTGATGTAGATCGGCTTCGTCAGGTAGTCGTCCGCGCCGAGTTCGAGCCCGCGGACTCGGTCGGCGACGGACTTCTGGCTGGTCAGGAAGACGAAGGGGATTCGCCCGAGTGTCTCGCTGCCCTTGAGCCGCTTGCAGAGCTCGAAGCCGTCGAGCTCTGGCATGCGGGTGTCCGAGAGGACGAGGTCCGGCGCCGAGAGCTGGAGCTTCTCGTAGGCGTCCTGACCGTTGACCGCGGTGGTCACGGAGAAGCCCGCGTTCTTGAGGCTCACCTCCATGACGCTCAGGCTCTTCGCGTCGCTGTCGATGAGCAAGAGCTGCTGCTTCGGCATGGCCTCGTTCGCTGGTGAGGATCTGCTTCAGGCGCGATCCTGCGGCAAGACAGTAACCTAGGCGAGGCCGCCGATCCAGCTTTCGGCGGTCCCCAGGGTTGACCGCCGGCGGGCACCTCCGGTAGATGCTGCGGCGGCGTTGCAGGGGGCGGAGTGGAGAGCCGATGGCGGAGATTCGGATCGAGCCGGTGAAGGGCCCAGGCGACCTCGCGGCCGCCCTCGCCATCCGCGAGGTGGTCTTCATCGAGGAGCAGGCCGTTCCACAGGACATCGAGCGCGACGACCAGGACGAGACCGCCTACCACGTCCTCGCGATGCTGGGAGGCCATGCCGTCGGGACCGGTCGCCTCGTCTCCGGCCAGGAGCCGCCCGAGGGCGAGAAGGGGCGCTGGGGTCGGGTCGGCCGGATGGCCGTGCTCGCCTCCCACCGCAAGGGGGGCATCGGCCGGAAGATCCTCGGTGCGCTCGAGGCCCGCGCCCGCGAGCTCGGCCTCGACGGTATCGTCCTCCACGCCCAGGTGATGTCGAAGGGCTTCTACGAAGGCGAAGGCTACGAGCCGTTCGGCGCCGTCTTCGATGAGGCCGGAATGCCCCACGTCAAGATGTCGAAGGCGCTCGGCCCAGCCTGAGCGCTGGGCGCGCGGCCGGCGTGCGGCTTGACTGCCGACTTTTGGCGTCTATAACGTCGCCACAGATCGGCGGAGATTCTTCCGAACCACCCGAGCGCGAGGCTTCCCATGGCGGATGGCGTCAAGAAGTCCGAGAAGATCTGGCTGGACGGGCGGTTGGTCGCCTGGGATGACGCTCGGGTCCCGATCCTCACCCACAGCCTCCACTACGGCCTCGGGGTCTTCGAGGGGATCCGCTGCTACGCGCAGAAGGACGGCCGCTCGGCCGTCTTCCGGCTCCGGGAGCACGTCCAGCGGCTCTACGACTCGGCTCACATCTGCCTGCTCGAGATCCCGTTCGCGAAGGCCGACCTGGTGGCCGCGTGCCTCGAGATCTTGCGGGCCAACAAGATGACGGAGGGCTACCTTCGGCCCATCGCCTTTCTGGGCGACGGCGCCATGGGGCTCGGCGCGGTCAACCCCATCCGCGTCTCCATCTCCTGCTGGCCCTGGGCGGCCTACCTGGGCGAGGAGGGGCTCAAGCGCGGCATCCGCGCCAAGGTCTCCTCCCTGACGCGCCCATCGGTGAACGCGGGCATGGCGAAGGGAAAGATCACCGGGCAGTACGTCAACTCGGTGCTCGCGAAGCGCGAGGCGGTGCTCGCCGGCTACGACGAGGCGATCCTGCTCGACGCGCAGGGCCTCGTTGCCGAGGGCTCCGGCGAGAACGTCTTCATGGTGAAGGACGGGGTCCTCTTCACCCCTCCGCTCACCTCGCCCATCCTGCCCGGCGTCACCCGCGACACGGTGCTGAGGCTCGCCCGCGACAAGGAGATTCCCGTCGAGGAGCGGACCTTCACGCGCGACGCGCTCTACACCGCCGACGAGGTCTTCTTCTCGGGCACCGCGGCCGAGATCACGCCGTGCCGGGAGGTCGACAACCGGCAGGTGGGGGCGGGGCTCCCCGGCCCGGTGACGCGCCAGATTCAGGAGCTCTACAAGCAGGTCACCCGCGGGGAGCAGGCCCGCTACCACGAGTGGCTGACCTTCCTCTAGAGGAAGCCGGCGAGGCTGGGCTCGCGCTCGCCCCCGCCGAGCCGCGCACGGTCGAGGAGACCGGGCTGCCCGAGAGTCTCCTCTCGGCGCTCGCGCTCAAGCACCTCTATCAGGGTGGCCTCGACTCGGGGCTGCAGATCGCCCAGGAGATGCGGCTCCCCTGGGGAGGGGTGATGGACGGGGTCTTCGACTTCCTCGCCCAGGAGCAGTACGTCGAGCTGCGCGGCGGCAAGGGGTTCGGTCGCGCCTCGGTCACGTTCACGCTCACGACGAAGGGGCGCGAGGCGGCGCGCGACGCGATGAACCGCTCGGCCTACGTCGGCCCCGCGCCCGTACCGCTCTCTCAGTACTCGGCGCAGGTGGTCGCGCAGAGCACCGTGCCGCAGCGGATCGATCGCCAGTCGCTGCTCCTGTCCACCTCGCACCTGGTCTTCGACCAGAGCCTGCTCGACGACCTCGGCCCCGCGCTCTCCTCGGCGCGGGCGCTCTTCCTCTTCGGCGAGCCGGGAAACGGCAAGACCGCGCTCGCCGAGGCGCTCGCTCAGAGTCTCGGCGGGGCAGTGGTCGTGCCTCACGCCATCGAGGTCGACGGGCAGGTGATCGTGGTCCACGACCGGGCTTGGCACATTCCGGTCGAGGAGCCGGAGGGAGCCTACGATCGCCGCTGGGTCGCCTGCCGCCGCCCGTTCCTCGTCGTCGGCGGCGAACTGACCCTCGAGATGCTGGACCTCGCCCACGACGAGTCCACCAACGTCTACGAGGCCCCCTGCCACCTCAAGGCGAACGGCGGCATGCTGCTCGTCGACGACTTCGGCCGGCAGAAGGTCGCGGCGCGAGAGATGCTGAACCGCTGGATCATCCCGCTCGAGAAGCGGGTCGACCTGCTCTCGCTCCGCACCGGCCGCAAGTTCGAGGTGCCGATGGAGGAGATCGTGCTCTTCTCCACGAACCTCGACCCGCAGGATCTCGTCGACGAGGCCTTCCTGCGGCGCATCAAGTACAAGGTTCATCTCGGGGACCCCGACGAGGCTTCGTTCCGCGAGATCTTTCGCCGGCTCTGCGAGTCACAGGGGATTGCCCACGACCCCCGGATGGTCGACTGGCTGCTCGAGCACGTCTACCGGCGCGAGCGGCGGCCACTGCGGGCCTGCCATCCTCGCGATCTGCTGCAAATTTCCAGCGACATCGCGGCCTTCCAGGGGGTGGAGCCCGATCTCACCCCTTCTCTCCTCGATCAGGCGTGCCGGCTCTACTTTGCCGCCCAGCCGGTCGAGCTGCCGGCCGCTACCCCGTTCGTCGGCCCCGATGCGCCGACCCCTCCCCCGGGTAGACGCTGAAAAACGTTGACAATTCCCAAGGTTGTCGCTAGGGTGCCGCGCGTCGCGGAGGGCGTCCCGAGATGCCCCGAGCACGGCTCCGGAGCGACTGATGCGAACGCGCTACATCGACGTCGACGATCGGATGGAGTCCTTCTGGGAGCTCCTCGCCGACCACCGCTCGCAGGCGGACGAGTTCGAGCGGAAGCTCGAACTCTCGTGGATCTACCACGACAACGCGCTCGAGGGCATCGTGCTCAGCGCCCCCGAGCTCGCGCAGGCGCTTGCAGGCGATCCCGTCTCCGACGCGACCCTCGCCCCGGTCTACCAGGAGATTCGAAACCTGCGCGAGGCGATCCGCCTCGTGCGTGCCGAGGCGCCCAGCTCGAAGCTCAAGATGAACCTGAGCCTCGTCAAGAAGCTCTACGAACTGCTCGGCAAGGGCATCGACGGGAAGGACAAGGCGGTCTTCCGCAAGGACATGCCGCTGCATCGGACCTACTTCCACGACATCCACGCGCCCGGGAAGATCGCCGACGGCATGCAGAAGCTGCTCGATTTCAGCGGCACCGCCGAGTTCAAGGAGTACCACCCGATCAAGCAGGCGGCCGTCGTCCACTACGGCTTCATGCAGATCTTCCCGTACACGGAGAACTCGGGCCGGGTGGCGCGCCTCTTGATGAACCTCGTACTCTTGCGCTACCGCTACCTCCCGGCGATCATTCATGCCATCGATCGGCAGCGCTACTACGAGACCTTGCGCCAGCCGAACACCGCGCTCCGGACCCTGGTGCTCGAGGCCGAGGAGAACGCCCTTGAGAACGCCTTCAAGTACTTCGATCAGCTCAGGGTGCGGGAGCAGCCGGCGCCGCGTCGCCAGCGTCGCCGCCGCGCGGCCGGCGCTTAGCCTCGTCGCGGCGCTCGCGGCGTCGCTCACGCCGCTCGGCTGCGGCCCGGCGGGCGGCGGTTCGGACGGCGGTAGCGTCGCCCCCGCCTTTGCCCCGACGTTCGCGAACATCAACGCGAACGTCTTCCAGCCGTCCTGTGCCAAGTTCTCGGCCTGCCATGCCTCCGGCGCCGGCCCGACGGTGGGGGGCCTCGACCTCGCGACGAACCCCTACCTCGCGCTCCTTGGCGATGGCGGCACCGGCGCGCCCGCGAGCGACCCGGCCGCCGGCTCGACGGTCCTCTACCACTACGACGGGATGCTGCTCGTGAAGCCGGGAGATCCCGCGCACAGTCTCCTCTACCTAAAGCTCACGACCGACCCGCAGAGCTGCACCCTCGGCACCCCGCAGACGGAGTGCCAGTACGGCGCGGGGATGCCGAGCACGGGAACCGCATTGCCGCCCGGCGACATCGAGTCCGTTCGCGAGTGGATCGCGAACGGCGCGAAGAACGACTGACCCCTCGTGCTGCCGCTTGATCCGGATCATGGCGCCGCGCTAGCCTGCCCGCCCATGAACCGACCGACCTTCCTGCTGCTCGCCTGCACCCTCGCTTCCTGCGGCACGCCGGCCTCGAGGGGCGCCTCTGACGCCGGCGTCGACGCCGGCCCGGACGGCGGGGGGCTGCCCCCCGACGTCACGACCTACCCGATCTCCGTTGGGCCGCTCCCGGTCCAGGCGGGGACGCAGATCGTCTACTGCACCTATCTCCACCTCGGGAACCCCGCGCCCATCGACATCGTGGGCTTCACCTCGACGCAGACGCTCGGGGGGCACCACCTGATCCTCGTGCAAAACGAGAAGGACCAGCCGGACAGCCCGGCCCCCTGGGTCTGTGGGCAGGGCGAGGCCATCGATCCGAGGAAGGGCTCGATGCTCTACATCTCGCAGGTCCACCAAGACCAGCAGATCTTCCCCTCGTCCGTCGGCATTCACCTGCCGGCCCATGCGTCGCTGATGCTCCAGGTCCACTACATCGACGCGACGCCGAACGACCTCCAGGTCTCGACGTCGGTCGACGTCCTCGCGGGCGCTCCCGGCTCGGTGACCACCTCCGCGGCGCCAGCTCTCTTCTACGACAACGGACTCGTCGTGCCGCCTGGGCTCAGCCGGTCGTTCGCCACCTTCCCGAACGTCACCGGGCAGACGCTCGACTTCTTCATGCTCGCCGGCCACATGCATTCGCACGGGACCGACTTCCAGCTCTGGTACCAGGACGGCGGCACGGTCTCAGGCGAGCTGGATGGCGGCAACGGCCCGCTCATCTACGAGACCACGAACCCCGATAGCCCGACCGAGCAATTCTTCGCGCCGCCGCTCGAGGTGCCGCCGGGTGCCACCTTCAGCTGGAGCTGCTCGTACGCGAACCTCGACGGGGGGACGATCACCCAGCCCGACGAGATGTGCGCGATTCTGGCGATCTACTATCCGGCCCCCTACGGCTCCCTCTCCTGCTTCGCCAACGCAGAGGATGCGGGCGTGCCGGCGGGCCTCGACTGCTGCGTCTACGGCTCCCATCCGGCGGACGCCGGCCAACCCTACGTCTGTGGTGCGGCGCCTTGAGCGCGGCGCTCCTTCTCGCAGCCGCGCTCGCGGCGAGCCCGCACGACGCGCTGCGGACGCTGTTCCAGGAGCAGTGGGACTGGTCCGAACAGGCCTACCCCGAGCAGGCGACCCAGAACGGCGACGACCGCTTCGACGATCGGCTGACCGACTGGTCGGAGCCGGCGATCGCCCGGCGGCAGGAGCACGAGCGGGCGATGCTGGCCCGCGCCGAGGCCTTCGAGAGGACCGGACTCTCTGAAGAGGACCGCCTCGACCTCGGCCTCTTCCTCTACCCGCTTCGCCAGGAGGTCGCGGGCTTCCGCTTCCACGACGAGCTCTTCCAGCTCGACCAGATCGACTCTCCGCCCGCCGCGATCGCCGAACTCGCCCGTGCCGTGCCGCGAGCCCACGTCGAGGACTGCGAGCGCTTTCTGGCTCGGATGCGCGCGATTCCCGCCTACGTCGACCAGCAGATCGCGCTTCTCGGGCGGGGGCTCGCGCTCGGCATCACGCCCCCCCGGGCGGTGCTCGAGAAGGCGCCCGCGCAGCTCGAGAACCACATCGGCGAGCCCGAGAAGAACCCGCTCTACACGGCCGTCTTCGCCGAGTTGCCGGCGAGCGTGCCGGCCCGAGACCAGGCGCGGCTGCGGGCGGAGGCCGTCCGGACGCTGCGCGACCAGGTGATTCCCGCCTACCGGAAGCTCCTCGCGTTCGTGAAGGATCGCTACGTTCCGGGGGCCCGAACGACGCTCGGCCTCACCGCGCTGCCCGACGGCAAGGAGTGGTATCGGCACGAGATCGAGGTCCAGACGACGACCGACCAGTCGCCCGAGCAGATCCACGCGCTCGGCCTGCGCGAGGTCGCGCGGCTCGACGCCGCCATGGAGGCGCTGCGCCGGGAGGTTCGCTTCCCGGGGGACCGGCAGGCCTTCTTCCACCTCCTCGCGACGGATCCGCGCTTCTTCTACACGGACCCGGCGGCGCTGCTCTCGGGCTACCGGGACATCGCGAAGCGAATCGACGCCGAGCTGCCGCGCCACTTCGGCACCCTCCCGAGGCTGACCTACGGCGTCGCCGCGATGCCGGCCTACGAGGCGAAGACCGCCCCCGCCGCCTTCTACGAACCCGGCTCGCCCGACGCCGGCCGCTCGGGCACCTTCCTCGCGAACAGCTACGACCTCGCTTCGCGCCCAAAGTGGGCGATGGTGGACCTGACTCTCCACGAGGCCGTGCCGGGCCACCACCTCCAGATCGCCCGTGCCCAGGAACTCTCGGGGCTGCCGGAGTTCCGCCGCTTCGCCATGTACAACGCCTTCGTCGAAGGATGGGCGCTCTACTGCGAGTCGCTCGGCGAGGAGCTCGGCGTCCTCACGGATCCCTACGACCGCTTCGGTCAGCTCAGCGCCGAGATGTGGCGCGCCGTCCGGCTGGTGGTCGACACCGGGCTGCACGCCAAGGGCTGGAGCCGCGAGCGCGCCGTCCGCTACTTCGTGGACCACACGGGCCAGCCCGAGCTGAACGCCCGGGTCGAGGTCGACCGCTACCTGGTCTGGCCAGGTCAGGCGCTCGGCTACAAGCTCGGCCAGCTCGAGATCTCGCGGCTGCGCGCCGAGGCGGAGAAGGCGCTCGGCGACCGCTTCGACGAGCGCGCCTTCCACGACCGGGTCATCGGCGCGGGCGCCCTGCCGCTGCCGATCCTCGAGACGCGCGTGCGAAGCTTCATCGCCAAGAGCGCGGCCACGAGCTCTCGCGCGAAAGACCGTCCACCCGGCGACTGAAATCCCGGGGCGGCCGCTCCAAGAAGAAAGGCCGCCCCGCATCGCGCGGGACGGCCTTTCATGGACGCCGTTGGGCGTGCGCGGGTTACGGGGTCGCCGGAGCGGGTGCTGCCGGGGCAGGCGCTGCCGGCGCAGGCGCGGGCATCGTGTCCTTGGCGGCCTTCTTGTCGGCCCGAGCGGCGCGCTTCGAGTGGCGCTTCGCCGCCTTCACGTCGGCATCGGCCTTCTTCATCTGCTCCTCGGCGCCGGCGGTGTTCCCTTCCTTCATGTCCTTCTCGGCCTTCTCGATGTGGCGGTTGGCCGCCTTGTCGTCCGTGGCGGCCTTCTTCGACCGCTTGGCGGCGCGCTTCGCGGCCTTGTGGGCGGCCTCGGGCTTGTCCGCGGCGAAGGCGCTCGCCGCGAAGGGGAGCGAGAGGGCGCCAACGATCAGCAGCTTGTTCAGCATGGTGTTCTCCTAGCTGGTTCTTCCCCCCCAAAATGGGAGTTCGAGGCCCAGCTGGTAGCAGTCAGCCGGCTCGCATGCAAGCGCCCGTTCTCCTCCCGCCGTCCTTGACGAAGGGCGCGGCGTCTCGAAGCTCCGATTCGGAGAGGTTTGGTCGGAGGGGCGGGCGGGGAGTTTCGAGGCTTGGTGATCGAGCCCTCGCGGCGTACCATCGAGGCCGTGTCGAAACCAGATCGCCGCCTCACGCCGCTGACTGCCCTGCTCGCGCTCGCCTTCGCAGGTGGCTCCTGCCGCTGCGGGGCCACGGTGGCGAACCTTCCGGGCCACGGGAGCGACGGCGGCGCCGGTGGGCTCGACGGCGGCGGCTCGTCCGGCGCCGGGGGCGCCGACGGGGGGTTGGACGGGGGCCATGGGGTCAGCGGTGGCGGCGGCCTGGACGGCGGCTGCGGGCTCCGGAGCTGCGCGACGGCCCACGCGAACTGCGGTCCCATCGGCGATGGTTGCGGCGGCGTGCTCCAGTGCGGGAGCTGCACCGCGCCCGAGACCTGCGGCGGCGGGGGCGTGCCGAGCGTCTGCGGCGGCCACGCGGGCTGCCTCCCGAGGAGCTGCGCCGAGGCCAAAGCGACCTGCGGGCCCGTCGCGGACGGCTGCGGCGGCCTGCTCCAGTGCGGAAGCTGCCAGCCGCCCGAGAGCTGCGGTGGCGCGGGCGTGTCGAACGTCTGCGGGAAGGGCGGTGAAGCGGACGGTGGACACCTGCTTCCCGACGGCGGCTGCCGGCCCCTGACCTGCGCCGACGTGGGCGCCGCCTGCGGGGTCGCCGGCGACGGCTGCGGGGGCCTGCTGCAGTGCGGCCAGTGCAACGCGCCGGACGTCTGCGGGGGCGCGAACATCCCCTACGTCTGCGGAGACGGCAGCGGCGCCGGCGGAGGTGGCTGCATCGCCCCGACGGTCTCGTGCAACACCGACGCCGGCGCGATCTGCACCGACGTCCAGAGCGATTCCGCGAACTGTGGCGGCTGCGGCAAGGCTTGCCCGGCCTCGTTCACCTGCGCGAACGGCAGCTGCTCGCCGCAATGCACCGGGGCCGCGAGCTGCAACGCCGACGCGGGCGAGATCTGCGTCGGCGATCACTGCGCCAACGCCTGCGATGTGGCGCTCATCGGCACCTCGAGCGTGGGCTGCGAGTTCTGGCCCGTGCACCTCTGGAACACGGAGGACGGGACCGGCTACTTCCAGGGCCCGCTCGGGGTCGTGGCCTCGAACACCTCGCCCACCGCCACGGCAAACGTCACGCTCGAGGACGCGACCGGCGTGATCCAGACGCAGGCCGTCGCCCCCGGCTCGGCTGCCCTCTTCACCGTGCCGAACGCGCGCAACCGGCTCGCTCAGACGCAGCAAGGAGAAGCCTTCCACCTGCGCTCCGACGTCCCCATCGCCGCTTACGAGTACAACCCGGTCAACGCGGCGCAAGCGTTCACCGGCAGCGCCGATCTGCTCCTGCCCACCCACTCGCTCGCCCAGTACTACTTCGTCGTCTCGTACAGCTACAACGCTGGGATCGGCACTTCGCCTCCGCAGGGCCAGGGCTACCTCGCCGTCGTCGGCACCCAGCCGAACACGTCGGTGCAGATCACGGTGCCCGTCGCGACGTCGGCCGCGGCGAACGGCAGCATCCCGGCGATCGCTGCGGGTGGGACGCTCTCCTTGACCCTCGGTCAGGGCGAGGCGGTGGAGATCGCCGAGGCGGCGAGCCTCGCGGACATCACCGGCGCGACCATCACCTCGGACAAGCCGGTGGTCGCCTTCGGCGGCTCGGGAGCGACCACCGTGCCGGACACCGCGCTGGGTGGCGATCACTTCGAGGCGCAGCTCTTTCCGACGGCCGCCTGGGGCACGTCGTACGAGTGCGAGAAGTACACGGTGCGATCGCAGAACGACGAGGACCACTGGAAGATCGTCGCGGGTCAGAGCGGAACGGTCGTGACGCTCTCCGATCCGACCATCGCGGCCATCCCGACGCTTTCGGCCGGGCAGGTGGTCGAGTTTTCGACGGCCAAGAGCTTCGATCTCACCGCCTCGAAGCCCGTCCTCGTGGCCCACTACCTCGAGGCCTGGGGGGCGCTCTCGGGTCAATACGACCCGGCGACCTTCCCGAGGCCGACCACCAACGTCTGCCCGTTCGCGGGCGGGGTCAACGATTCGCAGTGCATCGGCGACGCCAACATGACGCTCGCGATCCCGACGGCGCAGTACCTGTCCTCGTACACCTTCTACACGCCGAGCTCGTACGCCTACGACTACGTCGACGTCATCGCGCCGATGGGATCTTCGATTACCCTCGACGGCTCGCCCATCCCCGCACTCTCGGCGATCGGAGGCGGCACGTACGGCCTCGCCCAGATTCCGGTCCAGCCCGGCGTCCACTCCATGGGCGGCGACCAGCCGTTCGGCATCACCCTCTACGGCTACGACTACGCCATCTCGTACACCTGCGTGGGCGGCCTGAACCTCCGGACCATCGGCTTCACCGGCAACCCCGGAAGCTGCACGCCGCTCGGCTGTGCGGCGCAGGGCATCCAGTGTGGTCCGGCGGGCGACGGTTGCGGCGGTCTCGTCGACGGCGGCTGTGGCACGTGCGGCTTCGAAGGCGGCGGCAGCGCGACGTGCGGCGGCGGCGGCGTCCCTGGCGTCTGCGGCAGCGCCGCACGATGCACGCCGCTCAGCTGCGCCGCCCAGAAGCTCTCCTGCGGCCCTGCGGGAGACGGCTGCGGCAACGTGATCCAGTGCGGCGGCTGCGACGCCGGCAGCTGCGGGGGCGGAGGCAACCCGGGCGTCTGCGGCTCGCCCGGCTGCACGCCGCTGACCTGCGCGGGGCTTCGCTACGACTGCGGCCCGGCGGGCGACGGCTGCGGGGGGCTGCTCGACTGCGGGACGTGCGACGCGGGAAGCTGCGGCGGCGCCGGCCAGCCGAACGTCTGCGGCAGCGTGACTTTCCAGTAGGAGGGGAGACGGGGGGCAGGGGCGCTCTCGCTCCTTCCCCAGCTCTGCTGGGGAGTCCGGGAGGGGGGGCTCCGAGCGCGCCAGTCTAGATCCAGCCGTGCTCCTGGTACCACTTCGCCGTCTGCCGGAAGCCCGCGGTCACGTCGTACTTCGGCGAATGGCCGAGCGCGCTCTTGGCCCGGGCGTTCGAGCAGACGAAGTTGTCGCCGCGCATGTCGCGAATCTTGTCGAAGCCGAGGAGCGGCGGTCTGTTCGTGAGCAGGGTTCCGATCTCCTGGGCGATCGCCACCACGGCGGAGAAGGTCTCGGGGATCGGGACGACGAGCGGGCGCCGCTCGACGGACTGCGCGAGCTGCCGGCCGAGTTCGCTCCAGGTGTAGGCGGCCCCGTCGGTGACGAAGTAGACGCCCTGGGCCCGGTCGCCCTCCGAGAGCGGCGCTCCCTTCTCGAGCCCGAGCACGATCCCCTCGCCGAGATCCTCGCCGTGGACGATGCTGTAGCGCTTGTCGCGGAAGCCCGGCTGCAGAAAGAGGCCACGGGCCTGCTTCGCGAGCTTGAAGGCGGCGAGGATGTCCCGGTCGCGCGGTCCGTAGACCATGGGTGGCCGGATGATGCTGGCCCGCAGCCCGCTCGCGGCGGCGCGCACGAGCTTCTCGGCCTGGAGCTTGCTGCGGCCGTAGTGCGAGAGCGGCGCCTCGAGGTCGCCCTCGTCGGAGACGCGGCCGGTGGGCGCCGGGCCGACGGCGGCCTGGGAGCTCACGTGGACGAGCCGGGGCCGAGCGTCGGCGTTCGCTCCCCGGGCGAGGCAGGCGGCGACGACGTTCTCGGTGCCGCCCGCGTTCACCCGGAAGAAGTCCTCGCTCGTGACCGCCTTGGTGAGCCCGGCGAGGTGAATCACCGCGTCGACACCCTCCATCGCCCTATCGAGCGAAGGGCGGTCGAGGACGTCGCCCTCGGCGAATTCGACCGGCAGGTGGGCAACCCCGGAACGATCGGAGCTCCGCCGGACGAGGCCGCGGACCTGGTGGCCGTGCCGGTGGAGCGCCTCGGAGACGTGGTGGCCGATGAAGCCCGAGATGCCGCTGACGAGGACCTTCATCGAGCGGAGCCCTCGGCGAGGGCCTTTTCGTAGACGCGGTAGGTCTTGGTCTTCTCTCCGCCGAACGACTCGATCGCCCGGTTGACGAGGTCGTTGTCCTCGAGCGTCCAGGAGATCTCGCCCCCGCGGTAGCCGAGCCGGCGCGCCGCCCGCAGGGTCTCGAGCGTCAGGATCGCGTCGAGGCCGCGCCGCCGGTAGCCCGGCACGATCCCGAGCGTGATGAGCCGCGCCTGATCGATCTTGTTCGCATAGTAGAGCAGCTTCACGAGCCCTGTCGGAAAGAGCCGCCCCTTCGCGTGCTTGAGCGCCTGGTTCGCATCGGGGAGTGACATCGAGAAGGCCACCGGTTCGCCGGCCACCTCGGCGATGAGCAGGAGCTCGGGCTTCACGATCTGCTTCATGTCCTTCGCGAGGTGGTCGAACTCCTCGTCGGTGAAGGGGACGAAGCCCCAGTTCTTCTCCCAGGCGGCGTTGTAGACCTTCTTGAGGAGCGCGACCTCGGCCGAAAAGTTCTTCAAGTTCGCCGGCCGGACGACGATCCCCTGCTTCGCCCGGATCTTGTCTGCGACGCGGGCGACCTTCGCGTCGGGCTCCTTCTGGGCGTCGACCCAGAAGGCCCAGAGGTCCTTCGCCTTCCGGTAGCCAGCCCCCTCGATCAGTGCCCGGTAGTAACGCGGGTTGTAGGCCATCATCACGGCGGGGTCGCGGTCGAAGCCGTCGACGAGCAGGCCGCACTCGTAGTTCGTCGAGAACGACAGCGGGCCCATCACGGATGAGAGCCCGCGCGCCTGGATCCAGGCCTCGGCGGCCGAGAGGAGCGCCTGCGCGACGTCGGGATCGTCGATGCACTCGAAGAGGCCGAAGGCGCCCTGGTTGGTGCCGTGGAACTCGTTGTAGTTGCGGTCCTCGACGGCCGCGATGCGGCCGACGACCTGACCCTGCCGGCGCGCCAGGAAGAGCTCGACGACCCCGTGCCGGTAGAAGGGGTTCTTGCGCGGGTTCAAGAAGTCGCGCCGCTCCATCAGGAGCGGTGCGACCCAGTGCGGGTCGCCCTGGTAGATCTGCCATTGGAGCTTGACGAAGTGGTCGAGATCCCTGGGCCCGCGAACCGGCTCCACCGAGACGTCGCTCTGGTAGGGGGCGGGGATCTCGGGCATTGCGCGCGCGGCCTCTGGAGCCATGTCGACCTCCTCCTACCCGTGTCCGTTCGTGCCGTTGCGCCGCACCCGCGAGAGGATCTTCTTCGGCATCGCGGCGAGCTCTTCGGGATTGAAGCTGACCGCGCGGAACGTGACGGCCTCCATGGCGTCGCGCACCTTCTCGAGCGTCGCCTGTCCCTGGCGCTGCAGCCGGTCGAGGTCCATCGGCGGCAGCCCGGTGAGCGACCAGGCGGCGTCGAGCCGGTTGCGTACCTCCTTCAGCCGCGAGGGGATGCCGGGAAGGGGGAAGCGCAGGCCACTCGAGGCGCCGTTCGCGGCGATGGGCATCGGCGCGGGGACGGCCTCGGTCGCGGCAGGCTGCCGGAGGGCGACGGTGAGGGGCAACATCGTCGAGGGCCGCTTGCGCTCGATGATGCCGAGCTTCTTGCCGATGGTCTCGAAGGCGTCGAGCACCTGGTCGAGCTGCTCCTCGGTGTGCGCCGCCTGGTAGCTCGTCCGCAGCATGGAGCGGCCCGGCTCCACCGCCGGGGGGATGACGGCGTTCGTGAAGACGCCCGCCTCGAGGAGGCTCTTCCAGAGGCTGAAGGTCTTCATCTGCTCGCCGACCAGGATCGGGATGATGGGTGTGCAGGAGACTCCGGTGTTGAAACCCATGTCCTGGAACGCCTTGCGCATCCGGTCGGCGACTTGCCAGAGCCGCTGCCGCCGCTCCGGCTCGCTCTCGATGACCTCGAGCGAGGCGAGCACCGCCGCGACGTTCGCGGGGCTCATCGAGGCCGCGAAGATCATGGTACGAGCGCGGTGCTTGATCCAGTCGACCACGTCGCGCTCGCCGGCGATGACGCCGCCGATCGAGCCGAAGCTCTTCGAGAAGGTCCCCATGATGAGGTCGACCTCGTCGTGGAGCCCGAAGTGCTCGCCCGTCCCGAGGCCGTTCTTTCCCATGACGCCAAGGCCGTGCGCGTCGTCCACCATGATGCGAAAGCCGTACTTCTTCTTGAGCGCGACGATGCCGGGCAGATCGGCGAGGTCGCCCTCCATGGAGAAGACGCCGTCGGTGATGAGGAGCTTGCCCGCGTCCTTGTCGGCCGCCTGGAGCTTCTTCTCCAGATCCGCCATGTCGTTGTGCTTGTACTTGAGCGAGTCCGCGAAGGTGAGCTGCAGGCCGTCCATCAGGGAGGCGTGGTTGCCCCGGTCGGAGATGGCGATGTCGTGCCGGCCGAGCATCGCGCTGATCGTGCCGAGGTTCGTCGTGAAGCCCGTCGTGAAGCAGAGCGCGGACTCCTTGCGCATGTGCTTCGCGAGCTTGCGCTCGAGCTCCTCGTGCAGCTCGAGGGTCCCGTTCGCGAAGCGGCTGCCGCAGCAGGAGGCGCCGTAACGCTGCACCGCCGCCACCGCCGCCGCCTTCACCTTCGGGTGGGTCGAGAGCGAGAGGTAGCTGTTCGCGCCGACCATGATGGTCTTCTTGCCGTCGATGACCACCTCGGTGCCGGCGTTCTCGGCGATCGCCTTGAAAAAGGGATAGAGCCCGGAGACCCGCGCGACGCGCGCCTCCTTCCATTCGTAGGCTTTGTCGAAGACGTCCGCCATCTGTGGGCCTCGCTGGGGAGGGGCTCGTGCCGAGAGGGCAGCGGGAGCCCGTGGGTCTCGCGATATAATGAGTCTGGAACGGCGTGTCAAACGACGGCCAAGGCCCCCAATCCGTCCGAAAGGCCCTCGGATCGATTCAGGAAGGCAAGCGCTCGGGCCCTCGAGGCGGATTCGGGGCGACCGCTTGACGATTTGGTGACGGCGGCGGTATTCAGCCATCGATGGCGTCGTCGAGACAGGAGGCTCGGGAGCGGACGGAGGTGGCCCTCCCCGTGCGCCCGGCCGATCTCGTGCTGGCGTTTGCCGGCCTGCTCGGCCCCGCCATCCTCTGGTACGGCCGCCCGTCGGGCTGGGAGGCCTCGACCCTCGCCTTTTTCTTCGTGGCGGCCACGCCGCTCGCGTTCCGCTGGGCGGAGGCCCGCCTCGAAAGCCGCGTCGCCGGCGTCGTGGCCGATCTCTTCCCCGGCGTCGCCTTCCTCGTGCTCTACAGCCAGCTCGGCCCGCTCTGCGACCTGCTCCACCCGACGCTCGCGGACGCCCGGCTCCAGCAGATCGACCGTTTCCTCTTCGGCGTCCAGCCCTCGGTCTGGCTCGAACCCCACCTGCGGCCCTGGATGAACGACGTCCTGATGGCCTGCTACGCGAGCTACTTCCTCTGGCCCGTCCTCGTCGGCGTCTACTTCATCCGCAGGCACGACGACCTCGCCTTCGACCGTTGGGCGGCGTCGGTCACCATCTTCAGCGTCCTGAACTTCGTCTGCTACCTGCTCGTCCCCGCCATCGGCCCTCGCTTCGAGCTCGCGGGCGCGTTCCACGGCCCCATCGTTGGGCTGCTCTGGGCGGGCCGGCTCGCCGAGGCGTTCCGCCATAGCCCGTTCTTGCGCGACTGCTTCCCTTCGGGCCACACCGCGCTCACTCTCATGGTCCTCTGGGAGACCCGGCGGCGCATCCGCCCGTTCTTCTGGGTCGTCCTGCCCATCGGCCTCGGCCTCATCACGGCGACGGTCGCCTGTCGTTTCCACTACGGCATCGACCTCGTCTGCGCGGTGCCGCTCGCCGCCGTGGCCCTCTGGCTCGGCGATCAGGCGATCCACGCCTTCCCCGAGCGGCTCGTCCTCTGGCGCGTCGTAGAGCCGAGCGCCGAGCGGCGGTAGCCCGCGCGGCCGGAGGATGCCCCTCGGGCCCGGATGGACCCTGGGCGGGGTGCGGACGAAGGAGTCACGGGAAGGGCTGCTTGACAGCCCCCAGCCGCGTCCCTAATCCTCGACCATTCCAATGCCTTCCGTCCGCCCACCGGGGGGGCCAAGGGGAGGCCCGCGCGACGACCTCGCGGCGAGGCTCGAGGACCTCCAGTCGCGGAGGGCCCGCGACGCGCGCGCCCTCTCGGATCTCGGCGGCTCGGTCGGGCTGCCGCTCGCGACGGCGCTCAAGAGGCAGCTCGCCGTGGTCGGCCGCGTCTTCCAGGCCCGGACGAGCTTCATCCTCCTCTTCGATCCAATCTCGGGCCAGCTCGCCGTCGCCTCGGTGCGCGGTCGGGCCGACCCGCTCGTGGCGGCCGCGGTCCCCGGTGATGGCCCCTTCGGCGAGGCCTACGCCACGGGCAAGCCGGCCCTCGCCTGGTCGAGCGCGCCCGATCGGAGGCGCGGCGGCCGGGTCAAGATCGACGACCCGCTCCTCGCCCTCGCCGCCGCCCGCCGCCGCGCCTCGAGCCGGCCGGCGACCCCGGCGGGACCCGGCAAGGACTCGCGCCGCACCGTGGCGATCCCGATGCTCGCGAGCGGCCGCTGCCTCGGCGTGCTCGGCCTGATCCAGCCCGCCTTCGAGCGCGGCGACTCCCCCGGCGACGCCGAAACCGACCTGCTCCTGGCGCTCGGCGCCCAGGCGGCCGCCGCCGTGGAGATCGCGCGGCTGCGCGACGAGGCGCTGCGCCGCAGCCGGGATCTCGAGACCGCGCTCGCGGGTACCCGCTCGCTCGCGAAGAACCGGGACGAGGCGCTCGGCACCATCTCTCACGAGCTGCGGACACCCCTCTCCACCGTCAAGAGCTACCTCGCGCTCCTGCTCAAGGGCGAGGAGCTGGGCCAGCTCTCGGGCGGGCAGCGCGAGGTGGTCGAGGTCTGCCTGCGCAACACCGAGCGGATCCAGCGGCTCATCCACGACCTCGTGCTCGCGAGCCGGCTGCAGGCCGGCCGGATGGAGCTCGACCCGAAGCCGATTGGGCTGCGCGCGCTCGTCCAGGAGGCGCTGCTCACCATCGCCCCCTTCGCCTCCGAGCAGGGGGTCAAGGTCGCGCTCGAGCCGGGCCACGAGGCCTTCGTGCGCGGCAACCGCGACCGGCTCACCGACGCGCTCCTGAACGTCGTGGACAACGCCGTCCGCTACAGCCATCGCGGCGGCCGCGTCACCATCGCCGCCGGAAGTCGGGAGACGGTGGCGCGCGTCACGGTGAAGGACACGGGGCAGGGGATCTCGAAGCACGACCTCGCCCACGTCTTCGACCGCTTCATCGAGCTCGACCTCTCGCCGACGGGCCGCGGCGTCGGCGTGGGGCTCGGCCTCGCCATCGTGCGGCAGGTCGTCGATCGGCACGGCGGCCGCATCGAACTGTCGAGCGAGATCGGGAAGGGCACCGTCGCCACCATCGACCTGCCGCTCTTCGCGGGCGTCGCCGCGCCGGGGGAACGGACGGAGGGCGCGGCGGAGCGGCGCCGCGCCGGCGGCGACGGGACGATCCTGCTCGTCGAGGACGACGCCGACTGCCGCTCGGCGCTCGAGCTCGTGCTCGAGCAGGAGGGCTACGACGTCCAGGCGGTGTCGGGCGGCAACGACGCAGTGGCGGCGCTCGAGAAGCGCCGGCCGTCCCTCATGCTGCTCGACCTGCACATGCCCGACCTCGACGGCAGGCTGCTCTTGCGCCGCATCCGCAAAGAGCCCGCGCTGCGCGACCTGCCCGTCTTCGTCATCTCGGGGGCGATCGACGCCGCCGCGGGCATCGACCGGATCGCCCCCGGCGAGGAGGTCGCGGGCGTCTACGAGAAGCCGCTCAATTTTCCGCGCCTGCTCGAGGGCATCGCGGGGCAGATCGGCCGGCCCGCCCGGCCGCGCTGAAGCGTTAGGCCCGCGCCGCGCTTTCGTGGTACCGCTCTCCCCGGGGGGGAGGGAACATGCGCCGACCCGTGACCGACGTGCCGCCGTCCTCGCAAGCGCCGCCAGTCCCGCCGCTGCTGGCGCCGCTGTTCCGGGCGGTTCATTTCCCCGAGGAGCGGCTCCCGGATCTCAAGGCGCTCGCGCGGCGCGGGACGCTCGTCTACGTCATGCGCTCGGCCGGGGCGCTGAACATCGCCTACTTCAACCACGCCTACGCGCTGCGCGGCCTGCCGCTCGCGCGCGCGGTCCACGGCCTCGACGGGGGGCCGATCGCGACCGGGCTTGCCGGCGTCCGCTCGGTGGACGGGAGCGAGCTCTCCGCGGTGGCCCTCGCCGGCCAGAGCGCGCTCGTCTTCCTGCGCCGCCCGGAGGTCTTCGGCCCGCGGCGCGGCGCCGCCTCCGAGGAGGACCCGTTCCCCGAGCTCGTGCGGCGCGTCCGCGAGTCGCGCCGGCCCGTCTTCCTGGTCCCCCAGGTGCTCGTCTGGGAGCGCAACCCCGGGAGCCTGCAAGGGAGCCTGATCCAGCGGCTCCTCGGCTCGCCGGACTCGCCGAATCCGCTGCGGACGGCGGGTGCCTTTCTCTACAACTACCGGCACGCCTTCGCGAAGGTCGGCGCGGCCATCGATCTCCTCGAGTTCTGCGACCAGCAGGGGTCTGGCGTGCCGGACGCGCTCATCGCCCGCAAGGTGCGCGGGGCGCTCTGGCACCACCTCGCCCGCGAGGCCCGCGTCGTCACCGGCCCGCGGCTCAAGAGCCCCGACCGCGTCGTCGCCGAGGTGCTGCGCGACCGGACGCTCCAGAAGACGGTGGACAAGCTCGCCGAGGAGGAGGGGAAGTCGAAGGCCGAGCTCGAGGCGAGGTCGCGGGAGATCATCGGGGAGATCGCGGCTCACTACAGCCCGACCGCGGTCGAGGTCTTCAAGCCCGCGCTCGACGTCGTCTTCGGCCGCATCTACGACGGCATCGAGGTCGACCGGCAGGGGATCGAGCGGATCCGGCGCGCCGCCTCGAAGTCGGCGGTGATCTTCTGTCCGAGCCACAAGTCGCACATCGACTACCTCATCCTTCCGAAGGTCCTCTACGACGCCGGCATGACGCCGCCGCACGTCGCCGCCGGGCAGAACCTCTCGTTCTTCCCGCTCGGCCAGCTCTTCCGGATGAGCGGGGCCTTCTTCCTGCGCCGGTCGTTCAAGGGCGACCGGCTCTACGGCGCGGTCTTCCGCGCCTACGTGAAGCGGCTCATGCGCGACGGCTTCACCCAGGAGTTCTTCATCGAGGGCGGCCGCAGCCGCACCGGCAAGCTCCTGCAGCCGAAGCTCGGGCTCCTCTCGATGGAGGTCGACGCGTGGGTCGAGGGCGCGTCGGAGGACGTCTCGTTCGTCCCCGTCGCCATCGACTACGAGAAGATCGTGGAGGGCGGCGCCTACGCCTCGGAGCTCGCCGGCGGCGAGAAGCGGAAGGAGGACGTGCGTGGGCTCCTCCAGACCCCGAGGGTGCTCCGCTCGCGCTACGGCCGGATCTACCTGCAGGTGGAGGAGCCGATCTCGCTGCGCGACTTCTTCGGGGAGCGCGGCGTCGATCCCGTCAGCCACACGCCGGAGGCGCGGCGGGCGCTGGTTCAGGTGCTGGCACACCGGATCGTCTACGGCATCGCCCGCGCCTCGACGGTGACCCCGGCGGCGCTGGTGGCCGCCTCGCTGCTCGCCCACGACCGGCGCGGCCTCTCGAGCCGGGAGATGGCCGAGCGGATCCTCTTCTTGCGCAACGCGGCCGAGCGGATCGGCTCGCGTCTCTCGCGGGTCCTGCCCGAGGCGTCCTGCGATCCGCTTGCCGACGGCCCCATCCGCGAGGCCGTGGAGCTGCTCGTCCGCGACGGGGCCGTCCGGGCGCTCACCGCCTCGGGCGAGACGTACTACGCGGCCGTCGAGGAGAAGCGGGCTCAGCTCGGCTTCTACAAGAACAACCTGCTCCAGCACTTCGTCGCGCCGGCGCTCCTCGCCACGACGCTGCTCTCGTTCCGCGAGGGGGCGCCCGCGGTCGAGGACGCGCGCGCTCGGACCCTCTGGCTCTCGCGCCTCTTCAAGCTCGAGTTCGTGTACCAGGTGCTTCCCCCTCCGGGGGGCGCCCGTCGGCCGGCGGAGCCGGCCTCAGGAATCGGGGCGTCGTTCTCGCAGATCTTCGACGAGACGGTGGAGCTCTGCGTCGCCCTCGGGCTCGTCGAGTCTCCCCGTTCGGCGCGGCTGCGGCCCGCCTCCATCGCCGCGCGCGAGCGGCTCGAGCTCTTGCGCAACCTGCTGCGCGACTACCTCGAGAGCTACTGGATCGCCGCCGACTCGCTTCAGGAGCTGCTCTCCGTGAACGAGCTCGAGAAGCGCGACCTCGTTCGGCGCGCGCTCGAGCGGGGGAGGGCGGCGTTCCTGGCCGGCCGGCTCGTCGCGGCCGAGTCGCTCTCCCGACCGAACATCGAGAACGCCTTCGCCTGGCTCGAGGAGGCGGGAATGCTCGAGGCGAGCGGCGAAAAGAAGGTGCGGTTACCGGAGCGGCTTCTCGCGCGCCCGGGCGAGCTCTCGGCCCTGGCCGAGCAGATCGAGCGCTTCTTCTGATGAGGGATGGGGCGGGTGTGACCCCCGCCCTGCCGCCCTCCCGCCGCGGCAGGGACGGAGGCCCATCGGCTGGCTCGGCTAGAAGCACTCGCCCCGGCCGTGGCAGCGGCCGGTCGCGCGCTCCATCGGAGTCATGCCCCGGATGCCCACCGCGGCGGCCGGCCGCTCGGCCCGGTCGGCGCGGCTCGCCGATCGCGAAAAGCCTCGCTCGCCACGCGGCTCCTCGGCTGGGCGCCCACCGTTGTTCTTCTGCATCGCGGTCGCGCGGGCCTGCGCGGCCACCTTCAGGGCGCGCGCGCCGGGATCCAGCTGAGCGGCGAGGCCATTCTGGTGGCCCGAAGCGGCGCGGGTCGAGGTCGACGGGCCGTTTTTCGTGGGATCGGTCCCCTCGCCGTGCTTCGCCTGGTTCGCCTGCGCGACCTTGGAGATGAGCCGAATCTGCCGGGCCGTCGGATCGAGGGCGCCGCCCATCGAGCCGGCGGTGCCGGACGGGCTGTTCGAGGCCTGGCCCTGAGAACCCTTGGCGGTCGGATCGGCGCCCTGGCCACCCTTGCGATCCTTGGTCGCCTTGCCGACCTTCGCGACCAGCGCGACCTCCCGGGCCTTCGGGTCGAGCTGCGCCGCGAGCGGGTTCTGCGCGGGGCTCGCCTTCGCCTGAAGCCACTCTGGCTTGGCGGTCGCGTCGCCTCGCTTCGGCGGAGTCGACTCCGCGATCGCCAGGCTGGCGCCGACGAGCGCGCAGGCGGCGACGATGCTGCCGAACGAACGTGTCATCACGTCTCCTCCTCGTTGGATGCTGTGGGATGCTCGGGCCCCGCTGGGCCCCGTCCTCGTCTCATGCAAGGGCGATGCACCGCCGAAACGCCCGGAATGAGGAGAGATTCCGCGGCGGTGGACTGTCTCGATCCTGGACGGATCGACCGAATCGAGGGCAGATGCCGCGCGGGCTCAGCGCCGCTTGACGAGGCCGCCCTTGTCGAGGACGAACGGCTCCTGGAGGAGCGCCTCGACCTTCTCGCGGTGCCCCTGGACGCCGAAGCCGCAGTCGGCGAGCGCGGCGAGCAGCTCCTGGCGGACGCGGGCGCTCTGCTCGGGCTGGACGAGCGCCAGGAGAAACGGCTCGCGGGCGATCTCGAGCTTCTGGCGCGCGAGGGCGCGAACGGCGGCGAGCTTGACGTCGTCGCTCATGTCCTCGATGAAGGGGAGCAGCGCCGGCCCGACGCGCGGGTCGGCCTCTGGGTGATTCTCGGCGAGCCAGTTGATGAGCTGCACCTTCTTCTCGGGGTCGCGGGTGTACTCCGCGCCGAGTCGGGTGAGCTCGCCCACGACGATCCCGACCAGCTCCGCGGGCGGCACGAGCTCGGCGAGCACCCGCAGCGCCCAGGAGACGCTCTCCTGCCGCCGCACGAAGTCCCGGAGCGGCTGGAGCGCCTCGTCGCCGGCGTCGACCAGCAGCTCGAAGACGCGCTGCTTCTCCTCGGCGTCGGTGATGCCGGGATCGGAGGCGATGGTGAAGCGCAACAGGAGCGCCGCAAGGGCCTCGGGCGTGCCGATCTCGGCCAAGGTCTCGATGGCCTTCTGTCGGTTCTCGGGCGGACCGTACTTCTCGGTCAGCTTCTTGCCGAGGCGCCTGATCTTGCCTTCCTGGGAGAAGAAGTCGGAGAGCGGCATGGGAGTGGGGCGAATACCCTCCGAACGGCTCCGGCGTCAATTCGTTTCGCGCTCGAGGAGCCGCGAGCGCAGCGCCTCGATGATCGCCCGCAGCCGCCGCCGCTCTGCGACCAGCTGCTCGCGCATCCGCAGCGCCACCGCGACTCCCGGCGGGTTGACGTCGAGCCGCGCGAGCTCCACCGCGATCCGCAGCCGCTCGAGGTCACCGGGGTCGTAGCCGCCGCGCCGCCGGACGACGATCCGCTCCCGCTCGAGCGTGTCGAGCAGCTCGCCGTCGACGCGCAACAGGCGCACCACCTCGGCGCGGGCGTAGAGGCGGACCTTCACAGCCGTAGCCCCCCTCGGACATCCTCGCGGTAGAGCTCCGAGAGCTTCCGAGCCGCCGCCTCGGCCTCGGCCCCCTTGGCCTCCGGGACCACGACCTGCACCAGCGCGTAGAGGTCGCCCCGGCCGCCGTGCAGATCGGGGAGCCCCTTCCCCCGCAGCCGCAGCTTGCGGCCCGACTGCGACCCGGCCGGCACCTTGAGCTGGACGTCTCCTTCGAACGTGGGCACCCGCACCTCGGCCCCGAACATGGCCTCGGCCACCGTGACCGGCAGGTCGAAGGAGAGGTCGCGCCCCTCGACGCGCAAGAGCGGGTGGTGGGCGAGCCTGATCGTGAGGAGCAGGTCGCCCGGCGGTCGGCCCCGCGGGCCCGCGCCGCCCTGGCCGGCCAGGCGGATGACGGTCCCTTCCGCGGCTCCCTTCGGCACCTTCACCTCGAGCCGCGCCTGGCGCCGGTCGGGCCGCTCGAAGGCGATCTCGCGGCTCGCGCCAAAGACCACGTCGCGCAGCGCCACCTCGATCGTGGCCTCGATGTCCGGGCCCCGCGCGGGCCCGGCCGCGCGGGCTCCACGGCCGCGGACTCCCCCGAAGAGATCTCCGAAGAGGTCGCCGAGGTCGCCGACGTCGAAGGGGACGCCCTCGGCCTCGAAGGGGGCGCCGCCGGTCCGCGTGCGGGCGGAGCGCCACTCGCGGTACGCCCGGGCCTTCTGCGGGTCGAAGCCGATCTTCTGGGCGTCGGCGCCGAGCTCGTCGTAGAGCTTGCGCTTCTCGGGGTTCGAGAGCACCTCGAAGGCGGCCGCCACCTCCTTGAACTTCTCCTCGGCGGCCTTGTCGCCCGGGTTCACGTCCGGATGATGTTTACGGGCGAGCCGCCGGTACGCGCTCTTGATCTCGTCCGGGCCGGCGCTGCGCGCGACGCCCAGGATTTCGTAGAGGTCGCGCTCTTGGGGCATAGGCGGGAACCTAACCTTCGGCGCCCCCGGGTCAAGCGCTCACAGATCGAGAATCATCACCACGGCGTCCTCGCCCTCGTCGACGTAGTAGTTGGGCCGGATGCCGACGGCGCGGAAGCCGAGATCCCGATAGAGCGCGAGCGCCGGGAAGTTCGAGCGGCGGACCTCGAGCGTCACGAGCGAGGCGCCCCCCCGCCGCCCCTGCTCGATGGCCTCGACGAGGAGCCGGCGGGCGATCCCGCGCCGGCGGACGCTCGGGTGGCAGGCGAGGTTCAAGACGTGGACCTCGTCGTGGACCAGCCAGAAGATGACGAAGCCGAGGACTTCCGGAGTCGCCTCGGCGTCCGGCTCGGCGCGCCCCCTTGGTCTCGCGCAGAGCAGGACGGTCGACCAGTCGTGGAGGAGCTCGCGCCGGAAGAGCTCGGTCGACCAGGGGTGCTTGAAGGCGAGCCGCTCGACGGCCATCACCTCCTCGAGGTCGGGGAGCTGCATCCGTCGGATCTCGAGGGGGAGGCTCGCCGGCTCCTGGCTGCTCCCTGGCTGCTCGGCCCGCACGCTTCCTCCTCAGGGCTCGCCGGCTCCGTCGGGCGAGGCGACGGCGCCTTCCCAGCGGGCCGCGCTCGGCGTCGAACCGGGCGCGCCGAGCCCCTGCAGCGGCCCCCCCGCATGCCTCAGGTCGAGCAGCACCCGCACCCGGGCGCGGGCTCTCAGGTCGTTCAGGAGCCCGGTCGCGAGCGCCTCTACCTTCCGGTGCTGAAAATAGTCCTTCTCCTCGTGGATGGCCGGGGAGATGGCCGGACCGGTCAGGGCGGCGTCCGCGAGCCGTCCGGCCGGGCGCGCGGCGTCGAGACCGCCGCGGGAGGCGCCCGAGAGCCGGCCGGGACCCTCCTGTGCGGCGAGCTCGAGCCGGAGCCGGTTCTCGATGTAACGCTGCGCGCGGAGCCCTCGCCGGAGGATGGCGCGGGCGGCCTCGGCGCGGATGCCGTGACGCGCGAGGAACGCCTGGAACGCCGCCTGGGACGGAAAGCGGGCGGAGAGGGCCTCCAGCGCGGCCTGCGTCTCGGCCATTGGGACGTCGAAGATCTGCAGCCGGCTCGCCTCCTCCTCGACGAGGTCCTCGCCGATGACGAGGTCGAGCGTCGCCGCGAGCAGCTCGTCGCCGAGCGGCCCGTCGGCCTCCTCGACGGCGCCGTGCTCGGCGAGCGACAGCCGGGCCTCGGTCCGCAGCTGGCTCAGCGTGACGATGCGCCGTCCCACCACCGCGACGACCGCGTCGACGAGCTCGCCGCCCTCGAGCGAATCGGTCGGGGGCGGGGTCGCGGCGTCGGGCGAGGCGGACGCCGGAAGCGCCGTGGCCAGCAGGGCGACCGCCAGGAGAATTCGCCTTCCGACCCTCACCGGCCGAGTGTAACATGCGCGCTCGCGGTCCGCCGGACGTCGAAAGGTCCTCGCGCCCATGCTCTACCGCCTCTTGCGACCGCTGCTGTTTTTGCTCCCCGCGGAGACCGCGCACGGCCTGGTCCTCCGCGCGGTCGCCTGGCTCGGCCGGCGTCCCTTCTTGCGGGCGCGGGCCCGGGCCCGCCTCGCGCCTCCTCTGCCCGAGCTGCGCTGCGAGCGGCTCGGCCTCTCGTTCGAGAACCCCTTCGGCCTCGCGGCCGGCATGGACAAGGACGGCGGCGCCGCCTCCGGCTTCTTCGCCCTCGGCTTCGGCTTCGTCGAGGTCGGCACGCTGACGCCCCGCCCCCAGCCCGGCAACCCCGCGCCCCGCCTCTTCCGCCTCCCGCGCGAGCTCGCGATCGTGAACCGGATGGGCTTCAACAACGCGGGGGCCACGGCCGGCGCCGCCGCCCTCGCGGGCGCCTGGCGGCCGGGCCCGCTCGGCGTCAACGTGGGGAGGAACAAGGCGACGCCCGACGAGGACGCCATCGCGGATTACGAGGCGGCCGCGCGGACGGTGGCGAAGGTCGCCGACTACGTCGTCGTCAACGTCAGCTCCCCGAACACCCCGGGGCTGCGGCGGCTCCAGGAGGTCGAGCGGATCGCGCCGCTGCTCCGGCGCGTGCGGAGCGCGCTGCACGAGGGGGCGAAGGGGCGGGTGCCGCTGCTCGTGAAGGTGGCGCCCGACCTGACCGACGCCGAGGTGGAGGCGCTCGTGGACGCCGCCGTCGCCGAGGGGGTCGACGGCATCGTGGCCACGAACAGCACCATCGCCCGGCCGGCCGGGACGGCGGGCCGCTATGCGGAGGCCGGGGGGCTCTCCGGGCGGCCGCTCGGCGAGAGGGCCTTCGCCTGCACGAGAGTCGCCGTCGCCAGGGCGGCGGGCCGCCTCGCGCTGGTCTCGGTGGGAGGCATCCTCTCCCCCGCGGACGCCTTCGAGCGGCTCGCGGCCGGCGCGGCGCTGCTGCAGCTCTACACGGGGCTCGTCTACGGCGGCCCCGCCTTCGTCGGCGAGCTCGTGCGGGGGGTCTCGCGCCGGATGCGCGGGCTCGGCGTCCGGAACCTCGAGGAGCTCGCCGACTGGGGAAGGAGCCATCCGTCGAAACTTTGACACGCTGCGTCGGTTGACAAGGATGATGCGCTGCGTTACCGGTAGGGCCGAACCCGAAAGGAGGGTCCGCCGATGCCGCAGACCGCAAAGAAGAACGAGTGGGGCCATTTCGTCCGCGAGCAGCTCGAGGGGGTGCAGGGCCGCGTTCACGATCTCCAGAAGGACGCCGAGAAGGTCTTCGGTGAGATCGCCGCGCGGGGTCGGGAGTCGCGCAAGGAGCTCGACCGGCTCGTCGCGAAGATCGAGAAGGCCGGCTGGGCGGAGAAGCCCGCCGAGATCGCCGACAAGGCGAAGCTGCTCGGCGCCGAGATCGCCGACCAGATCGATGAGCTCCAGGGGAAGGCCATCCGGATGGTCGGTGTGGCGTCCCGGGGTCAGGTCGATGCTCTCGCCAAGGAGATCAGCAGGTTGGGCGCAAAGATCGAGAGCCTCGCCAAGGACGTTCGAAAGAAGGCCAAGGTCGGCCAGGCCTAGCGCGGCGTCAGGATCCCCGGCAGGGGGGGATGTTCGGCGACAGGGCCGCCTGCTATACCGCCGCGCCGCTTCTCGGAGGCAGCCATGGACGAGCAGTCGAACCAGCCGGGCCACGAGCGTCGACCGCAGGATCTCTTCCGGGATCTCTGGTCGCAGGCGGTCGTCGCCGTGGGCACCGTCGAGGAGGAGGCTCGCCACCTCCTCGAGCAGCTCTCGGAGATGGTCGAGCTCAAGCCGGACGACGTCCAGCGCTACCGGCGCGAGCTCGCCGAACGGCTCCGGACGCAGCGCAAGGAGGTCGAGAAGGCGGTCGAGGACGGCGTCCGTCGGGCGCTCGGCCGCTTCCGGATCCCCAGCCAGGAGGATCTCGACGCGCTGCGTTCCCGGCTCGACGAGCTGCAGGGGCGGCTCGACCGGATGGCCCGGCGCAAGGGGAGCTCGAAGTGAGGCTGGGGCTCGGCTTCGGCAGGGCCCTCTCCGGCGCGGGCTGCGGGCGCGCGGCCGCGGTCGGCGCCGCCCTCCTCGTGGCGTTCGGGTCGACCGCGCGCTCCCGCTGGGCGGCGGTGCCGGTGGACGTCGAGTCCCCGCCGGCCGTGGCGTCCAGCTCGGAGCTGCGGGCCGACCTCGAGGCGCTCCTCACCGGGCCTCGCTGGACGGTCGAGCAGCGGTCGCGCGTCTCGCGGGCCATCGAGGAGGAGGCCGACGCCGCTGGTCTCGACCCGCTGCTCGTGATGGCGGTGCTCCTCGTGGAGAGCCGGGCGAACGACCTCGCCGTCTCGGACCGCGGCGCCATCGGCCTCATGCAGCTCAGGCCGCCCACCATGCGCTTCATCGCGGGCGCCGAGGGGGTGGGGCTGCCGCCCGGCGACGCGTCGCTCTCCGACCCCGCTCTCAACGTCCGGCTCGGGATCCGCTACCTCGACCGGCTGCACCGCGCCTTCGGCGATCTCGGCCTCGCGCTCGTCGCCTACAACGCCGGGCCGCATCGGGTCAGCGAGCTGCGGCGGGCCGGAAAGCCGATCCCCGAGCGGCTCCGGGCCTACCCGCGCAAGGTCCGTTCGACCTACCTGCGGCTCGTGACGCGGCTCGGGGGCGACGTGGCGCTGGCCGCGCGCGGCTTCCCGCTCGGTCCCCAGGTGGCCGCGCGTTGAGCCTGCGCGTCACCGAGATCTTCCAGAGCGTGCAAGGCGAGACGAGCCGGGCTGGCCTGCCCTGCGCCTTCGTCCGCTTCACGGGCTGCGACCTGCGCTGCGGCTACTGCGACAGCGCCTACGCCTTCCACGGCGGGCGGGCGATGGAGCGGGGCGAGATCCTGCGCGCGCTCCTCGCCTGGCCGACCCGCTACGTGACGCTGACGGGGGGAGAGCCCCTGCTGCAGCGAGAGCTACCCGAGCTGTCGCGGGAGCTGCTCGCGGCGGGCTTCCTCGTCGCGGTGGAGACGCACGGGCAGCTCCCCGTGCGGTCGCTGCCGCGGGAGGTCGTCAAGATCGTCGACGTGAAGAGCCCGGGCAGCGGCGAGGTGATGCGCGACTTCTCGATCCTCGACGATCTCGACGAGAAGGACGAGCTCAAGTTCGTCGTCTGCTCGAAGGCCGACTTCGACTGGTCGCTCGCGCTCGTGCGCGAGAAGCGGCTCGAGGGTCGGCTGCCGCTCCTCTTCTCGCCGAGCCACGGTCAGGTCGAGCCCAAGGAGCTGGTCGCCTGGATGCTGGGGAGCGGCCTCCGCGCCCGGCTGAGCCTCCAGATCCACAAGGTGATCTGGGGGGCGGAGACGCGCGGGGTCTGACGGGCCGAGGGAGGGGCCGCCGGTCCTCTACCCGAGCCCCAGCTCCTCGAGCAGCTTCCTGCTCGCGAGCCGCCGGCCGGTCTGCTGCTCGAGGTGGCGCCAGAGGAGGGCGCGCGCCTCGGGGATCGGCTCGTCCGTCCCGGGGTCTTCGAGCGACGAGAGCGCCCCGAGGGCGCGGCCGCTCACCCGGACGGCCGAGGCGGCGCGTGGCGCGCAGCCGTCGCAGAGGACGCCTCCCTCGGCGGGATCGAAGCTCGCCTGCGCGCCGATCGGTCCGCCGCAGCAGCCGCAGCTCGTCAGCCTCGGCGCGACGCCGGAGGCGGAGAGCGCCTCGAGGAGGTGGCGAAAGAGCGACGGCCCCGGCGTCCGGTCGAGGCCGCGCAGGAAGCGGAGGAGCGTCTGGTAGAGCTCGGGGACCGGATCGGCCTCCCGCGAGAGGTCGGTGGCGATCTCGCAGGCCACCGAGGCCTGGGCGAAGCACTCGAGCGATTGCCGGACCGAGGGGCGCGGCTCCAGGAGATCGAGCTCCGCGAGTCGCCAGAGCTCCCCGCGCCGGGGCGGCGAGAGCCGCGCGCGGACGAAGGAGAAAGGCTCGATCCCGCCGGGGAAGCGGCGCCGGCTCGCGCGCGCCCCCGGGGCGAAGGCAGAGAGCCGGCCCCGCGCCTCGGTGAGGAGCCAGACCACTCGGTCCGACTCGCCGTAGTCGAGGCGCCGCAGCACGACCGCGTCGGTGACGAGCTCCCCGCTCACGGCCGCCAGAGCCGCCAGGTCGCGGCGAAGCCCAGCGCGAAGCCGGCGAGGCCCGCGATCGCCCAGAGGGGGATGGCGCGTGGGCGATCGCCTTCGGCCGGCGTCGCGGGCGGTTCGCCGGCCCGCGGGCCGGGGCGGTCGGCCTGCCGGGCCTCTTGGTAGCGGAGCACGGCGTCGTTCGGGTCGAGCCCGATGGCGCTCGCGTAGTTGCGGATGTAGCCGACGGCGAAGACCTCGGCGGGCAGGGCGTCGAAGCGGTCCTCCTCGATGGCAAGGATGGCCCCGAGCGGGAGCCGCGTCACGCGGGCCACCTCCTCGCGAGACATCGCGCGGAGCTCCCGCTCTTGGAGCAGGTAGCGCCCGAACGAGGTCATTGGAGAAGCTTGAGGAGCCGGCCGCACTCGAGGCCGAGATCCGTGTCCTTCGCGTTCTGGGAGCCGGCGCAGGCGCGGAGCGCGTCGCGGGCCTCGTCGCCGTGCCCTTCCTTGAGGAGGACGAGCCCGAGCCGGTAGTTCGACTCGGGGATGTCCGGGCACTTCTCGTGGAAGCGCCGGAACTCCCGCTCGGCCTCGTCGAGCTTGCCCTGGTCGGCGTCGATGATGCCGATCGAGCGGTAGCCCTGGCAGTAGCCCGGATTGCGCTCCACGGCCGCCCGCAGCTGCTTGAGGCCGCCCTGGACGTCGCCTTCCTTGTAGAGCGCCCAGCCGAGGTTTCCCTCCGCGATGTACGGCGTCCGGTAGAGCTCGTCGGAGAGCGCCTGCTGGAACAGCCGGGCCGCGTCCGCGTAGCGGCCGAGGTCGAGGTAGGCGGCGCCCAGGTTGTTCGCCGCCTCGCTGTACTTCGGGTCGAGCTCGAGGGCCTTCAGGTAGTGCGGGACCGCCTCCTCGGGCTTGTGGAGCATCAGGTGGTCGACGAGGCCGAGCCCGTTCTGGACCTCGGGCATGCTCGGGTTCGCCTGGAGCGCGGCCTGGAACTCGCGCAGCGCCGTCTGCGGATCGTGCTGCATCTCCATGGCGTTGACGCCGAGATCGTAGTGGATCTGCGCGTTGCGCAGGTCGTGCGCCGTCGGCCCGCAAGCGGTGAGCAGCGCGGCGCCGAGGGCGAGGGCGGGGAGCTTTGGCATCGGCGGCGCCATTCAGAACGAGGCGAGGAGCCGCGCGAGGCTCGCGGTCCGGCCGGCGCCGGCCGCCGCCTCGGCGCTCGCCGGATCGGGCGCCTTCGCCGCCGGCGCCGCGAAGGCGGGCAGCCGCGCGAGGATCTCGGCCTGGGCCTCCGCGGACTGGGTGCGGAAGTTCAGGTTCTCCACCATGAAGCCCATGCTCTCGACGAAATGCAGCGCCTCGCTCTCGGCGTCCCGGTAACGCTCGAGCGGGAACTGGGCCTCCTCGAAGGTGTAGACCACCGGCGCCTTCGACTGGACGAGCCAGAGGTAGATGTAGATGGAGAACGTCGCGTTCGGGTTGCGCAGGCCGCAGACGTAGACCTGGAGCGGCTCCGGCGATCGGCCGGGGATGGCGACGATCGGCTGGTTGACCGATTCCAGGATCGCGACGATCTGCTCGCGCTTCGCCGTCAGGTACGTCCGTGCGGGATCGATGGAGAACATTCGGGGGGCGTCACTTTCCGGTGACGGTGTACTCCTGGCTCTGGTCGTCCGACTGATCGGCGGAGCGCTTGAAGGTCAGGATCGGGTCGTCGATCATCACCTTGTCGCCGCTGGCGTCGCCCGTGCCGAGCGTGATCTGGTAGGTGGCGCCGGGGGAGACGCTCTTGCGCGAGCCCACGACGTTCTTCTTCGCGACGAAGAGCACCTTGTTCGGGCCCGGGTGGAGGTAGCGGCTGATCTCGGAGACGAACTGGTCGTCGTCCGAGGCGAACTTGTGGACCCACTTCGCGTTGACGAAGAGGTCGATGTCGTACTGGGTCATGCCCGGCATCGACTGCTCGCTGACGACGAAGTACTTCTTCGTGAGGACGCCCGGCGCGGCCGAGGGCGCGGCGGCCGGCGCGGCGGCAGCGGCCGCGGCCGGCTCGGCGGCAGCCGCCGGCGGCGGAGAGAGCGCCTGCACCGCGTAGCCCGGGGCGTCGATCAGCACGTTGCCCTTGCCGTCGAACGTGACGTTGCACTTCTCGAACTTCTGGTTCAGCGCCGCGCCGTCGACCTGTACCCCGTTCAAGTAGACGCTCGCCCGCGCGAGCGGCGCCGCGGCCAGCGCGATGGCGACGGCGGTGGCTCGAGCTCCCCTCATGGCGACCTCCTCCGGCTTTCTTTCGGGAAAATCGCCGGTTGGACCGTCTTACCCTCGGCGTCCGACGGGGTCAAGGCGCCGTGAATCGGCCTTCGCGCCGCAGCTCTCTTTCGCAACGAGCAGCCGATGGCCTCCACCGAGGCCTCCGGTGAGGCCAACGGGCGGTCGTTGGCCGCCAACGAGCGCTCGTTGCGGTCTAACGGGCACTCGTTGCGGTCGAACGAGGGCTCGTTGCGGTCTAACGAGCGGTCGTTGGCGTCCAACGGGCACTCGTTGCGGTCTAACGAGCGGTCGTTGGTGTCCAACGGGCACTCGTTGCGGTCTAACGAGCACTCGTTGGTGTCACAAACGGGCACTCGTTGCCGTCCAACGAGCACTCGTTACCGTCTAACGGGCACTCGTTACCGTCCAACGAGCACTCGTTACCGTCTAACGAGCACTTGTTGCCGTCTAACGAGCACTTGTTGCCGTCTAACGAGCACTTGTTGCCGTCTAACGAGCGCTCGTTGCCGTCTAACGAGCGCTTGTTGCCGTCTAACGAGCGCTCGTTGCCGTCTGGCGAGTACTCGTTGCCGTCTGGCGAGCGGTCGTTGCCGCCCAACGGCTGCTCATGGGCGGCCGATGGGCCCTCGCTGCTCGCCAAAGAGCTCTCCTTCGCCTTCAACGAGCAGTCGTTGCCCGCGAGCGAGCGGCTCATTCGGCGCAAGGGGTTCTCCCTGCTCGCCAACCGGCGCCTCCATCGGCCCACGAGAGGTCGGTGAGGCGTCCCACGAGCGGCCGCTCCGCGCCAACGACCTCCCGTTCGGCGCCAGCAGGGTCCAAGGGCGGGCCACCCGAGTTCGAGGGCGGGCCGACGAGCGGCCCCTGGCGGCCAAGCTGCTCCGCCTTCGCCGACGAGGAGCGGCTGGTCGGTCGAGCGGCTCGTCGCTGACACGCAAGCGGTTCGCCCTTCACACGGAAAGGAGCAGCGGCTCGGGCCTACTCTAGCCGCAGAAGCCCGACCTCGGCGAGCAGTAGGCCTGGTACTCCTTCGGCTGGCCCGTCGACGGATCGGTGCAGAGGTACTGGAGGAGCGGTTCGTCCACCACCTGCCAGCCGTGGCAGGTCGTTCCGTCGGGGCAGGGCGTGCCCTCGGCGGAGGCGCACTGGTCGCTGGTCGCCCCCTGCGGCTGCTCGCAGCACGATTCGACCGTCGGCGTGCAGTCGTATTCGCTCGGGCAGTCGGTCTCGACCGTGCACGGCTCGGCGCAGTAGGGGACGACCTGCCCCTCGATGAGGGTCTGGAGGCACTGCGACGGCGCGGTGCAGGAGCAGGCCGGGCTGCTCAAGCAGTAGTCGATTCCGTTCGAGAAGCAGCTCCCGTTCGAGCTGTCGCAGAACTGCTCGGTGGGGCAGAAGTCGTTGCTCGTGCAGTAGTTCTGGCACTGGCCGTCCTGGCAGCTCTGCCGGAGCGGGCAGTCGGCGGTGCTCCGGCAGCCGGCGACGCACTGCTGCGCCTTCGGGTCGCAGATCTGGCCGAAGGCGCACTGCGAGTCGAGCGTGCAGCCGACCTGCGTGCAGACGGGCCCCGAGACGTCGCAGAAGTAGCCGGTCGGACAGTCGGCGGTCGTGTCGCAGCCCGAGAGCGACTGGCACGAGCCGTCGCCGTTGCAGAAGTAGCCGGTGGGGCAGCCCTGGTCGCTCGTGCAGAGGCAGGAGCCGGTCTGCTGGTTGCACGTCTGCCCGGGGCCGCAGCTCTGGTCGCTCGTGCAGACGCAGCGGTCGCCGTTGCGCGAGAAGCCCGCGGGGCAGCACGAGGCGCCCGTGCAGACGCAGGCGCGCACGGTGGGGTCGAAGGTGTGGTCGGGCGGGCAGCACGAGGTCTGGCCGCAGCTGCAGTTCTGCCGCTCGGCGTCGTAGATGAACCCCTCGGGGCAGCAGGAGTCGCTCGTGCAGTCGCAGCTCTGCGTGGACGAGTTCCACGAGGTGCCGATGGGGCAGCAGCCGTCCGAGGCGCAGAGGCAGCTCTTCGCGGCCTGCGAGAAGCTCCAGCCGTCGGGGCAGCACGAACTCTGGGCGCAGGCGCAGGCGGCCTGGTTCGGGTCCCAACGGTAGCCGGCCGGGCAGCAGGCGTCGGCGCCGCAGGCGCAGGCCTTGCCGGCGGGGTCCCAGCGGTAGCCGGTGGGGCAGCAGTAGTCGCTCGCGCAGACGCAGACGCCCTGCGCGCACGCCTCGCCGGCGGGGCAGCCGTCGTCGGTCGAGCAGACGCACTCGCCGCTCTGCTCGTCGGTCCCCTGGGGGCAGGCGCCGCCCGGCGCGCTGACGCCGCAGCCCATCGCGGTCCAGAGGACCGACGAGCAGGCGAGGCCGAGGAGGATCGCGCGGCGCACGGCTCAGCTCCCCACCGCGTAGCTGATGGTGACGTCCGCCCCGGGGTCGGGCACGTAGCTCCCGAGGAAGGCGACCGTGTTGATGGCCGAGAGGTACTCCCAGCCGGCCTGCGGATCCTGCGCCACGGGCGCGCCGTCGACCGTCACCGCGATGGAGGTGGGGTCGGGGGTCACCGAGAGCGGGAAGTAGCGGCGCAGCGTCTTCAAGTTCAGCGCGATCCGCTGCAAGGCCGGGACGAAGGCGGGCTCGTCGCAGATGCTCTCGAACACCCCTCCCGTCGCCGTGACGAGCTCCTGCAGCCGAACGGTGGGATCCACCTGCGAGCCGAAGATCTGAGCCTGGCCGGTGGGGGTGCAGCCGCCCGTCGGGCCGCCGAGCGCGGAGAAGGTGACGAGCTCCTCGTTCCCCTTGCCCTTGAGCCCCTTGAGCCAGCGGGCGTACCAGGCCGGCTCGCCGAAGCTCTCGTCGTCGGTGTCGGCGGCCCCGATGATCGCGAGCGCGGCCCCGTCGCGCAGAAGGCCGGCGTTCGGGCCGCCGGGCTCTGCGTTCTCGATGGCGAGCTGCATCGAGCGGAAGATCGACGTCTGCGACGGCGCGGTGTCGCGCTGGATCGTCCAGGTGAGCGCCGACTTGAAGTCCTGCAGGTAGTTCGGGTCGGAGGCGGACAGGATGGGCACCGGGCCGTGGAGCTTGCCGCCGTCGCCCTGGTGGGTGGTGCCGTCGGGCAACGGGTAGGTCGACAGGTCGGAGGAGGTGACGCCCATCTGCCAGTCGACCTTCGAGTCGGCGAGCACCTGGATGAACGCCGAGACCGCGGCGGCGAGCCGGTCGCGCTCGTCGGCCATGATGCCGGCGTTCGAGACGACCCAGAGGACGTCCACGAGCGCCTGGCTCTGCTTGAAGTCGTCGGTCTGCAGCGCGGCCCGGACGCGCGGGTCGAGGATCTGCGTCTGGGTGAGGGCGCTGCGGGGCAACGAGAAGCTCTCGATCTGGATCGGCTCGAGCGGCGGCGGCGCTCCCTGCGGGAAGAGGGGCGGCGGCTGGGCGCGGCTGTCGCCCCGGGGCGGACAGGCCGCGAGAAGGAGCAGGCAGGCGAGGCCGGTGCGTCGCATGGCGGGCGGACGCTAGCACGCCGTGCGAGGTCTCGTCGACGCTCCAGGCGCCGGAGCGCGGCTCACGGCTCGCGCAGCCAGAGCTCGCTGCGGCCGTCCCGGTAGGCGAGCCTCCAGCCGGCGCTCCCGCGCAGCGCCCGGGCGAGTGGCCAGTCCGGGCGGTCCAGCACCCAGCGGACGTCCTCGGCCTCGAGCGCGGCGACGTCGCCCCGCCGCTCGATCGAGAGGTAGCGCGCGAGGACCCCGTCGTCGCGGAACGGCTCGAGCCGGCCGTCGACGTAGCTCGGTAGGCCGCGGAAGAGGAGGTAGCCTCCCCAGTCGTAGTGATGGAAGCCGCGCGCGCCGCCCGCCGGGCTCGACAGGAGCAGCTCCGCGGCGGCGACCGGCTCCAGCGCGGCGACGGCGGCCCGCCAGCGGACGACCCGGGCGACGCAGAGCGAGCCGAGCAGGCCCAAGCCGAGCGCCGCGACGAGGGCGTTCGCGCCCCGGCGCTCGAGCAGCGGCCGCCTCGGCAGAGCGCCCGCGAGCGCGCCGGCGAGCGCCGGTGCCGCGACGAGCGAGAACGGCGCGCAGTAGACCGCCGCGTGGAGCGAGAGCCCGAAGAGCAGCGCGAAGAGGGCGAGCTCGGCGATGGGCACGGGCGACGAGCCGCGCGCGAGGGCGAGCGCGAAGAGCAGCCCACAGAGCGCGAGCGCCCAGAAGCCAGGGCTCGTCCACGGCAGGGGGCTCCACTCGGCGACGAGCCGCAGCGGCGCGCCCTGGTGGAGGAGATCGAAGGGGCTCCAGACGAGCCGCGGGCCGAGCGGGTTCAAGAAGAGCGCCGCCGTCGAGCCCGCGGTGGCGAGGAGGAGCGGCCGGCGGGCGGCCTCTGGCGCGAGGCCGGCGCGCAGCCGTCCGATGGAGCCGGGAACGAGCGCCGCCGCGGCGTGGGCGACGAGCAGGAGGAGCCCGACGGGCCAGCTCCGGTAGAGGTTCACCCAGGCGCAGAAGAGCGGCGGCAGGGCGAGCGCGAAGCGGGTCTCCCCCTCGCGGATCCGCTCGAGCAGGAGGATCTCCGCGGCGAGGCAGAGGCTGCCGAAGAGCAGCGGGCGGGTCACGAGCTGGGTCGCGCCCACGACGAGCGTGAGCGCCGCGGCGAGCGCGGCGGCGAGGAGGTGGCCCCGGGAGCGGCGGAGGCCCGCCGAGAAGGCGAGGAGCGCGAGGGCGGCGGAGGCGAGCCCCTTCGCGAGGGCGATGGCCGGAAAGCCGCCGAGGCGCCAGAGCCCCGCGAAGACGAGCTGCGAGGCCCAGTCCTTCGCGAGGAACGGCTCGCCTCGCGCGGTCCAGCTGTGGGCGACCGCGGCCGGCAGCCGGCCCGCGGCGATCGCGTCGAGCCCGAGCCGCAGCTGCCAGAAGAGGTCGGTGTCGACGAGCTGGTCGAGCCCGAGCTTTGCCGCGACGAGCGCGAGGAGGAGCGCGACGAGCGTCTTCCCCGACGGCCCGGTCGGCCTCTTGGTCATGGCCTCGCCCACGCGCTCTCACTCAACCATGAACGGCCGCCCGTTGGCTCGGCCCGCCGGGGTGCGCAACGTGGTGAAGGACATGCCGCCGCCGAGCCCCAACCGCCGCATCGCCATCGCGGGCGCCACCGGCCTGGTCGGCCGGCCGCTCTTCTTCCAGCTCCAGCGGCGCGGCTTTCGCCTCTCGATCCTCTCGCGCGATCCCGCCGCGGCCCGGCTGCTCTTGCCGGGCGCGGCCGAGTACCTCTCCTTCCGCCCGGCGGCCAGGGAGGGGCGCTGGGCGGCGGCCGTCGACGGCGCCGAGGCGGTCCTCATGCTCGCCGGGGCATCGAGCTTCGCCCGCCGCTCCGGGCCCGACGGCCGGCGGGAGATCCGCGAGAGCCGCCTCGTCGCGAACCGCGGGCTCGTCACCGCCATGGCCGACGCCCGAGTGCCGCCGCGGCTCTTCGTCACCGCCTCCTCGGTCGGCTACTACGGCTTCCTCGACGGGCTCCGCCCGAGCGGCGCGCCGCCGCCGGTCGCGGACGAGCGGACGCTCGGCGGCAACGACGAGATCTCGCGCGACTACCGGCAGCTCGAGGGGGCGGCCCGGGCCGCCGAGCGGTACGGCGTCCGGACCGTGGTGGTCCGCACCGGGCTCGTGCTCGCGACCGAGGGCGCGCTCCCGGAGATCGCCGCCCGCGTCCGCCGCTTCCTCGGCGGGATCGTGCCGCCGGGCGATCAGCCGCTCCCCTGGATCCACCTCGAGGACGAGATCGGCCTCTGGCTCCTCGCCCTGGACGACCCGCGCGTCCGCGGCCCGCTGAACGCGACGGCGCCCGAGCCGCGGACGAACCGCGAGTTCATGCAGGCGATCGCCCGCCGCCTCCGCCGGCCGCTCTGGCTCCCGATGGACGGCTGGATCGTCCGCCGCTGGACGGGGGAGGGCGCGCTGCTCTTCAGCCACGGCCGCAGCGTCGCGCCGCGCAAGGCGCTCGCGCTCGGCTACCGCTTCCGCTACCCGACCCTCGACGGGGCGCTGCGGGCCCTGCTGCGCCGGACCGAGCTTTCGGCGCTCGCCCCGCGGCCCGCCGGCGCGTGAGGGTCACCTCGGGGGGGATCCCTCGCTCGCCGCGCCGATCCGCTCCCAGAGGAGCCCCGATTCGTCCGAGGCGATCTCGCGCCAGCCGCCCCGGCAGCGCAGCGCCTCGAGGAGCGGGTTGCCGCCGTAGCTCTCGCTCCAGAGCAGGTAGCGGGGCCGGTAGCGCGCGAGCGCCTCCTGCCAGCCGGGGAGGAGCAGCCGGAGCTTCCGGTAGTCCTCGTGGACCGAGAGCGGAAAGACGTCGTTGCGGGCGTCGATGAACACCGGGTACGCGGTGCCGTCGAGGTAGCTGACCGCTCCGCCCCAGCGCCACCGGTTGAGGACGCGCCCTGGCGGGAGCGTGGCGAGCTTGCGCAGCGCCGCCACGGGGTAGTCGTCGCCCAATCGATCGATGAGCCGCTGCGGGGAGCGGAGCGCCAGCGCCCCCACGACCGCGATCGGCACGGCGGCGAGCGCAAAGCCGCGGGCGGCCTCCGACCAGCGGACGAGTCCGTGGTCGATCGCATGGAGCGCGCCCGCGAGCGCGCCGGGCAGCCGGAGGGGGGGGCCGTCCCGCCCGAGCTCGGCGGCGGCGGGGGCGAGGCAGAGCAGCGCGAAGGGGAGCTGGCGCGCCACCGCGGCGGTCGAGAGCGCGAGGCCGACGCAGGGCAAGAGGAGGGCGAGGCGCGGCCTGCGGGAGCGGCCGCCGAGGAAGGCGACGAGCGCCGCGAGCAGGCCGAAGGCGCCGGCGTCCGCCTCGCCGAAGGCGAGCGGCTTCCACTCGAGGATCGTCCTGTTCTGCGGCAGGAGCGCGTGCTCGAAGGGGTAGAGGTAGATGCGCGGCCCCGGGATGGAGATCCCCGCCGCGAGGTAGGCGAGGAGCGCGATCCCGAGCGCCCGGAGCGCGCGCCGGCGGGCCGCCTCGTCGGGCCCGTCGAGGAGCGCGCCCGCGGCCGTCGCGGCGAAGAGCGCGGGGCCGAGGACCCAGCTGCCGTGCAGGTTCGCCCAGAGCGCGGTCAGCGGCACGAGCGCCCAGGCGGCCCGCTCCGAGCCGCGCCTCCAGCGCTGGGCGAGGAGGAGGGCGGCGGCGAAGAGCAGCATCCCGAAGTGGTAGGGCCGCTCCTCGACCCAGGTGGCGCCGAGCGCCGCCGCCGCGAGGAGGAAGGCCACGGCCGCCAGCAGGCCGCGCTCCTTCGCCTCGCCCAACGCCCGCCAGAGCAGCAGGAGCGTCCCCGCGGCCAAGGCCGAGACGAGCAGTTCGGGTCCGGCCGCGCCGAAGCGGCGCACGAGCAGCTCGGCGAGGACGCCGAAGGCCCACTCGTGGGGGAACTGCGGCCCGGAGGCGTTCGGGCTGAAGGGGTCGCTCGCGGGAAAGCCGTGCGCGAGGATCTGGCGGCCCGAGGCGAGGTGGAAGAAGAGGTCGAAGCTGCGAGGCAGGCTCCTCGCGATCGCGAGCGCCGCGCCGAGCGCGAGGAGGCCGCCGAGGTCCGGGACGATCCAGCGCGAGGGGCGCGGGGCGATTGGCGCGGGCGCGGGCCGCGCCTCGGCCGGCTCCACGGGGATCGCCCTCGGCGCTCGCTTCGGCTCGGGCATCTCGCGCATCTTGCACGCGCCGGCGCGCCGCCGCAATCGAGCCGCTCGAGGCTCGACCCGTGGCTGGCTGGAAGGCCATTCGCCCGCTGGTCGACCGCGCGGCCGGGGTCGCGGCTCGATCTCGGCCGAGGAGCGGGCCGAGGAGCGCTGGCGCAGGTCGAGAGGAGGGCCAAAAAAAGAGGCGGCCCGCGAACGGGCCGCCCCGATGGATGCGCCGGCGAGACGAGCGTTAGTTCTTGGTCTCGTCCGAGAAGTCCTTGAGGTTCTTCGAGCCGACCGTGACCGAGTTCGCGTTGTTCGTGCCCTTGGGCGCGCCGGCGAGGACGTCGGTCGAAGCGCCGAAGAGGTTGCGGATGTTGTTGCCGAAGGCGGTGACGACGGCGACCGCCGCGATGGCGATGAGGGCGACGATGATGATGTACTCCGTCATGCCCTGCCCGCGGTTCTTCCGGTTCATCTTGGTCAGGCTCTTCATGGGATTTCCCTTTCGCAGCGCGGCGCCTCCGGGCGTCGCATCCGAGTGTCCGAGGAGGAGATTACCGGAGCCGGGCGCCGCCGAACATCCGTCAACTGGGGGAGGGGGCGATGGGTCGTCGCGCTCGAGCGAATCCGGCGGTTTGCCTCGCCAAAGCCCGGATTCCAAGCGCGAGACCCGTCGGCGGCGCTACCGCGCTGAGCGACCGCCCCCGAGCTACCGATCGAAGAGCGCGAGGGCGTTGTCCCAGAGCAGCGCCCGCCGCTCCTCGGCGCTCAGCTTCGCGAGCGCGATCTGGCGCAGCTCCCGGTCCCAGGCGTAGGGAATGTTCGGGAAATCCGTGCCGTAGAGCAGCCGCCGCGCTCGGCCCGGGAAGAGCTCCGGGGGCGGCGCCATCCCCGGGAAGTAGCCCGCGATCGCCATGGTCGTGTCGAGCCAGAGCCGCTCGTGGCGGTCGAGCAGCGCGGCGTACTCGGGGTACTCGTCGACGCCGAGGTGGGGCACGACGAGCTCGAGCTTCGGGTGGCGGCGCAGCAGCCGGTCGATCTGGTCGGCGCCGCAGAGGGCCCGCACGTCGACGCCGTAGGCGGCGAAGGAGGGCTCGCGGCCCGCGTGGATGACGACGGGCCGGCCCGCCGCGGCGGCGAGCGCGTAGACGGGGTCGAGCCGCGGATCGTCCGGCGCGATCCGCTGGACGTGGCAGTGGATCTTGAGGCCGCGCAGCCGCAGCGGCCCGAGCGCCTCGCGGACGATCGCCTCGGCGTCGGGTTCGCCGGGCAAGACGGTGCCGAGCGGCAGGAGCTCGGGGTGGGCCGCGCCGAGCTCGGCCATGAACCGGTTCAGCACGGGCGCGAGGCCGGGCTTGTGGGAGTAGCAGAGCCCGACCATCCGCCGCACGCCCCGGGCCCGCAGGAACTCGAGGACCTGCTCGGCGTGGAGCCGGTAGCGGATGTTCCAGGCGTAGCGGTCGAACCAGCGCCAGATCGCCTCGAAGACGCCGGGCGGGAAGAGGTGGACGTGCGCGTCGGCGATGGGGCCGAGGCCCTGGACCCACTCTCCCTCCGGTTCGAGGGGGAGGCCGCCGCCGGTCGGAGCGCGCACCGGGGGCTACCGGACCTTGCGGTAGACCCCGACGACGAGCCCCGCGATGTGGCCGCGCTTGAACTCCGCCTTGCGGACGTAGATGGGGGCCATGGCGGGGTTGGACGGCTGGAGCCGGATCCGGTCCTTCTCGGGGTAGTAGCGCTTGACGGTCGCCTCGCCCTCGATGATGGCCACCACCATGTCGCCCGGGTCGCAGCTCTCCTGCTGCCGCACGAAGACGATGTCGCCGTCGAAGATGCCGTCGCCGATCATCGACTCGCCCTCGACCTTGAGGGCGAAGACCCGCCGGCCGCCCCCGAGGAAGTAGCTGTCCAGTCGGACGACCTCCTCGATGTTCTCCTCGGCGAGCGCCGGGAGCCCGGCCGCGACCTTGCCGACGAGCGGCACCTCGACGGCGCCGGTGAGGAAGGCCTTCGGCCGCCAGCCGTCCCCGAGCGCCGAGAGCCCCTTCGGCGTCGGCGTGAGCGCCCGCGACTTCATCTCCTCCTTCTCGAGGTAGCCCTTGCGGATGAGCGAGCGGAGGTGCTCGGCCACGCCGTTCGTGCTGCGCAGCCCCACCTCGGCGCCGATCTCGCGGATGGTCGGCGGGTAGCCGCGCTCGCCGCGCGCCTTCTGGATGAAGCGGAGGATCTCGCGCTGCCGCTCGGTCAGCTCTGGGGGTTCGATCGGGTGGACGCTCATGGGGAGCCTTGGGGCGCTCGTGACGGGAGCGTCCGATGGGACGCCCGTTCAGCAGACACGCTAGTGGAACGTGTGTATAGCTGTCAAGCCGTGCGAACGCCGCTCGCGAGGTCGCTCTTCTGGTTGCCGCTGCTCCTGGGCTGCGCCGCCCACGGGGGCGCCCCCGACGGGGGTGCGGACGGGGGTGCGAGCCCCCTCCCGAGCCCGGCGCTCTCGCCCGCGGCGGCCTGCGCGGAGCTCTCGCAGGCCCTCGGCGCGCTCGAGGTCCGCTGCGGCCGGCTGGCCGCGCAGGACGAGGCCGCCTGGGCGAAGGCGCTCTGCGCCGGCGCCACCGCGCACGAGGAGGCCGCCTTCGACGCGGGGCTGCTCGCCTACAGCGCGAGCGCCGTCGCCTGCGAGACGGCCTTCCGCGGCTCCCAGCCCTGCAACCTCGCGCCGGACGCGCCGAGCGGCTGCGGCCCGCTGGCCTGGGGCTCCCTCGCCCAGGGCGACCGCTGCGACGACCCGCTGACCTGCGGCCTCGGCCTCTTCTGCGAGCGGCTGAGCGGCGACGCGCCGTGCGGCCTCTGCACGACCGAACCCGGGATCGGAGGGCCCTGTGGCCCGAGCGCCTACGGCGCCCCCTGCCAGCAGGGGATCTGCGACGGCACGAGCTGCGACCAGCCGTCCACCCTGGGGCAGCCCTGCTACGTGACGGCGGCCGCCTGCACGGTGGGGCTCACGTGCCAGCAGGGCGACTGCCTGCCGCCCGCCCCCGACGGCGGCGTCTGCGGCGGGGCGGCCGACTGCGCCGACGGCCTCTATTGTCAGGGCGGCAACTGCGCGCCGCGCGCCGACGCGGGCGCCCCCTGCAGCGCCGGGGGCTGCGCCGCCGGCCTCGGCTGCGGGCTGACGCCGGACGGGGGGAGCCTCTGCGAGCCGTTCGTCCCCGGGGGGCCCTGCGTCCTCGGACAGGACGGGGGGATGTGCCTCGAGGCGGAGTGGTGCGGGCCGGACGGGGGCTGCCTCCCGATGCCGGGGCTCGGTGGGGCGTGCGTGAACGGAGCGCCCTGCCTCGCGGGGGGCTGCGTGGCGGGGCTGTGCAGCCTGCTCGGTGCGGGGGAGATCTGCACGGGTGGGGCGGCCTGCGAGAACGGCCGCTGCGGCGGGAGCGGTGAGTACCCCGTCTGCGAGCCGAACTGCGGGAGCTGACGGCCGCGAGCGGGTGACGACCTCGAGAGATCGCCGGTGACGGTGGCGTGGCCCCCCGTTCCCGGGCGCTCGCTACCCCCGATCCTCGATGAACGTCTTGCGCTCGAGCTCTTCGATGGGTCTTCCGGAGATGGATTGCGATTGCCGTCGGTCGCGCTCGTCACGCCGCGGTAACGCGGCCTCATCACAGGCCCCGATTCCGGAAATGACCATCAGCGAAGAAGTCCTGGCCAAATCTGCCAGGCGCAGGCGCACCCGTTGGCTCCGCAGTTCGCCTGTGTCGGAGACATCGCCTGGAACAGCGTTCCATCGAGGCCCAACGAAGCGTTGCAGAACTCGTACACCTCGGGCAGCTGAGCCTTCCCGCAGGAGGCGCCACTCTGGTCGACGACCTCGACGTACTGGTCGCAGTAGCCGTGAATGCGGACCTCGGACACCGGCACGATACCGTAGCCTTGTCCTCCCTCGACGATCTGGAGCGCCACGTGCGGTCGCTGCTGCAACCAGGTGGGGGCATTCTCGGGCGCGGTGGATAGAGCTGGAAATTCAGTCCAGTTGGCGCCATCGGCCAGGAAAAGGCCTCCGCCAAGGCGCGGGAATAGTGTTCCGAGGCTGGCGCCCGCGGCGAATGGGGAGCCGGCGCTGCCCTTGGAATCGATCCAGCGACCCTCGATGCCTGGGGCATACCCGCCCACGCCGACGAGGAGAAGGAGCGTGTTGCCTCGAACGTCGACGCCCAGGATCCCTGTCGTCGCCGATTCGGCGATCGAGAACGCCCATCGTTGGTTCCCCGCGACGTCGTAAGAAAGAACCTGGCTGGCCGCCCCATTGGAGTACGCGAGGACCACCAGACCGCCAAGTGGGTCAGGCGAATACGAGCCCACCGGGGAAGGCAGCGCAACGTTGGATGCCTGCTTGCCGTCGCCCCCGAACGCCAGGAGCTCGTACGTTCCCGAAGGTGGGGGCGCACGGCCCCACCACTGAAGTGGGCCGGCTACTCCCTCGAAGCCGCTCGGCTGTCCGGTCGGGAAATAATCGATCGCCTGGACCACACCCTCGAGCGCTCCACCCGGAGCAAGGAGGAAGGTGTCGCTTTCGGAATCGCCGATCATCGTCAGAGCGAAGTCACCCGTTTGATCGCTCGTCGCTTCACACCCCGGGATGCTGCCGAAGAAAGATTGTGGGACGTCGTACACCGTCGGCGACCCAATGCTCAGTCCCGCTCCCGCGCACGAGAATGCCCCGGATGACCCGCCCGAGGAGGGGCCGCCCGACGCCGAGCCGCCCGATGCGGAGCCGGACGAGGAACCCATCCCGCCGCCGGTCGAACTCCCCGGCCCGCTTGCGCCCGTGGTGGCACTTCCTCCCGTGGAGGTGCCAGAGGAGCCGGCTAGGCCGCCCTGCGTCCCGCCGGCCGCCGAGCCACCGCCGGGAGCTCGCGCGCCGACCGTTCCGTTGGGGCCCCCATCGGGCTGTCCGCCGGAGCCGACGGGAACGGCCCAGCTACCACACCCCAGGGCCAAGAGCAGCCCTACCATGAAACCACACGCCCGCGTTGCCCGTCGCATGCTTGCGTCCCAGAGATACTTAGTCACCCTTGGTAGCGAGGCAAGGAGGGGAGCGCTGGATCGGCGGTCAGGGTAACGGAGCCCGTGGTCGTCATGGTGCAAGTACCTGCGCACGAGCGGCCGCATGAGATCCCCGCTGGGGCCGTCCGTCCTGTCTCCACCGGTGTGGATGGTCGCGTCCGTCAGGAAGCCCGGCCCCCCCCTCCTTGCCCAACTTGGGCCCGGGCCCCAGCTTTCGCCGGTGGCATCCTGGACGGGGCGACGCCCGTCCGCTTGGGAGGCGAGGATGGCGATGGGGGACACACCGCCGGGGCTCAATCCCCGGGGCAAGAAGCTCGAGCGGCCGCAGCCGCCGAAGCTCAAGCTCGGCTCACCGCTCGCCTGGATCGCGCTCGCGATCCTCGGCTTTCTCCTCTTCCGCTCCTACTTCAGTGATGCGGGCGTCCGGCACGTCGCCTACTCGGACCTCCGCAAGGCGCTGGTCGAGGGGAAGTTCGATCGGGTCCAGATCGGCAGCGACTGGGTGAAGGGCTTCCCGACGCCGGCGCCCGCGCCCGCGCCGACGCCGCAGGCGACGCCCGGCGGAAAGCCCGCCGCGCCGGGCTTCGGCCCGAGCCCCGAGGCGAGCCTCCCCTGGCTCGCCACACGGGTGGCGGGCGACCAGCAGGATCTCGTCTCCATCCTGAACGAGAAGGGGATCCGCTACGACGCGGTGGCCCCCTCGGGGCTCTCCGACGCGCTCTGGATCTGGATCCTTCCCGTCGGCCTCGCGATGCTCTTCTGGGTCTGGATGATGCGCCGCATGCAGTCGGGCATCGGCCAGGGGCCGCCGGGCGTGATGAGCTTCGGCAAGACCCGGGCCCGGATCTACGCCGAGTCGAACACCGGCGTCGGCTTCAAGGACGTGGCCGGCATCGACGAGGCGGTCGACGAGCTCAAGGAGATCGTCGAGTTCCTCCGCACGCCCGAGAAGTTTCGCAGGCTCGGCGGCAAGATCCCGAAGGGCGTCCTCCTGGTCGGGCCCCCGGGCACCGGCAAGACCCTGCTCGCGCGGGCGGTGGCCGGCGAGGCGGGCGTGCCCTTCTTCTCGCTCTCGGGCTCCGAGTTCGTCGAGATGTTCGTGGGCGTGGGGGCGGCGCGCGTGCGCGATCTCTTCGCCCAGGCGGCCGCCAAGGCGCCCTGCATCATCTTCATCGACGAGCTCGACGCCATCGGCAAGAGCCGCAACTCGGGCTTCGTCGGCGGCCACGACGAGCGCGAGCAGACCTTGAACCAGCTGCTCGCCGAGATGGACGGCTTCGACGCGCGGGTGGGGCTCATCATCCTCGCCGCCACGAACCGGCCCGAGATCCTCGACCCGGCGCTCCTGCGCCCCGGCCGCTTCGACCGGCAGGTGCTCGTCGACCGGCCCGACATGCGCGGCCGCGAGCAGATCCTCCAGATCCACAGCCGGACGGTCCGCCTGGGGCCGGACGCCGATCTGAAGAAGATCGCCTCGCACACCCCCGGCTTCGCGGGCGCCGACCTCGCGAACGTCATCAACGAGGGGGCGCTGCTCGCGGCGCGGCGCGGCCGCGAGTGGGTGACGCTCGCCGACTTCGAGGAGGCGATCGAGCGGGTGGTCGCGGGGCTCGAGAAGAAGACGCGGCGGATCAACGAGAAGGAGAAGGAGATCGTGGCCTACCACGAGAGCGGCCACGCCCTGGTCGGCTGGATGCTCCCGCACAGCCAGCCGGTCCACAAGGTGTCGATCATCCCGCGCGGTGTGGCGGCGCTCGGCTACACGCTGCAGATGCCGCTCGAGGACCGCTACCTCATGACGCGGGCCGAGCTGCGCGACAAGATCGCCGGGCTGCTCGGGGGCCGGGCCGCCGAGGAGTCGGTCTTCGGCGAGATCTCGACGGGCGCGTCGAACGACCTGAAGCAGGCGACCGAGATCGCGAGGGCCATGGTGCGCGAGTACGGCATGTCCGAGCTCGTCGGGCCCGTGACGCTCGCCGAGGAGCGGCGCTCGCCGTTCCTCGCGGGGCCGATGCCGCCGGGGCCGGGCGCCTACAGCGAGCGGACCGCGCAGCAGATCGACGTCGAGGTCCGCCAGCTCGTCTCCGAGGGGCTCGAGCGCGCCCACGGCGTGCTGCGCCGCTACCGCGACAAGCTCTCCGAGATGGCCGCTCGGCTGCTCACCCAGGAGGTGATCGAGCAGGAGGAGATCGAGCGGATCCTCGGCGCCCGGGGGGCCGACCAGGAGCCCGAGGGCGCCGCTCCGGCCGAGCACCACGCGTGAAAACGCCGAGCGCGGCGATTACCTTTCAACCGTGAACGACCAGATCGGACAGAGCCATCGGGCCCGCAAGCGGCTCTTCGCGAAGGGGCTCCGCCACCGCGTCCTCACGGTGCACGAGATCGAGGAGGCGCTTCCCCCGAGTTCGATGACCGCCGCCGAGCGCTGGCTCCTCTACTACAGCCTGCGCGCGGCCGGCGTCGCGATCCAGGGCGAGTTCCCCGAGGCGAGGGCCGCCGAGCAGCCGGCCGAGCCGCACTGACGCCGGATCCGCGGTTGACTCCTGGGCGCCGCTGCTTAGCTTCCGAGCGGACGACCCATGCCCGATCTGCCCGAAGAGCCGACGAGCGCCGAACCTTCCCCCAAGGGGCCCGAGCCGCGGGAGGTGGCCGAGCTCGAGGAGCGGCTCTCGGCCCAGTCCGCGCGGCTCGACGAGGTCCTGCGCGCCTACAGCCGGCTCCAGCAGGAGCGCGAGGAGTTCCGGCGCAGGCTCGAGCGCGAGCGCGAGCGCGAGCGGCTGCTCGAGCTGGAGCGGGGCAACGTGGCCCTGGGGCTGCTCGAGGCGGTCGACGAGCTCGACCGCTCGCTCGCCTCGGCGCCCGAGGGCTGCCAGTCGCTCGCCGAGGGGGTGCGGATCATCCGCGACGGGCTGCTCCGGCGCGCCCTCGCGAGCGGCATCGAGCCGATGAAGGCGCTCGGCGACCCCTTCGACCCGACCCTCCACGAAGCGGTGGATCTCATCGCCTGCGATCGGCCCGAGGACGACGGCCGCGTCGTCGAGGAGGTCCGGACGGGCTACCGGCAGGGCGAGCGGGTGCTGCGGCCGGCCCGCGTCCGCGTCGGCCGCTTTCCACGCGAGACCGAAGACTCGGGGGACGGCGAGGGGTAGCCTTCCGTTCCGCCGGCCGGCGGGGGAATAGACCGCCCGGTCGCCTGTTGTGCCGCCGACAGCGTACTTCCTCCCCTGGAGGGGAAACATGCACTCTGCCCGCCGCCCCGTCGCCGCCCTCGCCGCCCTGCTCGCCTTCGCCCTCTCGGCGCCCCTCGGCGCCTGCGCGAAGGCGCGCGCCGACACGGCGGGCGATCTCTGGCACGACCGGCAGTCGTCGCAGCCGCTCGTCCCGGCGATCGCGAAGGCCTTCCCGTCGCTCTCGCCGCTCGTCAAGCAGATCAGGCCGGCCGTGGTCAACGTCTCGACGAGCCAGCGGATCAGGCACCCGTGGATGGGCTCCACGCCGTTCGACCAGTTCTTCGGCCAGTTCTTCGGGGGGCAGGTGCCGCAGCAGGAGGTCGAGCGGCAGAGCCTCGGCTCGGGCTTCTTCATCGACGACCGGGGCTACCTGCTGACGAACAACCACGTCATCGAGGGGGCCGACGTCATCCGCATCAAGCTGGCCGACGGCCGCGAGTTCCCGGCCAAGGTGATCGGCGCCGACCCGAAGACCGACCTCGCGCTCGTGCGGGTGCAGGCGAAGGGCGAGCACGACTTTCCGTTCCTCTACCTGGGCGACAGCGACGCGCTCGAGGTCGGCGACTGGGTCATCGCCATCGGCGACCCCTTCGGCCTCGAGCTCTCGGTGACCCACGGCATCGTCTCGGCGAAGGAGCGGACCATCGGCGCCGGGCCGTACGACGACTTCATCCAGAGCGACGCGCTCATCAACCCGGGCAACTCGGGCGGCCCGCTCTTCGACATGGACGGCGCGGTGATTGGAATCAACACCGCCATCACCTCGAAGGGGCAGGGGATCGGCTTCGCGGTGCCGATCAACATGGCGAAGCAGCTCCTCCCGCAGCTCGAGCGGGGCCACATCGTCCGCGGCTGGCTCGGGGTCGCCATCCAGCCGCTCTCGCAGAACCTCGCGAAGTCGCTCGGGCTGCCGAACACGAACGGCGCGCTGGTGGCGGACGTCGTCAAGGGCGGGCCGGCGGCGCGCGGCGGGCTCGAGCAGGGCGACGTGGTCGTCTCGCTGAACGGCAAGCCCGTCGCCACGCCCCCCGAGTTGACCCGCGCGGTGGCGGCCCTGCCGCCGGGGAGCCGCGCGACGCTCGGCCTCGTCCGAAACGGCAAGAGCGTGACGCAGCAGATCGAGATCGGCCGGCGCCCCGAGGAGGCCGGGCAGGAGGGGCAGGAGCCCGGAGAGGAGCGGCAGGGGCGGCAGGAGGAGGCGAAGCCGGACGCCCTCGGCCTCACCGTGCGGCCGCTCGGCCCCGACGAGGCGGCGGCGATGGGGCTGCCGCAGGGGCGCGGCGGCGTGCAGGTGACCCGCGTCGGCGAGGGGAGCCCCGCCCAGGACGCTGGGATCGCGCCGGGCGACGTCGTGCTCGAGGTGAACCGGCGGCCCGTCCGGTCGGTGAAGGACTACCGCGCGGCGCTGCGGGCGACCCGACCGGGTGAGCTCGCGCTCCTGCGGGTGCAGCGCAAGAACGAGTCGATCTTCTTCGCGGTGAAGGCGAAGTAGCGCCGCTTGCCGGACGCCTCCCTCGGACGCAGCTTGACGGGCGGCTCGAGCGAGAGGTGAACATGGAAGCGAAGGTTTCCCCGGCCGCGCCGGCGGCGGGCGACCGCGCGCCCGATGTTGCGAGCGTCGCGGTCCGGGCCAACGTGGCAGTTCCGGTCCCCTCCGAGCAGGCGCGCCGTTGGGCCTCGGAGCGGAAGTTCTTCGACGGGGTGGGCGCGAAGCTCGAGGAGGCGCTGAGGCCGTTCTCGAAGCCCCAGCTCGCCCGCTACGTCGAGCGGCCGGGCCGGATCTACGACAAGGAGTTCCGCTTCCGGCTCCTCGGCGATCTGCGCGGGAAGCGGCTGCTCGACCTCGGCTGCGGCGACGGGAGCAACGCGGTGCTCCTCGCGAAGCGGGGCGCCGAGGTGGAGGGGATCGACCTCTCGCCGAAGCTCGTCGCGGTGGCCGAAAAGCGCGCGGAGCTCGACGGCGTCGGCGCCCGCGCCCGCTTCCAGTGCGCCCCGGTCGAGCGGGTCGACTTCCCCGAGGCGAGCTTCGACGTCATCTGGGGCGACGGCATCCTCCACCACCTCATCGACGTCCTCGACGGGACGCTCGAGCGGCTCGTCCGCTGGGCGAAGCCGGGCGGGCTCTTCCTCTTCTCCGAGCCCGTGACGTTGAGCCCGCTCTTGCATCGGCTGCGGCGCGGAGTGCCCATCCACACCGACGCGACGCCCGACGAGCGACCGCTCGGGGCCCGCGAGATGGCCCTCGTCCGCCGCCACCTGCCGGGGCTCCGGACGCGCCAGTTCGAGGGGCTGAGCCGCCTCTCGCGCTTCGTCATCGACGTCTCGGACTACGAGGGCGCGCCCTGGCCGCGGCGGGCCGCGGTCGACCTGCTGCACGCCATCGACTACGCGCTCCTCTCGGCGGGGCCGCTGCGGCGGCTCGGCGGGATGAGCGTGATCTGGGCGCGGCGGCCGGGAGGGCCGTCCCCGACGCCGTTCAGTCCGTGATGGCGATGGGCACGAAGCCGTCGCCCCGCCGCTTCCAGACGACGATGGTCGCGCGCCCGCCCAGGTTCGCGATGGCGATCATCGAGCCGCGCCACGGCAGCTCGCCCAGTCTCGCGGGAGGCTTGCCGTACCTCGCGACCGCCTGGTCGTAGGGCAGCAGCTCGACGCCGTAGAGGTGGAGCCGATCGACCGGGTGGCGATCGAGGATGGCGGCCCAGCGCTCTCGAACTTCGAGGGGCGTCCGGGCGACGGAGCCGTCGAACGAGAAGGGGGCCGGCGTGAGCGAGACGAGCTTCTCGAGATCCTTCGCGATGAGCGCCCGGGCGAGCTCGATGGTCCCGTCCTGGACGCCCAGGGGGGCGGGCGCCTTCGGGGCCGGGGGGGAGGCGAGAGCCGCGAGAAGGAGGAGCGCAGTCACGGATCCATGCTACCATCGTTCCTGGTGCCGAGGCGCCCTGGATGACCGTACTGATCGTCGACGACGACGAGGCGATCGCCTCGATGCTCTCCCGCTTTTTGAGCAGGGAGGGCTTCCAGGTCCACACCGCCCTCGACGCGCTCCAGGCGCTCGACTTCCTCGAGCGGGAGAAGATTTCGCTCGTCATCACCGACCTGATGATGCCGCACATGGACGGCCGGGCGCTGGTCCGGCAGATCCGCAAGGATCCGAGGCACAAGGACATCCCGGTGATCCTCATCACCGCCTTCCCGAGCGACGAGGCCGCCGACAAGAGCCTGCGCGACGGAGCCTCGTTCTTCCTGCCGAAGCCGCTGGACCTCGACGCGCTCGCGACCCTGATCCGGTTCGCCGAGTAGCCACCCGGGTAACTTCCTTTCCGCGAGCGGGCCGTCGGCTCGGACCGAACGCGGCCTTCGCGGCGGGTTCTGGCTGGCACGGGGGCTGCTTTCTCCTTGCGGCGAGATGGCGTCCTTTCCCGATCGAGGCCGGAGCGTCGCCGCCCTGGGGCTGTCCCGGCTGGGGGATCTCGCGGCGTTCGGGGGGCTCGTCCTCTTCGCGGTCTTCCTCTACACGAGCATCGCCATCTGGTTTCCGCCCCTCGCGGTGGCGCGGCCGGCCCTCGCGGCCTCGGCGCTCGCGGCCGGGGGGGCGCTCCTCTACCTGTGGGCTGGCGGGCTGCCCGCGCGCTTCGACGGCCTGCGCGGGGCGCTCCTGCTCTTCTTCGTCGCCCTGGGCTTCGCCTCGATCCACTGGTCGCTTGCCCCGCGCGTCTCGCTCGACGCGGCGGGCGAGGGCTTCAAGGAGGCGCTCATCTACCTGGTCATGATCCAGGTGCTGCGGACGCCCCGCCGGCTCCGGCTGGTCGCGGCCGCGGCCGCGCTGGCCTCGCTCGCGCCGTCGGTCCACTCCGTGCAGAACTACCTCCTCGGCCGCGATCTCCTCGGCGGCACGCGGGCCCGCTGGATCGGCGTCTTCCAGGACCCGAACCACCTCGCCATGGCCCTCGTCTCGGCGATCCCGCTCGCGCTGCTCTTCGCGGTCGACGGCCCGGGCCTCCTGCGGCGTGCGCTCTTCGCCTTCGCGGCGGTCGCCGGCATCGCCGGCGTCGTCGTCACCCAGTCCCGCGGCGGCGCCGTCGGCCTCGGCGCCGCGGTCCTCGCCTTCGCGCTCAGCCGCCGCCGCGCGGGCCGGGGCATCGCCGTGGCCGTCTGCCTCGGGGCGGGCCTCGTCGCCTTCGCGCCGAGCGCCTTCTGGCAGCGGACCGGGACCCTCGCCGAGTACCAGACCGACGTCAGCGCGCAGGGGCGCGTCCACGCCTGGAAGGTCCTCTACGCGCTCGCGACCGACCGGCCCTTCCGCGGCTCGGGCGCCGGCGCGTTCCTCCAGGCCTGGCCGCGCTACGCGCCCATCGAGGCGGGACAGCACGCCTTCGTCACCCACAACGTCTTCCTCCAGCCGCTCGCCGAGCTCGGCCTCTTCGGCTTCCTCGCCTTCCTCCTGCTCGTCTCCGCGTGCCTCGCGGGGGCGCTCGCGGGGCGGCGCGCGCCCGTCCTGGGCGCGACGTCGGCGGCGCTCTTCGCCGCGTTGCTCGGGAACCTCGTCTGCCAGCTCTCGAGCGGCTACTCGCCGAACACGTTCCTCTTTTTCTGGCTCGGCCTCGCCGCCTCGGCCGACCGGATCGCGCGGGCCGAGCTCCCGCCCGAGGGCGCGAAGGAGCGGCACGGGGGGCTCCTCGCCGGCCAGGCGGTCGCGTCGTGACCGAGGGGCGCGCGGACGGGCGGCTGACGGTCGCCCTCTTCATCCACACGCTCCAGCTCGGGGGAGCGGAGGGGCAGATCGTCGAGCTCTTGCGAGCGCTCGATCGGCGCCGCTTCGCCCCGCTGCTCTTCTGCTTCTACGCCGAGGGGCACCACCTCGCGGCGCTGCGCGACATCGGCATCGAGCCGGAGGTCATCCCCCCGCCGCGCTCGATGGGCCGGCCGGAGGCCCTCGTCACGATTGGCCGTCTCGCCGCCGCCTGCCGGCGGCGCGGCGTCCAGCTGCTCCACCCCCAGGACTTCTACACGAACCTCGTGGCCCTGCCGGCGGCGCGGCTCGCCGGGACGCGCTGCCTCGTCAGCCGCCTCGACCTCGCCCACTGGTACGGCGGCGTGCGTCGCGCCGCGGTCGCCTGGACGTCACGGGGCGCCGACCGGGTCTGGGTCAACGCCGAGGCGGTGCGCGACCTCGTCGTCCACGAGGACCGGGTCCCCGCCGAGCGGGTGACCCTCCTGCGCAACGGCATCGATCTGTCTCGCTTCGACTCGGCGGCCCGGGAGGGGGCCGCCGAGGCGATCGAGCTGACGGGGGGCGGACTCGTCCCCTGCGTGGTCAACGTCGCGAACATGAACCACGCGGTGAAGGGGCAGGTCGATCTGCTCGACGCGGCGGAGCGCGTACGCCGCGAGCTGCCGCGGGTCCGCTTCTTGCTCGTGGGGGACGGGCCGCTGCGGAAGGATCTCGAGCGGCGGAGCCGCGAGCTCGGGCTCGAGGGCTCGGTCACCTTCGCCTCGCGCCGGACGGACGTGCCCGCGATCCTCGCGCGCTCGAGCCTGGCCGTGAGCGCCTCGCACGCCGAGGGGCTCTCGAACGCGGTCATCGAGGCGATGGCGGCGCGGCTGCCGCTGGTCGCGACCGCGGTGGGCGGCAACGTGGAGCTCGTCCGAGACGGCGTGACGGGCCTCCTCGTGCCGCCGCGGAGTCCGGCCGCGCTCGCGGGCCGGATCCTCGAGCTCCTCCGGCAGCCGGGCCGCGCCCGCGAGCTCGGCGCGCGGGCGCGGCGGTTCGTCGAGGCGGAGCTGCCGCTCGACCGGATGGTGCGAGGCTTCGAGCGGCTCTACGAGGGGATGGCGGCCCCGGGCGACGGGCAGCAGCTCCCCTCGGCACGGGCTCAGCGCCCGAGGCTCGCCTTCGCCGGCTGCCGGCGGCGCAGCGAGAAGAGCGCGAGCGCGAGCGCGCCGGCGAGCAAGGAGAGCGAGCCGGCCCCGGTCTGACAGCCGGCGCCGTGGATCTGCGTCGGGTGGCCGGGTGTGCCGAGCGCCGGCCCCGAGGCGGCCGGGGACGCGCCCGGGAAGATCGCGCCCGGGACGCAGCGCGGGTTCTCGCGGACGAGCACGTCGCAGCCCGGCCGAGGATCGGGGGTCGAGGCCGCCGCCGCGAGGGCCGAGCCGCTCCCGCCCTTCCCGCCGGACGAGCCGCTGCTCGATCCCGTCCCGGAGCTCTGCCCGGAGCTTCCACCGCTCGAGGCGGTCGTCGTCGAGGAGCCGGGGCTTCCGGCCGGAGCGCCGCCGCCCTGGCCGGGCAAGGACGGCAGCGAGGCGCCAGTGAGCTGGAGGATCCGCGCGGCGAGGGCCGCCCGGGCCTGGTGGAGCAGCGAGGGATCGGTCACGACCGAGTGCAGCGTCGGCACGACCGTCTTCGCCTGGGCCATCGCGAAGCCCGGGTCGCCGAGGTCCGAGACCTTCTTCAAGTACTCGTAGTCTTCCATGCCCGCCCGCAGGAGCTTCATCCGAAGGCTCGCGACCGGCACCTCGTCCTGGCCGCCGATCTTCGACGGGTCGCCCGGGTAGAAGAGCGTGCCGTCGCCGTTGCCGCCGAAGTAGTACTGGTTCTGCCAGGGGTCGCCCTGGTAGGCGTTCAGCGTCTCGTAGTAGAGTTCGCCCTGCACCCCCTCCTCGAAGTCGGCCCACTGCATGGCGCGGTTGCGCACGCCGCTCGCGTCGATCATGTAGCTCGGCCAGCCGCTCTGCGCGGGATTGCCGCCAAAGGCGCAGCCGTGCGACATGCACGACTGGTACATCCAGAGCTTGCCGCCCGACTGGAGGAAGGACGCGTAGGCGGGGAGCTGGTCGCCCGCGAAGGCGCCCGAGACGTCGTCGAGCTCGTTGATGACGGGGGAGAGGATCGACGGCATCACGCCGCCGTTCTGCTGGATGCCCTGGACGCTCGTCGTCACGAGGGTCGGCAGATCCGGCGCCGTCTGCTTCGCGAGCGAGACGTTCTGCTCCTCCTGCGCCCAGCTCGAGGCGCCCCCGCCCGGCTCGTCCGCCGCGTAGTCGAAGCTCCGGTCGGCCCAGCCCTGCGAGAGCATGTTCTGCGTCCAGGAGGAGAGGTCCGCGGCGTCCTGCGGCAGCCCGAGCTCGAGGCTCGTCATCTTGGCCCCCGAGAGGCGCGTGGGGGCGCTGCCGTTCATGAACGGAGTGATCGCCTGATCGAAGGCCGCGAGGCCGTTGCGCGGGTCGAAGCCCAGGTTGTCGTTCGTCAGCGTGAAGCGGTGGTCGAGCGCGAGCTGCTCGTACTGGGAGAGCAGCTTCTGGCCGGCGGGAGTCGAGCAGGCGCCCTGCGAGCCGAGCTGGACGGCGCAGGCGAGGGGCGTGAAGGAGAGGAAGGCGCTCCGCAGGCTGGAGGTCGCCGGGAGGTCGAAGGGGTAGACCGTGATCTGAACGGGGATCTGCTGCGAGACGCCGCCCGAGAGCTGGAGCGTGCCCGTGTAGACCGCCGACCGCTGGCCGGCCGGGATCCGGACGTCCACCCAGATGGCGCCGGCCTGGTTCGCCGGGACGTCGGTCGGGAAGGCGCTGCGCGGCTCGCCCGTCAGCTCGTCGTGGTCGGGCACGAGGGCGTCCGGGTAGAGCCCGGTACCGCCGCCGCCGTCGGAGGGCTGGGAGATCGACAGGTAGGCCTCGCGGAAGAGCGTGACGCCGCCGGCCGGCAGGACGGTGCCGTCTCCGTCGGCGAGCGGCGACATCTCGGCGCTCACGCCGCTCGCGCCGCTGGCCCCGCCGACGAGGGCGACCTGGAACGAGGCGACCTCGTTGCCGGCGGCGAAGAGCTGCACGCCCGTCTGCCCGCCGGCCGCGGAGGGGGTCCAGCCGCCGGTCACCTTGACCAGGGGATCGACGACGTAGGCCGCGGGGCTCGAATTGGCGCGCGCGGCGAGGGGGATGGAGGCGGCGAGGAGGGCCAGGCCGCCGGCCACGGTCGACAGTTTGCGGGTGAACATGTCGCCGAGAACCAGCCGGCGTCCGGCGCTGTTCCCGAGCGCCCACGAGCCCGAGCGTGCGGGGGGACAGGAGCTACCCCGAGATTTGAAAGCTAAGTTGGCGAGAGGACGGGGATGGCGGGAGATGCTTGGTTTTGCTGAACCAGCCTGCGAGGCGAAGGGCGGGCCTGCGCTCACGTAGGATGGCGCCC
>JAJXUD010000026.1 GCA_021783235.1 Myxococcales bacterium | reverse complement strand
TCCACGAGCCTCGTACCGACCGGTTGATCGTTGGAAGCGACCTCCACGAGCCTCGAAGCGGCCACTTCGAAGTTGGAATCGAACCTCGGGGCCGTGGTACTCGTCCCTCGTGGGGACGGGATCCCAGGGCACGAGCGAAGAATCGGAGCGGGCGGAGCTCGAAGGGTTCGCCTCGGGCGATCCCGCGGGCTCCCGCCGCTTCCTCTACGCCCTCCAGACGGCCGTTCGCTCCGAGGTGAGGCGCCGCTGGCCCTCCTTGCGCCACGTGGCGGACGACGTCGAGGCCGAGGCGCTCGAGACCGTCGTCCGCTGGCGCGCCGAGAAGAGGCTGCGGCCGGGCGAGAGCCTCGCGGAGCTCGTCGGACGGCTCGTGAAGCAGTGCGCGAACGGCGCGAAGAAGAGGGCGATGCGCGACGAGCGACTCGCGAGCGCCGAGGCCTCGCTTCCCGCCGCCGGGCCCGAGTCCGCCGAGGAGCTCCTCGCCCGCGAGGAGGGGCGCGCGGGCCTCTGGGGGCTCGTCGGGCGGCTCGCGCCGCGCGATCAGGCCGTCCTGCGGGCGAAGGCGCAGGAGCCGCCGCCCATGGCGGAGGCGCTCGGCGTCGCGCCCGACCACGCCCGACAGCTCTTCCGGCGCGCGAAGCTCGCGCTGCTCGCCCTGGCCGAGGCCTCGGCCGCGCAGGACGATCTCAGGGGGCTCGCCAATGGCTGAGCCGACGCGCGACTTCCACGCCGCCCGGCGAGAGTCGGTCGTCGACTACCTCGACGGCGCGCTCTCGCCCGAGGAGCGGACGGCGTTCGAGGCCCACCTCGAGGGCTGCCCGGATTGCCGCGCCACCCTCGCCCGCGCGAAAGAGCTCCTCCCCGCCGTGGAGGCGCTCTGGCGCGGCGAGGCGCCCATGCGGAGCGCCGACGAGCTGCTCGCCTTCGCCCATCGGGCCGAGGCGCGGCTGCGGGTCGAGGGCGAGCGGCGAGGGCTCCGGCGCCTCTGGCCCGCGCTCGCCACCGCCGCGCTCGCCGGAGCGGCGGTGCTCGCGCTGCTCCTCTGGCCCGCGCCCGCGCTGCGGCTCGTCCCCGGCGCGAACGCCGGCCCGCGCCTCGGCGCCAACGCCGCCCCGGCGCGCGATCCCGTGGGGGCCCAGGTGAACCTCGACTTCCAGTTCGCGCCGCGCATCGCGGAGCGCGACCGGGGGCCCTTGCACGTCGGCCTCTTCCGCGCGGGCCACGGCCCCTACCTCGCCGCCGCGCTCGTCCGGCCGGACGGGACCCTCGCGCTGCTGCGCGACGGGCAGACGGCGACGGTCTGCGGCGAGTTCTGCCCGGACGACTCGCTCGCCATCCCGGCGAAGGCCTTCCAGAAGGGCTCGAACCGGCTCGCGCTCGTCGCGGGCGACCGGCCGATCCCGCTCTCCGCCTTCGAGGCCTGGGCGAAGGCGCAGAGGCCCGGCAAGGCGAAGCCGCCCGCGGCGCTCGGCGACTGGGGCACGGTGGCGGAGATCGTCGCAGAGTAGGGCGCCTTCGGCAGCTCACGGGAGGACCGGCCAGTCGACGGATGGCCCCACGGCCCACGCTCCGCGTACCGTGCGGAGCATCGCCGGGGGCACGGCCGATTTCCCGGCGCGCCCCAATAGAAAGGGATCCCGTCATGCCCAGATCGATGCTCTCCTCCCGACGCCTCTGGCCGGCGCTCTTCTTGTCGATGGCGTGCGGCTGCTCATCCGGCGGAGCAGCCTCGCGCGCGGAGGGTGGGTCGACCGACGGCGGTTGCGCCCAACCCTGCGCCGTCGGCCTGCGCTCCGTGGGGGGGAGCTGCGTCCCGCTCTCCTGCAACGTCGCCTCCGACTGCCCCTCGGCCTTCTCTTGCATCCACGGCTTCTGCACCGACCTCTCCTGCGACCCGCCCTGCCCGAACGGCTCGGTCTGCGTCGACGCCGTCTGCCGGGCGGGCACGACGTCCGGCGGCACGACATCCGGGAGTTCGACGTCCGGCGGCACGACCAGCGGGAGCTCGAGTGGCTCGACGACCGGGAGCTCGACGTCGGGTGGCTCGACCTCGGGCGGCACGACGACCGGAAGCTCGACGTCAGGCGGCTCGACGTCGGGCGGCGCCCGTCCGGCGTCGTGGCCGACGACGGACACCATCTCCGGCATCCACGCCTTTCTCACCTTCGACGGCAAGGTGACGGACCCCGCCACCGTCGCGCCCAAGTACGACTTCGTCTGGGGAGTGGGCTCGCCTTCGAACATCGCCGCCTACCGAACGGCCAATCCCGACATCTCGCTCAGCCAGTACATCCCCTTCGCGAGGGATCCGGGGACGAACAGCCTCGCCTACTGGAAGACCAACCACCCGGACTGGATCGTCTACAAGTGCGATCAATCCACCCCCGCCTACTTCGGCTCGGACCCGAATGTGCCCCTCGACATCACGAATCCCGCCGTGATCGCCTGGCAGATCCAGAACTACGGCGCCCCCGCCGCGGCGCACGGCTTCGACGCCATCGCCGCCGACAACGTCGACCTTCACAACTGGCTCGGCGCCTGCGGGGTGTTTCGCAATGGGAGCTGGGTCGCGCTCTACTCGGGACAGAGCAGTGATTCGGCCTACGTGAACGCCGTGCTCGGCTGGCTCGGCGCCTTCCGCGCGCAGCTCCACGCGCTCTCGCCGCCCCTCGCGCTGATCCCGAACTTTTCCTTCGGGGACCCGACCGACCCGAACGTGCAGAAGGCCCTCGGGAGCATCGACGGCCTCTTCGACGAGCAGGGCTTCACCAACTGGGGAAGCGGCTCGAACCGGTTGACGGGATCCCAGTGGACCAACTGGGTCGCCTTCATCGAGCAGGTGCAGGAGCTCGGCATGCCCTACTACCTGGTCAACCAGGCCACGACGACCGATCAGGCGACTCTCCAGTGGGCCATCGCCTCCTACCTCATGGGCAAGGAGCACTCGGAGTCGATCTTCATCTCCACGGTCCAAGGCTACGGAAGCGCGCTCTGGTATCCCGAGTTCGATGCCCCGATCGGCCACCCCTGCGCCGCGTACAGCGAGAGCAACGGCTACGCGATGCGAAGCTACAGCGGCGGGATCGCCCTCGTGAATCCAGCCGCGAGCGGCACCGTCTCGGTGACGCTCCCGGCCGGGGAGAGCTTCGACGACCTCTACGGCAACCCGGTCAGCTCGCCGGTGTCGCTGCCCGCGAGCTCCGGGCTGATCCTCGTGGTCTCGGGCGCGCCGCGCTGCTGATGCGCCCGAGAACGACCGGCGGCGGGTCTCCGGAGGGAAGGGCCGCGGCGCCCTTCCCTCCGGCCGCGGCGGCGATCCTCCTCGTCGTCGTCTCGTCGCTCTCCTTCGGCGGAACGTTCGGCTGCACGAGTCGGGCCGCTTCGGTGACTCCGGCCTGTCCCGACGGTTCGGCCGCCTGCTCCGCGGCCTGCGCCGAGGATGGGGGCTGCGCGAACGCGCCCTGTCCGACGGGGGAGAAGTCCTGCGCCGGTGGCTGCGCGGAGGTGGCGTCGGATCCGTCCAACTGCGGCGACTGCGGCGTTGTCTGCGGCGCCGGAGAGGCCTGTGTCGCCGGCGTCTGTCACACTTCGGCTTGCCTCGCCGGCTGCGCGCCCGACGAGATCTGCAGCGATGGAGCGTGCGTCGCGACCGGCGGGAGCGGCTGTGACGCCGGTATCGCCTGCCCCGCGGGCGAGCTCTGCGTCTCGGGGAGCTGCCAGTGCACCCCGGCTTCGTGCCCGACCGGCTGCTGCGACGCCAACGGCTGCGAATCGGGCAGCGAGCCCTCGGCGTGCGGGGCTGGCGGCGCTGCCTGCCTCGCCTGCCAGCCGACCCAGCTGTGCCATTCGCAGAGCAGCTGCTGCAGCTGGAGCATCGATCCAGCGGTGAGCTACGCGGACGGGAGCAACGGGCCGGTCGACGTCGCCGTCGGCGATCTCGACGGCGACGGCAAGCCCGATCTCGTCTCGGTCGAGACGGCGGGCGGCACGGTGAGCCTGTTCCGAAACCTCGGCGGGGGAACGTTCGGCCCTCGGACGAGCCTCTCCGTGGGAAGCGGTCCCAGCGCAGTGGAGATCGCGGACTTCGACGGCGACGGCCGGCTGGACCTGGCGGTCACGCTGACCGGCAGCGCCGCGGTGGCCGTCCTGCTGAACCAAGGCGGCTCGCCCCCGACCTTCGCCCCCCCCCCGCCCTCCGCGACGGGGAGCTACCCCTCGGCGCTCGCGGCGGGGGACTTCAACGGGGACGGGCGGCTCGATCTCGCGGTGGCCAACTTCCAGGCCAACAGCCTCAGCGTGCTCCTGGGGAGGGGCGACGGCTCGTTCGCGCCGCAAGTCGCCTATCCCGTCGGGGCCAACCCCAGCTCGGTCGCGGTCGGAGATTTCGACGGTGACGGTCACCTCGACCTCGCCGTGACCAACGCCAGCGACGACTCCGTGAGCTTGCTGCTCAATCCGGGCGGGACCGGGCTGTTCTCCGTCCAGCGGCCGCTCCCCACCGGTGGCTCGCCGAGGTCGATCGCCGTTGCCGATCTCGACGCCGACGGCCACCTCGACCTCGTCACGGCCGACGAGGGGAGCAACGATCTGGCCGTCTTCTTGAACCTGGGCGACGGTGGGTTCGCGGCGGAGGTCTCGTACCCCACGGGCCCAAATCCCCGCTCGGTCGCGGTGGGCGACTTCGACGGCGACGGTCAGCCGGATCTGGTCGCCGCGAATGACGGCCCCATGGCCAACTCCATCAGCATCCTGCGGAACCAAGGCCAAGGAAGGTTCGGGCCCCAATCGGCGCAGCCGACGGACGCCTATCCCGACGCCGTCGCCACGGGAGACTTCGTCGGCGACGGCCAGGCCGACGTCGCCGTCGCCTGCTCGGGCAGTGCCACCGTGGAGGCTCTCCTCGAGAGCTGCCGCTAGCGGGCGGGATGGCCCCCCCGCGAGACCGATCCGCGGCTCGCGGCGGCGGCGGGGATCGTGGCAGACTGAGGGGCAGCCATGCGTCGCCTCGCCCTCACCCTGGGACTGCTCGGCGCGCTCCTCGCCCTCACGACCTTCGGGCCGGTGGACGACGCGCTGACCGTCGCCGCCAGCGGGCTCGATCCCGACACCGCGCTGCGCGCGGTGGGGCTCCTCTCCTCGGCGGGGCTCGCCGACGCCGGCTCGCCCGCGCGCCGCTTCGGGCCGGCCGCGGGGCTCGCGCTCTCTCTCGCCGCGATCCTCGGCGGCCTCGCCGCATCGGCCGGCGCGCGGCGGCGCGAGGCGGCGCGGCTCGCCGCGGAGGCGCCGTCGATCGAGGCCTCGGGCGCGGCCCGAATCGAGGCGGCGGTCGAGCTGTCGGACGAGCCGGGGGGAGGCGCCGAGCCAGAGCTCGCCGAGCCGGTGGCGCAGGATCCGGTCGAGTACTCGCCGAGCGTGCTCTCCCGCGAGGCGACGGCGCTGAGCCTCGGGAGCGGCGGCGCGCCGTTCGCCTCGACGGCGTCGCGGGTGAAGGCGACGGCGCTGCCCGACCGCTACCTCCTCGAAGCGGAGCTCGGTTCGGGGGCGATGGGGCGCGTCTTCCGAGCGCGGGATCAGCTCCTCGGGCGGCCGGTCGCGGTCAAGCTGCTCGGCGCGCTCGGCGAGGTGCCGGCGCAGGAGCTCTTTCTGCGCGAGGCGCGCGCCATGGCGGCGGTCTCGCACCCGAACGTGGTGACGCTCTTCGACGCGGGCTTCGCGGGCGATGCGCCCTACCTCGTCATGGAGCTCGTCGAGGGGCGGCCCCTGCGCGCGGTCGCGGGGAGCGCGCCGGTGGCCGAGCGGACGGCGCTCGGCTGGGGGGCGGACCTCGCGGACGCGCTTGGCGCGGTCCACGCCCAAGGGCTCGTCCACCGCGACGTCAAGCCCGAGAACGCGCTCCTCGTCGCGCGGACCGGGCGGGTGAAGCTGATGGACTTCGGCGTCGCCCACACGCTGCGGGCGGAGGGGCGCACCGGAGCGTCGGGGACGCCCGACTACATGGCGCCCGAGCAGATCCAGGGGCTGGGCCTCGGCCCCTGGACCGACGTCTACGCGCTCGGCGCGACGCTCCACCGGCTGCTCACGGGCCAAGTGGTGTTCCCCGCCGGCGAGCCGTTCTACCACGCGCTCCACTCGCCGCCGCCCGACGCGCGCGAGCGGCTACCCGCCTTGCGCGCGGAGACCGCCGCGCTCTTGCTCGCCTGCCTCGCGAAGGATCCGAAGGCGCGGCCGGCGACCGCCCGGCTGCAAGAGGAGCTGCGCCGGCTCGCGACGTGAGCGCGGCCCGGCTCGAGTTCGTCGGGCTGCAGGCTTCGAGGTGATCCCCGCGCCGCGCGGGCCACGTACCTCGTCTGGCCCGGGTGCGCAGGGGAGCGCTGACGCGTGTCGGTCAACGCCGGCCGTGGTCCTCACACGTGGCGACGGAGGCGAAGTCGACCCGCGCGCATGTGGATGTGGTCAGAGGGATGCGTTACGCTGGAAAATCGTAGGAGGCCAGTCATTGGAAGGGCACATCTTCTTTCATTCGCCGTGCTTCGACGGCGTCGCCTCCGCCGTTCTAGCGTGGGACGTTCTCGAGGCTCGCTGGGGCTGGCGCGACCCCTCGCTCCACCCGGTCGACTACAGGTTGCGCAACCGCTGGGTCCGGACGCGCTTCCCCGAGCACAGCGCCATCGTGGACTTTCTCTACCATCCGCAGGCCGATTTCTTCGCTGATCACCACCCGACGAGCTTCCTCGATCCTTCGCTCCGGCGGTCCTTTCGATCGAGCGCGAAGGCCTTCCGGCTCTTCGATCCCACCTCCGACTCCTGCGCCGGGCTCCTCTGGAGGACTTACCGCGGCCTGCTGCGCCGACGAGGCGTCGACCGCTCCGAGCTGGCCAGCTGGGCGGATCGGATCGACGGGGCGAGGTACGCGTCGGTGGAGGAGGCGGTCTTCGGCCGAGGCGCGGCGGCACGGATCCGGTCGGCCCTCGCGGCCCCCGAGGGAATCGATCTCTCCATCGCGCTCGTCCGGCGGCTGCGGACCGAGTCGCTCGAGGAGGTGGCAGCGAGGCGGGCCGTCCGTGCGGCGGCGGGGGATGTGGAGCGACGGACCGCCGCTGGCTTGCGGCGGCTGCGGCGATCCCTGACCGTGGACGAGGAGGGGACCGCGATCTTCGACGTCGAGGGCACCGGCGTCCTGATCAGCCGCTACGGCCCCTATCTCTTCCAGCCGCGGGCGCGCTACTCGGCCGGCATCGTGAGACTGCCGGATCAGGCGAAGATCCTGGTCATGCGCAACCCCTGGCTCTCGTTCCGCAGCGTGCCACTCGGACGTATCGCCGAGGACTTCGGTGGTGGCGGCCACGAGCGTGTCGCCGCCGTGGATCTGCGCGGCAAGCGGGCGCGCGCGGCGAGCGGCGTTCTCGCCGCCATCGTCGCCAGGATCGAGAGTCCGGCCAGCGAGGGGGCCACCGCGCGTGATTGAGCGACTGAACTTCTTCGATCTCTACGCCTACCTTCTGCCGGGCCTCGCGTGGATGGTCCTCGTCGCGGTGCCGTACGTCTTCACGTCCGGGAGGGCGATCTCCGCCGACTGGCTCTCGGCGGTTGCTGGCGTCACGGCCGGCTACCTGCTCGGCCACGTGCTGTATGCGAGCGCACGCCGTGTGCCTTGGTTCGAGACGAGGCGCGACGGACTGAACGAGTCCCAACGGCTTCTCGATCCAACAGACGGCACGCTGACCAAGGAGGTCAAGGATCGGATCGCAAAGCGTGCCACAAACCTCTGGGGCCTGCCCCTCCCCGCTGGCGACGCCCAGCGGCAGCAGCTCTTCGATCTGGCGCGCGCCTTCCTGCTGGCGAAGAAGCTACCCTCCTACGCGGAGCAGATGCAGGGCATGCAGTGCCTGGCAAGAGGCTTCGCCGCCGCCCTGTTCCTGGCGTCCGCGAGCTTCCTCGGCCACCTGCTCTTCCTCTTCCGCGACGCCTTGGACGCCCGCTTGACGGCCTGGTTCGGGGTGAAAACGCCCGCAGCGCAGGTCCTGTTCTTGCTCTGCGCCGTCGGGCTCTGCGCGCTCGCCTGGTACGAGCGACGCGAGTTCAAGTGGTTCTGGTTTCTCTTCCTCGTTCTTCTGTCGATGGTGACAGGCAACGCTCTGGCCTCCCAGACCGGCGGCGTCATCACAGCGTGGGCAATGCTGCTCTGCACCGTCTCGGCCCTCGTGCTCCCTTTCTTGTTCGTCCAGACAGCCCGTAGATTCGCGCGCGAGTTCGCGAAGCAGGTCTACTTGGCGCTCGCAGCGACGGACGATCGGTAGAGAGGGATTGCGCCGGGAGGGGCCCGGGGGTGCGGGTTCCACGAGCTACAGGATCGGCGAGAGCAGCCGCGCGCCGCCCTCGGCGGCCTTCTGCCAGAGCGATCGGCGGCCGAAGCGGTCGGGGTCGAGCCGGGTGCCGGCGGCGAGGTCGCGCTCGAAGATCTCCCCGAGCCGCGCCACGGCCGTGCCGCCGTACAAGAGGCCGTTCACCTCGAAGTTCAGCCGGAAGCTGCGCACGTCCATGTTGGCCGTGCCCACCGAGCCGAAGGCCCCGTCGATGACGAGCGTCTTCGCGTGGATCATCCCCGGCGTGTAGAGGTAGATCTCGACGCCCGCCTCGATGAGCTCGTCGAAGTAGGAGCGGCCGGCGAGCGCGGTGAGCCGCTGGTTGTTCTTGTAGGGCACGAGCAGCCGCACGCGCACGCCGCGCAGCGCCGCCGAGACGAGCGCCACCGCGATGGCGCGGTCGGGGATGAAGTAGGGGGTCGTCAGATCGAGGCTGCTCCGCGCGGTGGCGATGGCCGCGAAGTAGGCCTGGTAGATCGCCTCGGCGCGATCCTCGGGCCCCGAGGGGACGATCTGCACGAAGCTGCCGCCCACGGCGGGGGGCGGCGCGACGGGGGTGGGGATCGGGTCGCCCGTCGAGTACGACCAGTCGTCGGCGAAGACCGCCGAGAGGGCCTGGACGGCGGGCCCCTCGAGCGAGAGGTGGGTGTCGCGCCAGGTGCCGACGCGCGAGGCGCCCAGGTACTCGTCGCCGATGTTGATGCCGCCGGTGAAGCCGATCGCGCCGTCGACCGCGAGGATCTTGCGGTGGTTGCGCAGGTTCAACGTCCAGGCGCGCCAGGGGCTGAGCGGCAGGAAGGACGCGACGCGCGCGCCCGCCTGCCGCAGCGGCTGGAAGAAGCGGCCGGTGCCGGCGCAGCCCACGGCGTCGAGGAGGAGCCGCACCTCGACGCCCCGCCGCGCCGCCGCCGCGAGCGCGTCGCGGAAGCGACGGCCGGTCCCGTCCGGGCGGAAGATGTAGTAGGCCATGTCGATCCGGGACTTCGCCCGCTCGATGGCCGCGAGCTTCGCGGGGTAGGCCTCGCCCGCGTTGACGAGCACCTCCACCCGGTTGCCGCCCGTCACCTGCGCCGAGGCCGCCCGCCAGGCGGCGTGCGCGAGCGGCCGCAGCGCGCTCGGGATGGCGTCGAGATCGGGCTCGGCCTCGCTGACGCGCCTCCCCTCGAGCAGCCGGCGGCGCGGCCGGGCGGTGCGGCGGACGGCGCCGCGGCCGAAGATCCAGAAGAGCACGACGCCGACCGCGGGCAAGAGAAAGAGCGCGAGCAGCCAGGCGAGCGTCACCGAGGGCTCGCGGCGGCGCGCGAGCACGAGCGGGATGAAGGCGAGGTGGAGGACGCCGACCGAGATCCCCACCGCCGAGCCGAGGATCTTCCAGAGCGCCCGGGGCGTCCAGCCGAGCAGCTGGATGCCGTGCAGGAGGTGGGCCTCGAAGCTCACGGCGGCGGCGCGGCGAGCGGCGCGGCCCCTTTCGGCTGGGCGGCGTCGAGAGCGCTCGGGTGCCTCTCGAGGTAGGAGAGCACGATCTCGCGCAGCACCGGCGCCCCCGTGAGCCGCTCGACCGCGGAGGGCGGAATGCGGGCGATGACCGGCCCGAGCCCGTCGCCACCGGACGCGAGGAAGTCGACCGTGGCGAGCCGGTAGGTCCGCTCGGGATCGACCGGCTCCCCGCCCGCGAGCGTCACCTTGGAGAAGGCGCCCGGGGGCCCTTGCAGCCGCAGCCCCGCGACCTGCGGGTAGCCGTGCCCCTGGCTGAGCGCGTCGAGCAGCGCGACGAGGGTCCGCCCTGGCACGCGCAGGACCACGGCGCGGTTCTCGAACGGGAGCGCCCGGAAGAGCGCCCCATAGGTGAGCTCGCCCTTCGGCAGGTCGGCGCGCAGCCCGCCGGGGTTCAGCAGCGCGGCGTCGGCGTGGGCGTAGCGGCGCAGCGCCTCGGCCGCGAGCGCGCCGAGCGGCGAGAGCGAGCGGTAGTCGCGCACGATCGGGCCCCCGAGCACCGGCCCGAGGCGGCGATCGGCCTGGGCGGCGACGCGCTCGAGGAAGGGCGCGAGCCGCCGGGCGACCTCCGGATCCGGGGTCACCTTCGCGCCTAGGAACGTCCCGCCCGGCACCACGGCGACGGGCGGGTGGAGCGTGCTCGCCTCGCGATCGAGGCCGCCCCCCGGCTTCGCGCAGGCGGTGATCCAGTCGAAGGCGCGGCCGCCGAAGCCGGCCTCGACCACGGGGACGCCCGCGATCCAGTTGGCCATGAGCTGGTGGGTGTGGCCCGCCACCGCGACGTCCACCGTGCCCGGGGGAAGCGCGTGGAGCAGCCGGCCGATGCGGCCGTCCGGCTCGCAGCTCCGCTCGTCGCCCCTCCCCGAGAGCTCGGAGCAGGCGCCGCCGAAGTGGGCGAGCAGGACGACCAGGTCGGCGCCACGGGCCCGCAGCCTCCCCGCCTCGCGGATCACCGCCGCGACGGGATCCTCGAAGACGAGCGCGGCGACGTTCTGCCGCAGCGTGAGCGACGGGGTCTCCGGGTGCGCGACGCCGACGATCCCGACCGTGAGCGCCCCCTCGCGCAGGAGCACGGAGGGGGCGAGCCGCTTCCAGGGCGGCGGGGCACCCGTGGCCCGCAGCGTGACGTTCGCGGCGACGAAGGGGAAGTCGGCCTCGGCGAGCCGGTGGCGAAGCGCCGCGAGCAGATCTCGGTCGGGCGGCTCGGCGCCGAAGTCGAACTCGTGGTTGCCGAGCGTCGCCGCGTCGTAGTGGAGCGCGTCGTAGGCCTCGATGACCGCCCGGCCGTGGGAGCGGTTGCTCTCGAGGGTGCCCTGGAACAGGTCGCCCGCGTCGACGAGGACGACGGGCAGCCGCTGCCCGCGCAGCCGCGCGAGGTAGCCGCCGAACCAGGCGAGGCCGCCGCGCAGCTCCCCCTCCCCCTCCCCGCTCGCGGGGTAGGCCGGGTCGCCGCCGCGCCGCCGCACGCCCACGGGCGGCGGGGGCGGCATGACGATCCGCTCGGGGCTCACGTGGCCGTGCAGGTCGTTCGTGCCGACGAGCTCGACGCAGCGGGCGGCGGGGGTGGCGGCGAGCGCGAGCGCGAGGAGCGGGATCACGGAGGACCCATCACGCCAAAGGAGGCGGGCGAAGTAAAGCGATCGCTTCCGCTGCCTCCAGCCGCAAGACGCCGCGCGCGGGGGAGGAGCCTCACGGCCCCGCGTCGCAGGCGTAGTGCTGCGCGTTGCAGGCGTAGCCCAGGGTGCAGACGCCCCCCTGGCAGCTCGACTGGACGCCGGCCGCGCACTCGAACGGACCCGCGCCGTTGCCGCTCGTGTCGACGCAGGCCGCGGGCACGGCGGCGCCGGCGAACGTCGAGGGGGCGCAGGCGCCGCCGTCCAGGACGCAGCCGCAGGTGTAGCCGGCGTCGTCCGCCGCCCGCTGGCAGGTGAGGATGGACGCACAGCTCGTGCAGTCCGGGTACTCGGCGAGGGCCTGAGGGAGGAACGGGCACGGCGAGCTGGCGCCGCAGCCGCACTGGTGGACCTGCCCCGCCTGCGGGTCCTGGCCCGCGTCGAGGCACGGGTCCGAGCCGCAGGAGCTGCAGGACTGGACGATGTAGGACTGCCTCGCGCACTGCCAGCCCGCGGGGCAGGTCCACTCTTCCTTCGGGTCGCAGGCCGATCCGCAGTAGGACGGCGGCGAGGAGCCGAGCCCGCTCGCGGGCAGACAGGCGACCGGGCCGGGGAAGCCGTCGCCGCCGCTCGCGCAGTCGGGGTTGAAGTAGCTGCCGTTCTGGGGGTTGCAGGCGACGCACCAGGGCGGGTTCGGCGCGGGGTAGCAGGCGCCGGGAGCGGCGCCGTGGCACGAGGTCCCGCCGTCGCCGTCGCCGCAGCAGAGCTCTCCCGCCGCGCAGGCGTTGCGGCCGCCGCCCGGGAAGGCGTAGCAGGGGATCTGGAAGCAGGCGCCGATGAGCGGCGGACCCGCGTCCGAGGGGGCGGGGGGCGGGCCGCCGTCGGGCAGCTCGCAGCCGTAGCCGCCCACGCAGTCCTGGTAGGCGAGCTGCGAGGCGGGATCGACCCCGATGCGGCAGCCCGTCGCGTCGCAGACGTTGCCGCCCCAGATGTCGCACCAGGGGGCGACCGAGGCGTCGGCGCCCGCCGGCGTCCCGGCGCACTCCTGATCCGTCAGGCAGCCCGTCGGGCGGCAGCGGGTCCCGCCGTCGTCGGTCTCGCAGACGAGCGCGGGGCCGGCGTCGTCCTGGTAGGCGGCGCAGGAGCCGCCGGGCGAGCACGGCGGACCGCACTTGCCGTCGCCGTAGAACGGGCCGACCGCGGGATCGAGGTACTTGCCGAGGACGTGGCAGACCTGGCCGTTCGGACAGTCGCCGGCGCCGCGGCACGGCGCCTCGCAGACGCCGCGCGAGTTGCAGACGCCGGCCTGGAGCGCCTTGCAGTCCTCGTCGCTCGCGCAGCCAGAGCAGGGGCAGCTCCCGCAGGAGGGGACGCAGATCGGGACGCCGCCGTCGGCGGTGGCGAAGACGAAGCCCTGCGGGCAGCTCCCCGTCTGATCGAGCGGCAGGCAGAAGTTTCCCGCGTCGCCGAGCGGCCCGCAGAGCGCGGGGTTGTCGACCTCGTTGCCGCCGCAGTCGAGCGAATTCGCGCAGGCGCCGCAAGGCGGGATCTGCACGTAGCAGAGCCCCCCGTCCTCGTAGGGGTGGCAGTAGCAGTTGTTCGTGGTCGAGATGCCGGCGGTCCAGCAGTCGGGGTCGTTCGAGCAGTTGGCCGATCCCTGGTTCGGGTCGCAGGGCGAGGCCGGAACGCAGCCGCCGTCCGGGGCGCAGCGCATCCCCTCCCAGAGACAGTCGACGTCGACCGTGCAGCGGCCCGGCCCGGCGTCGCGGCCCGCGTCGCCCCCTCCGCTTCCGCCGCCGCTGGAGCTGCCGCTCTGGCCGCCGCTCGTGCCGCCGGTCGAGCCGCCGTCGGCGTTCCCGGCGGGGTGGGGACAACCGACGAGGCAGAGGGGAAGCGCGACCGCGGCGAAGAGACGCAGGGACATTGGGGCGAACCCTCCCGAAGACGGCGGGCCATCTTGCCATGCCGCCCAGGCGGAGGCAAAACGAGCGGGTGCGCCTCACCGTGCTCCTCTTCGCCGCGGCCCGCGAGGCCGCGGGGACCTCCCGCCTCTCGCTCGACCTCCCCGAAGGGGCGACGGTGGCGAGCCTGCGCGCCGCCCTCGCCGAGCGGCTGCCCGCGCTGGACCCGCTCTGGCCCTACCTCCAGGTGGCGGTCGACCGGGAGATCGCGGCGCCCGAGAGCCCGCTGCGCGACGGGCAGGAGATCGCGCTGCTGCCGCCGGTGGCGGGCGGCGCGGGGAGCGAGACCGGCCGCTTCCGAATCACGGCCGAGCCCATCGCGCTCGCCGACGCCGAGCGACTGGTCCGTGGGCCCGCCTTCGGCGGCCTGGTCGGCTTCGCCGGGGCCGTGCGCGGCGAGAGCCGGGGCCGGCGGGTCGCTCGACTCGAATACGAGGCTTACGCGCCGATGGCGCTCGCCCAGCTGACGGCGATCGGCGAGCGGCTCGAGCGAGCCCACGGCGCGCGGCTGTCGATCCTCCACCGCGTCGGCGTGCTCGCGGTCGGCGAGATCGCCGTCGCCCTCTGCGCCGCCGCGCCGCACCGCCGCGAGGCCTTTCGCGCCTGCGAAGCGGCCATCGACGCCCTCAAGGCCGAGGCGGCGATCTGGAAGCGCGAGGTCTACGAGGACGGCGCGAGCTGGGTGGGGCTCGGGCCGTAGGGCGCCCCGTCACGGTCGGCGGAGCGTTCAATCGATCCGCCCGTCGGAGGCGGCGGCCCGGGGCGGTCAGTAGGCCCACCACATCCGGGCGTAATTGAGCGTATCCCAGTGGTTCAGGAGCACGATCGCGGGCACGCAGCCCCAGCGGAGCCAGACCGGCCGCTCGGAGAGCCAATCTCCGAGCGAGAAGGCCAGCGGGAAGAGGACCGCCTCGTAGCGAAAGCCGTTGATCAGTTCGGCTTGGAGCGGGAGGACCGCCGCCGAGACGAGGGCATAGGCGCCGAGCGCCGGCTGCCGGCGCCAGAGAAACAGCGCGGCGGCGACCCATCCGAAGAAGAAGAGTTCGTAACCGATGGCCACCCCGTCCCGGCCCTGCCAGGGATTTCCCATCCAGAAGGTCCGCGCCACCTCGGCGAGGGAGTGGGCATGCGTCCAGGCGCGATGCGCCGTGACGAAGGCGAGCGGGTCGCCGCTTCCATGGTACTCGAAGGCGAGGAGCCCCGCGAAGAAGAGCGCGGAGAGCGCGCCGGCGGCGAGGAATACCCGCCAGCGCCGGCCCGCCGCGGCGGGCACGCCGGCGGCGAGCCAGGCCGCCGCTCCCGCGACGAAGAGTCCCTGGATCCGCGCGAAGATCGAGAGGCCGGCGAAGACGCCGGCGGCGCCTCCCCTCGCCTCCGCCGAGAGCGAGAAGGCGAGGAACGAGAGGAGCAAGAAGAGCGACTCGGTGTGGTTGGAGTGGAATGCGAAGCTCGCCGGACCGTAGAGCAGGAGGAACCAGCCCCAGCCGTCGCGCGGCGCGAGCCCCGGAACGTGCCGCGTGCGCGGCGCGCGCCACTCGACCGCCACGATGAAGGCGAAGAGCAGGAGCGTGGAGGCGAGGCTCCCCACGAGCTGCGGCGCCGCCATCGTTCCGGTGAGCCGACCGAGCTGCCGCACGAGCATCGGGTAGAGCGGGAGGAAGGCCCATTCGTCGCCGTGGAGCCCCTGCCGAACGATGTTGCTGTAGTGGCCGCCGTCCCAGTGGTCGAGCAGCACCGCGAGCGTCATGCCGTGGTGGCGACACGCCAAGAACCAGAGGCCGAAGTGGTGGGCGAGCAGCGCGAGCGCGAGGAGGAGCGGCGTGCGCAGGCGACGGGCGAGATCCGGCAGGGCCAGCCTCTCGCCCAGATCGCCGGCAGCGGTGGGCGCGACGATCGCCATCACCAGGGAAAGCCCGGGGCGCCTGGCCCGACCATCAGCTCCGAGGGGTCGTAGGCGCCGGGCATCGGGTCGAAATAGGCCGGCGGAACCACCACGGGGTTGCTCGCGCCGCTCGTCAGGTAGCACTGACTGTTGCAGCTCGTCTGCCGCGAGTCGCAGAAGTCGAGCAGCGTGTAGCCGTTCTCGTAGTGGCACTGGGAGGAGTCGACGGCGCAGCTCTCGAGGCAGGTCTGAACCATCGACGACGCCCGCGCCGCGGCCTGCGCCTGCTGTTGCGCCGCGGCCTGCCTCTGGGCCTGGGCCTGCTGCCGCGCCTGCATCTGCTGCTGCTCCTCGAGGTGGGCCTGCTGGCGCAGACCGGCCGGCACGCCCGCGAGATCCTGGTCCGGGTTGGCGCTCGTCTCGTCGATCTTGACGATGAGCCTGAGCCGATCCTCCCGCTCGGTCGCATCGGCGAGCGCCCGGCGCCAGGCGCGCACGGCGCCGCGGGCGTCCCCCGAGTCCCGGCGGAAGTCGCCGCAGAGCTCCGAGACGTCCATCTTCCTCGGCAGGCCCTTCGCGGCCGGACAGGCGACGGCGGCGGCCGCCACCGCGTCGACGGGGCCGAGGGCGCGCCAAGCGGCGATCTCCTTCCAGACCCCAGGGCTGTCGGGGAGCCCCTGGGCGGCGGCGAGCGCGTCCTTCAGCCCCTGCTTCCGCACCACGCTGGGATCGATCCCGAGCCGCTCGGCCCGACCCCGGTACGCCGTCAGGGTCCAGTAGGCGAGCGTTGCCCGCTGCCGGGCGGCCTTGGGCGACGGGTTTTTCATGAGCTTGCGCATCTCGGCGAGCCACTGTCGATCGGCAGAGGTCGCCTGCGTCTGGCCGAGCGCGGCGGTGGCGAAGAGCAGGCAGCAGGCGGCGAGGGCGGACGTGGTGACGCGCATGGAGTCCTCTGGCAGACGAAAGGGCGCCGAAGTGACGACCGTTATACGCGAGGGAGGCCGCCCGGGAAAATCGGAGCCGAGTCCCCATGCCTCTCGGCGCCCCGGGCGCGACCGCGCAGCTTCCCGCTGGACACGCTCCGGCCGCTTTGCTACGAAGCGCTCGCGCCGCTAGAGCCCCTCGGGGAGCTTCGGCCGGTAGTTGCCCAGGTGGTGGAATTGGTAGACACACCATCTTGAGGGGGTGGCGCCGTAAGGCATGCGAGTTCGAGTCTCGCCCTGGGCACCCAGAGGTTCTCCGCAGCGAAGCGCGGCCGCCAATCCGGGCGGCCGCTCCCGGGCCGGGAGGGGAACGAGGGGCTCGTCGGCGGCGGTCGGCTCGCGCTCCCTCCCAGCAGAACCCGGCCGAGGTCGACTGGCGGCGCGCCGCGCGGTAGGCCGGGGTTTCGCGCCGCGCTCAGGCCGCCGGCGCCTCCTCCATCCCGGCCTCCGAGAGCGCCTCCTGAAGGTGGGCGCGCAGCTTGTTGCGGGCGCGCGTCTCGAGCTGGCGGGCCCGCTCGCGCGAGAAGCCGAACTTCCGCCCCACGTCGGTGAGCGTCATCGGCTGGTCGCTCATGAGCCGCAGCTCGATGATGTAGCGCTCGCGCGGGTCCAGCCGCTGAAGCGCCTGCTGCACCATCCGCGCGGTGAGCTTGCGGACCTGGAGGTCCCCGAGGAGGCTCTCCTGCGAGGCGCCCGGGTGGGGGAGCAGCTCGCCGTGGGTCGTCCGGTGATCCTCGGTGTCGAGCGGCGCGTCGAGCGAGCAGTCGCGCCCCGAGAGGCGGGCCTCCATCTCGGAGACGTCCTCCTCGCGCACCTTGAGCCGCTTCGCGATCCAGCTCCGATCCCGATCGGGATCCTGCGGCGCGCCCTCGTGCTTCGCGATCTCGCGCCGGGCCCGGGCGAGCCCGAAGAAGAGGCGGCGTTGCGCCTGGGTGGTCCCGACCTTCACGAGCGACCAGGAGTGGAGGATGTGGTTCTGGATGAAGGCGCGGATCCACCAGACGGCGTACGAGATGAGGCGAATGTTCTTGTCCGGGTTGAACTTCTCGACCGCCCGGATGAGCCCCAGGTTGCCCTCCTGGATGAGGTCGGCCATCGGCAGGCCGTGCGAGCGGTACTCGTAGGCGATCTTGACGACGAAGCGGAGGTTCGCGGTCACGAGCCGCTCGGCCGAGGCCTTGTCGTTCGCGCGGCGGTACTGCCGGGCGAGCCGCTTCTCCTCGTCGGCGGTGACGAGCGGGTAGACCGCGACCTCCTCCATGTACCGGCTGAGGCTGTCGCTGGATGCGAGGAAAGAGGGCTTGGCAATCATCGGCAGATGCCTCCGAACGGGTCGCCGCGCGAAGCGGCAAGTGGACCCTGAGAGGCAAGAGCAGGAAGCGCGCCAGCGGCAAGGGGCCGTTTACCGGCCGCTCCTCGCGAGCGGTGGGCAGGCGGGTTCCCAGCGGGGAGAAAGTTCTGCCGAGGAGCGGAGGGGCTCTACTTTTTGGCCGGCGCCGGCGCGACGTCCGGGACCGGAGCGCCGGCCTTCGCGGGAGCGGCCGGAGCTGGCGCTGCGGGAGCCGCCGGCTTCTGGGCGGCCGCCGGCGCGACGATCTTCTCGGCCTTCGCGCCGGGCGCCGCCGGCGTCGAGGAGGCTGGCAGGGAGTCGACCACCGAGCGGCGGAAGCTTCCCTTGTAGGCGAGCACGAGCGAGGTCGCGAAGAACGTGGCCGCGCAGACGGCCGTCAGCTTGGTCAGGAAGTTGCCCGCGCCGGAGCTGCCGAAGACCGTCTGGCTGCCAGCCGTGCCGAAGGCCGCGCCCATGGTCGCGCCCTTGCCCTGCTGGATGAGGACGGCGGCGACGAGGACGACGCAGACCAGGATGTGGACGATGAGGACGAGGGTGAAGATCATGGCGTTCCGGAGGGCAGGTGAATGCGCTGGCGAGGAAACCTCCCCGAGCGGACCGCCATTCCTAGCCCAACTCCCTGGAAAAGAGAAGCGCCGAGGAGCCCCGGCCGAAGGGTTCCGGGGGATTGCGGCGCGCATGGCGCAGGAAGCGGCCGGCTCGCCCCGGCAGCTCGCCCGCTGGCAGGGCCCACGAGAAGTCCCGCCTGGCGTCGAGCCCCTTCAGGGCGAGGAGGCGCAGCCCCCCCCGTCCGGGCTCGGGTCCGAGGGACCAGCGCGAGAGGAAGCCGACCCCGAGGCCGAGGCGAACCGCGTGCCGGATGGCCTCGCCGCTGCCGAGCTGGAGATCGCCCGGGTGGTGGCGCCGGGGACGTCCGAGCAGGCGCCGGAGCGCCCGCTCGACCACCGTCCGCGTGCCGGAGCCCGGCTCCCGCCAGATGACGGGGACGCGCTCGAGATCCGAGGGGCGGCGAACGGAGGCGAGGGAGGGCGGCGCGTCGGCGGCCACCGCGGGCAGGAGCTCGTCCTGCAGGAAGGGCTCGAGCCGGACGCGCGACGCGCGGGAGGGTCCCTCGACGATCCCGAGCGGCACCGCCGCGCGCTGGACCCACTCGATCACCTGGCCCGTGTTGCCGACCTCGAGCCGCACGCCGCCCGCCCCTTCGGCCCGGAAGAACGTCTCGAGGAGCCGCGGCAGCACGTCGGCGGCCACGGTGGTGCTCGCGCCGATCACGAGCTCGCCGCCGAGCGGTTCGGCGCCGCGCAGCGCCCCCCGGGCCTCCTCGAGCAGCGCGCCGGACCGGATGGCGAAGCCGAGCAGGATCCGGCCGGGCTCGTTCAGTTCGACGCCGCGAGCCGTGCGGACGAGGAGCGGCCTCCCGACGTCCTCCTCGAGCCTCCGGATCTGCGCGGTGACCGCCGGCTGCGAGAGGTGGAGCGTCCGGGCGGCGGCCGAGATCTTCCCCGCCTGCGCGACGGCGCGGAAGGTCTCGAGGAGGCGGGAGTCGAGCGAGAGTCGAGAGGTATCCACGGGGCTGATGGCCGATCCGAAAATGCGGCTGGCGCATTCATAGCCGGGGGCGAGGATGTGCGCCATGGCGAACTCCACCGCGACGCTCCCCCTCTCCCCCGTCGCGCGGCTCGGCGCGATCCTGGTCCCGCTCGGAGCCGCGCTCTGCCTGCTCCCGCAGGTCAGCGCCCCGGTCGCGCTGCTCGGCGGAATGGCGATCGCCGCGACGGTCGGAAACCCTTACCTCGCGCAGACGCGGAAGCTCGCGCACCGGTTCCTCGCGCTCGCGGTCGTCGGGCTCGGCGCCGACATCGACCTCGCGGTCGTCGCCCGGGTCGGCGCCCATGGCGTCGCCTACACGGTCGCCGGGATCGCCACCTGCTTCCTCCTCGGCACGCTGCTCGCCCGCCTGCTCCGGGTGCCGCCCGCGACCGGGCTGCTCGTCACCGTCGGAACCGCGATCTGCGGTGGCAGCGCCATCGCCGCGGTGCTGCCCGTCGTCCGCCCGAAGGACGAGGAGGCGTCGGTCGCCCTCGCCATCGTCTTTCTGCTCAACGCCGTCGCGCTGCTGCTCTTCCCCCCCCTCGGCCGGCTCGTGGGACTCACGCCGGCCCGCTTCGGCGTCTGGGCGGCCCTCGCGATCCACGACACCAGCTCGGTGGTCGGCGCGGCCCTCTCGTACGGCGGGGGAGCCCTCCCGATCGCGACGACTCTCAAGCTCGCCCGCGCGCTCTGGATCGTCCCCGTGACGCTGCTCGTCGGCGCCTGGCAGGCGCGCCGTGGCGGCGGCGGTGCCACCGCCACGAAGAAGCCCTGGTTCATCGCGGGCTTCCTCGCCGCCTCGGCGCTCGTGACCCTCTTCCCCGTCCTCCGGCCCGAGGGCGCGCTCGTCGCCCGCGCCGCCCGGCAGCTCCTCGTCGTCACGCTGTTCCTCATCGGGCTCGGCCTCACGCGAGCGGCGCTCCGGCAGGCCGGCGGCCGACCCTTCGCCCACGGGCTCTTGCTCTGGATCGCGATGGCGAGCCTGAGCCTCGCGGGCGTCGTCTCGGGGATTCTCGTCTGAGGGCCCGCCCGCCGCTTCGACGCAGCGGGCGCTTCGCGCCCACGCCCTCGAAGCGCGCGGACGCCTAGCCGCGGTAACGGACGATCGCCGCGAACGAATCGGCGGTCAGACTCGCGCCCCCGACCAGCGCTCCGTCGACGTCGGGCTGCGCCATCAGCTCCTTCACGTTCTCCGGCTTGACGCTGCCGCCGTAGAGGATCCGAAGCCCGTCGGAGACCTTCTGGCCGTGGCTCTTCGCGAGCTGGGCGCGGATGGCGGCGTGGACCTCTTCCGCCTGGGCCGACGTCGCCGTCTTTCCGGTACCAATCGCCCAGACGGGCTCGTAAGCGACGACGAGCCCCGCGATCTCACCGTCCGAGAGTCCGCCGAGCGCGCCGCCGATCTGGCGACCGACGACCTCGAGGGTACGGCCGGCCTCCCGCTCCGCGAGCGTCTCGCCGACACAGACGATCGGAGAGAGCTTCGCCGCGAGCGCTGCCTTGGCCTTGCGGTGGACGCCCTCATCGGTCTCGCCGAAGAGCTGACGCCGTTCGCTGTGGCCGACGACCACCCAGCGGCAGCCGGCGTCGGCCAGCATCGGCCCCGAGACCTCGCCCGTGAAGGCGCCGTGCTGCTCCCAGTGGAGGTTCTGCCCGCCGACGCCGACGTTCGAACCGGCGAGCGCCTGGGCCACGGCCGGGATCGTCGTGAAGGGCGGGCAGACGACGATCTCCACGTCGTGGATCATCGACACCTTGGGCCGCAGCTCGCGGGCCAACGCCGCCCCCTCGGAGGCGGTCTTGAACATCTTCCAGTTGCCGGCGATGACCGGCTTGCGCGCGGGTGCCATCAGTTCTCCAGTGCCTTGACGCCCGGCAGCTCGCGCCCCTCGAGGAGCTCGAGCGCGGCCCCGCCCCCCGTGGAGACGTGGGTCATCTTCTCGGCGAGGCCGGCCTCGGCCACCGCCGCCGCGCTGTCGCCACCGCCGACGACGGTGGTGGCGCGGCTCCTCGCGAGCGCCTCGGCGATGGCGAAGGTTCCGCGGGAGAACGGCTTCTTCTCGAAGAGCCCCATCGGGCCGTTCCAGAAGATGGTCTTCGCCCGGGCGATCTCGTCGGTGAACGCCTTCACCGTGGCCGGCCCGATGTCGAGCCCCATCAGGTTCGACGGGAGGGAGGCCTGCTCGACGGTGACGGGATCGGCGTCGGGGTCGGCCGCGGCGACGTGGTCGCGCGGCAGCAGCAGCCGCACGCCGAGCTTCGTCGCCTTCTCGAGGAGCTCCCCGGCGAGTCCGATCTTGGCCTCCTCGACGCGGCTCTTGCCGACCGAGGCGCCCGTCGCCCGGAGGAAGGTGTAGGCCATGGCGCCGCCGACCAGCAGGGCGTCGACCCGCGCGAGCAGGTTCTCGAGGACCTTGATCTTGTCCGAGACCTTGGCCCCGCCCAGGATCGCGACGAAGGGCTTCTCCGGCTTGCCGAGAAGCTTGCCGAGGAAGTCGAGCTCCCTCTGCATCAGAAAGCCGGCCGCCCGCTCGGGGACCAGCTTCACCATGCCCGCCGTCGAGGCGTGGGCGCGGTGGGCCGTGCCGAAGGCGTCGTTGACGTAGACGTCGCACAGCGAGGCGAGGGCCTGGGCGAAGACCGGATCGTTCTTCTCCTCCTCCGGGTGGAAGCGCAGGTTCTCGAGCAAGAGAATCTGCCCGCCCTTGAGCTCTTGCACGAGCTTCTTCACGCCGTCGCCGACGCAGTCGTCGGCGAGCACGACGTCCTTGCGGAGGAGCTCCGAGAGCCGCACCCCCGCCGGCTCGAGCGAGAGCTTCGGATCGGGCCGCTCGGGCCGCCCGAGGTGGGAGGCGAGGATGACCTTCGCGCCCCGATCGAGCAGGAAGCGGATGGTCGGCAGCGCCGCGCGGATTCGCGCGTCGTCCGCCACCTCGCGGGCGTCGGTGAGCGGTACGTTGAAGTCGACCCGGACGAAGACCCGCTTGCCCTCGGGGGCGAGATCCTTGACGCTCTTGATCACGAGCCCCTCGACGCGGCTAGAGCTTGGACGCGACGTACTGGGTCACGTCGATCATCCGGTTCGAGAAGCCCCACTCGTTGTCGTACCAGGCCATCACCTTGACGAAGTTTCCGTCCATCACCTGGGTGTTCGTCGAGTCGAGGATCGCCGAGTGGCTGTCGCCGTTGTAGTCGACGGAGACCGTCTGCTCGGTGGCATAGGCGAGGACGCCCTGAAGCGGCCCTTCGGCGGCGGCCTTCATGGCGGCGTTGATCTCCTCGACGGTCGTCTTCTTGCCGAGCTCCACCGTCAGATCGACGAGCGAGACGTTGGGCGTCGGCACCCGGATGGAGATGCCGTGGAGCTTGCCCTTGAGCTCGGGGATGACCTCGGCCACGGCCTTGGCGGCCCCGGTGCTCGTCGGGATCATCGAGAGCGCGGCGGCGCGCGCGCGGCGCAGATCCTCGTGCGGCAGGTCGAGGATCCGCTGGTCGTTCGTGTAGCTGTGGATGGTGGTCATCAGGCCGCGGACGATGCCGAAGGAGTCCATCAGGACCTTGGCGACGGGCGTCAGGCAGTTCGTCGTGCAGGAGGCGTTCGAGATGACGTGGTGCTTCGCCGAGTCGTACTTCTGGTGGTTGATGCCGTAGGCGAGCGTGATGTCCTGCCCCTTGGCCGGCGCACTGATGATCACCTTGCGAGCCCCGGCGGTGCGGTGCTTCTCGGACTGCTCGCGGGCCGTGAAGCGGCCGGTGCACTCGAGGGCGATGTCGACCCCCTTGGCCTTCCAGGGCAGCTCGGAGGGCTCGCGGATCGCCGTGACCTCGATCTCCTTGCCGTTGACCAGGAGCCCCTTGGCGGTGGCCTTCACCTCGCCGTCGAACCGCCCGTGCACCGAGTCGTACTTGAGCAGGTAGGCGAGGGTCTCGGGCTTGTCGACGTCGTTGATGGCGACGACATCGAGGGGCGTCTTGCGGGCGAAGGACGCGCGCAGGATGCAGCGACCGATGCGACCGAAACCGTTGATGGCGATGCGGGCCATGGAATGCCTCCGAGAGTCTGTCGGGCCCCCTCTAACCAGAGGCCCGGGCCGGCGTCAAGGAAACCGGGAGCCGAGATCCCCGTCAAGCTAGCCATCGAGGCCCGGGCCGAGAAGACGCGCGCCGACGTCAGAAGAGGTTCCCGAAGAGAAGGTAGATCCGCGGCCCCTCGTCCGAGGCGCCGACGTCCGCGCGGATCACGAGGTTGCGGTTGAGCATCGCCCGCAACCCGCCGCCCAGATCCCAGTGGATGAGCAAGGGGGGGCCGTCCACGAAGCTCTCGCCGTACACGCGGCCGAGGTCCGCGAAGGCGGTGAAGCCGAGATCGATCCGCTGGTGGAACGGCGTCAGGCCCAAGAAGAAGCGGCGCAGCTCGAGGTTCTCGAGCACCTTGCCGTCGCCCAGGAAGCGGTCCTTCACGAAGCCGCGCAGCGTGCTCCAGCCGCCCAGGCCGTGCAGCTCCTCGAGCCCCCCCGTCTCGTCCTCGGCGAAGAACGGGACGTTTCCGTACATGACGTCGGCGAGGAAGCGCTGCGCGAAGACGAGGCGCCAGGGGAGGCTGTCGTAGGTCCGCCAGACGAGCGTCCCCCCGACCCAGGCGTACTGCGAGCCGGTCCAAGGCTCGGCCGCGCGGAACGAGAGGTCGGTGTACTCGCCGCTCGTCGGCCAGGGCTCGAAGTCGCGCGAGTCGTAGGCGATCCCCAGCATCACGGGGGCGTTCAGCCCGCCGCCGATCCCGAGCGGCTGCTGCTCGACGAGCAGGCTGCCGGGGTACGGCTGGATGAACATGTCCTCGAGGAGGTAGCCCGCGTAGCCGTACCAGCCGCCCAGGATGACGTGGCGCAACACCGTCCGAAGCGCCGGCGCCGTCCGGTGGTACTGGTAGTAGTCCGTCGGCTCGCCCGCGAGGTTCTGGGTCGTGTTGCCAATCCCGAACCAGGAGGCGTTCGGCTCGTGGAGGAAGCGGGCCTCGGCGTTGAGCCGCAGCCCCGAGCCGAAGAGGTTCAGGTAGTCGAGCTTCACGTAGTCCTGGGTGACCCCGTCGGTGGTCCCGAGGATCTGCGCGATCAGCGAGAAGCGGTAGGGCTCCGAGACCCCGTCGTTGTAGAAGAGCGCCGCCGCGAGCCCGAGGCCGAGCCCGTTGTCGCTGTCGTAGCTGACGAGCGGCACGGGCAGGATGGTCCACGGGCCCGTGCCGAGCGAGATGGGCCCCTGACCTTCCTGCGCGGGCGCGAGCCGCGAGTTCGGCGGCGAGTCCGCCCCGCCCGGCGGCAGCACCTGCTGAGGCGCCGTGATTACCGCCGCCAGAAAGAGGCTCGAGATCATCGGTCCCCGCCGCGAGGCCGTCGAGAAGGGCGAAGCTGCAAGGCGGAGGGCCGGCGGGGAGCGGAGCGCGCGTCGCCGGGAACGAGGGCACCGCAGCCGGCCCGACGACGCAGCAGATGAGCCCTTCTCGACGGCCGATCGTTGGAGCCGACACCCGGACTTGAACCGGGGACCTGCTGATTACGAATCAGCTGCTCTACCAACTGAGCTATGTCGGCGAACCGTCCACTCTTCGAAACGGCGGGCCTTTTAGCTCGTCTCCGCCCTGCTGGGAAGGGGGGAGTTCGCCCGCTTCGTTTTCTTGCAGGCTCACGTGCGGCGCGGTAGACGATTCGAATGCTCTCCTCCGTCGCGCTCGCGCTCGCGCTCGCGGCCTCGCCCGCCGCGCCCTCTCCGGCAGCGGCGAGGCAGGCGCGAGCCCTCACCCGCCGCTCGATGGTCGAGTACGACGCCGGCGACTTCGAGAAGGCGCTCGCCGACGAGACGCGGGCCTACGAGCTCGACCCGCTGCCCGCCCTCCTCTTCAACCTCGCGCAGTGCCACCGGGCGCTCCACCACTGGGAGCAGGCAGCCTTCTTCTACCGGCGCTACCTCGCCCGGGCGCCAGCGGCGAAAAACCGGCCCCAGGTGGAGAAGCTCGTCTCGCTCGTCGAAGCCCAGGCGAACGCCGAGCGACTCCATGCCGTGCCCCTCGTCTCGAGCGCGCCCAAGGAGGAGGCGCTCCACTCCGCGCCCGGGCTGCTCGCGCCGGAGAGCGACGTCGCGCCGGTGGTGGTGGTGCGGGGCGAAGCGCCGCCCTCGGCGGCGCCGAGCGGCTGGGCCTACGGGACTCTCGGGCTCGCGGTGGGCCTCGGCGCGCTCGGGCTGGGATCCGCGCTCGTCGCGAGCGCCAACTCGCAGGCCGCCCAGGGGATGACGCGGCCGGTCGCGGCGCCGAACGAATGGATCTTGAACCAGCGGGTGGGCCGCTCGGAGGGCTTCGGCCTCGCGGCCGACGCGCTGTTCGTCGGCGCGGCGGCGAGCCTCGTGGCGTCCGGGATCCTCTTTCTGGTCGGCTCGGGCGGCGGGTCGCTCGCGCTCGCCCCGGGGGCCGGCGGGCTGGCGGTGGCTGGCTTCTAGCGCCTCGCCCCGCCCCAACCCCCCGCACGGGTTGCTCCCCGGGGGACGGACCGATACCCTGCCGCGCATGAGAGCGGAGTCCCAACTTATCGATCGGCAGCTCCGGCGCGGGCCGGTCTCGCTCACGATCTGCGAGGACGCTGGCGCGCTCGAGCGGGCGCACGCCCCGGTGGCGTCGGGCCTGCGCTACGGGCGCGAGCTGCGCGAGCTCTCGGCCCCGCGCGGCGACCCGGAACGATTCATCACCCGGGGCGTGCTCGCCGTCGCGCTCGCGACCATCCAGGGCGGCCCCCGCCAAAGGCGGCGGCTGGTCGGCTGGGGCGAGCTGCTCGTGGGGCGGCCGACGCCCGGCGAGCTCGCGACCGCCCGCGGCTACTGCCGGGTGTCGCGGCTCGACGTGGCGCCGAGCCATCGGCGGCGCATCTTCGTCGACGCGGCCTCCGGGCTGCCGGTCTCGGAGCTCCTGCTGGCGGCGCTCGTGGGCGCCGCCCCGTTCGGCGCCGAGGTCGTGGCCGAGGTGACCCCCGACGCCGAGAACCTCTTCGAGACCGCCGGCTTCCGCGTCTTCGGGCCCGGCCGCTGGCGACTCATTCACTAGGGCCGCGCTGGCCGCCCGAGCGCCGCGCCCGCCACCGGCCCCTACTGCGGCAGGACGACGCGGAAAGAGCCGTTGCTGAGGCTCGCCGCCTGCGCGCCCGAGGTGCTCGCGTTCGAGAAGAACTGGATCTGGAAGGTGCCCGCGAGGTTCACGCCGTCGAAGGCCTGGACCGAAAAGGTGGCGGAGCACTGGGCCGTCGTCGTGCAGCTCCACTGGTCCTGGCTCTGCCCGGAGGGCGAGGCATATCCGGCCGTGACGAGCGTCCCCGCCTGAGTGCCCGGGGTGAGCCCGGAGATCCCGAGCGCGATCTGCCCCGAGTTGGCGTTCTGGCCGGAGAGGCTCACCGTCGTCGTGCCGTCGCCCGGCTGGAGGCTCGTCGTGCCGGCGAGATCGGCGTCCGTCCATTCGGCGAGCTGCGCGAGCTGGGTCGAGGTGCCGACCATGCACGAGATCGTGCCCGAGGCCAGGGAGCCCGCGTCCGCGGAGCCGCCGTCCGAGGTGGTGGCCCCGGCGTCGGGACCGCCATCCAGCGTCCCGGCGTCGAAGTTGTCCGGGGGGATCGGGCAGGCCGAGAGCGCGAGCACGAGCCCCGCGCCTCCGATCAGCGCGAGGGGGAGGACGAGGGCAAGACGATCTTTCCCTCGTCCGGATCGTGGCGACGGCACGTGACCTCCCAGGCGGGCTCCTCGACGCTCCGCACGTGAAAGCAGCGCCGCTGCCCTCGCACGTAGACGTCGCAGGCCCAATCTTTCTCAGAGTACCAGAGGCGCGGCTCGTGGCAGTCGACGTCGAGCCCCTTCTCGCTGGGCAACGCCGCGCGGACCGCGGCCGCGATCCGCCCCGGATCCTCGCAGGAGACGAACCCCGTCCACGCCCAGAGCCCGAGCACGAACCAGCGCACGGCGGTACAGTACGCGCTCCCCGGCCAGAGGTCGAGTTCACGGCGGGGCTAAGGCGCCGGTAGGCTCGCGACCGCAGGGGCAGGAGCGTCCGGTTCGACGGGCGAGAGCACGGAGCCCGGCCCCACCCGCAACCGGTGCCCCCGCCACTCGATCCGGTCGGCGAAGAGCCCGCTCGCCCAGGCCGCCCCGAGGACCAGGTCCTTGAATGGCACGAGGGCGAGATCGACGAGTCGGAACGGCTCGGCGCGGAGCGCGCGCCCCGCCGCGCCGTCGAGCGCGGCCTTGGCGGCCCAGCAGGCCGCGACCCCCAGCGCGCACGCGAACGACGGATCGATGAGCGCGGAGGCGAGCGAGAGGAGGACGGGGTTGAGGAGAAGCTGCAGGAAGTAGACCCAAGGCCCGACGAGGCTCTTCTGCATGACGCCCCAGCGCCGGTATCGGCGCCAGAAGTCCAGGACGCCCCGGCCCGACGAGAGCTGCAGGACGGGGCGCCGCGCCACCTCCACCCGCTTGCCGAGCTCGCGCGGCACTCGTCGCCCGAGCACGTAGTCCTCGGCGAGGACATCGGCCACCGACTCGAAGCCGCCGAGCGCACGCAGGTCCCCTCTCCGAAGCGCCATGGACTTGCCGACCACGAGATCCTGGTGGGCGATCCGCTTCGCGGCCGCCATCGCGTTCGAGACGCCCCCGGCAAGCTGGAGGTTGTCCATCAGCGCCCCGAGGCTCCGCTCGCCGACCCCGGCGATCGGGTGCGTGACGAGGCCGACCTCCGGATCCGAGAGCAGCGCTGCGATCTCCCGCAGGTAGCCGGGATCGACGCGGACGTTCGAATCGCTCACCACGAGCAGGTCGTGGCGGGCCTCGGCGGCCAACGCGCAGAGCTGACTGACCTTCGGGTTGAGCCCCGCCTCGCGCCGCTGCACGACGACCCGAAAGATGGCTGGCCAGCGTCTCGCCGCCGACGAAGCGATGGGAGCAGCCGCGTCCGCGGAGCTCGCGATGCCGAGCAAGATCTCGAAGCACGGGTGGTCGAGCGCGGCGAACGAGGCGAGATTCTCCCAGAGCCCGTCGTCGACGCCGCAGAGCGGCTTGAGGATCGAGATCGGAGGCGGACGGTCGGACGAGGGACGGGGCTCGGCGAGCTGCGCGACCAGCGCCCGCCATTCGAGGAAGGCGAGGACGAGCCCCACGAGAGCGGCGGCGGCAAACAGGCTGGCGACGGCGGGCATGAGACCCTCCTAGGCGATCGACGAAGTGATCGGGGCGCCGAGTCCCGGCGGCAGCCGCAACGGGGGACGCTGGTGGTGGGGCAGTTCGAGCCAGCGCGGCTCCCCCGCGGCGCCTCCCTCGCACGGGAATACGCGCATCCAGCCGAGCGATGCGGTCGATCCCGCCCCCAAGATCCGCAGTGGGCGGGGCCCGCCGGCGCCGACGATCGCCTCGCTTGGCAGGTGGCGGTGGCCATGCAGCAACAGATCGCAGCGGCCCGCGAGCCGGCGGACGAGCTCACGACCGCGCGAGAGTTCGCGTCCGCACCGAAGTCCGACGAGCCGCGCGACCCGTTCTGAGACGCCCTCCTCCGGCAGCGGCAGCGGGTGGTGGTGGAGCGCGACGGCGCGCACCCCCCGATCGGGCAGGGCGTCGACGGCCTCGTCGATCCGGTCGAGGTCGCGCGCCGAGAGCTCTCCCCAGGCGTCCACGAGACGCCGATTCTGCGGCCCGGTCGAGTCGACCCGCACGATCCCGAGGCCTGGCCCGAGCCAGCTCGAGACCCGCGCCCCCGACTGGATCTCGTCCGCGACGTCGTCGCCCAACCGATCATGGTTGCCCGGAACGACGAGAAGCCGGCCCGTCCTCGCGAGCGGACCGAACGCCTCCCAAAACTGCTCGAGCTCTTCCATCCGACCGCGGTGGGTGAGGTCGCCCGTGACCACGAGGACGTCGACCCGGGCGGATCGAACCGCCTCGCAGATCCGCCGCGCGGCGACGTCGCCGCAGACGCTTCTGCCGAAGTGGAGATCGGAGGCATGAGCGAACGTCACTGGAGGCACCTCGTCGAGGGAGGTGGACCGTCGGCGGCCACCTCGGCACGATGCCCAGTCTGCCGGGCGCGGATGGCGCCCGCGCGAAAGCCGCGTTGACTCTGGGTGACGTCAGGCGCGCAGCAGCGGCTCGGGCTTCGCCGGCCCGCGGCGCGCCGCCTCGAGGAGCGCCGCCTGGCTGCGCAGCGGCTTCCCCTCGGGTGCGATCGGCTCGTAGCTGCCGTCGGACGCGAGGCCGTGCGCCTTCTGGCCGTCGCGGCGCGCGAGACCCAGCACCTCGTCGAGCAGCCGCGCCCGCAGGCGGGGGTCCTCGACGGGGTAGAGCACCTCGATGCGCCGGTGGAAGTTTCGCGGCATCCAGTCCGCGGAGGAGAGGTAGACCTCGGCCCGCTCCCCTTCGCCGAAGGCCAGCACGCGGCTGTGCTCGAGGAAACGGTCGACGATGCTGGTCACGCGGATCCGCTCGGAGACGCCCGGAACACCGGGGCGGAGGCAGCAGATCCCGCGCACGAACAGGTCGATCTCCACCCCCGCGGCGCTCGCGGCGTAGAGCGCGCGGATGACCTCGGGATCGGCGAGCGAGTTCATCTTGGCGACGATGCGCCCAGGCTCCCCCGCGCGGGCCCGCGCCGCCTCGCGGCCCACGAGCTCGATCACGCGGCGGTGCAGGTCGAGCGGGGCGACCGCGAGCCGCTTCCACTGCGGCGGCTGGCAGTAGCCCGTCAGCATGTTGAAGAGGGCCGAGACGTCGTCGGCGAGCTCCTCGCGGGCCGTGAAGAGCGACAGGTCGGTGTATTGCCGCGCGGTCTGCGGATTGTAGTTGCCGGTGCCGAGGTGGACGTGGCGGCGGATGCGGCCGCCCTCGCGGCGCACCACGAGCGCCACCTTGCAGTGGGTCTTGAGGCCGATGATGCCGTAGACCACGTGGACGCCGTTCTCCTCGAGCCGGCGGGCCCAGGCGATGTTGTTCGCCTCGTCGAAACGCGCCTTGATCTCGACGATGGCCGTCACCTGCTTGCCGTTCTCGGCGGCCCGGGAGAGCGCGCGCACGAAGGGGCTGTCGCCGCTCGTGCGGTAGAGCGTCTGCTTGATGGCGAGGACCGTGGGGTCGTCGGCCGCCTCCTCGACGAAGCGGACGACCGGGTCGAACGACTCGTAGGGGTGGTGCAGCAGCACGTCGCTGCGCGAGATCGCCTGCGCGACGCTGCCGGCGTCGCGCAGCGCCGCCGGGACGGTCGGGACGAAGGGCTCGACGCGCAGCTCGGGCCTCGGGTCGAGCTCGCCGAGCGAGAGCAGATCCTGCGGCTGGAGCGGCCCTTCCAGCCGGTACACGTCGGCCGCCTCGAGTCCGAGCGCCGCGGCGAGCGCCCGTTCGAGCTCCGGCGGGGCCCCGGCCGCGATCTCGAGCCGCACGGCGGCGCCCCGATCGCGGCGGCGCAGCTCCTCCTGGACGGTCGAGAGGAGATCCTCGGAGTCCTCGTCGTCGAAGAGGAGGTCCCAGTTGCGGGTCACGCGGAAGGCCGCGGTGTGGCGAACCGAATAGCCCGGGAAGAGATCGCCCACGTGCGCGGCGATGACGTCCTCGAGGAGCGCGAACGCCTGGCCCACCGCCACGGGCAGCCGGTGGACTCGCCCGAGAACCTGCGGCACCTGCACGACGGCGAGCAGGCTCGCGCGCGCCCCTTTCCGCCGGCCGCCGGCGGGCGGCCGAAGGCTGACCGCGACGTTGATCGACTTGTTGCGAAGCTGCGGGAAGGGATGCCCCGGGTCGACCGCGAGCGGCGTCAGCGCCGGGAAGACCTGGCTCGAGAAGGCCGCCCGGACGGCCGCGCGCTGCTCCGCGCTCCAGTCGGCCGCGGGCACGAGCGCGAGCCCGTGGCGGGCGAGAGTCGGCCGGATCTCCGAGAGCCACAGCCCGTCGGCGGAGGCCGCCTGCGCATGGGCCCGGTCGGAGATCCGGGCGAGCTGCTCCGCCGGGAGCAGGCCGTCGGGCGGCGCGTCGGCCACCTTCCCGGAGATCTGCTGCTTGAGCCCCGCCACCCGCACCATGAAGAACTCGTCGAGGTTCGAGCCGACGATCGCGAGGAACTTGAGCCGCTCGAGGATCGGCAGCCGCTCGTCCCTGGCCTCCCCGAGGACCCGCTCGTTGAAGGCGAGCCACGAGAGCTCTCGGTTCAGGTAGTGGCGCGGGTCGGCGAGCTCCGGCCCCGGCCAGGCCTCGGGGGATTGTCCGAGGGCCGCCCCGTCCTTCTCCGAGGGGGGGGGGCCGGCCTCGGGAGAAGAAGGCAGCTGGCGGATCGGACGGACGTTGTCGAGCGAACTCGCCATCGGCGGCGCCAGCAGCGGTGCGCCGCCCCGTTTGCGTCAGGAGCGACGGCCCGCTGTCAGGCAGGGGGAGTATTTAGTACGGTTCGGCCGATTTCGGCTGTGACATTTCCGCGCCGCCGGTTTCCGCCAGGAAAATCGATGACTTCGCCAGCCCCCACCATCCTCGCGGCCATCGACGTCGGCACCAACGCGGTCCGGCTCGAGCTCGCCCGCCCGGAGGCCGACGGCTCGCTCGCGCTCCTGCACCAGGAGCGCGATCCCACCCGGCCCGGGGAAGGCGTCTTCGCCACCGGCGCGATCCCGCGCGAGGTCGCGAATCGGCTCCTCTCGACCCTCAGGCGCTACGGTGCCCTCTGCCGCCGCCACCAGGCGCGGGTGCGGGCCGTCGCCACGAGCGCCGTGCGCGAGGCCCGCAACCGCGACGAGATCGTCGAGCGGGCGCGCCACGAGGCCGGCCTCGAGCTCGAGGTCATCTCGGGGCGCGAGGAGGCGCGGCTCATCTGCCTCGGCGTCCTGCACGGCGCCCCGGCGACGCGCCGCTCGATCGTCGTCGACATCGGCGGCGGCTCCACCGAGGTCGCGAGCGCGCTCGGCGATCGGCCCGAGACTCTGAGCAGCGTCGCGCTCGGCGCCGTCCGGCTGACCGAGCTCTTCGGCGCCTCGGGGCGGATCTCCGAGCGGAAGCTCGGGCTCTTGCGGAGCTTCGCGGACGAGGCGGTCGCCGAGGCGCTGCCGAAGCGACTCCCGGGGCCGCGATCGGCCCTCGGCAGCTCGGGCACGATCCACGCCGTCGTCGGCTATGCGGCGAGCGCCGGGACCGCGCACGCGACCCGGCGGCAGGTCACCCGGTCGGTCGACGAGCTCGCGCGGATGGGCCTGAGCGAGCGGCGCCGCCACTTCGACGCGCGCCGCGCCGAGATCGTCGTCGCCGGCGCCGTCATCCTCGAATCGCTGATGCGGGGCCTCGGCCTCGAGACGGTGACCGCGGTGGACCGCGGCCTGCGCGACGGGCTGCTCGTCGACCTGATGCGCCGGACCCGCACCCCGGACGACGACCGCTCGGTCTCCGCCGCCGCGGCGGCCTTCGGGGAACGCTTCGGGTTCGATCGGGCGCACGGCGAGCAGGTCCGCCGCCTCGCCCTCCGGCTCTTCGACGACCTCGCCGGCCTGCACCGGCTCCCCGCTTCGTCGAGGCGGCTGCTCGAGGTGGCGGCGCTCCTCCACGACGTCGGCCATTCGGTCAGCTACCACCGGCACCACAAGCACTCCCAATACCTCATCCAGAACGCCGATCTCCCCGGCCTCACCGATCGGGAGCGAGAGATCGTCGCGCGGATCGCCCGCTACCACCGGCGCAGCACGCCCGAGCGGGGCCACTCGGGGCTCGCGGGCCTCTCCGCCGCCGAGGTGACGACCGTCCGCAAGCTCTCCACCCTGCTCAGGCTCGCCGACGCCTTCGATCGGAGCCACCACCAGCCCGTCCGCGATCTGCGCGCGCGGACGGACGGCCGCGTGGTCGAGGTGCGGCTGCGCGCCCGCTCCCCCTGCGACCTCGAGCTCTGGGACGCCCAGCACGAGGCGCTGCTCTTCCGCCGCGTCTTCGCCCGGCGCCTCCAGATGAAGACGACACGGGGCTAGCAGGAGTACGCTGCAGCCGTGATCGCCCGCCTGCTGACGCTCCTCGCGCTCCTCTCCACCCCAGCGGGGACGCCGCCGCCGGCGTCCCCGTCGCCCAAGGCCGCGCTAGGCGACCGCTGTTCGCAGCTCCGGGCGCGGATCGAGCGGCGGAGGCACTTCCTGCAGATCCGCGAGCAGGAGCGGCTTCGCTTCCCCACCGACCCCACCTTCTCGCCCTACTGCGAGAGTCACCCCCGCGACGAGGACTGCGCCTTGCCGACTCAGTTCCCCGCCAGCGAGGACGCCTCCCGCGACGTCTCGGAGCTCTCGAGCGTCGACGGCGGGGTCCCCGAGACCGACCCGCTGCTCGTGCCCCTGCTGCGGAAACTGCACGCGCTCGGCTGCTCGGGGCGAAGGTAGCCGCTCCTTCTCGCGGCTTGGTGTAGAGTGAGCAGCCGATGGCCGACGCGCCGACCGAGCTCATCCTCGCTTCCTCTTCCCCCACGCGCCGCGAGATCCTCGAGGCGCTCGGGCTTCGCTTCCGGATCGAGCCTCCCGACTACGAGGAGACCCGGCCGCCCGGGCTCTCGCCAGGGGACCTCGCCGAGGCGCTCGCGCTCGGGAAGGCGCGCGGCGTCGCGCGGCGCTTTCCCGAGGCGCTCGTCCTCGGCGCCGACCAGATCCTCGTCTGCGACGGGGAGCTGTTCTCCAAGCCCGAGGACGCCGCCGCGGCCCGCGCTCAGCTCCAGCGGCTGCGCGGACGGCAGCACCACCTCATCACCGGCGTGGCGCTCCTCTGCGAGAAGAGCCATGCGCTGCGCGTCCAGCACGAGCTGACGCGGATCTCCATGCGGATGGTGGGCGACGACGAGATCGACCGCTACGTCGAGACCGGGGAGTGGGAAGGCTCGGTCGGCGCCTACCGGATCGAGGGTCGGGGCCTCAAGCTCTTCGACCGGGTGGAGGGCGACATCTTCAATGCCCGAGGCCTTCCCGCGCTCCGGGTCCTCAACGCGCTCCGCGAGCTGGGCTTCCCCCTCTTCTGACGGGCTCGACGGTCTACCAGAGCTGGCTGGACTAGGCGCGAACCTCGCCCTCGTCCGTGCTCGAGGCCTTCTTCTTCCGCGCGCCGCCCTCCCCCTCGCCCTCGCCACCCGAGTGGGTGAAGGGCTGCTGCTCGAGCGCGCTCTTCAAGACCTCGTCCATGGTCGAGCAGAAGACGAACTCGATGTCCTTCTTCGCCTGCTCGGGCACGTCGATGAGATCCTTGCGGTTGCGCTCGGGGAGGATGATCCGCTTGATGCCGGCCCGGTGGGCCGCCAGCACCTTCTCCTTGATGCCGCCGACCGGCAGCACGAGCCCGCGCAGCGTCACCTCACCGGTCATCGAGACGTCCCCGCGGACGCGGATGCCCGTGAGCAGCGAGGTCAGCGCCGTGAAGATGGTGACGCCGGCCGAGGGGCCGTCCTTCGGGATGGCGCCCGCCGGGAAGTGGACGTGGATGTCCTGCTTCTCGAGGAAGTTGCCCTTGATGCCGAGCGCCTCGGAGTTGCTCCGGACGTAGGAGAGCGCCGCCTGCGCGCTCTCCTTCATCACGTCGCCGAGCTGGCCGGTGAGGGTGAGCGACCCCTTGCCGGGCATGCGCGTCGCCTCGATGAAGAGCAGATCGCCGCCCGCCGCCGTCCAGGCCATGCCGGTCGCGACGCCGGGGACCTCGGTCCGCTCGGCGACCTCGCTCCAGTACTTCTCGGGGCCGAGCATCTCGATGAGATCCTTGTCCGAGACGATCCGCTTGTCGGTCTTGCCGGAGGCGACGTCCACCGCGACCGCGCGGCAGACGTCGGCGATGCGCCGCTCGAGGCTGCGCACGCCCGCCTCGCGGGTGTACGCCATGATGATCTTGACGAGCGTCTCTTCCGAGATCTGAAGCTGATCGGGCCCGAGGCCGTGCTCCTTGAGCTCCTTCGGGAGGAGGTGCTTGCGCGCGATCTGGATCTTCTCCTCGAACGTGTAGCCGGGCAGCTCGAGGATCTCCATGCGGTCTCGGAGCGCCGGCGGGATCGGATCGAGCAGGTTCGCGGTGGCGATGAAGAGGACGTGCGAGAGGTCGTACTGCACGTCGAGGTAGTGGTCGCTGAAGCTGTTGTTCTGCTCGGGGTCGAGCACCTCGAGGAGGGCCGCCGAGGGGTCGCCCCGGAAGTCCGCGCCGAGCTTGTCGATCTCGTCGAGCATCATGACGGGGTTCACCGTCCCCGCCTTCTTCATCGACTGGATGATGCGGCCGGGGAGCGCGCCGACGTAGGTGCGCCGGTGTCCCCGGATCTCCGCCTCGTCCCGCACGCCTCCGAGCGAGAGCCGAACGAACTTGCGGCCGACCGCCTTGGCGATGGACTGGCCGAGCGAGGTCTTGCCGACGCCCGGGGGGCCGACGAAGCAGAGGATGGGCCCGCGCATGTCCGTCTTGAGCTTGCGGACCGCGAGGTACTCGAGGATGCGCTTCTTCACCTTCTCGAGGTCGAAGTGGTCGCTGTTCAGGATGGCGCGCGCGTTCTCGATGTCGAGGTTGTCGTCCGTCCGCTTCGACCAGGGCACCTCGGTGATCCAGTCGAGGTAGGTCCGGGCGACGGTGTACTCGCTCGACGCGGCCGGGATGGTCTTGAGCCGGTTCAGCTCCTTCTGAGCCACCTTCTCGACGTCGGCCGGCATGCCGGCCTTCTTGATCTTCTCGCCGAGCTCGTCGAGCTCCTCTTCTTCCTCGCCCATCTCGCCGAGCTCTTCCTTGATGGCCTTGAGCTGCTGGCGCAGGTAGTACTCCCGCTGGGTCTTGGACATCTCGCCCTTGACCTGCGAGTCGATCTTCGAGCTGAGCTTCAAGATCTCGCGCTTGCGGTTCAAGAGCTCGAGCACGAGCTTCATGCGCGCCTTGAGCCCCACGGTCTCGAGGACCGCCTGCTTCTCCTCGATGGGCACGTCGACGTTCGCCGCGATGAGGTCGGCGAGGTGGCCCGGGTGCGTGATGCTCTCGACGAGCTCGGTGGCCGCCGCCGGCAGCTCCGGCATCAGCTCGATCACCTCGCGGGCGAGCTTCTTCAGGTTGATGACGAGCGCCTCGATCTCGACGTCGTCGACGACGGTCTGGTCCTCCACCGCCTCGACGCGCGCCTTGAGGTACGGCTGGTCCTGCACGAGATCCATGACGCGGAAGCGAGCCAGGCCCTGGACGACGAGGGAGTAGTTGTCCTCGCCCATCTTGAGGAGCTTCACGATCCGGGCGACGGTCCCCATGGCGTGGAGGTCGGCCGCGCCGGGATCTTCCTCCTCGGCGCGCCGCTGGGTGACGACGCCGATCACCTGGTCGTCGCGAACCGCGTCCTTGATGAGGGCGATGGTCTTGGCGCGTCCGACCGCGAGCGGGAGCACGCCGCCCGGGAAGAAGACCGAGTTGCGGAGCGGGAGGATCGGGAGGACCTGGGGGATCTCGTCCTTCGACATCAGGCCGCTCGGCGCCGGGGCCATCGGGGGGGCGGGCTTCTTGTCCTTGTCCGACATGGGTCTTCTCTTCTCTCCTGGCTGGACGGCCCCGTCGCGGGGCGCCGCTCGCTCGACCGCGCGGCCTTCAGCTACTATCCGAACCGGCTGAAGATAGCCATGAAAAAGGACTTGGCAAATCCGGGATTCGTGCGATGCGCCGCGACGTCAGCGCCCCCAGCCCGGATAGCCGTAGCCCTGGGAGCCGGGCTGCCCGTAGGGCTGCTGGTACGGCTGTCCGTAGCGCTGCCCGTAGGGCTGCTGGTAGGGCTGCCCGTAACGCTGGCCGTAGGGCTGGCCGTACGGCTGGGGGTAACCCTGCGGCGGGTAGCCCTGCCCGTAGCCCGGGTACGAGGGGGGCGCGGTCGGGGTGGCCGGCGCCGACGGCTGGTAGTCGTCCCACTGCGTCGGCGCGGCGGGCGGCGCGGCGAGGGGCGCCTCGGGCTTCGCGCCGGCAGGCGACGCCGCGACGGCCGCGGCCGGCGGCTTCACCCGAGCGGGCGCGGCTTCACGGCGCTCGGCTGAACGGCGCTCGGCCGCGCGCTGTTCGGCCGCGCGGCGATGGGCGAGCTCCGACTCCCGCGCGGGCAGCTCGCGCTCGTGCGCCTCCCGCGGCCGGTCGGGAGCGGGCGTCGGAGTCGACGGCAGCGACGGCAGGGGCGGCAGGTTGGTCTCCGCCATCGCGGCCGGGGCCGCCGTCGCCGCCGGAGCGCGAGGCGGCTCCGCGGCCCGCTTCCCCTCCTTCCACCAGAGCCCGCCCGCGAACGCCGCCGCGACGACGAGCCCCACGGCCAAAAGCGCCGCCGGGCGGCGCGACGGCGCGACCGGTTCGACGGGGAGCTCCTGGGCGCTCTTCCCGCTCTGCCCGCTCAGCAGCGTGTCGTGCGGCCCGCTCCCCGGCGAAGCCCCCACCCGCTGCTCGCTGCCGCTCCCCGGCCCCACCGCCGCGAGCGGCCGACCGACCCGCGCCTGGAGCGCCTCGAGAAAGCTCGCGATCTCGTGCTCCGGCACGGTCCGGCCGGATCCGACGAGAAAGCCCTCGAGCGCCTCGCCGAACTCGCGGCAGGAGGGGAAGCGCACCTCGCGATCCTTGGAGAGCGCCCGCCCGAGCGCGAGGGCGACCTCGGGCGGAAGATCCGGCCGCAGCTCGGCGGCGGGCCGCACCCGCGCCTCGAGCGCCCCCGCGATGGCGCCCGCCCCCTCGCCCTCGAGCGCGGGGGAGAGGGTGAGGAGCTCGTGGAGCACGAGCGCCGCCGCGTACTCGTCGCAGCGGCCGTCGAGCGGATCGCCGCGCAGCTGCTCGGGCGCCATGTAGTTGAACTTCCCCTTCACCATGCCGGCGTCCGTCCGCTGGAGCGCGGAGGCCGCCTTGGCGATGCCGAAGTCGACGAGCTTCGCGGAGCCCTGGTACGAGACGAGGACGTTCTGCGGCGAGACGTCCCGGTGGACGATCCGGAGCGGGCGCCCCTCGTCGTCCGCCGCGCGGTGGGCGTAGTCGAGCGCCGAGAGGAGCTGGCATCCGAGCCGCAGCGCGATCTCGACGGGAATCGGCTCGCCGAGCGCGCGGGCGGCCTCGACGACGCTCGAGAGGTCCGGCCCGCGCACGAGCTCGAGGGCGAGGAAGTACTGCCCGTCGACGTCGCCGAAGTCGTAGAGCTGCGCGATGTGCGGGTGCGAGAGCTGCGCCGCGAGCGCCGCCTCGTCGAGGAACATCCCGACGAACTTCGGGTCGCTCGCGAGGTGCGGGAGGATCCGCTTGACCACGAGGCTCCGGGAGAAGCGGCCCGGCCCCCCCTGGCGCGCGAGGAAGAGCTCGGCCATCCCGCCGGCGGCGATCTGCCGCAGCAGGAGATAACGGCCGAATGGAACCCCCTCGGACATGGCAAGCCACTCTACCGACGGCTGGGCCGCACGGCCAGCGGTTCATCCCCGCGACCTTTCCGTCACGGAGATGTCACACAACCGTGCGCTTCGACTCCGGGCCCGGGCGAGGTATTCTCCGCCACCATGCCCGACGACAAGCGCCTCCTCCCGATCCTCGACCAACCGCTGACGCGAAGGAGCATCCTTCAGGCCGCCGGCCTCGCGGCGCTCGCCATTCCGGCCGCCTGTCTCCCTCCCGAGACCGGCGGCGCCCGCTCGACGGGCGGTACGAGCGGCGGTACGAGCGGCGGGTCGACTGGCGGGAGCAGCGGGGGGACGAGCAGCGGCGGCGCAGACGCGGGCAGAGGCCCCGCCTGCGAGACGAACGCCAACACGCTCGTCCTGACCCTCGCGGACCACCCGGAGATCGCGAGCCCGAACGGGATCGGCGTCTACACCGACAACCGCTACTCGGATCCGATCTGCCAGGGGAACGTCTTCGCGGTCGTGAACCAGGGCAACGGCCAGTTCTCGGCCTTCTCGGCCTCCTGCACCCACCAGTGCTGCGAGGTCTCCCCGGCGGGGAACGTCCTCGAGTGCCCCTGCCACCGCTCGACCTACGACCTGACGGGCAAGGTCCTCACCGGCCCGGCCTATCAGAACCTGCCGTCGATCCCGGTCTGCTTCGACGGGACCGCGGTGTACGTGCAGCTCGCCTGACGGGCCGCTGGGCCAGCCCGGCGAGCTCGAGCTTCTGCGCCCGGGTGAGCCGCTTGAGCGCGGCCTCCCGCCGCAGGGCGGCCGACCGATCGAGCCCCCCCTCCCGGTAGACCACCGCGACCGGCCGGCGTGATCGGGTGTAGGCCGCCCCCTTTCCCGAGTTGTGGGCGGCGAGCCGCCGCGGCAGATCGTTCGTGATCCCCGCGTAGAGGCTCCCGTCGCGGCAGCGGAGCAGGTAGACGATCCAGCCGGCCGCGGGGAGCCTCGGCGGGGGTGGCGACCTCGGCGGCATGGCCCTACTTTCGCAGACGAACGGGGCAAAGCCGCCATGAATTCAGTTCAACGACTCCTCGCCGGCGCCGCCTTCGCGCTCGCGTGCCTCACGGCGACGGCCTGCAAGAACGGCCCGTCGGGCCCGTTCGACGCGGGCCCCGTGGACGGCCCCACGGGGCTCGTGACCTTCGCGGAGCGGGCGCCCGCGAGCCCCGGGAGCCAGCCGACCTACCGGATCAACGCCTGCTTCTGGAGCGGCCTGTCGGCCTCCGCCCAGGCGGCGGGCGTCGACGCGGGAACCGTCGCGAACCCCTGCCCCGGCAACGTGCAGGGCGGCTGCTGCGTCAGCGCCACCGACCCGGGCGTCACCGACGACGGCTGCGTCGAGGAGAACCTCGACGTGGGCCCGGTCGACGTGATCGTCGCGGGCACCACCGTCGGCACGCTCCACTTCCGGCAGGGGCTCTACGTCTTCGAGCTGCGCGAACCGCTCGTCTGGAAGGCGAACGACGCGCTCGAGGTGAAGGGGGGCGGGCAGAACGGCTTTCCCACCTTCGACGTGACGGTCGGGGCCGTGGCGCCCGTCACCGTGACGGCGCCGGCCCTCCCGCAGGCGGGGCTGCCGCTCCTCTCGCGCGACAGCGCGCTCGACGTCCGCTGGATGCCCGGCGGGGCGAGCCTCAGCGACGCCTGGGTCGAGGTGACCGATCCGCAGAGCGGCAACCTCGAGAGCGTCGAGTGCCCGCAACAGACCGACCCGGGTCGGCAGCTCATCGGCCCCGCCGCGCTGGGCCAGCTCCCCGCGGCCGGGCTCGGCCTCGTCGAGGTCTGGCACGCGAACCGCGCCGGGGCCGGCGCCATCGAGGCCGAGAGCCGCGCGGTGGCCGAGCTGCCGGTTCAGACTCGATAGCGCCGCCCGCCGCCCTCTGGTAGAAAGTGCCTCTCGCAACGGTTCGCCGGAGGAGTGCATGGCGCGAATGGTCAAATGCGTGAAGCTCGGCCGCGAGCTGCCCGGGCTCGAGGACGCCCCCTGGCCCGACGAGCTCGGCGACCGAATCTACGACCAGGTCTCCGAGGAGGCCTGGAAGATGTGGCTCGAGCACCAGAAGATGCTCCTGAACGAGTACCGGCTGAACCCCGCCTCGCCCGAGGGGTACGATCTGCTCCACAAGCAGTGCGAGGAGTTCTTCTTCGGCGAGGGCGCGGCGCTGCCGCCCGACTACACGCCGCCTCGCTCCAAGGGGTAGCGGCCCATCGTCCACCTCCTCTCGTTCTACGAGCAGGGCCACTCGCCGCAGGGCATCGCGGGACCGGCGGGCTTCTTGCGACGCGCGGGCTTCTCGCCCACGGCGCACGACCTCTCGCAGGGGCCGCTCGATCCCGCCCGGCTCGCGGGCGCCCGGCTCGTGCTCCTCTCGGTGCCGATGCACACCGCGCTGCGGCTCGCGCTCGCGGCGCTGCCCGACATCCGGGCCGCCGCCCCGCGGGCGCGGCTCTGCTTCCACGGCCTCTACGCGGCGCTGAACCAGGATCTCCTCTTCGCGCGCGGCGCCCACGCCGTCGCTTCGGGCGAGGCCGAGGAGACGCTCGTCGCGCTCGCCCAGGCCCTCCGGGCGGGCACGCCCCTCGAGCCGATCCCCGGCCTCTCGCTGCCGGGCCGCCCGGCGGAGCCCGTGCTCCGGAAGCTCGCCTTCGCGCCGCCCGACCGATCGGGACTCCCGGGGCCCTACGCGCGGCTACGGCTTCCGTCGGGCGAGGAGCGGCCCGCGGGCCACCTCGAGGCGAGCCGCGGCTGCAAGCATCTCTGCGCCCACTGCCCGGTGACGCCCGTCTACCAGGGCCGCTTCTTCGTCGTGCCAGAGGAGATCGTCCTCGCCGACGCCGCCGCCCAGATCGAGGCGGGCGCCCGCCACCTCACCTTCGGCGACCCCGACTTCTGGAACGGCCCCGGCCACGCGCGCGCGATCGTCTCCGAGCTCCACCGCCGCTTCCCCGAGGTGAGCTACGACGTCACCATCAAGGTGGAGCACCTCTTGCGCCACGCCGAGCTGCTCCCCGAGCTCGCGAAGAGCGGCTGCGCCTTCGTCACCTCGGCGTTCGAGTCGACCTCGGACCGGGTCCTCGAGCTGCTCGGCAAGGGGCACTCGGCCGCGGACCTTGGCCGGGCCCTCGACCTCGCGGAGTCGGCCGGGCTGCCGCTCCGGCCGACCTTCGTCGCCTTCACCCCCTGGACCTCCGCCGAGGACTACGCGGCGATGCTCGCCTTCGTCGAGCGGGGCGATCTCATCCAGTCGCTCGACCCCTTGCAGCTCGCGCTCCGGCTCCTCGTGCCGCCCGGCTCGGCGCTGCTCGCCCAGGAGATCCCCGGGCTGGGACCGCTCGACCCCGAGACGCTCTCGCACGACTGGCGCCACCCCGACGGGCGCATGGACGCCTTGCAGCGACGCCTCTTTGGCGAGGTCGAGCGCGGCGGCTCGCCCGAGGCGCTCTTCGAGCGAGCCTGGGCCCTCGCCCGGGAGGAGCTCGGCGTCGTGCGACCCGCGATCCCGCCGCGCCACCGGCGGCGGCGGAACGCGCCGTCGCTCACCGAATCGTGGTTCTGCTGAGCGGAGCCGACGGCGCGCCAGTTCGGCGCCCTCCAGGTCAACCGGTGACGAGCGCCCGCTCGATCGCCTCCGGGGTCACCCCCTCGAGGCGGACGGTCTTCTCGCGCGACCGCTCGCCGCGAACGAGCGTCACCTGGCGGCGCGGGAGCTCCGCGAGCTCCGCGAGGTAGCGGACGAGCTCGTCGTTCGCGGCGCCCTCGACCGGGCGAGCCCCGAGCCGGATCTTGAGCCGGCCGCCGTGCTCGCCCGCGACGGCGCTCGTCGCCGCGCCGGGCTGGACGTGGACCAGGAGCTCGACGCCGCCAGCGACGGCGCGCAAGAAGGCAGGGGGCACCCGGAAAGCTTACACTCCGGCGGCGGCCCCGTGAACGAGCGACGCACGGTCCGATCGCGAGCGGCCGCTCGCCTACCAGGAGCCGCTCTCCGAAGGCACGCGTGAAGCGCTTCGCCGGCTGAGGCGCGGTGGTTGAGCCCAAGCGCCCCTCCTCGCCGGAGGCCGGAGGGCCGAAGCCGCCGAAGCCTGGCGGCGAACTCGACCTCGTCGGCGGCGTCCAGGCTTGCCCGTCTGCGCAACGGCTGGTAGACGAAGTCGGAACTCCCATCGCGAGGCAATGAGGTTTCCATGCCGCCCGAGGCGTTGGACGCGAGGATCAGCGAAATCCGAATCCAGGGAATCCGCTCCCTGGAAGATGTGACGCTCCCTCTCGATGGGCTCAAGGTCCTCATTGGAACGAATGGCTCTGGCAAGAGTTCGCTCATCGAAGCTTGCGAGATCCTGAGTCGAATTCCGAAGACCGACTTCACCGATCAGCTAATGGGAATTCATGGCGGCTTTTTCTGGCTCCGCCAGCAGGGGGCACAGCGCATCCAATTTGCCGTGAAAGGACGTGACGCCAAGGCGTCGGAGAAAGACCCGGAGCGCCCCTTCTCTTATGAGCTTTCGCTCATCGAGCAGAATGGTGCGGTCGCGATCGAGCGAGAGCGGTTGGATTACGGCCCCATGCCGGGCAAGACCGAGCCGCTCCATGTCATTCGGCGTTCGGGCGCATCCATCAAGGTCTTCGACCCAGTCCAGGGGCAACTGATTGACCCAACCGACGCGTCCTCCACGTCAACGATTCTCAGTGGGGTAGGGATTCCGTTTCGGCAGCCGGCTCGCGAGTTGGTGGCAAAGCTCCTGTCGTCGATTCAGGTTCACCTGCCGTTCGACGTACGACCAGCCTGGGCGCTACGCGAGCAAAAGCTTCGGTCCCACCTACGCGAGTCCGAATTGCTGCAACCAGCGGAGACTCTCTCCCGGTATGGGAAGAATCTGGCCAACGCCTATCATTCGCTCAGGAATGATGGGGCGGACCGGTGGGAAGAGACGCTGGAGCTCATTCAAATGGGGCTTGGAGAAGCGATCCAGGAGGTCGTCTTCCCTCCGGATCCGAGTGGCGGAGCGGTGGCGTTGGCGCTGCGGCTCCGTGGGCTTCGTGATCCGGTGCCGGCTGCCGCCATTTCGGAAGGAACGCTGGCCTACCTCGCCCACGTCGCGCTCTACCGACTGCGGGCACGACCCGCTCTGCTCGCTTTTGACGAGCCGGAGGTTCACCTTCACCCTCGGCTCCTCGCCCGAGTCGTCTCGTTCTACGAGTCGCTAGGACGCCAGCAACCGGTGCTGCTCGCCACCCACTCGGATGCCCTCCTCGATGCCCTCTCGGACCCGGTGAACTCCGTCATCCTGTGCAGCCTCGACTCAAAGGGCCGCACGGTCTTGACCCACCCAGACGCTGAGGCTCTGACCCGCTGGCGCAAGAACTATGCCGGATTTGCTGAATTGCGCGCCGGAGGGCATGAGGCGGCGGTGTTCCGACCAGCCGGAGACACCGGGTGAAACCGATGGTCGTCGTCCTCTACGAAGACAGCCGGGTGTCGGGTGCCGACTTTGGCCCACATCAACTGGTGGTCGCCCTGGTCGCCGATCTGCTGGAGGAGGACACTTGGAAAGTGGCCCCTCTGATCGACGCTCGGACCACGAACTCGAATGGCAACCTGATCAAGATGGCTCGGGATCTCGAAACTGTCGCTCCCGGGGGCCAGACGGTGATCGCAGTCCCCGATGAAGACAAGATCAGAACGGCATTGTCATTGGACAAGGGCGCTTGCCGAAGGCAGGTGATCGAGGCCCTCACCAAAGGATGTGATGTCCCCGAGCGGCTGACAATCGTCCTCTTGGAACGAAACGTCGAATCCATCATCACGGCCCTCGAGCCAGAGGCACGACAGCTGGGTCTCGAGCAAGCGCTCTTCGACGATGCCATTGCCAAGGTTCGCGTCGCCCGAGATCGAATCTTCGAGCGCGCGAGCAAGCCGGGGTATCGCCAGACTCGCGGCAATCTACTCGAGGCACTTCCGTGCCTCGGGAGGCTGCGCGACCGGATACTGACGGCACTGAAAGACGACCGCGCCACCTGATTCCCAACGGGAAGCTGGCGAAGCGCCCGGACGGCGCGTGTTATCATCGGCCGGTGACGAACGTCACGCCGCCTCCAGAGCTCCACCCTGCCCTGGTCCTCGCCGCCTGGGACGAGACGCCCGCGCTCCGCGGGCTGCGGCTCGCGCTGCCAGCGCCGGTGGCGGCGCGGCACGCCTCGCCGGGGCAGGTCGTGCAGGCCCGGGTGCCCGGCGGGCAGGCGGGCTACTTCGCGCTCGCCTCCGCGCCCGGTGACCTCGAGGCCGAGCTGCTCGTCAAGCGCGGCGGTCGGATCGCCGACGCGCTCATCGCCCACGCGCGACCGGGCGCCTCGATAGAGCTGACCCCGCCGATCGGGAGCGGCTTCCGGCTGGACGAGGCGACGGGGCGGGACGTGCTGCTCTTCGCCGCCGGCTCGGGGATCACGCCGATCCGGGCGCTCTTGCGGCGGCTGCTCGCGGGCGGGCCGCTCCAGCGGAAGGTCTACCTGTTCTACGGGCAGCGCGACGGGGGCGACTTCGCCTACGCGAAGGAGCACGAGGGCTGGCGGCGCGCCGGCGTCGAGATCCTCCTCGTCGCCTCGCGGCCCGGCCCCGGCTGGACGGGGGCGACGGGCCACGTGCAGGAGGCGGCGCGGCGGGCGCTGCCCGCGGAGCGGCTGTCGGAGGCGGTGGCCTACGTGGCGGGGCTGCCCGCGATGGTCGCCGGGGTCCGCGAGACGCTCGCGGAGCTCGGGGTCCCGCCCGAGCGGGTGCACGAGAACCGCTGATCGACCAGCTCTCGTTTCAGCGCTGGCCGCGCCGAGGTGGCCTCCGAGCCAATCGTTGATCGGGGTCAATCGCCGGACCGAACGATGGTTTTGATCGGACGCCGAGTCCGCGCTAGAACACTCGCGCCCATGAACGCCCCCAAGAAAACCGACCACGCCCCCAGCGCCGAGCCGCTGCGCCTCGCCTTCGGCTTCACCTTCGACGACCTCCACCGGCCCGACCGGCTCCCCGCGCTGAGCGCCGCCTTCGACGCGGCGCTGCGCGAGGCGGACGCGCCCCTCTTCGCCCGCTTCGACTCCTACCGGAAGGCCGAGCGCGGCCAAGGGCCGGCGCACGGCCTCTCGAAGCCACAGGAGTCGGCGCTGCTCATCGAGGTCGCGGGCCAGCTCTCGGCCTTCGTCGCGAAGCTCTTCGGCGTCGAGGCCGAGGCGCGCGCCCTGCGCGAGGCGACGCTCGGGGAGCGGCCCCGCTTCGACCTCAAGCGCGACTTCATGGCGAAGCGGGTCTTCAAGAAGGGGGCGAAGAACCGGCCCGCCCCCTCGGAGTGGTTCGCCCTCGCCTCGAAGGCGCGGCCCCTGCTCGCCCGCTTCTCACCGGAGGCCGATCTCGACGAGCTCGCCTTCGCGAAGGCCGTGCTCGAGCTCATCCGGCTCGAGGCGGCGCTCGCCGCGGGGGGCGAGGCGGCCCTCTCGGCGAAGGAGCGCTGGAGCGCGCTGCGCGACGCGGGGGCGGCCGGCGATCCGCTGACCGAGGTGAAGGCCGCGCTCGACCTGCTGGACCGCTACACCTTCGCCCGCTGCGAGCAGCCCGAGGAGAAGAAGAAGCTCGCCCGCTGGCAGTCGATCAGGCTGCCGAAGCCGCTGGATCACGCGGCGCTCGTCGAGGTGGTCCGCCCCGACCCCGCGCTGCCCGAGGCCTTCGTCGGCCCCCTCGACCGGCGGCGCCGGCGCGACGGCTTCACCCTCACCGACCGGCGCGGCCACAGGCTCGAGATCATCGCCGAGGCCGACTACTGCCTCTACTGCCACGAGCGCGAGAAGGACCACTGCTCGAAGGGGTTTCACGACGCCGAGGGCTTCAAGAAGAACCCCCTCGGCATCCCGCTCGCCGGCTGCCCGCTCGAGGAGCGGATCGGCGAGATGCAGCAGCTCGAGAACGGCGGCGACTCGCTCGGCGCGCTCGCGATGGTCTGCATCGACAACCCGATGCTGCCGGGCACGGGCCACCGGATCTGCAACGACTGCATGAAGGCGTGCATCTTCCAGAAGCAGGAGCCGGTGAACATCCCGGAGGTGGAGACCGCGGTCCTCACGAACGTCCTGCGGCTCCCCTGGGGCGTCGAGATCTTCGACCTGCTCACCCGCTGGAACCCGCTCCACGCGCGGCGCCCCGAGGCGAGGCCGTACAACGGCAAGAACGTCCTCGTGGTCGGCCTGGGCCCCGCGGGCTACACCTTGGCCCACCAGCTCGCCTGCGAGGGCTTCGGCGTGGTCGGCATCGACGGCCTCAAGATCGAGCCCGTCCCCGAGTCGCTCCGCGAGGGGCCCATCCGCGACTTCGCGCAGCTCGAGCGCGAGCTCGACCAGCGGGTGCTCGCCGGCTTCGGCGGCGTCTCCGAGTACGGCATCACCGTCCGCTGGGACAAGAACTTCCTCACGCTCCTCCAGCTCGTCATCTCGCGCCACCCGAGCCTGCGCATCCACGGCGGCATCCGCTTCGGCGGCACGCTGACGCTCGAGAACGCCTGGGAGCTCGGCTTCGACCACGTCGCCATCGCCGCGGGCGCCGGCCGGCCGACCCTCATCGGCATCAAGAACAACCTGCTGCGCGGGGTCCGCAAGGCGAGCGACTTCCTCATGGCGCTGCAGCTGCAGGGCGCCTTCAAGCGCGAATCGATGGCGAACCTCCAGGTCCGGCTGCCCGCGCTGGTCATCGGCGGCGGCCTCACCGCCATCGACACCGCCACCGAGCTCGCCGCCTACTACCCGCTCCAGTGCGAGAAGCTGCTCGCCCGCTTCGAGACCCTCTCGAAGGAGCTGCCCGAGGCCGAGCTGCGCCGCGGCTACTCGGCCGAGGAGCAGGAGACGCTCGGCGAGCTGCTCGCCCACGGGCGGGCCGTGCGCGCCGAGCGGGAGCGGGCGAAGGCGGCCGGCGAAGCGCCCGACTTCGCGAAGCTCGTCCAGGCGTGGGGCGGAGTCTCCATCGCCTACCGCAAGTCGCTCGAGGACTCGCCCGCCTACCGGCTGAACCACGAGGAGGTCCTGAAGTCGCTCGAGGAGGGGATCCGCTACGTCGAGCGGATGAGCCCCCTCGAGGCGCTGCCCGACGAGCGGGGCGCGGTGCGCGCCGTCCGCTTCGAGCGGCAGACGCTCCAGAACGGGAAGCTGCGCGGCAACGGCGAGATCGTCGAGCTGCCGGCGCGCACCCTCTGCATCGCGGCCGGCACCTCGCCCAACGTGACCTACGAGAAGGAGCGGCCCGGCAGCCTCGAGCTCGACCAGGACCGCGAGTTCTTCCAGCTGCACCGGCTCGAGCCCTCCGGCGACGGGGTCGAGCTCGTGAAGGTGCCGCCCGAGGAGACCGAGCGGCCGAAGTCGCGGCCGGGCTTCTTCACCTCGCACCGAGGGCCCAAGGGGCAGCTCGTCAGCTACTACGGCGACAACCACCCCACCTACGCGGGGAGCGTCGTCAAGGCGATGGCCTCGGCGAAGGACGGCTATCCCGAGGTGACGAAGCTGTTCGCGAAGGAGCTCGCGGGGCTGCGGCCGGACGAGCAGCCGCTGCGCGACGCGCGCTTCGCGGCCTTCGCGGCGAAGCTGCAGGACGGGCTCTCGGCCCGGGTGGAGAAGGTCGTGCGGCTGACTCCGACCATCGTCGAGGTGGTGGTCCGGGCCCCGTTCGCGGCCCGCCACTTCGAGCCCGGCCAGTTCTACCGGCTGCAGAACTTCGAGAGCCTCGCGCCGCGCGTCTCGGGCACGAAGCTCACCATGGAGGGGCTCGCGCTCACGGGCGCCTGGACCGACAAGGAGAAGGGGCTCATCTCGGTCATCGTGCTCGAGATGGGCGGCAGCTCGCGCCTCTGCGCGGCGCTCGAGCCCGGTGAGCCCGTGGTGCTGATGGGCCCGACGGGCGCGCCCACCGAGCTCCCCGAGGGCGAGACCGTGCTCCTCTGCGGCGGTGGCCTCGGCAACGCGGTCCTCTTCTCGATCGCGAAGGCGCTGCGCGAGCGCGGCAACCGGGTGCTCTACTTCGCGGGCTACAAGAAGGCCGAGGATCTCTTCAAGCGGGACGAGATCGAGGCCGCGACCGACCAGGTGGTCTGGAGCGTCGATTCGGGCGCGCCCATCCCGGCGCGCCGGCCCCAGGACCGCAGCTTCGTCGGCAACATCGTCCAGGCGCTCGTCGCCTTCGGCGAGGGGAAGCTCGGCGAGCGGGTGGCGCCGCTCTCGGAGGCGAAGCGGATCGTCGCCATCGGCTCCGACCGGATGATGCTCGCGGTCAAGGAGGCGCGCCACGGCGTGCTCGCGCCCTTCCTCTCCCCGCACAAGGCGATCGGCTCCATCAACTCGCCGATGCAGTGCATGATGAAGGAGATCTGCGCCCAGTGCCTGCAGCGGCACGTCGACCCCGAGACCGGCAAGGAGAGCTTCGTCTTCTCCTGCTTCAACCAGGACCAGGAGCTCGACCGGGTGGACTTCCAGCAGCTCAACAGCCGGCTGCGGCAGACGGGCGTCCTCGAGAAGCTCTCGAACGCCTGGCTCGACCACCTCCTGCGCGAGGCCCCGGGGCTGCTGCGGGTGTGACCACCCTTTCGGGGCTCGTCGCGCGGTTGCGCGCGCCCCCCGAAAGGAGCAGATCAGGCGTCTCGATTCTGGAGGCCGCCCATGCCCGAGATGTCCGCCACCGCCCGCTGGTTCGTGGGCCGCACGAACGGCCCGCTCTACCGGCGCTTCGTCCGCCGCTGGCTCCTGCAGTCGCTGAAGCTGCCGGCCGGCCCCGCGATCCTCGAGATCGGCAGCGGCTCGGGCGATCTCGGGCTGCTCGTCCACGAGCTCTTCCGGCCGTCGCGCCTCGTCGAGACCGACCACGATCCGGCGCAGGTGACCGCCACCCGGGCGAGCTTCGTGCGCGCGCTCGGCCGCGTCCCCCCCGAGGTCGCCGTCGAGCAGGCCGACGCGCTCTCGCTCTCCTACCCCGACCGGAGCTTCGACGCCGCCTTCGCGTTCCTGGTCCTCCACCACCTCGGCGGCCACTTCGGGCGGAAGGCGCACGAGAGCTTCGAGCGCGGCCTCTCGGAGCTCGACCGGCTGCTGAAGCCCGGCGGGCAGCTCGTCTACCTCGAGCTCGTCCAGCTCGGCACCATCCGCCGCTTCCTCCAGGCGCGCGGCTACGTGGCCGTCGCCCGCCACCGCACGCTCGGACTCCTCGAGCGGGCGATCTGGCGCAAGCCGGGCTAGGGCTCGGTGATCCGTCGACGAGGGGCACTGGGGCGGAAGGCCCCGACGCCGGCGAAAACGCGAGCGCCCGCTCGCTTCGCCGTGCTACTCTCCGGCCGATCGGAAGGAGTTTCCATGCGCCGAACGCTCGCCCTGATCGCCGCCGCCCTGGCGCTCGCCTGCCGTCCCGCCCCCTTGCCGCCCCCCGACGCCGGCTGCCAGCCGCCCACCTTCGCCCTCTCGGCGGACGGAGGCGCGGGCGACGCCGGCGCCGCGGGCTGCGCGCCCTGGGACGGCGGCTGCTCGGGCACCGACCTCGACACCGCGCTGCTCGCGAACGTCACCGCGGCGGAGAGCTGCCAGACCGACCAGGACTGCGTCGTCGCGACGGGCGCGTACCTGCCGGGGAGCTGCTACGTGCAGCCGGTGAGCGTCGCCGTCGCGGCCAGCCAGGCCCAGTCGTTCGCGCAGGCTCAGGCGGGGCTGGTCTGCGGCTTCTGCCAGGCCTGCTACCCGAACGGCCAGCTCGCGAGCGGCAACCCGCCCGCCGCGGCCGGGAGCTGCAGCCAGGTCAACTGCCTGCAGGGCCGCTGCGTGGTGAGCTCGTTCTGATGCCGGCCGTCGGCCTCGTCCTCGTGGCCTCGCTCGGGGCAGCGGCCGCCGACGCTGGAACCGTTCAGCCCATCGCGAAGCCCGCGGCGCAGCTCTACGTCGAGAAGTGCTCGGTCTGCCACGGCCAGGACGGCCGCGGCGACACGCGGATGGGGCGGCGCTTCCACGCGCCCGACTTCACCGCCGAGAAGTTCCAGGGCGAGGCCCAGGACCCGGATCTGAAGCGCGCGATCATGGGCGGCGTGGTCGTCGACGGCATGCGCCGCATGCCCGCCTGGCAGGACAAGCTGACCGCCGCCCAGATCGACGGGCTCGTGAGCTACGTCCGCTCGTTCCGCGGCGCGAAGCCGCCGCCCGCCCGCTGATCAGGGAGCGGCCGAGAGATCGGCCTCGCCGAACTGGTAGACGCGCCAGCGGCCGCCCTCGTCGGAGAGGAGCAGGTCGACGCGCTTCTGCAGCATCACGCCGCCGCTGTCGATGGAGAGCCGGTACTTCCGGCTCTGCCTCCCGGCCGCGGGCGGCTCCGGCTTCTGGAGCGGCTCGTAGTAGACGTGCGGTCGGGAGGGCGCCGCCTCGACACCCTGGCGGCGGGCCTCGTCGAGGTCGGCCATCTCGGCGCGCAGCCGCGCCGCGGCCGGCCCCGTCGCGAGCGCGAGGGCGGCCGGCTGGTTCACCTCGACGTAGTAGTCGTCGAGGAAGCGGCCGGCCACGTCGCCGGGCGAGCGGTCGGAGTGGCAGCCCGCGAGGGCGGAGAGGAGGACGAGGGCGGCTCGGACGCGCATTGGCCCCATGATATAGGACGCGGCCACCATGAAGATCTACACGAAGCGCGGCGACCAGGGAGAGACCTCGCTGTTCGGCGGGGCGGCCGCCTCCAAGGCGTCGCCGCGCGTCGAGGCGTACGGCGAGATCGACGAGCTGAACGCGACCCTCGGCCTGGCGCGCGCCGCGCTCTCGGGCGACGGGGAGCTCGACGCCGTGCTCTCGGGGCTCCAGGACGATCTCTTCCGCCTCGGCGCCGAGCTGTCGACGCCGCCCGGCACCGAGAACCGGGCGAGCCGGCCGCTGGGCGCGGACGAGATCGCCCGGCTCGAGCGGACCATCGATCGGCTCCAGGAGGAGCTGCCCGCCCAGACGCACTTCATCCTGCCCGGCGGGAGCCCCGCCGCCGCCGGCCTCCACCTCGCCCGGACGGTCTGCCGGAGGGCCGAGCGGTCGGCCGTCCGGCTTCGCGAGACCGAGCCGGTGCGGGGCGAGGCGCTCGTCTTCTTGAACCGGCTCTCGGACCTGCTCTTCGTGCTCGCCCGCGCGGCCAACCGGCGGGCCGGCGTCTCCGATGTCCCCTGGATCGCCGAACGGCCGGGTTGAGCCGGGGCCGCTCGCGGCCGCGGTGAAGGCGGAGGCGCGCGCGCTCGGCTTCGACCTCTGCGGGGTCGCGCGGGCCGAGCCGCTCGACGGCGAGGAGCTGCGCCGCTTCCTCGCCGAGGGGCGCGAGGCGGAGATGGCCTACCTGCGCCGCCGCCTCGACGAGCGGCTGGACCCCCGCGTGCTCCTGCCGGGCGCGCGCTCGGTCGTCGCCCTCGCCGTCGCCTACTGGCGCCCCGACGCCCGGCCCGGCATCGCCCGCTACGCGCAGGGGCGCGACTACCACCAGTTCCTCCAGAAGCGGCTCCGGCGGCTGCGCCGGCGGCTCCTGCGCGCCGCGCCGGGCGCCCGGATCCACCCCTCCACCGACACCAGCCCCGTGATGGAGAAGATCTGGGCGCAGCGGGCGGGGCTCGGCTGGATCGGCAAGAACGGGCTCCTCCTGACGCCCGAGCACGGCTCGTGGGTCCTGCTCGCGACGCTCGTCACCGATCTCGAGCTCGCGCCCGACGAGCCGCAGCCGAACCGCTGCGGGAGCTGCGCCGACTGCCTGCCCGCCTGCCCCACCGGGGCGCTGCTCGGCGAGGGTCGGCTCGACTCGCGCCGCTGCCTCTCCTACTGGACCATCGAGACGGAGCGGTCGATCCCCGAGGAGCTTCGCCCCGCGACCTCCCGCTGGACCTTCGGCTGCGACGACTGCCAAAACGCCTGCCCGTGGAACCGCTCGCCCGCGACCGCGAGCCTCCCGGACTTCGCGCCGCGCCCCATCGTGGAGCTCCGCTGCTCCGCGCTCGCGGGGCTCTCGCCCGAGCAGTTCGAGCGGCACGCCCGCGGCTCGCCCCTGCGCCGCGCCGGCTTCGACGGGCTGCGCCGCAGCGCCCTCCTCGGGCTGCTCCGCGAGGGCGGCGCGGACGCGCGGGAGGCCTGCGAGCGGCTCGAGGACGACCCCTCGGAGGTGGTCTCCGAGACCGCCCGCTGGGTGGCGAGGCGGCTCGGCTAGCCCGCTCCGCCCATCGCTGCTTCTCCTTCTGGTTCGAGCGCCCGCCACGACCGTCCACCATCACGTTGGCGCGCTCCCGTTCGCGAGTGCCGCGAGCTCCGCCACGAACGGCGCGAAGCGCTGCGAGCAGGCCGCGACGACGGTCTCAAGAGGCGTCCGCTTCAAGATCCATGGGGCATCGGTCGTGTCGGTGTACTTGGGCTTCCTCCGGTACTTCTCGAAGAGCCCCTCGACGACGCGCTTGGGCGGGTTGTTGTCGTTCTGGTCCTCGACGGGTCTGCGCCAGTGGTTATTGAGCGTGTCGGCGGTCTGGAGGCGCCGCTTGAGCGCGTCGGGCGCCGCGAGAAGCAAGCCCTCCAGGTCGTACTTCAGGCAGTGGACTCGGAAGTGGTTCCTCGCGGCCTCGGGAACGCCCACCCTCGCCGCACGCGCCCGGAAGCGTGACCTCAAGAGCTCATCAAGCTCTGCGAACGAGCGATGCTGCTCGGGGGTCCCGTCGTAGACCGACATCGGGTAGAGGTCCGGAAGCGCGAACACCCAGTCGCCGGGGTTGTCTGAAAGGTGGTCGGCAGCCTTGCGTCCGCTGTCCTTCAAGATCGACGCCTTGTCGTTCAGCACCAGGAAGCGAAGCCCAACGCGCCGCTCCCGTCCGGCGGAGATGACGGGCTCCAAGAGAGCCTCGAGGGCCGCCCGATCAGATGGCCCCTCGACGTAGACGAGGACTCTCACGAGCGCACCTCGAGCTCGTCGGAGATGTGGAGCTGCGAGAGCGCGTCTCCCCCAAGCTCTTCAACTTCCCGGCGAAGCGCTCTGCTGTCTCCGGGGCGAACGAACACGGCGCGGCCGTCCTCCTTCCGCATGACGGCGATCTCGTCGAGCGTGAACTGCGAGAGCAGGTAGGGCGAGTGGGTCGCGACCAAGAGCTGGCTGCGCGCAGCCGCGAGGCGTAGCAGGCCGGCGAGGATCGGCAGGACCCGCGGATGGAGTCCAAGCTCCGGCTCGTCGATGCAGACGAGCGGGGGGATGGAGGGAGCGAGGCAGAGGGTCGCCCAGCAGAGCAACCTCAGCGTCCCATCGGACAGGTCCCCGAGCACCAGTTCGTCCTTCACGCCAAGTTCGCGCCAGAAGCCAATGACGGTGCCCGATCCCCCGCGCGGCTTCACGTTGAGGGACCGGAAGCCGGGAATCGCAGACCGCAGGTGCGTCTCGAGCTCCTGCCACGCATCCTGCTGCTCGGTCATGAGCGAGAACAGCACCGCGCTCAGGTTCGACCCGTCCTCGGCAAGGGTGGGATTGGGATCGGTCGGCACGGGTCTGCGGATCGCCGCGCTGCCGGAAACGTCGAACCCGGAGTAGAACCGCCACGAGGACAAAAAGCCCTGGAACCTCGAGAGCGTGACCAGCGTGGGGTCGAGTGCCCGTCGAAGAGCCAACTCGTTCGGTTGCACCGTCCACTCGGGCCGCTTGAGCTTTCGCTCGACCTGGTCGCGGACGACCCCCTTGCCGCCTTGGAAGTCGAGGAAGATGAACGGCTCCTTCTCACCTGAAGTCAGCGGCTCCGTAGTTGCGAGGCGCTCGCGGACGACTCGCGGGTTGCCGACCGGGCCCGGGCCTTGGATCTCGACCTGATAGCGCAGCGGCTTCCGCTGGCCCTGGTCCACGACGAGGGCGAAGTCGATCCGCTCCGGCCCGCCGACGTGAAACAGCGTCTTGCCGGCGGACCGCGGATCGATCTCGCGCGGCAGCGGGTTCGACGCGGCGAAGCTCACGAACCGAAGGAAGTCGAACAGGCTCGACTTGCCGCTCGCGTTCGCGCCGATGATCACCGTCAGGTTCTTGGGCTGCGCCTGAAAGTGGGCGAAGGGGCGGTAACCGTCGATCTCGATCGCCTCGATGGTCAGGCCATTGGGCGCCGCGACCTCGCCGTCCGGGGCTGGGTCGTCCTCGTGCCAACCGATGGGTTCGGCGTCTAGAACACCCTCCGAAAGCTGCATGCCGTTCACGAGGCCCGTCGTCTGGTCACGCTCGAGCCAGCTGAAGATGGGACGCTCGGCAAGGAAGGTCAGGTTCTTCGCCACTTCGGCGATGCTCTTCCCTGTGCGCCGGGAGAGCTCGTCCACCGACCACTTCTCTTGCGGCGCGGAACGGTAGGCATCCTTGAGCTCAGGCAGGAGCGCGTCGCACGCCTCCACTTCGCGCCTCGCGTCGGTCGACCCGCAAGCAAGGAGTCCCTTGATGGAAAGTAGATACCGGCGGCCGTCGCCCTTGAGGTGCTCGCTGGAGAAGAGCTCGTCGAGCAACGGACGCTTCGATTCGTGGCTCAGCCGAAATGCCTGCACCGCTGGGAACTGCGGCGACTCCGGCCGGTAGAGTTGCTCCAGAACCTCCTGCAGGAGAGCGCGGGCGTCATCGCTGATCGTCATTCGGACTCCCTCATGCCGCGCCTCGTCCTCCCGCGGCGCTGCCCCGAGGCGGCCATGCCGAGGCCCTAGCGAACCGCCTTGAACCATCCGCGACGCGGTGGGACGAGAGCGTTCTCCGCCAGCGGGCGGAGCGCGGTCAACCTGGGCATCCAGCAGGGCGCGCTGCTGCGGAGCCCTCTCGAGCTGCGCCTCCCGGCGTCAACACAGCCTTTGGTGCTCCTTTCATGCCAAGATTAAGATAGCCTATGGGAACTCTTCATCGCAACGGAAGCATGCCTTTGGGCTTCCGACATCGGGCGAGAGCCCAGGCGCAGCGGGCCTGGGCGGACGGGGGCGATGGCGACAGAGGGCCTTCGACCTCGCCCGCCGGGAGCGCAGCCCGGCTGAGCTCAGGCTCGTCGCTCGCCAGCAGCGGCCGGCTCTGGGTGATTTTCTCCTTGCCGCAGGGGGGGGGCCACGCCGTTCGAGCCCACGAATCCCTAAGCTTCGAAATACTCGAGGACCTGGCCGGGGGGCGAGGGCATGAGATTCGACGGCTTTGGGTTGATCGCCGCGATGGCTGCCGCGAACGCGTGCGGTGGAATGGGTGGCTCGGGAGGGGGGGCGGCAGGCAGCAGGCCTCCGAGCGCTGGGGGAAGCTCGGGTTCGGCGACGGCGGCGTCCTTTGGGACCACGTCCGGGGGCAGCAGCGGAGCGGGAAGCTCCACGACGGGCGGTGGGAGCACCACCAGCGGCGGCTCGAACGGGGCGACGGGCCCGGGCGACGCTGGGGCCATCATCGGTGATGGAGGCTCGCCCTGCAATGACCAGTTGTCGTGCGGGACGCCTCCGGCAAGCATCGACGCCTGTCGAGATCCGGGTCACTGCGGCGCCTGCGGGAAGGCCTGCCCAGCGGGAGACTTCTGCGATCTCGGGAGCTGTGAACCCTGCGACGGGGCGGTGACGCAGACCGGCTGCCTGGTCACCCTTGCGCCTGGGGCTGACCCAGACGGGATCGTCGTCGATTCGGCGAGCGTCTACATGCTGGACCCGCTTCTCAAGAAGATTCCGAAGAATGGCGGGCCGGAAACTCTCTTGGAGGGTCAGCATCCGGGCAATCAGCTCATCCTGCTCGGCGCCGATCTCTTCTGGGCATCCTGGGCCGGTGACATCTTCACATGCACCACGAATGGATCATCGCCAAACGTCCTCGCAGGGGGACAGGCGAACCCGTTTGCCATCGTCGGGGATGTTGACAATCTCTACTGGACGAACGAAGGAACGAGCGACGCCGGGTACCAGGATGGCGTGATCATGCGGCTGAGCCGCCAAGGCGGAACGCCGATCGCATTGGCCACGCACCAGCCGACCCCTATCGGAATCGCCGTCGATTCGACCTGGGTATATTGGACGAACCAAGGCACCATCGAGAACGGTTTCGAGGATGGTAGCGTGATGCGAGCGCCCCTTGCGGGTGGCCCTCCTCAGCTGCTCGCGGGCAACCAGCTCTATGCCTCCCGCATTCAGGTCGACCAGGATTGGGTCTATTGGACGCGCAGTGGGCCCAATGGCGTCATCCTGAAGATGCCGAAAGACGGAGGCGACCCAGTCTCTCTTGCGACCGGGCAAAGCTCCCCAGCCTATGGTCTCGCCCTTGACGGAGATCGAGTCTACTGGACGACTAACGGAAGTGGGGCATACAATTGGACTAACGGCGCGGTCCTGAGTGTCGCAAAGCTGGGAGGAGCGCTGAGGCTTCTCGCCTCCTCTCAGCTAGCCCCTGGCGGGCTCGCCGTGGATCGGACGAGTATCTATTGGAGCGCCGATGGGCTCTTTAAGCTGACTCCGAAATGAGATAGGCCCCACCTTGGGGGCTTGGCGTTCGGCGCCCGACTACCTACCTGCATGAGGCCATCCCTCTGCAGGAGACTCGCCATGCGCCCACATCACGCATCTTATCTTCCGGCAGCCGCGAGCATCATGATCCTCCTTCAGCCCGTGCGAGCCAATGCAACTCCGTGGTGGCAGGCCAACTACGGAACAGAAGGATACTCCAATTGGCGTATGCTCCAGTGCGGTGGCTCACCAACCGTCGGCTCTGCGACTGCCGGCGTCTGCCCTTGCACCGATTGCTACTACCTCGGCCCAGACACGTGTGGCAACACTCAGTGCCAATGCCAGGTCACTCCGCCTCCATATCTGCCAGGTCCATGGGCGTTCGTCTAGCGAGGGCGTGGCGGTGTGATTTCGCTTGAACAAAAGGCCAAAGCCTCTATTGGGAAAGTGCGATCTTTTCCAAAGGAGAGGACAATGGCCCGACCGAAGCGTGTAGCGAT
>JAJXUD010000090.1 GCA_021783235.1 Myxococcales bacterium | reverse complement strand
CGGCTTCGGCGGCGGCGGCGAGTGGGGCGGCCGCGACGCCGGCGGGCGCGGCGGCCGCGGCGGCGGCTTCGGCCGGCGCAAGGTCTGCCGCTTCTGCGCCGACAAGACCGCCAAGGTCGACTACAAGGACAACGGCGGCCTCAAGTACTTCCTGACGGAGCGCGGCAAGATCATCCCCCGGCGCATCAGCGGCAACTGCGCGATTCACCAGCGCCAGGTCGCGAACGCCATCAAGCGCGGACGGCAGCTCGCGCTGTTGCCCTACTCCGTCGTCAACGCCTGAGAAGCCCGGCCGAAGGGAGACTCCCATGCAAATGAAGCTGATTCTGCGCGAGGACGTCCACGCGCTCGGCAGCGCCGGTGACGTCGTCGAAGTCAAGCGCGGCTACGGCCGCAACTTCCTGGTGCCCCAGGGCAAGGCCGTCGTGGCGACGGCCGCGAACCTGCGGCAGGTCGAGCACGAGAAGCAGGTCGCGCTCGCCGCTCAGGCAAAGCGCCGCGCCACGGCCTCGGCGGCCGCGAAGCAGCTCGAGCAGGCGAGCGTCACGATTCCCCGCAAGGTGGGCGAGCAGGACAAGCTGTACGGCTCGGTCACCGCGCTCGATCTCGCGGAGGCGCTCGCCGCCCAGGGGCTCGCCGTGGATCGGCGCGCCATCCAGCTCCCCGAGCCGATCAAGGCGCTCGGCGAGTTCGAGGTCGAGATCCGGCTCCACGCCGACGTCGCGGCCAAGCTGAAGGTCAAGGTCGTCGCCGAGCAGTAGCGTGGCGGCGCCGCTCGATGGGCCCGCGTCCCCGGGCGATCCCTCCCGGCCCTCGCCGGGGGGGATGCCCTGGGACCGCGAGGCGGAGCGGGCGGTCCTCGGGGCCGTCCTCATCGACAACGAGGTCTTCGACGACCTCTCGAGCCTGCTCCAGCCGCGGGACTTCTTCCAGCCGCTCCACCGGCAGATCTTCGAGGCGATGGCCGCGCTCCGCACGGACGGAGAGGCCATCGATCACCTGACGATCCCCGCGAGGATGCGGCGGATGCAGGAGTCGCTCGACGAGGTGGCGGTCCGCACCTACGTCGTGGCGCTCGACACGGGGCTCGCGACCAGCGCCAACGCGAGCCACTGGGCGCAGATCGTCCGGCGCGAGGCTCGGCGGCGGCGAATCCGCGAGGCCGCCGGCGAGATCCTGGAGCTCTCGAAGGATGCGACCGCCGAGATCGAGGCGCTCTCCGCCGGGGCCGAGCAGGCGCTCTTCCGGGCGACCCAGGAGACGAACGGGAGGGATCTCCGATCGCTCAAGGAGATCCTCCCGGAGGTGGTCCGATCGCTCGAGGAGCTGATGAAGGCGCCGAGCGGCGTCACCGGCATCTCCACCGGCCTCGTCGATCTCGACCACAAGACCACCGGGCTCCACGGCGGCGAACTCGTCATCGTGGCGGGGCGGCCCGGCATGGGCAAGACGACCCTCGCCCTGAACTTCGCCGTCCACGCGGCGGTCCGCGAGAACAGGGTCGTCGCCGTCTTCTCGCTCGAGATGCCCGAGGTGCAGCTCGTCCAGCGCATCCTCGCGAGCGAAGCGCTCGTCGACGCGCAGAAGCTCCGCACGGGCGAGCTGAACCAGTACGACTGGAACAAGCTGATGGAGCAGTCGACCCGGCTGTTTCGGACGAACCTCTTCCTCGACGGCAGCCCGGTGCTCACGGCGACGCAGATCGCCTCGAAGTCGCGCCGGCTCAAGAGCCGGATGAAGGGCCAGCTCGGGCTCATCGTCGTCGACTACCTGCAGCTCATGGAGGCGCCGGCCATGCGCCGGGAGAGCTCTCGCGCCGAGGACGTCGCCATCATGTCGCGGGCGCTCAAGCAGCTCGCGAAGGAGCTCGACGTCCCGGTGGTGGCGCTCGCGCAGCTCTCGCGCGACGTCGAGAAGAAGGGGCGCAAGCCGATGCTCTCGGACCTCCGCGAGTCCGGCGCCATCGAGCAGGACGCCGACGTGGTGCTGTTCATCCACCGCGACGAGTCCGAACAGCTCGACGGGCAGGAGAAGCCGACCGAGCTGATCCTCGGCAAGCAGCGCAGCGGGCCAGTCGGCACGGTCGAGGTCTTCTTCCAGCGGGAGTTCAACCGCTTCGTCAACCTCGAGCGGCCGCCCGAGGGGTGAGCCTCGGGCGAGGGCTCGCTACCCTCGCAGGTAGCCGCGCACGAGCCGCTTCGCGAAGCGGCTCGCCTCGGCGAGCCCGTCCCCGTGCCCGAGCCGAGCGGCCAGGGCCGAGGCGAAGCGGCAGCCGGTTCCGCGCGCCCTCCGCCGCAGCCGGGCGCCGTCGAGCCAGCGCGGCGGCGCCCCGCCCTCGATCAGCAGATCCGGCGCCCGGACGCCGCCCAGGTGCCCGCCCTTGAGGACGACGGCCGTCGCGCCGAGGCCGAGGAGCGCGCGGGCCTGCCGCTCCATCGACGCCCGGTCGCGCGCCTCGGGCTCGCCGAGCAGGATCGCCGCCTCGGGTAGGTTCGGCGTGAGCACGGGGCCGAGCGAGAGCAGCGGCCGGTAGCCCGCGAGGGCCTCCCCGAAGAGCAGCGTGGCCCCGCTCGTGGATCGGACCACCGGGTCGACGACGAGCGGCAACCCCGCCTCGCGCAGGAGCGGCGTGAGCGCCCGGGCGATCGCGGGATCGCCGAGCATGCCGAGCTTCACGGCCGACGGCGCCTCGTCCTCGAGCAGCGCCGCGACCTGGTCGCAAACGAGCTTCGCCGGCAGCGGCGCGATCCGCCGGACGCCCCTCGTCGTCTGCACCGTCGCCGCGGTCGCGGCGCAGAGCGGTCGCGCGCCCGCGGCGATCGCGGCCTCGGCGTCGGCGAGGAGGCCGGCGCCACCCGAGGGGTCGAGGCCGCCGACGCAGAGCAGCGCCCTCACGGCCGGCAGGCCTCGACGAGCCGCTCGAAGATCCCGCGCTGGGCGCCGTCGTCGAGCAGCTCGGGGTGCCACTGGACGCCCAGGAAGAAGGGGACCGACGGATCCTCGAGCGCCTCGACGAGGCCGTCGGGGCTCGTGCCGCTCGCGACGAGCCCGCGGCCGAGGCTCCGCACGCCCTGGTGGTGCGAGCTGTTGACCCTGAGCTCGGTCGCCCCGGTCGCCCGCGCGAGGAGGCTCCCCGGGCTCAGCCGCACCGTGTGGCTCGGCCGCCTCCGGTCGTTCGGCTGCTCGTGCGAGAGCGCGCCCGAGAGCTCGGTGGGGAGGTGCTGGTAGAGGGCTCCGCCGCGGACGACGGCCATCAGCTGCATGCCCCCGCAGAGGCCGAGGACCGGGATCCCTCGCGCCGCCGCCCGCTCCAGCGCCGCCTGCTCGAAGGCCGTCCGGTCCGGCTTCAGCGGACCGAGCCCGGGCGCGGGCCGCTCCCCATAGAGCGCCGGGGGGACGTCGAACGCGCCGCCGGTGAGGACGAGGCCATCGAGCTCGTCGACGAACTCCCGGGCGGCCTCGGGGCCGAGCGCCGGCAGGATCAGTGGGAGGCCGCCCGCCGCGTAGACGGCCTGGGCGTAGGCGTGCCGGAGCTCGTGCCGGCGGAAGGCGGGCCCCTTCTCGGAGTCCTCGAGGTCGGCCGTGACGCCGACGAGCGGCCGGCTCATCGGGAGGCCTCGAAAGCGCGGGCGATCGTCCGGGCCGCGGCCTCGGGGTCCGCGGCCCCTCCGATCGCACCGATGACGGCCGCGGCGGCGCAGCCCGTCTGCGCGACGGAGGCGACGTTCTCCCCGTCGATGCCGGAGATGGCGACGACGGGCGAGGGGGCCAGCGCGCGCACGACGGCGGCGAGCCCGTCGAGCCCCAGCGGCCGAACGGCGAGCGGCTTCGTCGCGCTCGGGAAGATCGGCCCGACGCCGAGGTGGTCGGCGCCGGAGGCGATCGCGGCGCGGGCCTCTCCGACGCCGCGCGCGGTGGCCCCGACCAGCCGGTCGGGCCCGACGACGCGGCGGGCGTCCGCGGGCGAGAGATCCTCCTCCCCGACGTGGACGCCGTCGGCGTCGCAGAGGAGGGCCAGATCCGGCCGGTCGTTCAGCAGGAGCAGGACGCCGGGGCAGGCCGCGCGGACGGCCCGGCCGATCTCGATCGCGGCCCGCGGCGGCGTCCGTTTGAAGCGCAGCTGGATCGCGCGGGCGCCGCCCGAGGCGAGCGCCCGCGCCCAGGCGACCGGGTCGAGCGGCGAGCCGTCGTCGACGATGCCGTAGAGGCCGCGGAGCCGGGCGAGCCGCTGGGCGTGGGGGGAGCGCATCGAGCCAACCTTCGCGCGGCCTGCTCCCCGACGCAACCCGAGCCCTCGCGGCGGCCCCGGGGGGGTCAGACGAACAGCGAGGAGAGCGAGTCCTTGCTGTGGATCCGCCGGATGGCCTCGCCGAAGAGCCGCGCGACCGAGAGCAGCTGGATCTTGGAGCAGGCCTTCCCCTCGGCGCTGAGCGGGATCGTGTCGGTGATGACGAGCCGCTCGATGGGGGAGGAGACGATGCGCGCGATGGCCGGGCCGGAGAGGACGCCGTGGGTCGCGTAGGCGACCACGTCCTTCGCGCCGTGGTCCCGCAGCGCGACCGCGGCCTGGGTGAGCGTCCCGGCGGTGTCGATCATGTCGTCGAGCAGGATCGCGTGCTTGCCCTCGACGTCGCCGATGAGGTTCATCACCTCGGCCACGTTGGCGCGGGTGCGCCGCTTGTCGACGATGGCGAGGCTCGCCCCGAGCCGCTTCGAGTAGGCGCGGGCCCGCTCGACGCCACCGGCGTCCGGTGAGACGATGACGTTCTGCTCCGGGTCGCCGATCCCCTTGCGGATGTGATCGAGGAGGACCGGCGCCGCGTAGAGGTGGTCGAAGGGGATGTCGAAGAAGCCCTGGATCTGCCCGGCGTGCATGTCCATCGAGACGACCCGGGTCGCCCCGGCGGCGGTCAAGAGGTCGGCCACGAGCTTCGCGGTGATGGGCGTGCGCGGCGCCACCTTCCGATCCTGCCGGGCGTAGCCGTAGTAGGGCAGCACCGCGGTGATCGAGCCCGCCGACGCGCGCTTGAGCGCGTCGATCATGATGAGCAGCTCCATCAGGTGGTCGTTGACGGGCGTGCAGGTCGACTGGAGGACGAAGCAGTCGAGGCCGCGCGCGTTCTCCGCGATCTCGACCGAGGTTTCGCCGTCCGAGAAGCGCCCCACCTCGGCGCGGCTCAGGGGGACGTCGAGGTGGGAACAGAGCGCCCGGACCAGGGCGGGGTTCGAGTTGCCGGCGAAGATGCGGACGTGGGGCTCGCTCATGGTGTCGTCTCCGGGCCGTGCTGCCCACTGGTGAGAATCGGGAATGCTTTTACGGCTTCGAGCCGTCCGCCGCCAGGGGGCGGGCCGTGGCGGCGCCGTCCTGCCCCTGCCGTCGCAGCTCCCGGTCGTACTCGGCGAGGACCGCCCCTTCGAGCCAGGCGCGCGTCTCGGCGTTCAGCGGGTGCGCGACGTCCTTGAACGTGCCGTCCTTGCGCCGCTTCGCCGGCATGGCGATGAAGAGCCCCGTCGTCCCCTGGATCACCTTGAGGTCGCGCACGACGAAGCAGTGATCGAACGTGATGGTCACGTAGGCTTTGAGCTTCTCCTCTTCCACCGGAAAGACCTTGATGTCGGTGAGCTCCATGGACCTTCCCCCCCGTCGATCCGCTAGTCGAGCCGCCTGACGCGCGAGAAACCGCGCTGGGTTCGGGTGACGAACGCCGCCTCGAGATCGATGCCGCGAAGGCCCGCGAGCGCGCCCCGGGCCGAGGCGGCCGAGGGGAAGAGCCCGAAGCAGCAGGAGCCGCTGCCGGCCATCGCGGCGCCGAGCGGCGAGAGGGCGGAGAGCCGCTGGAGCAGCGCCGAGAGCTCCGGTCTCATCCGCACCGCTCCGGCCTGGAGGTCGTTCACGAGGAGCCTCCCGACGCGACGCCCAGAACGCGCCGACCGCGCGCGCCTGCGAAGCTCCTTTGACCAGTTAGCATCGGCCAGGGGGGGTGTCAATCGAGCGGCCGGCGGGGGAGCGGCCGACCCTCGCGCCGCAGGCAGACCGAGGGCGCGGTAGGCGTCGGCGGCGGAGATGCCGAACGGCGGCTTCGCCACGACGAGAAAGAGCGGCGGACAGGGGGGGGCGGGCTCGAGCCGCTCGCCTCTCCCGCCGACGAGCGCCGGGCCGCGCCCGAGGAAGAACGGCACGTCGCTGCCGAGGGCGGCGCCGAGCTCGAGCAGCGCCGCGTGGTCGCGCAGGCCGAGATGGCTCGCGAGCGCGCGCAGCGTGGCGGCGGCGTCGCTCGAGCCGCCGCCGAGCCCCGCCGCCACCGGGATGCGCTTCCAGAGCCGCAGCCGCGCGCCCGACGGCGCGCCGAAGCGGCCCTGAAAGGCGCGCGCCGCCCTCAAGACGAGGTTGTCGTCGGTCTCCAGCGCGGGCGCTCCTGGGACCTCGAGCGAGAAGCCGCGCCCCCCCGGGGAGACGATCAGCCGGTCGGCGAGCGAGAGCGGGACCATCCACGAGCGGATCTCGTGAAAGCCGTCGGGCCGCCGCCCGAGCACCTCGAGGAACAGGTTGACCTTCGCGTTGGCGAGCAGTTCGAGGGATGGCACGGCGGGGCGGGCGACCCCTTCCAGGCGCCCGCCGCTCCAGCGGCGATCCAGCCGGCCGAGCATCTAGCGCAGCTCGCCCTCGGAGGGAAGGGAAAAACGTTGGCCCGCGTCATTCACGGGCCCCCGCAGCGGCAGACCGTGAAGGGGATGGGCTACCCGCGGAGGGTTCGCGCGAGCTCGTCGTAGAGGTGGACCGCGCTCCGCTGCGCCTTCTCGAAGTCCGCGATCGGCAGGCTCTCATTCTCGGAGTGGGCGTTCGTGTAGGGATCCTCGACGCCGATGAGCAGCGCGGGGACGCCGCCGAGCTCGCGGGCGAACGGCTCGACGAAGGGGATCGAGCCGCCCGAGCCGACCGCCACGGGCTTCTTTCCGTAGCCCTTCTCGAGCGCGCGGAAGGCCGCCTGGAACGCCGGGTGGTCGGTGGAGCTTCGCCAGGCGCCCGTGGGGTCGTCGGTCTCGATCTCGAGCTCGACTCCCCAGGGCGCCGCGGCGCGCAGCGCCTCGACGAGCAGCTTCTGGGCCCGCGCGGGATCCATGTCGGGGACGAGCCGCAGGCCGATGCGCGCCCAGGCGCTCTCGTTGATGATGTTGCGGGCGTCCTTGCGCGAGCTCGCCTGGAAGGCGTTGACGGAGAGCGAGGGCTGGCGCCAGTTCTGCTCCCAGGGGTGGCGGCCGCCGAGGAGCTCCGTCTTCGGCAGGAGCCCCGCTTGCCGCCGGAAGTCCTCGACGCTCGCCGGCAGGGCCTCGATGCTCGCCCGCTCGGCGGGCGAGAGCGGCCGGACCTCGTCGTAGATGCCGGGGATGGCGATCGAGCCGTCGGCCTTCGTGAGGCTCGCGATCATGAGGCAGAGCGCGAGCGTCGGGTCGGGCACGGGGCCGCCCCACATGCCCGAGTGGAGCGACTGCGCCATCGAGCGGACGGTCACCTCGACCACGGTGAGGCCGCGCAGCGAGGTGGTCACGGTCGGCAGGCCGGTCTCGAAGTTGCCGGTGTCGGTGAGGACGATGGCGTCGGCCGAGAGGAGCGCGCGGTGGCGCCGGAGGAACTCGCCCAGGTGATCGGAGCCGACCTCTTCCTCCCCCTCGATCACGAGCTTCACGTTGAGCGGCAGGCTGCCGGCGCCACGGAGCCAGGCGTCGATCGCCGCGGTGTGGACCACCACCCCGGCCTTGTCGTCGGCGCTGCCGCGGCCGTAGAGCCGCCCCTCGCGGACCACCGGCTCGAACGGCTCGCTCTTCCAGCGCTCGGCCTCGCCGGCGGGCTGCACGTCGTGGTGGGCGTAGAGGAGGAGCGTGGGCGCCCCGGCGGCGTGGCAGTGCTCGCCGTACACGTAGGGATGCGCGCCCTCGATCTCGAGGAGCTGCACCCGCTCGAGGCCGCGCTCCGAGAGGAGCTTCGCGACGGCCTCGGCGCTGCGGCGCACCTCCGCGGGCGGGAAGCCCGGGAACGAGACCGAGGGGATGCGGACGAGCGACTCGAGGTCGCGCTGGTTGCGGGCGCGCTGCCCCTCGAGGTGGGCGAGCGCGCGGTCGACGGTGGGCTGGGCCATGGGGCTCGGGAGGGTGCGGAAGACGCCTCGGGATGTCAAGCACTCAGCGGCCGGGGCAGGGCACTCATCCAGCGGGGAGGCGCGCTTGCCGACGAGGGGGAGGGCCTCTCCCGGGGAGGGACGAGCGCCTCCCGTGCCGGCGGGATCGATCGGCGCTACCGGAAGGGCCGGTAGAGCTCCCCCTTGCGCCCCTCTCCCCGCAGCCGGACGCCGCTCGAGTAGAGGCGGGCGGCGCCGGGGCCGATGAAGGCGCCGATGGGCTGGGAGCGGCGCCAGCGCTTCAGGTAGGCGCGGAGCTCCTCGAAGAGCTGCCGAAAGGACTCGCTCTTGCCGATGTTCTCGCGGACGTTCCCCGAGACCACGAGCTCCGCCCAGACCCGACCCGCCTGCAGCTCGGAGCCCTCCGTGACGGAGGGGGACGGCTGCGCCGGCCGCGGCGTCAGGATCGACCGTTCGTAGTGGATTACCGGCGAGCGGATCTCGTCCACGTCGAACGAGCCTCGGTTCCTCCCGCGCTCGATCTCGCGCAGCTCGATCGGGCCGAGCCTCTCGGCGGCGAGGTAGTGGCTCGGCCCCTCGAGCGTTCGCGCGAGCTCGCCCGTGACGGGCAGCGGCGTGAAATCCGCCGGAACGATCTCCGGGAGGATCGTGAGCCCGTGAGGCTCGAGCGCTCGGAAGAAGGCGATCTCGTCCTCGGGCGACATGAAGAAGCGGATGACGTCGGCCACGGTCCGGGCACTCTAGCGCGCCGCCGCGAAAAGGTCCCGAACTCGGGCCGACGGACCAGGGCGGCGCTTGACGTCGTGTGCAACGGCCCGCTAGAGAGGGGCAGCCCGGGGGTGCACGTGTCCTCGAACAATCAGGTCCTCGTCGCGTCGGAAGCGTCCGAACAGCTCGAAGCGCTCGCCCGGGCGGTGGGCGCGGGCCATCTCCTCGTGGAGCGTGCCCAGGGCGGCGCCGAGGCGCTGCGGCGCGCCCCCGCCTGCCAGGTCGCCGTCATCGACGGGCCCTTGGTTCACAGCGATCTGCTCGGCCACCTCGCGGCGACGGCGCCGGGCGGCTTTTTGCCGGTGCTCGCGATCGCCCGCGGCGCCGATCCCGAGCAGCTCCTCGGCGCCGGCGCGGACGTCTGCCTGCCGCCGGACGCGCCCCCGGGCGAACTGCAGGCCCAGCTCGATGCGCTCCTCCGGCTGCGGGCCCGCCACGACGCCCTCCTCGCCCGCCAGCGCGAGCTCGAGGAGCTCTCGCGCACCGACGCGCTGACGGGCCTCTTGAACCGGCGGACGCTCGAGGAGCGAATCGCGGAGGAGTTCCGGCGGGCGCAGCGGCACGGCGACGCCCTGAGCCTCCTCATGCTCGACCTCGACTGGTTCAAGCAGATCAACGACCAGCGCGGCCATCCCTTCGGCGACAAGGTGCTGCGCGAGGTCGCGAAGACGCTGCAGGCGCAGATCCGCGAGACCGACCTCTGCGCTCGCTACGGCGGCGAGGAGTTCTCGGTGGTCCTGCCGCGGACCTCGCTGAACGGGGCGCTCACGGTCGGCGAGCGGATCCGGACGGCGATCGCGCAGGGCGGCTACGAGGGGGAGCGGCTGACGGTGAGCGTCGGGATCGCGGGGCTGCCGGGGGCCGGGTCGACGAGCCCAGAGCTGCTCCTGCGCGCCGCCGACGAGGCGCTCTACCTGGCGAAGCGCGAGGGGCGCAACCGGACTCGCCTCTACCGCAACGGCCCTCGCCGGGCCGCCCAGAGCGCCTGACGGCGCCTCAGGGCTTCTCGTCGCCGCCGGTCGGGTTCGGCCCGCCCGGCACGACGACGTTGGCGGCGATGCGGTTCACCCGGTCGCGCAGCTCCTTGCCCGTCCGGAAGAGGATCCCCCGCTTCGGCTTCACCGGAATCACCTCTCCGGTCTTGGGGTTGCGTCCCTGGTAGCCCTCGTAGTGCTTGACGTGGAAGGCGCCGAGCCCTCGGATCTCGATGTTCTCGCCCCGGCAGAGCGCCTGCTTCATGGTCTCGAAGATGGTCTCGATCGTCTCTTCGGCCTGCTTCTGGGTCAGGTTGCGCTGCTGAACCAGCACGGCGATCAGATCGGACTTGAGCATCGCGTTGTCCACGACCACGCCTCGCTTTCGTCGGGCTTCGTCCGTAAGCATACCAGACTCTTGAGGATTTGCAACCGCCCGCGCGGTCTGCTGGCCCAGCGAGCGCGGGCGCCGTCAGCCCCCGGGGCGGCCGGCGGCCTCGTCGAAGGCACGGGCGAGCCGGGCGCCCCCGAGGACGATGATCCAGCTCACGTGGACCCAGAGCAGCAGCACCGGGATGGCCGCGAGCGAGCCGTAGATCAAGGCGTTGCGCCGGAAGGCGCCGGCCGCGACGACGGCGTAGACGTGCTTTGCGATCTCCCAGGCCGGCGCGGCGAGCGCGGCGGCCCCGGCCGCCGCGGCGGGCCGCACCCGCGCGTGCGGCGCCAGGGCGTAGAGGGAGAAGAGGCCGAGGAAGACGAGGAGCATCGAGCGCGCCCCGAGCCGCCAGCCGAGCAGCGGAAGCCGCATCACCGCCTCGCGCAGCGGCGCCCGGGTGAGCGCGAGCGTCGCCCCGAGGAGGAGCGGCCCGAGGGCGAGCACGCCGGCGCAGAAGGCGAGCCGGCGTCCGAGCGGCCGTTTCGTCCGGATCCCCCAGATTTCGTTGACGGTGGTCTCGACGTTGAGGAGCAGGGCGCTCGCGGAGCCGAGGACGAGGAGCCCCGAGATGCCGCCGACCTCGGCGGGGTTCGCCTGCGCCATGGCCGACCGAACCCACTGGGCGATCTCGGGCGACATGCCGAGCTGGCCCGTGACGAAGCCCTGCACGGCGAGCCCCTGCCCCCGCAGGCCGAGGAGCCCGAGGACCGAGAGCGTGAGCCCGCCGAGCGGCACGAGGGCGAGCGCGGAGAGGTAGGTGAGCGCCGCGGCGCGCAACGTCAGGCGGTCGAGCTCCACCGCCCGCGAGAAGCGGTCCCAGAGCCGGATCAACGGCGCGTGATGATCTTCTCGATGAGGGCGCGCGAGTAGCCGGTCAGCTCGGTGAAGACCACCCCCATGCCGGCGGGCTCGCTGCCGCCGGGGGGGACGCGGCGGACGACCATGCCGACCCCTTCGATCGTCTCGAGCTCGTTCATGATGACCGTGAACTTGAGGGCGACGCGGGTGCCCACGGGCAACGGGTCCTCGGTGCGGATGAAGGCGCCGGAGCGGCTGATGTTCGCGACGTACTCGGCGAGGAACTCGTCGACGCTCGCGAACTCGCGGTTCACCTGCTGCCGCGCCTCCGACCTGCGGCCGGGAGGGCGGGCGCCCGCGGGGCCGCCCTGGCTCACGAGGCCGCCCCGCCCGCACCCTGGCGCGGCTGCGCCTGGGCCTGCTTGCCGTGGATGTCGAACTGCTCCTGGTGGTAGTTCGGCTGGGCCTTCACCTGGATGCTCTTGTTGCAGCGGTCCATCAGGTGGCGCAGCTCGTCGCGCTCCTCGGTCGAGATGAGCTTCGCGACCTCGGGGTGGCAGTTGATGATGAGGACCGGCTCCCCGAAGTTCGGCGCCTCGCGCCGGATCTCGCGGAAGATGTCGTAGGCCACCGTGACCTTGCTTCGGATGAAGCCCTTGCCGTCGCAGTAGTGGCAGCTCTCGTTCAGCGTGCGCCCGAGGCTCTCCCGCACCCGCTTGCGGGTCATCTCGACGAGGCCGAGCTCGCTGATCTTGAGGACGTTCGTCTTGGCCTTGTCTCGTCCCAGCGCGTCCTGGAGGGCCTTGAAGACCTTCTCCCGGTTCTGGGATTTGTCCATGTCGATGAAGTCGATGATGATGATGCCGCCAATGTTGCGCAGCCGGAGCTGGTAGACGATCTCCTTCGCCGCCTCGACGTTGATTCGGGTGATCGTCTCCTCGAGGTTCTTCTTGCCGACGTAGCGGCCGGAGTTGACGTCGATCGCGACGAGCGCCTCGGCTTGGTCGATGATGATGTAGCCGCCGCTCTTGAGCCAGACCTTGCGGTTCAGGGCCCGCTTGATCTCCTGCTCGATGCCGAAGGCGTCGAAGACCGGCTCCTCGCCGGCGTAGAGCTCGACGTGGTCCTTGAGCTGCGGCTCGCCCTGCGCCTCGATGAACGAGATCACCCGCTCGTGTTCGTCGCGGTCGTCGATGACGAGCTTCTCGACGTCGTGGGTGAAGAGGTCGCGCGTGGCGCGCAGGACCATGTCGAGGTCCGGGTGGAGCAGCGCGGGCGCGGGCTTCTGGTCCTTGGTCTTGCCGACCTCGTTCCACACCTGGATGAGGAAGCGGATGTCGGCGGCGAGCTTCTCCTCGCTCACGTTCTCGGCGACGGTGCGGACGATGAAGCCCGTTCCGGGCGGCCGCATCCGGTTGACGAGGTCGCGCAGCCGGCGCCGCTCCTTCTCGTTCTCGATGCGGCGCGAGATGCCGACGTGGTCGACGGTCGGCATGAAGACGAGGTGCCGGCCGGGGAGCGAGACGTGGGAGGTGATGCGGGCGCCCTTGGTGCCGATGGGATCCTTGACGACCTGGACGATGACCTCCTGCCCCTCCTTGAGGAGGTCCTGGATCTGCGCGGAGCCGTGGGCCCGCCCCTCGCCGGGCTTGCGGCCCGCCTCGGGGCGGCCCCGGCCGTCCTGGCCGTGCGGCTGCGCCGCCGCCTGCGGGCGGGCGGCCTCCGCTGGGCCCTTCCGGTCGCCGTTGCCGTTTCCCTTGCCCCGGCGCCGGCGGCGGCGCCGCCGTCCCCCGGGCTGACCGGCCTGGAGCCCGGCTTGGGCGGGTCGCGGGGCCTCGAGGCTCCCGCGCTCGGCGGGCTGCCCCTCGAGGGGAGGCTGCGCCGGCGTGGCGGCGACGGCGGCCTCCGCGGGAGCTCTCTCTTCGCCCTCGGGATCGCCCTCGTCGTCTCCGTCGTCGTCGTCGCCCTCGCCCTCCTGGGCCTCATCCGACTCCTCGGACTCTTCCGTCGCCTGGCCGCCGGCCTCGGCAGCGGGGGCGGCCTCGAGGACGGGTTCGGGGGGCGCCTCCGGCTCGGCGCGCGCGGCGGCGGCGCCGATCTCGGGCGCGCGGGGATCGCCGCCCAGAGCGATGGGCGGGCTCTCGGTCCGCTCGGCGCGGGCCTGCGCCTCGGCCTCCTCGACCTGCTCCGGCGCGGGGACCTCCCCGTGCTCTCCGCGCTCGCCCTCGGTGAGGTCGAACTCCTGCTCGCTGAAGTCGGGATCGTAGAAGACGTCGCTCACGTAGAGGAACGCCGCCTTGTCGAGGCCGATGTCCACGAAGGCCGCCTGCATGCCGGGGAGCACCCGGACCACCCGGCCCTTGTAGATGTTGCCGACGATGCCCCGGTCGCGCTTGCGGTCGAGGTAGTACTCGCTGATGGTGCCGTTCTCGACGAGGGCGACGCGCGTCTCGCCTCCCGCCGCGTTGATGACCAGGACGTTGTTCGCCATGGATGGCCGACTTTCGTGGGTCCGGGCGCCGCCGCCGCGAGCTTCTCGCGCCGGGGACCACCCGTGGCCCCGCGCCTCCCGAGACCCCGCGCCGAAGCTGCCGCGGGCCCCTCGAGGGCGTCGTTTCAGGGCGACCGCTTCGCGGTGCGGCGCCGTGCGAAAAGGAGGGCGAATCCCGCGCGATCCGTCGCCGCGGCCTCTCTTGGCGCGGCGTGAAAACTCGAAACTCTTTGGGGGGCGGCGGACCCGTCCCGGGCCCTCGACGCCGCCCACCCCGCTCCGGTTTCAGTAGCATGGGGGCAGCCACGGCGCAATCCCGCTTTCGGCGGCCCCCGATCCGTCGATGAGGACGGGCGCAGCCACCTCGTCGTCGGCCGCGATGGCGATGGCGGAGGGCGCTAGGGACGAAGCTCGCTCGCGGCCCCGGCGGCCAGCTGCGCGGCCTCGCCGAGGCGGGCGGCGAGCGCGGGGCCGAAGAGGGTGAGCGGCTCTCCCTCGTGGGCGCGGTAGAGTCGCTCGCTCTCGACGTAGGAGACGTCGCCGCCGCAGAGGGAGAGGATCGCCGCGGCCGCGAGCTGCCCGTTCGCCTCGCTCCACTGGCGGCGGGCCGCGCCGGTGAGCTCGCCGGGGACGCAGAGGAGGGTCGCGCCGCCGAGGGCGAGCGCCGCCACGCGCGCCGTGCGCGGCCCGAGCGGGCCGACGAGCCGATCGGCGAGGCCGTGGGGCCAGCGGAGAAACGGCTCGAGGTCGAGCGGCGGCAGCGCGACCTCGGCCTCGGCGAAGCCCAAGGTGCCGTCGAGCGGCCTCGATCCGGCGAGGGCGGCCATGGCGGCCTGCGCGACCTCGGACCCGTAGGCGCGCAGCCGTTCGTCCGGCTCGCTCGGCAGGTCGGCCTGGTGCGCCGCGGCGTCGCCGCCCGCGCCCTGCGCGACGAGCGCCACGCCGCCCCGGGCCGTCTCGACGGCTCGCTCGGCCGCGCCGGGCCAGTCCGGCGAGTATCGCCGCTCGCGCGCCGGCAGCAGCGTCGGGTGGGCGCCGTAGCCCACGATGGTCGCGATGGCTCCGTCCCCGGCATCCCCGCCCACGCGCCCGCCCACTCGATCGACCGCGAGCACCCAGAGGCCGGGATCGGGAGCGCCTCCTTCGTGGCGCTCGTCCTGGAGCCCGGGGAGGCTCGCGCGGGCGAGCCGCAGCTGGGCGGGGACCATCGAGGCCCTCGCCTTCGCGATCGCCCTGCTCGCCGCGTCCGCGATCCCAAGCCGGGCGGTCGGCCGGAAGCGGCCCATGCCGAGCGCCTCCGCGAGCAGCCGGTCGTCGAAGCCGGCGGGCCCCTCGTGGGTGTGGCTCGCGAAGGCGATGACCGTCTCGCGCGGCCGGAGGCGGCGAATCTCGTCGACGAGCGGCTCCGGCGTTTCGACGACGTCGAGCTCGACGAGATCGAGCTCGCCGAGGGCGACCGCGCGGGCGAGCGGCGGCTCGCGAAGGCCCACGGCGCCGCCCCGGAGCGGGCCGTAGCCCCCGAGCGACCCGCCTGGCGGCGCGGGCAGCGGCGCGCTCGCC